>NZ_JAQOSP010000154.1 GCF_030068475.1 Roseofilum acuticapitatum BLCC-M154 | reverse complement strand
GTCCGATTGTTCATGTCCGCGAAGCGGAAATACCATGATTAAAAATTTAGGGAGCGAGACGCTCCCACTCCAGTAATATCAAGGGATTAGAGGAGTGCGGGCATCTTGCCCGCTTCTTCACCCTTTATCCGGACTTGATATAAGATACACCATAGAATCAGTATCCCTGAACCCGCCGCGATCGTTCTAGATAAGGACATAGAGGCGGGTTTAGTTTATAGTTTTTTAAATTCTCTTTATGTCGTACAGCAACTTTACCCTCAATTCTGTTCTCAAACAATTCCACTTAACCCTAAAAGATAAGCAAAATTTATTTACCGACACTTCCGACATTACACCGAGTGAGTATCTGACGACCACACTCAACTATAATCTTCCCTTAGCCAGTGAAATCAACACCGAGAAATCGCGCTCAGAAATGATTATTGCTCCCATCTTATTAGAAGTGCGGCGATTGGTTACCGATCGAATTAGCCTGTTTTCTGGACGAGAATTTAATGTAGAACCAGAACAAGGCTTGAATGGAGCTTGTGATTTTCTCCTCAGTCTTTCTGAATCTCAATTAATCATTGACGCTCCAGTTTTAATTATTGTTGAAGCCAAAAAAGACGATATCATTGGCGGATTAGGACAATGTATTGCCACTTTGGTTGCTGCTCAGAAATTTAATCAACAAGAACAAAAAAACCTTGAAACCATTTACGGCGCAGTCACATCAGGAACGGCTTGGCGATTCATTAAACTTGAAGGGAATATCGCTTATGTCGATAGTGTGGAATACTACATTAACCAAAGGGAAAAAATTCTTGGTATTTTAGTGAGTATGATTACATCCTTGCTGTCCCAGGAGGAGAGGGAAAATGGGTTACAGTGACTTCAAAATCAATCAACTCCTTAAACAATTTGGCTTAAAACTCCATGAAAATCTCAATCTCTTTGCAGAAATTCCAGAATCGGAGCCGAGTCCAATGCTGACCACATTTCTGCAAGAAAGTATTCCCTTAGCTCTGGGTATTAATACAGAAAAGGCGCGATCGGAGATGATTATCACCCCGATTTTACTGGAATTAAGACGCAGAAAACACTATCAAATCAGTCTCTTTTCGGGTTCAGACTTTAATGTGGATAGCACCCAAGGATTGAATGGAGTATGTGACTTCTTAATCAGTCTCTCTCCAGAGAATTTGTTTATTACCTCGCCAGTCGTTACCCTAGTGGAAGCCAAAAAAGAAGACATAAAATCTGGTTTGGGTCAATGTTTAGCAGAAATGTTAGCGGCTCAAGTGTTTAATGCACAAGAAGGAAATGAAATTCCCGTGATTTATGGGGTCGTCACCTCTGGCAATATCTGGAAATTCCTGAAACTGGAAGATAAAACGGTTTATATTGATTCAGTGGAATATTATATTAACCAAATGGCGAAAATACTGGGAATTTTAATCTATGCCGTCAGCCAGGAAACGATCGCCTAATGTTTATTCGAGAGTTGTAACTCTTGAATTTTACTTTCTTGGGCGTTAATTTTCTGGTTTAACTCGCGAATGCGTCGAGAGAGCAAGCGAATAATATTAACGGCAATGCCTGGGGTTTCATCAATGGCATCATAGAGTTGTTGCTGAGTTAAAACCAAACAGTCGCAAGTTTCGATCGCCGTCACCGAAGCCGATCGCGGTTCCGCATCAAACAGGGACATCTCCCCGAACGTAGTGCCCTTATCTAAGTAAGCCAAATCGCGATCGCCAATATGTACCCGTACCCGTCCAGACACCACAATATATAAAGAGCGTCCCTCTTGCCCTTGGGTAAAAATCGTTTGCCCAGCCGGAAACGATAGCTCATCCATAATTGAGGCGAGGCGCACCAAAAAATCATCCCGTAACTCTTTGAAGATGGGCACACCTCGCACAAATAGCAAGCGGTCAACGCTACTTAACATAACTTCTCCGGGTCGGGTTTAGGGGGATGGGGGATAGGGGAATGGGGGAAGGGCAAAATCCGAAGAACCCTCACCGAAGATGGAGGTTGAGGACACCTCAGTATGGGAGAGGCCAAACTCTTCGATTAAGGCTTGAACTTGGGCAGCGACTAGGCGATCGGGATCATTTTGGAGCATAGGCAACAATTGGCTCAAAGTTGAAGGGCTTGCTACTTTAAGATAATTCAAGACGGCTTCCCGGACAAACCCCCTAGGATGGCGCAGTCCAGCGAGAATATGTTCGGGGGTGGTACTCCAACGGAAGGCTTGAGCCACATGGAAACAGCAGGCCAAGGGCCAATCTGAGAGAAAATGGCGTAGGTCAAGAAGATGGCGCAGGCGATCGCTCGGACTCAGGGGTTGGTATAAGACTAAATCTTCTAGATAGGTCATTTTTTCGGCGATCGCATACTGATCGAGAACCGTTAACAGGGCTTTTTTATGGGGAATATCCACAATATTGTCTAAAATTTCCAATCCCTTAGCCTGACTACTCATAGAATTGGACTGGAGATTAAAATAAGCCGCTTGTACGCTCTGGATGGGATACAAGCACTTCATCAATAAGAAACAGCGTTCAATGGAGTCTGTTTCTAGATCGACAAGCGATCGCAGCAATAATTGAGCTTCCCGACCCGAAACCCGATCCTCGGCCAGATCTAAACGTCCTGCATAGAGTTGGCCGATGAACATCAGTTCTTGGTCAATCAATAATTCAATCCCCGATCGCCCCATGACAGCCTGTACTTTTTCTATCCCCAGATCGTCGGGTAATTTAATCAAAATTTTCAGGATATTACGTCGGGTACTTCCCCAAGATGTGATTAAGTTTTGGGTTAATACATGCAAGGCTTCTGGGGTTCTAATATCCCCAATCGTCATCCAAGCGTACATGCGGACGAGATCCGGTTTATAGATATCGCGGGCTAAATCTAACAACAGGGGAATAGACTCACGGCCTAAACGTACCAGCGCTTTACAAGCGGCTTCGCGGGTAGATTGATAATACAGACCCCGCAGCAAAGAGGGATAATATTCTTCTAAACGGGTAGCGGCGATCGCCTCTAGGAGGGCACAGCGCACCCGCAGAGAGTCATCCTGAAGTAAATTGGGCACATAGAGGCGCAGGGCTTGCATATACACCGCTTCCCCCAGAGCGCGACATCCCATCACCCGTTCCCGTTCCTGCTCGCTCGTCACCATCCGTCGCAAAGTATTCGTCGCTTCTGCTTTCGCCTTCGCATTCCCTCTGCGGAGCATCAAGGCCGCAGCCGTTGACCGCACCACCGGATCGACAGCCGGTTGCAGATAGCTGCGTAACTGACGAATATCCGGTTCAGCTTCTGTGAGCCAAATGTAGCGCAGAGCTAGGGCCAACACATCCGGCAGTAACGCGGTTTGGGTGAGGGCGCGAATGGCTTCTACATCCTTAGTTTGGGGATGTTCTAGCAGCACTTCTAAGCTTTGCCGTTGCAGAGCCGGAGACAGGGAAGGCAACAGGGGAACCAGTACCTCATTGATATTTTGGGGGTCAAAGCGGTTGAGCAATTCGATACAAGAGCGTTTATCTTCTTCGGCTCCGGGTTGTTTGAGGGTTTCGGCCACATTCCGTTGTAGCGATCGCAAATCCACATCCGAGACCCCTAAGCGGCCGCTTTTAGCACTCGATACTAACAGTTGCACATAGCCAGAGCGCAGGAAGAAAATGGCCAATAACCAACCCAGGGAAATGACAATAGTTTGAAATAGGAAGATATCCGACTGTCGCGCTTGCAGTTGGGGAAAGACTTGGCTACAAAACCAAATCGTTCCCAAAAGCAGCAAGCCAGTTACCCCAGTTGAGATCGGTTCGGCGATCGCCCGCCAAGCCTGGATACCATTACGGATGCTCTCCGGCAACGGCTGAAACAGAGCCGGCCCCAACCCTAACACCACCGTATAGCGCAACAAATCATCAAAAAACTTCAGGGTAATCAAGCACCAAAACAAGTCCGCCACATGGGTTAAGGACAACAAACTGATGATTCCCATCAATCCCGGTAGCAGGGAGGCGGCCACAAATACCCCCAAGCGCTCAATTAAGCGGGAAGAGACAAACCATTGCAGAACCAGTTCAAACAGGCCCAAAACCCCATTAAAGAATCCGAGGAAACTCGCTACTTCCCCCGAATTCAGGTTTTTTTCCAGTTGGTCAAAGAACTGGAACTCGACAAATTGTAAAGAACCTTGGGCGACAAAAAAGAACAGAATTAGGGGGATCACATAGCGCCATACTGGGCGACCTAAGCGCCTTTGGGTAAAGTCTGAGGCTTCTTCTTGGGATACGCGGTTGGTGGTGTCTGGGAAAAATTGTTGATAATTTTGGGTAAGGTAAAAGGCGATCGCTCCCCCCACAAACATCAACACACTGGCACAAATCAGAACATTTTCCACCCGCAGGAAGGTCAAGATGACCGGTAGGGAAAATCCACTTACCACATCTGCCATTAAAATACCACTAGAAATTAAGGGATAAGTCCGTTTAATTTCCCGAATATTAAACAGTTGGTTAGCGCAAATACTGGTATTGAGTTCATTGAGGATAAAGATCGCTTCACACCACAGACGCAGCAAAAAAATTAAGATGGGTGCGATAATAACGAGATCTAACCCTAAGCGGAGTAAAAATAAGGGAATGGCCATGAGGATGGCCGTCAGCACAATCACCTTCCGCAAAGGAATCAGGGTTTGTAACCAATCGTACAAAAATCCCAATCCTGAACCCATCACCGCACTGGCGATATAAATCCAGGGTAAAGATTCTGCCCCAAACCGTTGCAAGAACAAATCGGCGGTACTCGCTTCTGTCCAACTGAGTCCCACACAACTTGCAGTATAAAACGCCAGCATTAAAACTGTGCGTTCACTTTCGTCTGGTCGAAGGTTAAACCATTGGAAAAATCTTTGTCCCCACTTGTTTAAGCTGCGTCCCTGATAGTTGAGTTCCATATCTCGGTACTTTACATGGGTCAAACTCTTCCTAGGTTCAAGATTAATATCTTTTCCCTAGGAAGAGCATGACTTATGGCTCTTTTTTCGGGGAGAGGAGCATCATCATATTGCGCCCTTCCCGTTTCGGTTCTTGCTGCACTTCAGCTTCCTCTTCTAGATCCTTCGCCAAGCGCTTGAGCAAATCTTCTGCTAAATTGCTGTGCTGAATCTCTCTTCCTCGAAAGCTAATCGTTGCTTTAACTTTATCACCTTTCTTGAGGAATTTCTTGGCATGATTGAGGCGCACATTATAATCATGCTCCTCAATTTTGTACCGCATTTTTACTTCTTTAACATCGGCTGTGTGCTGCTTTTTCTTAGCTTCGCGGGCTTTTTTTTCTTGCTCAAACTTATACTTGCCGTAATCCTGAATTCGGCATACAGGCGG
The DNA here is from genome assembly GCF_030068475.1 of Roseofilum acuticapitatum BLCC-M154. Classification (GTDB taxonomy): domain Bacteria; phylum Cyanobacteriota; class Cyanobacteriia; order Cyanobacteriales; family Desertifilaceae; genus Roseofilum; species Roseofilum acuticapitatum. The sequence goes on along the minus strand of NZ_JAQOSP010000154.1, from coordinate 33,766 downwards.
ATCGGCTTTATCACTGACCAGCACTAAGTCTTGTTCTTTTTCTTGAGCGAGTTGGAGGGCTTCAACTGGAGACATGATGCCCAGTTGAGTGCCATCACTATCGATGACTCGCACTTTGGGATATTTAATCCGTTCGTTAATTTGGGGAAGATCGCGATTTGATTTTTTGTCAACCACAGGCGTTTTGAATGATAAATAGGGGATAGAACAACAGTCAGATCTGGAATCTGATGATTTCAGAAGAACTCAATTGGGTCTGATTTTAAGAATGTAGACCGTTTGAGTCTCCAATAGCTTGGCTTGAACAATGAGATCTTTGCTCTCTACCCAGAGAATCCCTTTGGGTCGGGTATGGGGGCAAAGTTGAGTGGGTTTCTGCCATTGTAACTGACAAGTTTTGAGTTGCTCTACATTTTTTAACTTGTTTTTGCCTCTAGGGGAGGATTTGGGGAATTTTGGAGTCTCTGGGAGCAGGAACAGGGAGAGTTGCCCCCAGATTAATCTTAAGAAAGGATTATAGGGGGGCGATCGCCTAGCTAAAGCTCATATCATAGTTGGGTCTATGATGTATAGTGTAAGATTTAAACCTAAACTCAGAACCTGATAGTATCACTCGTAGGCGCATGAGGCAACTATGAAACACACCCTTTCTGTACTGGTAGAAGACGAAGCTGGAGTCTTAAGTCGCATTTCTGGTTTATTTGCTCGTCGCGGCTTTAACATTGAAAGTCTAGCCGTCGGCCCGGCCGAACAACTCGGAGTCTCTCGGATTACGATGGTTGTTCCTGGAGATAACAAGATTATTGAGCAAATCACCAAACAGCTCTACAAGCAAATTAATGTCCTTAAGGTGCAAGACTTAACGGAAAGTCCTTGTGTAGAACGGGAATTAATGTTGCTTAAAGTGAATGCTCCAACTCAAAGTCGCTCGGAAATTATTGAGTTAGCGAACATTTTCCGCTCTCGCGTGGTGGATGTGGCTGAAGATTCCCTCACCTTGGAAGTCGTCGGAGACCCTGGGAAAATGGTGGCCATTGTCCAAGTGCTACAAAAATTTGGCATTCGGGAAATTGCTCGTACCGGTAAAATCGCCCTCACCCGTGAATCTGGCGTGAATACGGAGTTGCTCAAATCTTTAGAAGCCAAATTAGCTTAAAGCTCAAGCAGCGCGATCGCCGTTCTCCCCTACAATAGTGAAATCACCCTTGTGAACTCACTCAACATCCCCCAAAGGAGAATCATTGTGCCTGAAGCTGTTGGTGTCATCCAAACCCTAGGATTTCCTTCCATTCTCGCTGCTGCTGATGCCATGGTGAAAGCAGCGCGAGTTACCCTCGTCTACTTCGATCGCGCTGAAAGTGGTAACTTTGTAGTTGCCATTCGGGGAGGAACTTCGGAAGTTGTACCCGCAGTTGAAGCAGGCATTCGGGAAGCGGAAAAAGTCTTTGGAGGTCAAGTGATGATGCACTACATTGTCCCCAATCCCCCCGAAAATGTGCAAGCCGTCCTCCCCATTGACTATACAGAAGTGAGTGAACCCTTTCGCTAGATGGCGAGTGGTAAGAACCCATTCCCCATTTTCTTGACTCAACTGACCCCCTAAACCCCTACAATAAAGTCTTGCATAGAGATGGTTCATTGATTAACATTAGGAGCGACAATTATGGGACAGCAAGCTGTTGGATCGATTGAGACAAAGGGGTTCCCAGGTATTTTGGCTGCTGCTGACGCAATGGTAAAAGCAGGACGGATTACCTTAGTCGGCTATATTCGCGTTGGAAGTGCCCGGTTTACGGTAAACATCCGGGGAGACGTTTCCGAGGTCAAAACGGCGATGGATGCAGGCATAGATGCCGTAGAGAAAGCCTATGGAGCGACCCTAGAATCCTGGGTGATTATCCCCCGTCCCCACGAGAACGTAGTTGCTGTCCTCCCCATTGATTACAACGATAATGTTGAACCTTATCGTTTAGCGGTTGAAGGGGGAACTCCACGACCCTCATTAATTTAGGTGAGTAAGGGGTAATATCAAGTCCGTTTAAACACCATAATTGCAAATCTAGGGAATTTGCGAATCTAGGGAAGCTGCAAATCTAGGGAAGCTGCAAATCTAGGGAATTTGCGAATCTAGGGGAGTTGCGAATCTAGGGGAGTTGCGAATCTAGGGGAGTTGCGAATCTAGGGGAGTTGCGAATCTAGGGGAGTTGCGAATCTAGGGAGCGAGACGCTCCCACTCCAAGGATGTCAAGGGATTCCGGGAGTGACGGACTTGATGTTACTAGGGAGCAAGATGCTCCCACTCCAGTCATATCAAAGAATTCGAGGAGTGCGGGCATCTTGCCCGCTTCTTAACCAATTAACCGGACTTGATGTTACTAGGGAGCGAGACGCTCCCACTCCAAGAATATCAAGGGATTTGAGGAGTGCGGGCATCTTGCCCGCTTCTTAACAAATTTTCATGTCCGCTTGCGGAAACCGGACTTGATATTACTCATTACTCACTCCTCATTTTCTCCACCGACTACCACATTACCGATGCGTAGGGAGGGGCCGCCACAACCGACGGCTAAACCATTCTGTCCCCCTTTGCCACAACCACCGGACTCATCCCAGTAAAAATCATCACCGATCGCCTCAATATCCGCTAAGGTACTAAACACATTGCCCGAAAGCGTCACATCTCGCACCGGTTCAGCCAGTTCTCCATTGCGAATCATCCAAGCTTCTCCTGCACTAAAGGTAAACATTTCCCCATTGGTCATACCTCCGCGCCAATTTTTGGCATAAACGCCCTCTTTGATGCCACTAAACAAATCACTGACCGGGGTTTTTCCGCGCTCGATCCAGGTATTGGTCATCCGTACCAAGGGGGGATAATGATAATTGAGGCAACGAGCATTGCCGGTGGGTTCTTCTCCCAATTTGCCTGCGGTTTCCCGCGAATGGAGACGACCTACCAATACGCCATCTTTAATCAGTTGGGTGGTGGTTGCTGGGGTTCCTTCATCATCATAAAAATAACTGCCTCGGTGACCTTGGGGCCCTGCTCCATCAAGAATTTGCAGGTTGTCCGGGCCAAATTTGCGCCCTAGGGTCATCACTTCCAGGATATCGGGGTTTTCATAGGCCATATCGGCTTCGGAAAGGTGGCCGAAGGCTTCATGGACAAATAATCCGCTTAAAATGGGATCGATAACGACGGTGTAGGTGTTGCCTTTAATGGCAGGATGGGATAGGGCGTTAACGGCACGCTGGGCAGCCGATCGCACTTGGTCATCGAGTTGGGTTAAATCTTCATACCCATTGCGCGATCCGGTGGTTTCTCGCCCGGTTTGTACGGTGGAGCCTTGGCGAGCAGTGGCGGCAAATCGCATTTCTAAATCGACCCAAGATTGTTCGATTAAGGTTCCTTCTGAGGTGATCAGGATCATCCGTTGACAGCAGTCTCCGTAGCGCACGGAAGTGGTAGCAATTTGGGAGTCGGTGCTGTGGAGAATTTCTGCGTAGCGATCGCATAATTCCTTTTTCTGGATCAATGGGATCTCCCTGGGATGGGTTCCTCCTAGGGGCAAAATCCGGCTATCTTGAATAATGGGAATTGGGGCTAAGATGGTTTCCTCTTGTCCCACTAACCGTGCTGAGGCGATCGCTTCTTCGATCCGTTCCGATAATCCCCCCAGTTGGTTAAAGCTGCTCATTCCCCAACCCCCTTTGTAACAAGCTCGCACCTGTCCCCCTAGGGAAATGCCTTCACTGAGAGTTTCTACCTTATCCCCCCGCAGCAAGATATCAGTCGCTTCTGCTTCTTCCAGACGAATCGCCAGAAAATCGACTTGAGAGCGATAGCGCTTGATTAAATCCGAGAGCAAGTTTTGCAGATCTGTATTCATAATGATTCAACTGATTAAGACGATTGAGGCTTGAGAGATTACTTCTCTTGTGTGTTAGCTTCCCTCTCTCGATCTCAATACTCCAAGACCGTGACCCCTAGTAACTGTATACCATGGATTCTGATGGTTGTTCTCAAGTTCGGACATGGGGGGCTAATTCTCATCGAACCCTCATCTCTCGACCTTTCCATTTTGCCCACAACGCGATATACTTAAAGGCTGGCATAAAATAAAGACGAATCAGCAAGGAGAATCCTGATTATGGCCCGGATGTACTATGACGCGGACGCTAACTTAGATTTACTCAACGGTAAAACCGTTGCCATTATTGGCTATGGTTCCCAAGGACATGCCCATGCTCTGAATTTAAAGGACAGTGGAGTAAATGTGATTGTGGGGTTGTATGAGGGGAGTAAGTCAAGAGCTAAAGCAGAAGCTGCCGGGTTAGTGGTTAAACCTGTTGCGGATGCGGCGAAAGCAGCAGACCTGATTATGATTTTACTGCCGGATGAGGTGCAAAAGACCATTTATCTGAATGAAATTGCCCCGAATCTGAGCGAAGGTAATGTTTTAGCCTTTGCCCATGGATTTAATATTCACTTTGGTCAAGTGGTTCCCCCAGAGAATGTGGATGTGATTATGGTAGCGCCAAAAGGGCCGGGACATTTGGTGCGGCGCACCTATGAACAAGGGGAAGGAGTTCCCTGTTTGTTTGCGGTGTATCAGGATGCAACGGGACAAGCCCGCGATCGCGCCATGGCTTATGCTAAAGGAGTCGGTGGTACTCGTGCCGGTATCCTAGAAACCACCTTCCGTGAAGAAACAGAAACCGACCTCTTTGGCGAACAAGTGGTTCTCTGCGGTGGCTTAAGTGCCCTGATTAAGAGTGGCTTTGAGACCCTGGTAGCCGCCGGATATCAACCGGAATTAGCCTATTTTGAATGCCTCCATGAAGTCAAGTTAATTGTAGACTTGGTGGTAGAAGGTGGACTAGCCCAAATGCGCGATAGTATCTCTAATACGGCTGAATATGGAGATTATACTCGCGGCCCTCGCATTGTCACCGATGAGACTCGCGCTGAAATGAAGAAAATCCTCAAAGAAATTCAAAGCGGCCAATTTGCCCGTGAATTTGTGCTAGAAAATCAATCCGGTAAAGCCGGATTTACAGCCATGCGTCGTCAAGAAGCCGAACATCCCATTGAAGAGGTGGGCAAAGATCTGCGAGCCATGTTTAGCTGGCTGAAGAAAGCCTAATTTCTGATGGATTAGAGTAGTGATTGCGACCTTCGGGAAGCGATCGCTACAACCTAATTGTAGGGGTGGGTTTCAAACCCACCCCTACTCCAGTCCTATATAGCTAGTCTCAATGAGTTGTGATATCAAGTTCGCTTAAATACCCTAATTAAAAATCCAGGGAGCAAGATGCTCCCACTCCAGTCATATCAAAGAATTTGAGGAGTGCGGGCATCTTGCCCGCTTCTTAACAAATTAACCGGACTTGATATGAAACAGACAATGCCCTCTCCCTTTCATGTCCGCTTTGCGGAAAAATCCCTCTCCCACGGGATTCTTGACTTTTTCCCCCTTCTCCTGCGGGAGAAGGGGGCAGGGGGATGAGGGGCAGCCCTTAAATAACTCATTTAGGTTGGCTATATAGCTGATCCAACGGACTTGATATCATTTCAAGAAGCTTTAGCGCCCTGTTTTGGAAAAAATTTCCGTTTAATTGCCACACCCACAACCGCCACTCCAAGGGCTAACACACCCATGACTGAAGACGCTTCCGGTACAGAAGTTGCGGGGGAACAATTCGCTAAATCACAAATCCCTAACTCCGATCCCAGCTCTGAATAAGTAACATTGTCAACTTCATAGCCCTCCCCTAGAATGGAGGCAAAAGCTAAGGGATCAATCGTCGGATCGTATTCATCGAGATCGGCACTCCAAAACTCTAAATTCGTGAAGTAATTGGTTTCAGTTTTGGGCACAATTAAATAGTAAAAGTTTTCCGTGCCATAGGTACTGCTGTCTTCATACTTGATAAACTGCAAATCATTAATATAGTCTGGAGTAGTGGGTTCCGAAGCTGTCAGTTCTCCTTCCCACCAATAAAAGAAGGGATTATAGTAATAGGACCAGTGGGAAAACCACCAGAGGAAGGGCAGTTCTATGGTTTCGTTACCAGGGTTAGTATTGTCTTGAATTTGTAGATAACCACTGTTTTGTGGAATGTATTCATAATTGCCAGTCGCCGTATAGTCAGTTTCTTCGATCCAAAAAGAATAAGACATAATTGACCTCCTAAGTCGTGATGATATGAGTTAAAGATTCCACTGGGAGAGATGGTAGGTAGGAGCGAAGAATCCTTCGTTCCTTGGGATTTTGGTTTATATCTTGAAGTGGAATTTTTGGTTTTTGTCCATGATTTTGTGGGTTGTGTGAGTGAATAAGTTGAACAGTGATTAAGGAGTGGTGACTCCATTCAAGGTAAGGGTTGCGCCGGTTACGGGGTTATTCTTGCCGTCGGTAACGGAGGTGTCAATGGTGATGGTTTCGGTATAACCGGTTGCGGGATTAAAGTGCAGATCCTGGAGGATGGCATTGACATCCTGCGCGGTTCCGGTGACGGTGAGAGTGCCGTTGGCAAAGGTGGTTTCGGCTGCGTTGTTGGTTTTGCTGGTTAGGGTTCCGGCGTTGGTGTCGGAGAGTGCGAGAGTGACGGTTAGGGTTTCGTTGGTGTCTTCATCGTTGATATAGATGTTGTTGAGTTCAACCGGGGTATCTTCTTGATAGGTTTGGTTGAAGCTGTATTTGGCAACAATGGGATCGAGGGAACCGTTATATGTTTGTCCTGGCATTGCACCCTCAACTGCACCGGCGATGAAGAGATTGTTATCCTCATCAATTTCAATTTGCTGCAAACCATCCCAACCAGGGAAACCAAATTGTTGGCTCCAACTACGGTTACCGTTCGTATCGAGTCCAGTGATAAAGGCATCAATACTACCGGCATGGGGGTTGCCATCTAAGGGGCCGCCGACATGACCGGTGACGTAAACTTGGTCATTATTATCGACTCCAATGCCATAGGCATGATCGTCACCTTGGCGGTTGGGATCGGTGCTACCATTTTGGGCAAATTGTTCTGTCCAAATGAGGTTACCGTCTTTATCGAGTTTGGCGACAAAAGCATCTCTTGCTCCTTCGTGGGTTTCCCCTTCTAAGGCTTCGGTAACCATGCCAGAAACATAGATATTTCCTTCAGAATCCGTATCAATTGCGCGTCCTAAATCCTGTTCGGTTGTGCCAAATTGACGCTCCCAGATTTTGTTGCCGTCTTTATCGTATCGAGCAACCATCGTATCCCAATGACCAACAGGAGTTTGTCCATCAAGAGTACCGGTAGCATAACCAGTTAGTAACAAGTCTCCGGTTTCTTCATCAAGGGTGACATCGCTGGCTGAACTACTACTGGCTTCAGTTGAAGTCATTTGTCGTGTCCAGAGTAAATTGCCATCACTATCCCATTTCTGGATTAAAGCATCATAGCCATAATGACTATTTGTCCCTTCCATAATTCCGGAAGTGGCTCCCACGGTGTAGATATTGTCATCTTTATCGACAATCAATTTGCTTAACCTATCATGTTCACTCGTGCCAATTTGTCGCGACCAAATTAAGTTGCCTTCACCGTCATATTTGCCAAAGAAGGCATCGTTCTTTCCTAAAGGTTCGTGACCGTCTAAACTACCCAAAGTTGAACCAACGACATAGGCATTGCCTTGGCTATCGGTGTCTACTCCATGAAATCCGTCATCATCAGCCGAGCCTAATGTGGTTGTCCAGAGTTTATTGCCATCTCGGTCATATTTGGTCAGCAAACCATCGCCAGTGTGTCTCGGTAAACCCGAACCGCCTTGGTATTCATTGCCGTCGATATCGCCATGTACCCATCCGGCGATGAAGACGTTGCCTTGTGCATCAGTGGCGACATCGCCTAAAGCATCATAACCGGTGCTTCCGAGTTGCTGTACCCATTCTTGGGTGGGTTCAACTTGTATGGTGGGATCATCATTTTTCGGTAGTCCGGTTAACTGGATGGTTCCGGTTAAAACGAGACCCGACTGGACGATAATTTCCGTGGCAATGGTGACGCTTTCGGCAGAATTGGCGGTGGGTTTAAACTCTAAATCGGCTAAGAGTTGATTTAAGTGGTTAACTGCACCTTCTGCTGTCCAGACACCGGTTTCCGGGTCGTAAGTTGAGGTTACGGTTCCCGATGTTGCGGTAGAAAGCGCTCCGGCATCGGTTTCGGACAGGGTTAATTTAACCGTGGCTTCTCCATCGGGGTCAGTGACCATAATGTTACTTAAATCTAGAGGGGTATCCTCGTGATAAGCCAGATGGAGGGTTTGATTGGGAGGGGTAGAAGTCTTCAGGAGAACGTCAGGTTTAAGGTTGCCAATGACTAAATCATCGAGTCCAATGCGTTCAGTCCCTCCAGGTCGAGTTAACGTGACTTTGGTAAAGGGGGAATCAATATCCGTGATGCCGTAGAAGAAAGCAGAACCGGAATTTTCTGGCCAAACGGCTTGAGCGGGAATATTTAACTCGCTGGTTGTGCCATCTTCATGATGGAGGATAAGTGTGAAAGGATTTCCTTCAGCGTCCGTTGCTGTGAATCCAAAGGCAGATTGAGGACTGTCAAATTCCAGGGTTAATTGGGTATCATCAGAACTTTGCAAGAATTGGTCGCCAGAGGTGGGGAACATGCCACCATCGGTTGCGGTGGGTACGTCGCGAACGATTGAATAACCGGTGACGGTTGCTTTGGTAGAGCCAAAGTCTAGAACGGTTGGTTTATCGCCTTGATTAAAGGTCTCGAAATCAATGGTTTCAATGTTATCGAGATTGGCTAAAAAGTCGGCTTTGGCAGCATCGGTATTGGGGGTGGATTCTAGGCGAGTGTTATTGTCTCCGTTGTGTAAGTCTTCGCCGAAATATGTCCACGTCCAGTTATAACCGGGGTTGGGAACTTGATTTTTAGATACCCAAAAATCTTTGCCCCCAGCATTTTCGGCGGCCAAATTTCCTTCTGTATATCCGGTGAGATAGAAGTTGCCACTGCGGTCAATGACAATATCTTGAGCTGTGTCATTATTCGCTGTTCCCAGGGTTTGGGTTTCTAAATGTTTGCCTTCTTTATCGACGAGCATCAGGAAGGCATCTTGACCCCCGGTTATGGTTTGATCATTTAAGGTGTTGGTGGTAAATCCAGCCAGATGAATCACATCATTTTGATCGATCGCCAGACGGGAGGCTGAATCTTGAGAAATTGAGCCAAATTGCTGTTGCCAGAGTTCATCACCTTGGGGATTAAATTTGGTGATAAAGATATCCTGCAAGCCTTGATTTTCCCCGCCTAGGGAACCTTGAGTATTGCCAGTGATGTAGATATTATCTTCGCTGTCAATGGCCAGGCTATGACCTTCTTCGTACTCTGCTGTACCAAGCTGTTTTTGCCATTCTTTAACGCCTTGAGCATTGTATTTAATGATAAAGGCATCTTGACTTCCGGCATTTTCGCCACCGAGAGCGCCATAGGTATGGCCGATGAGGTAAGTGTTGCCTAAGCTGTCGATGGCGATATCAATGGCTCCTTCATGGCTGGAGGTGGCAAACTGATCGCTCCAGATCGGTTCTCCATTAGCATCATATTTGGCCACCCAAGGATCGTAACCTCCGGCATGAGTTCCGTGGAGATTTCCACCTGTAAATCCTGACAGATAGATATTTCCGGTTTCGTCTACGGTAATGCTCGTGGCATAATCATCGCTGCTGCTGCCGATTTGTTTTTGCAGCAATTCTTGACCATCGGCATCTAGTTTGAGGATAAAGACATCACTGAGTCCTTGGTTGGCGCTTTCTAAATCGCCAAAAGTGTGTCCGGTAATATAAACTTTTCCAGTTTCATCAACGGTAATACCACGAGTTTCATCAATGGCGACAGTTCCCAGTTGTTTCTTCCACAAGAGATTGCCATCGACATCATATTTGGCGACAAAGGCATCTTCTTGTCCGGCATTCTCACCGTCTAAATTGCCGTCCGTAGTACCAACGACGTAGACGTTACCAAAATCATCAACGGTGACTCCGGAAGTGCGATCGCTCCCTTCGGTTCCCAACTGACGTATCCAAGCGTTATCGGGAATCGGTTCAGGAGTACCAGGAATTTCGACAATGCCTGCTAAATTCCAGTAATCTGCTGGCAAATCGTTCCATTTTCCAAACTCAGTAAACCCTGTGGGAGAATTCGGATCGGGGAAGCGGAAATTGTTGTGAGCAAAGTCTTCACCTTCTAGCAAGTCTTTACCATCTCTCGTCAAAGGAACATTATTGGGTGAGAGATAGAACCAATTACTATAGGTTGATGAATCGCCATTTACCCACTGAAATTCCCCTTCTTGAGCGCCATAGATCGGACTATCCGTATAACCGAGCCAGCGCATGTTTCCGCCAAACGTATCGAATAACCATTGATTTTCCGAGGCGTTGTTAACAGAAACCAAGTTACCGCCAGCAGCTTGGGCTTGTTCCTGTGCGCCTAACCAGGTATCCCCTGTGGTCAAGAAATACTGACTTCCGGTGACTGGATTGGTGTAAATGGTCGGTTCCGAAGGTACGGGAGTGGCGGGGAATTTCGCCAGCCAAATGTCTATATGTCCGGCATTTTCACCGCCAAAATCGCCCCAGGTATAGCCGGTGGTGTAGACATTGCCACTGCTGTCAACTTCGATATCGTAGGTTAAATCTTCCGCATCGCTGGTTCCGTAGATGGTTGTCCACAGGTTCTGACCTTCGCTGTCAAATTTAGCCAAGAATGGTGTATTTTTGCCTAAACCCGGTTGACCGTTGATGGAGCTGTTTGTCCAACCGTTGAGATAGAAGTTACCGTCAGGATCTACTTTAATGCCAGTGGTGCGATCATTGCCTGCACCTCCAAATTGTTGCGTCCAGACGGTATTGCCTTCCTCATCTAACTTGAATAGAAGCGCATCCATTGAACCCTGACTTTCATGACCTTCTAGCGTACCTTTGCTCTCAGCCGCAATATAGAGCTTGCCAGAGTCGTCAATATCGACGCTCACATTGCGATACGCGCCGTATTTTCCGGGACTCTCATCGTCTTCTGTACCCAATTGTTTTGTCCAGATTTCGTTACCGTCAGCGTCGTATTTAGTGACGAAAACATCTGATTCTCCGGCATTCTCGCCATCGAGATTGCCTTCCGTAATGCCGACCGCGTAGATGTTACCGGCACTATCAATGACTACATCCCGGCCGCGATCTTCTTCGTCGGTTCCATTCTGTTGAATCCAAATTTCATTACCATCAGTGTCGTATTTAGCAATAAAGTAATCCGTTGCTGCTTGAGTCGTTTCGCCAAACGTTCCCCAAGTCCAACCGGAGATTACCGGATTGCCATCAGGGTCTAGTTTTAATCCACTAGAAAACTCATGATTGGGAGTACCAATGTGTTTTTCCCAGAGTAAATTGCCTTCGCTATCCCATTTAGCAAACTTGTGATCGCCTCCTCCTAAAGTCCCCACAGGATGACTGTCATCATAGCCAATAGCAAAGATATTACCATTCTCATCAACCGCAACTTCGGTGTAGTAATCGAATCCGGTTGTACCGAGTTGTTTCGTCCAGAGTTTATTGCCGCTATCATCGTACTTAGTAATAAACGGATCTGCGGAAAATTCACTGACCTCCTCAGCATTGGTATTGCCATCTAAGTTGCCTTTGGTTACGCCAACGACATAGATGTTACCCGCAGCATCAGAGGTTAGGGCTTGACCGCGATCGGAGCTAGAAGTTCCCCATTGATGGACAAATTCCGGTTCAAAAGGTTTGTGATTGTCCTTAATTTTCACTTCCCCCGTCCCATGGGTTCCAATGGCATAATTATCGCTAGAACTGAGCTTAACAATCGCCTTTTCTTCTCCTTCTTGGAACACGCCATCATACAGCGCCAGAATCGGCAGCACCACCAACGACTCACCCGCAGGAATGGTAATTTCACCACTCAACTCGGCAACATCAACGCCATTCGTGACATCACCATCGAGACTGTACTGAACCGTCAACTCCTCGGTCAAATCTCCCACGCGAGTAATGACAATTTGCCCCGCATTGCCATCTTCCCCAGCCTCATCATCGGTGACCATGACATTGACAATCGGTTTCTCTAGGGTACTGGGGTCAATTTCGATAATGCCAACCGGATTTTCAAAACTTTCTCCTAAGATAGAAGGCAAATCGTGAGGCATATCATTCCAACCACCAGGTTCCATGAAATTCGTTTCAGAGAAGTCTTCACCGTCTGGCGTATGCTGAACATTATCCTTGCGAAAACGATTGGGAGTAAACGTCAAGTCCTCACCATTTACCCATCGATGATTCCCTTCCGTATTGCCGTAAATTTCACTATCATTTAACCCAATCCATTTACGACCAGAACCAAAGGTATCATACAACCAATCATTTTCAGCTTCGCTGTTAATCCCAACTAAATTACCTCCCAAAGCTTGCGCTTGTTCCTGAGCGCCTAACCAAGTATCCGGTTGAGACAGAATATATTGATGACCATTTTGAGGATTGACATACACAAACGGGCCATAACGAGATGTGGTTTTACTATCAGCAATAGTTGCCGTTGCAGTAACCACACCATCTAATTGATATCCCGAAGCTGCTTGTAATTCAATCTCAACAGTTTCTGTCCCTTCCAGAGCATAATCATACAAAGGAACCACAGGAATAGTTGCAGTTTCTCTACCCGCAGGAATCGTCACTGTCCCCGTTAATGTCTGATAATCTTCGCCATTTTTAGCACTCCCGCGCAACGTATAATTCACCGTCAACGGTTCATCCGTATCTCCGGTGCGAGTGACCAAGAATTGTGCCGCATTCCCCTCTTCCGTCGCTTCTTTATCCAGAGAACTAATCGTTACTTTTGGTTTAGGAACTGCGTTAGGATTCGTACCATGTAAACGCAATGTCCAATCGGTAAACACATTCCACAGAGAGGGATCTATTTCCCTGTGTACCGAGCTTCCATGATAAAATTTGTCCGTCACCTTCAATGTCCAAGTGCCTTGAGACGGTTCACCCCAATGACGAGCGCTACTAAACGACCAATAATACTGATTATTTTCTGGACTATCCGGCTTGTATTTATCACTCCTATGCTGCTTGGCTAAAATGGAGGAAGTGGTTACCTTTTCCCCTTGTTCATTAATGTATTCATGCTCCAATACAATCTCTAAATCGCCATGATAACGATGGTTGCCACTAAATTCAACTTCGACCCATTCGAGGTTCAAATCCTGTTCTGGGTTAGAGGGAATGGAAATTGAATCGGTAACAGGTGTGGTTGGGGTTTGATTCTGATTTGCATCAGGAATTCTTTTCCCCACATAAGAGTATTCCTCGATGGTTTCTAGCTCTGTTACGGCTTTCCAAGTCTTAGCCATTGCCACTGCTGCATCAGCATTAACCGCGCCAAAACCATACTGGTGATTAACATGATATCCTGCGCCGTTGTTCACCCAATCTTTATGGTTAGGATCGTTTTTATCAGCCGTTTTCGCCAAAATATACTGCACATCCCGAAGGGTTAAATCGGGATTAGCTTCTAACATTAAAGCCACAACTCCAGACACAAATGGCGCGGCGGCTGAAGTCCCACCAAAATTATTGATGTAGTAATCTTTTTCTGGGTTGCCTTCAGGATAAAAGCCTGTGGTGACGATGTTTTTGTCTGGAGTACCGCTAGAATAGGCAGAGACTAAAAGGGAAGCGCCTGGTTCTGAATAAATGGGGTGTTTTCCTTCACTGTCGATGGCAGCCACAGCAATGGCGTAACGAGAGTTGGCAAAGCTATTGTAGCTGACATTTCCACCTGCTTGTGCGCTATTTCCAGCAGCAAATACTTGGATATTACCTTTACCATCTCGCCCGAAAATAGCACCCTCTTCCATCGCTTTTTGGGCATTGGGTAAAGTATGAAAGAATCCGAGTCCCCAACTGTTATTATAAATGTCAATCTCTTGGCGATGATGAGACAAGGCATTGGCTACTTCTGTGTCAGTTGTACCATCTGCTCCCATGCGTAATCCTGCCCATTCTGCTTCAGGAGCAACCCCACTACCGCCAAACTGATTATCGCCACTTGCTGCTGCTATTCCGGCTACAGCAGTGCCATGTAAGTGACGGGTTTCAAAGTCTAAAGACCAGTTTCTTAAAACTCCAGATTCTGCGGAGTTATTGATAATTTCTAATGTCCATTCTCCTTGGGCGCTGTTATTTTGGAATTCTGGAAGAGAGAGAGAATAGGATCTAGGCTGAAGATTCGGTAGGGGAATTCTAGTGCCTTGAGGACTGACTAAGAATGCTTCTAGATTGTTGATGTCGGGATGGCGAATATCCATGTTAATAACGAGACTGTCTATGATGCCATCATTAACAGAACGAAATGCAAATTCATGTTTAAGGGGAGTGCCAATGGGATTGACAATTGATTTAGATCGGTTGGTTTCTAGCTCATAATCAATTTTCCGAGAGGGATAGGGGTCTTCTTCGTCAAAGTCATAACTTAGATCTGAGTTATAGTTAGGTAATAAATCAGGATGACCTTGTAAGTTTCTAGTGGGGTCGTTGATTTCAAAACCACTATCAACCACACCAATTACAACACCGCGTCCTTGAATATTTTGATTGTCCCAAACTTGAGAGAGTTGGGATTGAGTTAAGTGCCACTGCTCTCCACTTTGGACTAAGGGTTCATTGGTGGGAGAATGCTGATTGACTTGATACTGAACCAGAGGATAGGCAAACTCAACTTTGTATTCTGAGCCAAGTGTTTCGGCTACTTCTTGGGCGGTTAAGCTTTCTGGAAATTCCCAAATATAGGTATGGGGAATATGGCCAGTTTCTCCTAGATCAGTTGCTCCTAAATTATTGGCTAATTGTGGGTGATATTTGCTATTTTGAACGCTGACAACCCACTGACGAACATTTTCGAGTTGTTCGGGTTCGTAGTTGCCGAGATTGGTGGCTTTTTCGATGGCAAATTTAACGCGATCGCTCAATTCTTGCCCTTTACTCACCGACAGCACTGTAAACTGCTCAACCGTAGGCTCTGCAACCTTGCCAGCATTGTCTTGAGCCACAATCTTCAGTTCATAGTGACCGGGTTCTAAGCCTTCTTTCTCGTAACTAATCTTCTGATAGTCTGAAGTCATTTTTATATCCACTTCTTCAGTTACATCAATCCATTTTCCTCCATCTTTTTGTAAGAAGATTTCTACTTTTTCAATCTGATTGAGTCCATCTGGATCGGTGATTTTTCCCTGGATAATAACGGGTTCAGTGGGATTGTACAATCGATCGGCGCTGCCTAATTGGGTTTCGGGTTTTCCATAATCGAGAATAGTTTGACCTAAATCTGTATCTTGCCAAACCATTTCGGAGTCAATCAGTTCATCGATATGATCCGCTTTACCGGTTGCCCCTTTGACTCGGAAAATGAGGTCATTGTAATCTTTGTCCGAATTCTTCTCGACATCCAAATCTTCCCAAGCAAACGTCTGACCTTCTCCAGTCGCGTCCGCTAACTGCTGAGAACCTAGGGAAAACATTAAAGGTCTATCTGGATTCTCAACAGCCCATTCAATCTTGCCTTTGGGAGCAAGGACAACGGCAAATTTTTCTCCCGGTTCCATCTGCACGGTTTTCGGGCCAGAATAGTCTCCAGAGTTGCGGTCAACTTCGCCTAATTCGCCGGTGAATTTCGCGCCTTCTGTGCGATCGGAAATGATGATTTGACCGCGATCGGATTCATCAGTAATGCGCTGTAAGACTTCAGTTCTAAATTCTTCAGAATTAGGATCGAGATCTTCTAATCCTTCTAAGCTAAAGATGGCAACTTCGCCTTTATATCCACCTCCGTCAAAGAGGAAATCAACGGTAACTTCTCCGGTTTCGCCAACGATAAATTCACCGGTTTTTAACTCTTCTAATGTCGTAGATGTAGGGGCGAACGGCCGTTCGCCCCTACGGTTACCGTCATTTTCCCCATTATTTTCAACGGGGATATCTTCAGTGGGAGTGTCGGTAGTGGGGCGATCTTCATCGCCATGGAGAACCTTATCGCCTTCTAATTCTGTATCATTATTACCCTCACCCGACTCTGATGTAGGGGCGAAAGTCCCTTCGCTACTACGATTATCAGTAACAAGAATATTTTCAATAACCGCTTCAGTATCAGTAACATCTTCTAGATTATCAGCCTCTTCAACCCCACTCTTATCTCCTGTCACATAATTGATTAATTCCTGTCCTAAATCTGAGTCGCGCCAATCTTGTGCTGTATCAATCACGTTATCTAACTGTACAGCTTTTCCAGTTGCACCCTTGATGCGGAAAATTAGATCGTTATAATCTCCGTCAGATTTACCATCTACGCGCAAGTCTTCAAAGACAAAAACATTGCCTTCTCCGGTGACATCGGCAATTTGTCCCATGTGAAAACCATCTTCTGGGTTCGCAGTCGCGAGGGAAAATAGGGGACGCGCAGCACCGCCAATTCCAGGATTGTCCACCACCCGTTGCACGCTTCCTTTAGGAACGAGCATCATGGCGAAGCTATCCCCAGAGTGCATATTGAAGGTTTTTACGCCTTGATATTCGCCGGAATTGTGGTCTGCTTCTCCGAGTTCTCCGCTAAAATATGCGCCTTCCGTGCGGTCTGAGATGATAATATGACCGAGTTCTGAATTAGAGTTAGATCTTCTCGCTGCTTCGGCAATAAAATCCTCTGTATCGGGGTCATATTCGTCCATTCCGTCTAGACTAAAAATCCCCAATTCTCCCTTATACTTGCCGCCATCAAAAAGATAGTCCACCTCTATCTCTCCCGTTTCTCCCACCACGAAGTAACCGGAGTCAAATTTGGGTTGAGAAATGACCTCTTCGGGTATCTCCAAAGTGGATAACTCCTCTGGTAATTCTCCATCCGCTTCTACATCGGTTGCTAACTTAGCTCTTGGCTGAGTGATTTCTTCATCTACTTCAGTGTCTGTATCTAGAGCTAAGACAGAAGAATTTTCTGCTTTTACGGACTTGACAGGTTCCTGCGTAATTTCCCCATCCAGTTCTGTTTCTGAATCGGAAATTAAGACAGAATTCTCCTCTGTGCTGGTAGGTTCTAAGGATTCCTGCTGAGTGTCTGCGTCTGTTTCTTCCCCTAATGCATAAATAAACGGAATTTCCTCTAAGTCTTCATCCGGGATTTCGGGTAAAAGCGCCTCGGATTCAACTGTATAGTCTGATAAATTTTCAGTTGGCTGGTTATCTAAGTCTAATTCCGTATTTTCTACGGTGTTTTCTGTGCTATCACCATCGAAGTCTGGCCCATCATCCAGAGAATCAACTAGACCGGAAGGGGTCAGGATGGGTTCTAAGATAAAGGTTTTATGAGTTTTCGAGGCGGAATTACTGGAAAACACGGGTTTAAAGAGGAAATCAAGCCAGCTCATAGCACACTTAGAGGGGTGGAAGAAAGAATAGTTTTAAAGGTATCACTGTTTTTCTTTCAGGAATATGAAGATTGGATAAAGTTGTCCGTGATTTTCATGAAGTTTTTGTAAAGTTACGATCCCTAAATTTCTGACCTAGATCTCAAAAAAATCAGGTCATTTTTATGCCAAAACTCAAAAATTGTAATAAATCTTAACTGAAGTCTGTAGGAGAAGAAGGGGGTCATCCCTTTTTCCTGTACAATGGGTTCTCTATTTGTATTGTCGAGAAAATGACCGTTAGCTGACTGAGTAAAGGAATGTCTGAAGTCTCCAAACCGACTGGATCGCTGGTGATTATTGGGGGTGCGCTCCGGTATAATAATCATGAAGTCTGGAAGCGAATTGTGGAATTAGCGGGGGGACAAGGGGCTAAAATTGCCGTTTTCCCGACAGCAAGTCGCAATCCTCAGAAAACAAATTATACAGTTGATGCTTTGAAGGAGCAGGGTGCAGAGGCGATCGCCATTCCGGTGGCGGTCAAAAATCGCGATGTGGATTACCGAGAAGCGGTGTATGACCCCCAACTTTTAGCCCAGGTTCGAGAGTGTAATGGGGTCTTTTTTACTGGGGGAGATCAATCCTATATTACCCAAGCTTTGTATACGGAATCTGGGGAAAATACCCCCATGCTTGATGTGATTTGGGACATTTATCATCGAGGGGGAGTGGTGGCCGGAACCAGTGCAGGTGCAGCCATCATGAGTACAACTATGTTTCGCCATCCTCCTGAGATTTTAGATGTGATGAAATTTGGAATTCACTGGGGAAGAGAAATTAACCGAGGTTTAGGGTTTATCGGCCCAGATTTTTTTGTCGATCAACATTTTTTAGTCCGGGGACGGTTGGGGCGATCGCTCGTCATCATGCAAGCGATCGGTTATAAACTGGGATTTGGCATTGATGAAAATACGGCTCTGGTGGTGCAAAATGATGAAGCGGAAGTGGTGGGTGACCAAGGTGTATTAGTGATGGATTTATCCCATGCCCATCAAGACCTGAAACTCCCTGAATTTAATCTCGATGGTATTCGACTCAGTTATTTAGGGAAAGGCGATCGCTACCACCTGCAAACGAAGGAAGTAACCTTAAGTGAACTGAAATTAAAGGGTGATAAAATCGACCCCAACTCTCCCGATTTTCATCCTTATATGAGCGGCGATCGCTTCTATCCCGATTTACTCGCCCATAGTGTACTCGACGACCTCCTTGCTCACCTCATTGATAGCAACCAACAGGAAGTCACTGCTCTGGCCTTTAACCCCTTATCCTCAGATCGCAAAGCCCGTCTCGGCTTTAAGTTTACCTTTTGGAAAGGACAAGATAGCCTAGGATATTACACCGGAGCCTTGGGAGTAACGAGCTACACAGTTTTAAACATCCATGCTGCGGTAAAACCCATACAGATGAAACCCGTTTTATATGACGAACTAAAGTAACCTTAGATGTCAGAAACTATTCTAGAAGTCGGTCGGATTGCTCAACAAAAAAAGCGTCGCCGCAACCTGTGGATTGAATTGGGATTAGTGATTGCGATTGCCCTAATCTTAATGATCCTCATGCCATTAATCCTTCCTCCATTCCGTTTAAACCTATTGGGTCGGTTTTTAGCCTTAGCCATTATTGCCCTTGGTATTGATGTCATTTGGGGATTTACTGGCCTGTTGAGTTTGGGGCATGGTGTATTTTTTGCCCTAGGGGGCTATGCGATCGCCATGCATATGAAACTGCAAATCCCCCCCGACTCCAGTATTCAACTGCCCGAATTTATGACCCTCTATGGAGTCACCGAACTGCCCTGGTTTTGGCAACCCTTTGGGCCCTTTCCCATCGCTGCTTTAGCCGTTGTCCTGGTTCCGGCTCTATTAGGGGGATTTTTAGGCTATCTCGTCTTCCGAAATCGGATTCGCGGCGTTTACTTTTCCATCCTCACCCAAGCCTCAACCATTGTCTTTTTCAACTTCTTCAATGGACAACAAAAACTGATTAATGGAACCAATGGCCTCACTGATTTTAAAACTCTCCTGGGCTTTACCGTTAATGACCCCAAAACTCAAGTCGGATTTTATATCATTACTATCCTCTTTTTAGCTCTCACTTATGCCCTCTGTCGTTGGCTCACGAGTGGTCGTTTTGGTCGCCTCTTGATTGCGATTCGAGATGATGAAAGTCGGGTGCGCTTTTCCGGTTATAATCCCACCGGTTACAAAGTTCTCGTATTTGCTATTTCTGCCGGATTAGCCGGGTTAGCTGGGGCATTATTTACGCTGCAAACCGGAATTATTTCCCCAAAAGCCATGGATATTGCTTTCTCCATTGAAATGGTGATCTGGGTGGCTGTGGGCGGACGAGCGAGTTTAGTCGGTGCGATTTTAGGGGCCCTTTTAGTAAACTTTGCCCGCAGTGGATTAAGCGAACAATTTCCCGAAATTTGGTTATTTTTCCAAGGAGCATTATTCTTAATTGTGGTGATGGTCTTGCCCAATGGGGTGGTGGGATGGTTGAGAACCGATGGCTGGGATTGGTTACAGGCCCGTTTAGGCATGAAAACCCTGGTGACTTATCCGAGTTTAGAAACAGATCCGGAAGTGCAACAAGAGCGGGAAGAATTTGAATAAAAGTCATGAAGGAAGCGATTTTAGAGATTGAGAATTTAACGGTTGATTTTGATGGATTTAGGGCCCTTAATCAGCTTACATTTAGTATGGAACCAGGGGAATTGCGGGTGATCATTGGCCCCAATGGAGCCGGAAAAACTACGTTTCTAGATGTGATTACAGGGAAAACTCAACCCACAGAAGGGCAAGTTTTTTTCAAAGGTCGTAATACTCGTCGTTTGGCGGAACATCAGATCGCCCGTTTGGGGATTGGTCGCAAGTTTCAAACGCCACGGGTTTACCTCAATTTGACCCCTAGGGAAAACCTGGAACTGAGCTGTAATACGAATAAGAACGTGCTTTCGACGCTCTTCAGTCGGCCTCCAGGGAGCGATCGCCAGCGCTTAAACCACCTGCTAGAGATTACCGGACTCTCAGTTAAAGGCGATATTCAAGCCGCTCTCCTATCCCATGGGGAAAAACAACGGTTAGAAATTGGCATGTTAGTCGCTCAATCTCCCGATCTTTTATTAGTCGATGAACCGGTTGCGGGACTCACTGATGAAGAAACGGAACAAACTGGAAATTTACTGCTCAGTTTAGCCGAAAGTCATTCCATTATTGTGATTGAGCATGATATGGAATTTGTGCGCCAAATTGCCCGGAAAGTCACGGTTTTACACCAAGGTTCTGTACTCTGTGAGGGTTCCATCGAAGAAGTGCAAAACGATCCACGGGTGATTGAAGTGTACCTGGGAGAATCAGAAACCGAAGATCACGGGTAAACTTGAGATAAAATAGGCTGAGTTGAGGCGATCGGCAAAGATTATGATTCAGACAACCGAACACTGTCATATTGTCAAAAATGATTTGATATTAAATGGTGAACCCGTCATTAAAGGCACTAGAACACCGGTGCGAGCCATTGTAGAACTGTGGCGCATTGGTGTTTCACCGGAAGAGATTCCCCATCGATTACCTCACTTGAAGCTTTCCCAAGTCTTTGATGCTTTAAGCTATTACTTAGATCACACAACGGAAATCAATGAATATATTCAAAATAATGCGATTCCTGACGACTTAATTGATCCGAGAGTACGTTAAAAATGACAGGTATTTTTATTGAAGTGTACTTGGATGAAGATGTTGATGTCCTGGTCGGGAGTTTACTAATTTCTCGCGGTTTTCAGGCACTGACTGCACAGCAAGCTGGTCAACTGGGAAAAACAGACGTGGAGCAATTAGAGTATGCAGTCAGTAAACAGGCTGCTATTTTGACTCACAATCGTAGGGATTTTGAAAAATTAGCACAACAATATTTTGAGCATAATATTACTCATTATGGCATTATTATTGCTGTGAGAAATCCCTATCAAAAGATAGTGGAAAGACTCCTAAAAATTTTAAATCAAACTACCGCAGATGAAATGAGTAATCAAGTAATTTACATCTAACGGTAGTTACTCAATACTGCATGAGGAATCAATGATGCACCTAGAAGATAAACCGGTTTTAAAAGTATCTGAATTAAATGTTTACTATGGAGAAAGTCATATTCTGCGGAATGTGGACTTGGGGGTGAGACCCGGACAAATGGTCTGTTTAATTGGCCGTAATGGAGTGGGGAAAACGACCCTGCTGAAAACGATTATGGGGGTGTTAAAACCGCGCAGTGGTAATATTGTTTTGCAAGGCGAAAATATTGTCGGTCTTCCTCCCGATCGCCGCGCTAAACTCGGTATTGGCTATGTTCCCCAAGGTCGCGAGATTATCCCCAGAGTCACCGTGAAAGAGAACCTACTCCTGGGTTTGGAGTCCGGACGCGCAGGCAAAAAGAAGGAGATCCCCCCCTATATTTACGAGCTATTCCCCGTCCTGGAGAGCATGTTATGGCGCATGGGAGGGGACTTGAGCGGAGGACAACAACAGCAACTGGCGATCGCCCGCGCTCTCATGGGCCGTCCCCAACTCCTAGTTCTCGATGAACCCACCGAAGGCATTCAACCCTCGATTATCCTAGAAATTGAAGCAGCCGTGCGTAAAATCATTGAAACGACCGGTATATCTGTACTCTTAGTTGAACAGCATCTGCACTTTGTCCGCCAGGCAGACTGGTATTACGCCATGCAAAAAGGCGGTATCGTAGCTTCTGGGCCAACCGCAGAACTGAGTAAAGATGTGATTCAGGAATTCTTAGCCGTCTAGAGAAATGACCAGACTAAAACCGCTACCGTTACTGTAAACGCAATATGATTAATCCAATCATCAGAAGTCCAGTTTTTAAACATAATCAGTTTTGACGTATTGTCTATAGTCCACGGGGTTGATTATAGCGCTAGAGGCAAAAGATCCCCCCAACCCCCCCTTAAAAAAGGGGGCAGTCAAGAAAGTCCCCCTTTTTAAGGGGGATTTAGGGGGATCTCAAGAGAAAGGCTATATGATAGATAACCATGGATCGATCTAAGCATTATGGCCATTGAAATTGAACGCAAATTTCTAGTCACAGGAGACAGTTGGCGAGGATTAGGCAAACCTATCCACTATCGCCAAGGCTATATTCGCACTGAAAATCAGGCAACTGTGCGCGTGCGGATTGCCGGAGATCGGGGCTACTTAACCCTGAAAACCTTAGCCTCTGGCTCTTCTGGCATTCATCGCCTAGAATATGAGTATCCCATCCCCCTAGAGGATGCCCAGGAAATGCTAGAGTTTTTGTGCGATCGCCCCCAAATCGATAAAATCCGCTACACCTTTAACTGGGGCGGCATGGTTTGGGAAGTCGATGAATTCGCCGGAGACAATCAAGGATTAATCCTCGCAGAAGTTGAACTCACCGATGCCAATCAAGAGATTCAATTACCGGAATGGGTGGGTGAAGAAGTATCCGAAGATTACCGGTATTTTAATTCTTATTTAGCCAGCCATCCCTATAGTCAATGGCAACATTAATCTGATTTTGCCCTTCCTTTCTCTAGCGAGCAAGATGCTCGCATTCCTAATGTTAACCAGTCTTCAAAATCCTTGGGTGAAACACCTGCGAAAGTTGCACCAACCGAAAGGGCGCAAACAAGCCCAATTATGTTTATTAGAAGGAACTCATCTGGTGGAGGCGGCTTGTCAGGTGAATGCGGCTTTAGACAGTGCCGCGTATACCCCGGAATGGTTGCAAAAAAATCAACCGTTAGGGGAAAAATTGCAAGAGTGCTGTCAACGGGTGGAGCAGGTGAGCTATGAGGTTTTGAAGGCGATCGCCACTACGGTAAATCCAGATGGCGTAATTGCTACTCTGCGGAGAGATGCCCCCAAACCCCTCTCCCCGCAACTGAACCGACTAGGACTCATCCTCGAAACGCTTCAAGATCCGGGGAATTTGGGCACAATCATTCGCACCGGTGCAGGGGTAGGCTTAGAGGCGATCGCCCTCAGTTCAGATAGTGTTGATTTAGATCATCCCAAAGTTCTCCGTGCTTCTGCGGGCGCTTGGTTTCAGGTTCCCATGGCGATGCAACCGAGTTTACCGGATTTTATCGCTCAATGCCGTCAAGAACAGATGCAAATTATCGCTACAACTGCTAACGCTCCCCAAACCTATTGGGACATTAATTGGACACAACCGACTTGGGTACTATTGGGTAATGAAGGGGCGGGGTTATCCTCAGAGCTGCTAGAGTTAGCCGATCGCCAGGTGAGCATTCCTATTGCGGAGGGAGTAGAATCTCTTAATGTGGCGATCGCGGCTGCCCTCATTCTCTACGAAAGCCAAAGACAATGGATGCACAAGAATAGATGATTTCCTCAAATTCCATCTTTTGATAAAGTCAAGAATACATCTAACTAGCTCAGGGTTAACGGAGGCTCAGGCATTTTGGCAAACCACTGGTGGGAAATTCAAATACTCTGCGATCCAGGCTTAGAAGATCTGATCTTCTGGCGTTTAGATCAATTTGGCTGTCAAGGAACCAGTAGCGAAACCAAAGGTAACTCTCGGTTAGTACAAGCCTACTTACCCCAAGAACAAGCCCAACTCCTCGATCTAGCCGCCCTATCCATTGGTTTTCGTCAGGATGCTCTCACGGTTTCCCTACCTGTTCCTGGCGTTCACTGGCACTTGATTGAGGAAGAAGATTGGTCAATTACCTGGAAAAAATATTGGCAACCGGAATCCATTGGCGATCGCTTCATTGTCTGTCCCGCTTGGTTATCCCCTCCTGAAGCTCCAGATAGACATATTTTATACCTAGATCCAGGAATCGCCTTTGGCACAGGAAGCCATGCAACCACCCAATTGTGTCTAGAATCGCTAGAAATGCGCCTAGGAATAGATCCCCAAGAAGAACAAAATTTAGTTTTAGCCGATATTGGCTGTGGTTCAGGAATCTTATCCATTGGGGCTTTATTATTGGGCGCTCATGCAGTCTATGCCGTAGATACCGATCCTCTGGCGGTTCAGGCAACATTCTGTAATGGCAAAATCAATCATTTGGGAGGCGATCGCCTCATCACCAGCCAAGGCAGTATCAACGAACTCACCGAAACCCTTCCCGGCCCCGTAGATGGCATCCTGTGCAATATCTTGGCTGAAGTCGTAATTGATTTAATTCCCAAATTTGAGGCCATCTCTAAACCCACTACCTGGGGAGTGATCAGTGGTGTCCTCTTAGACCAAGCCAAACCCGTAGCCGACACCTTAGAACAGCATGGTTGGATGGTAGCTACCCTTTGGCGACGGAAAGAATGGTGTTGTTTCAACATCCGCCGGGAATTGGACGATTAATGGGGGAATGGGGGAATGGGGGAATGGGGAATGGGGAATGGGGGAATGGGGGAATAGGGAATGGGGAATGGGGAATGGGGAATGGGGAATGGGGAATGGGGAATGGGGAATGGGGAATGGGGAATGGGGAATGGGGAATGGGGAATAAGCGAGCAAGATGCTCGCACTCCATCTCCCCCATCCCATCCTGGTAAAAATTAAATTTCCGCCACTGCCCGTTCAATCAAACGATGGGCTAGAGTTTGGATGCCGGTATGTTCATAATAATTGGTACTCATGTCCAGGAATGCGCCCAGATAATCTAACTTATCATCAGTAAATTCCACAAAGTTTTGCAGACTATTCGCCACATTCGTTGGAGTAATACCGCGATCGCTCACAAAATCTCCCATCCAACCCGAAACTGAACCAAAAGACTCCCCAATAAAGCCCAACTTACTAGCTGAATTATCTCCAGGAATCACCGATTTCAACTGCTGGAATTGATCGTTGTCCTCCAAATCTCCCGCCGACAAATTGCCAATCCAATCCGAAACCACCCCTAGAAAATCTGGCCCCAAAGGAATCAAACCATCAAAACAAACCAGGGCAGCCATCCGCATCAACGACTCGCCACCATAATCACCCAAAGCCCCAACAAAATCCCCAATACTATCGCCAGGAATACCATTAATTGAGCAAAACCCAACCAATTCTCCCACCACTTTTAACGATAAATCGATACTTTGAGCCTTCACCGGTTTAGGAGTCAGACTGGTTAATAAACCCCCAACCAAAGGAATTTTATCCCCTACCATATTCGCCAATGTAGCAGCACCCAGGGCACGACCCGTTCCGCTAATGGTTTGATAAATCCAGAGCGCTCGCTGATACCCTTCATTTTTATCATTGAACAATTCAATGGCGCGATCGCCGATCGCCTGAATCATCTCCGGATCTTCCTCTCCGGTAATCGTGCGGATCGTGTTCTCAAACCCCACCAAATTATCCCACTCTCCCGGAACCACAAAATCCAGGGCACGCAACGCCTTAATCGTAATATTATCCGTGGGCAGTTCATCCACTAATTCAAAAATTGCTTTACTCATCTTTTTTCCTCAATGACTCATTTTCATTACTCATTTAAACCGTGCCCCAACCGGGAGGAGGGAGCGCCACCTGATCGTCGAGTTTAGAATGGGAAACCGCCGACATCGAAGCCGATAGCCACAGGAACATTTCCACAAAATTGAGTCCTTTCAATTTTACCGGAGTCCGCACCACAATCTCGCTTAACTGGGCTAAATCAGCATTTTCAACTCCCACCGCAAAAAACGCCACCTGCTTATTATTTTCAGCTTTTTGGATGCGTTGAGCCGCTTTCTGGATTACCTCTTCCGGTTCTCCTTGGGGCGCTCCGTCGGTGATTAAGAATACCCAAGGGCGATAATAGGCAATCCCATTAGCGCGATATTCGGCTTTTCGGGCTTCAATTAAATCCAACCCTATATTAATAGCACTCCCCATATAGGTCATTCCTGATGCTCTAAGCTTGGGAGTTTCAAATTGATCGGCGGTTACAAAGTCAAGTTCCACCTTAATTTCATTATTGAAACTGATAATGGCCACTTCCACCCGACGAGCAGCCAAAGTATCCTTATTCAAGTCAGTGCGAAAGGTTTCTAAGCCCTCGTGTAAAGCGTCAAGAGCTTCTCCTTGCATGGAACCAGAGGTATCAAGCAAGAGGACACAGGGACAACGGGGTTCTGGGTTCTCCGCAAATTCAACGGCTTCATCGAGTCTTAAGGGTTCTGGCATGGTGATTCGGCTAATCTCTACTCCGGTTCTATGCTACCCAAAAGTATATAGTGCAATGTGCGGGTAATGGGCCATCTCATTCCCTTAAATAGCCGCATACTCGGTGTATTGCCGCATGTTAGGGTCTTGGAAGCCTAACACAATTTGGTCTTTGGCTACTCCTCGATTCACCAGTTCTTGAGCGATTCTCATTTCAGTCATGTTATGCTGCACCCAGATCTTGCCGTTGATAATATCGAGGTGCAAGACACAACCATAGACGCGGCGATAGCCATCCCATCCAATATTAACCACTTGATAATGATCTTGTTGAGTATCAAAAACAGTGTAGCAATCAATCTCCCCATTGGCTATGGGAATGGCAGCATATTCGGTTAATATGGACTGAATGATCTGGCGATATTGTTCTAGGGTATCCATCGGACAATCACCTCTTTTTCTGGATCGTAAATGATTTGTTTAATCTGATATCGTTCTAGGGAAATTTGTGTGAATTCTCGCTGAAAAAATCCTTTATAGTTAATGGGTAAGGTGGGCACTGCCCACCCTACTTCAAGAGACTATTGTATGATATTTTGAAGGATTCGTGAAAATGTACAAGATCGAGCTGTGTTGCTATAAAGTTGCTGGATATGGGATTAGCGTTAGGAATTGATTTTGGCACATCGGGAGCAAGGGCAATTGCCATTAATCCAGATCGGGACATTCTTGCTCAGGCAACCTGCACCTACGATCGCCAACTTCCCGAAGTCTGGAAAACTAGCCTATTTTCCCTCTTCGAGCAACTGCCGTTAGACTGTCGGCAACAGATTACCCGAATTTTGATTAATGGTACGTCTGCAACGGTTTTGTTTTGTAATGGGGAGGGAGAGGCGATCGCCCCCCCACTGATGTACAATGACGACCGGGGAAAAGCCATGATTCCTCAAATACAAGGGTTTGCCCCTTCCGATCATCTCGTTTTAAGCGCCACATCGAGCTTGGCAAAACTCCTTTGGGGACTCGAAAACCTATCCTTAGATGGCTCCATTTATTTTCTTCATCAAGCAGACTGGTTAGCTTCTTTACTCCATGGTAAACTCGGAATCAGTGATTATCACAATGCGCTGAAACTGGGCTATGATGTCCATAATCTCTGCTATCCGGACTGGTTTCCTTCCCTTCCCGATCGCCTAACTTTACCGAAAGTTTATACACCGGGAGAGGCGATCGCCCCCATTTTACCCCAAATTGCCCAACAATTTTCCATCCCCCCCGATTGTCTCATTTGTGCCGGAACCACTGACAGTATCGCCGCCTTTATCGCCAGTGGTGCATCGGTTCCCGGTGATGGGGTGACCTCCCTCGGCTCCACTTTAGTGTTAAAACTGCTCAGTGAAACCCCTGTGAATAATAGCCAGTATGGGATTTATAGCCATCGGTTTGGCGATCGCTGGTTAGTTGGGGGAGCCTCCAATACTGGCGGTGCAGTGCTACGACATTTTTTTACCGATGTAGAATTAGAAACCCTATCCAATCAAATCAATCCCCACCAAAAAAGTAATCTAGACTACTATCCCTTACTGAGAAAAGGCGATCGCTTCCCCATCAACGACCCCAACCTCCCCCCCCGTCTCCATCCCCGTCCAGCAGATCCAGTAGAATTTCTCCATGGACTCCTGCAAGGAATCGCCCGCATTGAAACCCTTGGATATCAACGGCTCACCGAACTCGGAGCCACTCCCCTCAAACGCTTATATACAGCAGGAGGTGGTGCAAAAAGTAATACCTGGTCAAAACTACGGCAAACCTACTTATCCGTTCCCTTTATCCCTTCCATCAGTCCTTTAGCGGCCTATGGAAGTGCCTGTTTAGCCCAACAATCGTCTTAACCCTCCACCCTTTAGGTATAGTATAAAACTCAGTAATAATATGACAAGTCTTTAAGGGGATGGGAGATCCAAGAAAACTTGATATAATGGGTAGATTATTCAGCCCTAGCGAATAATAACCGGTTATCTATGGAGTGTCCGAGATCTAAAAAACTCGACTATAAAACTACCGATCAACGGTCAACTCCCAACCCCTCATTGTACATCGATTGACTTACGGTTTTGGTGTGAACTATGAAGAAAAAAAAGAGAGGATCGCCGGGAAAAACCGATGAACTCTTGCCATCAGAAAACCTTAACCGGGGTGCATCAAACCAGTCTTCAAAACCCTGCTGGTCGATTTTAGTAGTCGATCGAGATCCAAAAATTTATCAGCTTTTGACGGATCAATTCCATGAAGAGTTTGTATTTCAAGGAAAACCCTTGCAGGTGCAATGGATAGAGAACAGAGAACAAGCGCAAAATCGCCTCGCAGACTCCCCAGATTTAAGCATGGTTTTCATCGATCTCGATCTAGAAAAACCGAGGGGAGGATTAAAGCTAGTTCAATTCATTCGAGAAGATCTAGCGAACCTATCCCATCGAATTATTCTCTGTGCAAACGAGTCAGATCCAGCCTTAGAATTTTCCATCTTGCACAATTATGATATTAATGATTATCAGCAGAAGGAGAAATTCAATCAACAAACTTTGGGGATCTGTTTATTAAAAAATTTACGCTCCTTCCAGGAAATCCAAACCCTAGAAGAACATCGCCAAAAACTCGCTTCTCTTTCTACCCAACTCACACACCTAAATCAAACCCTAGAAGCCCAAGTTCAATCGAGAACCCAAGAGTTAGAAACCAAAACGAGGCAACTTGAACAAGAAATCAGCGATCGCACCTTAGCGGAAACCGATAAACAAGCCTCAGAAGACAAATTTTCCATCGTTTTTCAGTGTACTCCCCACCCCATCACCATCACCTCCATGAAAGATGGGCGACATCTAGAAGTCAATGATGCCTTCCTGAGAACCACCGGATACACTAATGAAGAAGTGATTGGACGCACCGCCGTAGAATTGCAACTCTGGACAAAAATGGAACAGAGAGTCAACCTCTTTGAAACCTTGGTTAATCAAGGCTTTATCCGGGATTACGAATTTGAATTTTGCACCAAATCCGGAGAGCGTCGGATTACTTTACTCTCGGCCGATATCATTAAACTCAGGGGAGAAGATTGTTTACTCTCAGTCACCAACGATATCACTCAACGCAAACAAGCAGAAGAAGCCCTCGCTCAAGCCAAAGAAGCAGCCGAACATGCCAATAAAGCCAAAAGTGAATTTTTGGCAAACATGAGCCATGAGCTACGCACCCCCTTAAATGCCATCCTCGGCTTTACCCAAATTATGAGTCGAGACGCTTCGCTCAAACGAGAACACCAAGAAAATTTAGAGATTATTGGGCGATCGGGCGAACATCTCCTAGAGTTAATTAATGATATTTTGGAGATGTCCAAAATAGAAGCCGGTCGAGTCACCCTGAATCCCAGTAACTTCGATCTCTATCGCCTGCTCAAAAGTATTGAAGAAATGCTTCAGCTTAAAGCCACCTCTAAAGGCTTACACCTGCTCTTTGAATGGGACTCAAATGTTCCCCAATTTATTGCTGGAGATGAAGGGAAACTGCGCCAAGTTTTAATTAATTTACTGGGGAATGCCATTAAATTTACTCAAGATGGGGGGGTAGCCTTAAGAGTCCATAGAAAAGCCCCAGAGACGGTGCAAGAAGCGATCGCCATCGAGTTTCAGATCGACGATACCGGCCCAGGCATTGCCCCAGAAGAATTAGAACACCTGTTTGAACCCTTTACCCAAACCGAAACCGGACGCAAATCCCAACAGGGAACCGGATTAGGATTACCCATTAGTCGCCAGTTTGTACAATTAATGGGAGGGGATATAACCGTCACTTCCCAAATCGATCGCGGCTCAACCTTTAAATTTTCCATCCAGGTGAAACAGGTAGACCCCAGTGAAATTGAGTCCTCTATTCCGACTCGTAAGGTCAAGGGATTAGCCCCCGGACAAGAGTGCAAGCGAATTTTAGCCGTAGACGATCGCCAAGAAAGTCGGATGCTATTGCTACAACTTCTAGGTAATTTGGGCTTTGATGTTGAAGTCGCTTCTAATGGCCAAGAGGCGATCGCCATCTGGAAAAAATGGTATCCCCATTTAATCCTCATGGACATGCAAATGCCCATCATGGACGGTTACGAAGCCACCCGACAGATTAAAAGCACCACTAAAGGTCGCAGTACCCTCATTTTTGCCCTCACTGCCAGTGCCTTTGAAGAAGAACGCAATTTAGTCCTCAGTGCCGGATGCGATGAATTTTTGCGTAAACCCTTTCGAGAAAACGTCCTATTAGAAAAAATTGCCCATCATCTCGGAATTGAGTATCTTTATCAAGAGAATGAGCCTTCGCCCTCTCCAGACGAGAAACCTCTAACCCGTCCCCTAGAAGACTATCTCGCAGAAATGAAACCAGAGTGGATTGAGGAACTCTATCAAACCGCCATTAAAGGATTTGACGATGAAATGGTTTTACTCATTGACGAAATTCCCGAATCCTTAAATCCCCTGTCCCAACAATTATCAGAATGGGCCCATAATTTTCGCTTTGACTGTGTGGTGTCGTTAATTGCAAAGGTAAAGCCATGATCGCACAATCGGAACTCAAGGGAGACAATATCTTAATTGTGGACGATCTGCCCGATAACCTGCGTCTACTCTCCCAAATGTTGACCCAGCAGGGGTATAAAGTGCGAAAAGCGATCAACGGAGAAATGGCGATCGCCTCCTGCACCGCCCAACCCCCCGATCTCATCCTTCTCGATATTAATATGCCCGGCATGAATGGCTATCAAGTCTGTGATGCCCTCAAATCTTCTCCTCTGACTGCCGAAATTCCCGTTATTTTCTTAAGTGCCTTAGACGAAGCCAACCACAAGTTACAGGCCTTCAAATCCGGTGGACTCGACTACATCACCAAACCCTTCCAAGTCGAAGAAGTCCTCGCTAGGGTACAACACCAACTCAGCCTCTGTGGTCAACAGAAAAAACTCAAAGAAGAACTACAACAACTCAAACAAGAGGTCAGTCAACGACAGCAAACTCAACAAAACTTAGAACGGTTAGTCACCCTAGACGAACTCACCCAACTCAGTAACCGTCGCCATTTTAATGATTATCTTCAACAAGAATGGAAACGCTTATTTTCTCTGCCCTCTTATAGCAGAGGATATCCCCAATCCCTATCTTTGATTTTAGCAGATGTCGATTATTTTAAACTTTATAATGATACCTATGGCCACCTACAAGGCGATCAATGTTTACAACGGGTTGCTCAAGCCATGAAAGGAGTCGTTACCCACTCTGGCGCTCTAGTTGCCCGCTATGGTGGGGAAGAATTTGCCATTATTTTACCCAATGCTTCCTCCGACTATGCCCTACAAGTAGCCGAACTCATTCGCTTAGAAATTGAAGCCCTACAAATTGCCCATAGTCAATCTAAAGTGAGTTCCTATGTTACCGTTAGTTTGGGTGTTGCCTGTCGGTTTCCAGATTCCGATTTATCCCCTGAAGACTTAATTGCTAGTGCGGATCAATCTCTCTATTATGCCAAACAGAAAGGCAGAAACTCGGTTTATCGATAACCCTGAATTGTCGCCCAAAAACCTGTTAATTTTATATCTATCCTTATGGTTAATAACTTAGATTCAAAAAGCCTTTTAATTGTCGATGATACCCCAGATAATATTCGCTTACTCTCCACGATGTTAGCCGAACAAGGATATAAAGTTCGTAAAGCCCTCAATGGAGAAATGGCCTTAAACTCTTGTCAAGCCGATCCTCCAGATTTAGTGATTCTGGATATTAAAATGCCGGATTTAGATGGCTATACCGTCTGTGAACGCTTAAAAGATAATCCAGAGACGGCTGAAATTCCAGTGGTTTTTATTAGTGCTTTAGATGATGTTATTGATAAGGTGAAAGCCTTTCAAGTTGGTGGTGTAGATTATATTAGTAAACCCTTTCAGTGTGAAGAAGTTTTAGCCAGAGTAAAAAATCAATTAACAATTCGGGACTTAACCTTTAAGTTAGAACAAAAAGTTGAAGCACGAACGGCTGCTCTATTGGGCGCTTTTGAAAGCTTACAAAATACTCAAGTTCAGTTAGTTCAAAGTGAAAAAATGGCGACTTTAGGACAACTGGTTGCCGGGATTGCCCATGAAATTAATAATCCCTTGGGATTTATTACTAATAATCTCCAATTTGCCCAAGAAGGAGTCGAGAGTTTAATGGAGCATCTGAAACTCTATCAGCAGGAATATCCCCAACCCACAGAAGTTATTGTTGAACATTCAGAAACGATTGATTTAGAGTATTTGTTAGAAGATTTGCCCAGTCTTCTGGATTCGATTAAAATCGGTAGCGATCGCATCCAAAAACTGAGTCTTTCTTTGCGTAAATTTTCGCGCAAAAATAACGATAAGCCCGTAGAATCCGATCTTCATGATGGACTCGAAAGTACCCTACTAATTCTCAAACATCGTCTGAAAAGTAATAGTAATCGAAGAGAGATTGAAGTCATAAAACACTATCAAGAGCTGCCCCCTATCCTCTGTTATCCCGAACAACTCAATCAAGTGTTTATGAATCTGTTGGCCAATAGTATTGATGCTTTAGATGAACGCTGCGAAAAACAAACCGACTCGTCAGAAGAGACTTGTGAGATTACCATCGAAACCGAATTTATCCGCGATCGCTCCCTCATCCAAATTCGCATTACTGATAACGGACTCGGTATCCCTGAAGACATTCAAGATAAAATTTTTGACTATCAATTCACCACCAAACCCTCCGGAAAAGGCACAGGAATAGGATTGGCGATCGTTCATCAAATCATTCAACACCATGAGGGTCTCCTCGAATGTCACTCGATTCCCCAACAAGGAACCACCTTTACCATCAGCCTACCCATGAAAAACAACATCGAAAACTCATGATATCAAGTCCGGTTTCCGCAAGCGGACATGAAAATTTGTTAAGAAGCGGGCAAGATGCCCGCACTCCTCGAATTCTTTGATATGACTGGAGTGGGAGCATCTTGCTCCCTGGATTTTTAATTAGGGTATTTCCGCTT
>NZ_JAQOSP010000153.1 GCF_030068475.1 Roseofilum acuticapitatum BLCC-M154 | reverse complement strand
GGAGGAGGCCAACCCATGGGTGTACCAGGAGGTGACGAAGGTGGTTCCGGTGAGCCAACCGCCGATGGCGAGGTAGGCACAGGGGAATAGTAGGAGTCCTGACCATCCGATGAAGACGAAGCGATCGCGCTTGAGCCAGTCATCGAGGACATCAAACCATCCTCTTTCACTGGGAGCGCGTCCAACTGCAATTGTCATAAAGCGATGTTCTCCAAAATTCTCATAATAAGTGCGATCGCGTCCTAGCCGACCTTTGACTCGACCGCTCTAAGCAGAAAACGGTGATTTTGGTCAGTCTAGTTTACGATTCTTTACTTAATTATAAGGGAAATGTGCAATTTTTCAATCTCGATCTTTAATCTGACCAGCAGTAAAGATGGGAAAATCAGGAGAATCTGAGATACTAGAGTTAAACCATTCCAATTATTGCTTCCCTCTATGTACGTGATTGATGTTGTCTTAAGGAATAATCCGATTCCTCTGTCGGTCGAGCGCAAATCTGAAGAAGACGCTCAAGGACTCTATACCCAGCTCCTAGAAGCGATGCGCTCTTCAGACTCTCAGGTGATTGAACTCAAGTGCGATCGCCAAACCGAAAAAACCGTCGCCCTTCTCAGCAGCGAAATTACCGCCGTCCAAAAAGCCGAGAAAACCGGAACCACAGCCGCTTCGGGTAGACCCCCTGGATTCTTCGCCGTCACCCAATAATGACTGGAGCCATTCCTAACTCTCCTGGAATTCACGTTCAGAATCTCTCCTTTGATTGGCCCTCCGGCCAATCCGTCTTAAAAAACTGTTCCTTAGAAGTCCCCCAAGGGGAATTTTGGATGCTTCTGGGAACCAACGGCAGTGGTAAATCCACCCTCCTGCGAACTCTGGCGGGATTACTTCATGCCCAGTCTGGCCAGATCCATCTGGAATCGCCAGTCGGATTTGTGTTTCAAAATCCAGATCATCAACTGGTGATGCCCACCGTCGGAGCCGACATTGCTTTTGGTCTAGTGGCAGAAAAACTCAGTCTCCAGGAGGTTCAAAACCGGGTTGACGAAGCCCTAGAAGCGGTCAACCTGCTTCATCTCAAACGACGGCCCATCTACGCCCTCAGTGGTGGTCAAAAACAGAGGATCGCCATTGCGGGGGCGATCGCCCGCCACTCCAAAGTTCTCCTCCTGGATGAACCCACCGCCCTCCTAGACCGAGAAGCCCAACTAGAGCTAGTCATCCAAGTCAAAAATCTAGTGATCCAACGGGGAATCACCGCCCTATGGGTCACCCATCGACTCGATGAACTCGACCACTGTCATGGTGCATTTTTGCTCGACCAAGGGCAAGTGATTGACCGAGGAAATCCCCATCGGTTAAAAAATCGTTTGATGGCCACCCATCTGAATTCTTAAATGAGGGTGAAAAATTTCCATCCTAGGATTACAATTTCGGTACATCAAGCTCCTAAGCTTCCCATCAATCAACTTCAAAGCATCAAATCAGGCAACACTATGAAAAACAGACGGTCACCCATTCATTCTTTAACCCTGATCGGCTTAGGGCTACTCTCGCCCTTATTCATGCAACCGACTCAGGCCCTAGAGGAAGAAGTTCCCCTAGATTCTGAATCTCTTTCCCTGTTGGGTGAACTGCCTTTCATGCAAGAGATCACCCAAATTCCTGCCTTGGGAGAAGCAGAAAAATACTTGCCAGGTCAAACCCCAGTGCATCTGGTTTTGAGATTAGGAGAACGGCGAGTTTATGTCTACAAAGGAGATGAGGAACTAGCCAGCTACCCCGTAGCGGTGGGTAAAGAGGGATGGGAAACACCCACAGGCAACTTTCAAGTTTTTAATATGGAAGTCGATCCCATTTTTCTAAGTCTATGGACAGGGAACAAAATTGGCCCTGGCCCCGATAACCCCCTAGGCCCCCGTTGGGTTGGGTTTTGGACAGATGGCAAAACTCAGGTTGGTTTTCATGGAACCAATAATCCCGATTCTATTGGTCATGCGGTTTCCCATGGCTGTGTCCGCATGTTTAACAAGGATGTGCTTGCTCTTTACGAGAAAGTGGAAGTGGGAACCCAAGTGATTGTGGAGCCGTAAATTCAAAATGGGGGAATATCTAGGAGTGCGAGCATCTTGCTCGCTGTGTTTTCCCATTCACCGGACTTGATATGCTCTAGGGAGCATCTTGCTCGCTGTGTTTTCCCATTCACCGGACTTGATATGCTCTAGGGAGCATCTTGCTCGCTGTGTTTTCCCATTCACCGGACTTGATATGATCAAGGGAGCGAGACGCTCCCACTCCCTACAACCTAAGCTACAACATGAGCTGATCCCGATGACTCTTGCGACTAACTCACCCATAAAACAAAGGCAGCTCACTTTTGATGAGTTTCTAGCTTGCTATGGCAGTGATAAGCGCTATGAACTAATTGATGGAGAGGTTTTTGACTTGGAACCCACCGGTCAGCATGAAGAAGTGGCTGCTTTTATAACGACCAAAGTCTGTGTGGAAATTGACAGACTAGAATTACCTTGGTTTGTTCTTCAGCGTGGTCTATTGCGTCCTTCTGATGCTGGGATGAGTGCTTTTCGCCCGGATATTGCTGTAATTGATCGCACAGAACTCTCTAAAGAGCGACTTTGGGCAAACCAGTCTATTTTGACGCAGGGGAGTTCCATTAAATTTATTGCTGAAGTCGTGAGCGGTAATTGGCAAAATGATTATGCTCGCAAGCTAGAAGACTACGCGACTGTAGGGATTCCGGAGTATTGGATTGTGGATTATGCAGGGTTGGGGGGTATCCGTTATATCGGAAATCCCAAGCAACCGACTCTTTCTATCTGTACTCTCATTGATAAAGAGTATGATATTCAACTTCTAAGAGGCGATCGCCCCATTACTTCTCTGACTTTTCCCAATCTAAACTTGACCGCCGAGAAAGTGTTAAAGACAGGACAATAATTATTTTTCTAGAAACCAGACAAAAAGCGAGACCGTTTGCGTCTCGCTTTTGTTGTTTAGTATGTTGAAGAATCTTCCAATCGATCCACGCCAGAAGAGCGTTACCAGGTTTGAGGTAATAACGGAGCCGGAGCTGGCGGGGGTGGCGGTGGCGGTGGATTAAGAGGAGGAAGACTCGGTGGGGGTGGCGGTGGGGGTAGTGCAGGAATAGTAAAGGCTCTTGCGGGCGGTGGGGCTTCCCGATACAAAGAAACTCGGCTACAGAAAACCGGCGTAACCACCACATCAGCACCTAAGATATTGCCGATGAATCCTCTTTCTCTGCGGTCAAGATATACGGTACGCACTTCTCCGTCGGCTAATTCTAGGGTGACCATATCGCCAACGATACTCCGGACAGTGCCGCGAACAGTTTGTTCTGCGCCTTCAGGACTTTGGGCTAGTTTTTGAGCGGCTTCACAAACTGGACGACCTTCTGCTTGGACTTCTTCAGCCTGAGAGGCTTGTCCTGGCATTAGAAGGATAAGTGACGCACCAATGAAGGCTGCTATTTTGTTCATCCGTTTCACTCCTTCACGGTTACTAAATAGGGTTAACTCTCAGAAAAGGTTCCTAGGGAACCCACTGAGGGTTGAAGTTGTCTGAGTTGATATCTGATTCTGGAGGGGGTTCTAAATTCAATGTTAAATCTCTGAAACCCTTTTCTCAGCAAGGATTGAAGGGTTATTGATCGAGATTGAAACAGGACTTTTCCAGCATCATGCCACTATACTATCTTAAGATGCCCAATTCCGGAACTGAAAATTGACGATCCAGACCCATGTCACGACCCCGAACAACTGCTATTTTGTTTGTTGATGGTTATAACATCATTGGTGCTTGGAGCGATCTGCAAGCTATCCGCGATCGCCAAGGACTAGAAGTTGCTCGCCAGCAACTGATTGAAGTGTTGACCAACTATGGTGCTTTCCGGGGCTATGATACCCGGATTGTGTTTGATGCTCACTTACAAGCGACTCCCAATCATCGCGAAGTGATTACCCATCAAGTTTCTGTTTATTACACCCATTTTGGGCAAACGGCAGATTCTTATATTGAGATTGCTTGTGCTAAATTCCGTCGCTCGATTGAAAAATATCAAAAGCGATTGATTGTGGCAACGTCCGATCGCGCCCAGCAAATGACGGTGATCGGTTATGGCGCGGAATGGATGTCAGCGAGTCGGTTAGCCCATGAGGTGAGCAGTAGCCAAACTCGGCTGCGTCGCCAACAGAAAAGCCCGAAGAAATCCTCTAGTCGCTTTTTGGCTCATGGTCTGAGTCCCTCGGCTCAAGAGCGTTTAGCGGCTTTGCGTATGGGCTTACCTTCTTAGAGGGCGATCGCCCCAGAAAAAAATTAAATTAAACTCTTGACAAATCCCTAGTCTTAGCGCTACATTAAGAAACTGTGATCCTCAGTAGCTCAGTGGTAGAGCGGTCGGCTGTTAACCGATTGGTCGCTGGTTCGAATCCGGCCTGGGGAGTTTAAAATCATTGACCCTTTTTGAACCCATGAATGAAACGGGAAATCGGGGCTTATCCCCCTGGAAAGCCTGG
The DNA here is from genome assembly GCF_030068475.1 of Roseofilum acuticapitatum BLCC-M154. Classification (GTDB taxonomy): domain Bacteria; phylum Cyanobacteriota; class Cyanobacteriia; order Cyanobacteriales; family Desertifilaceae; genus Roseofilum; species Roseofilum acuticapitatum. The sequence goes on along the minus strand of NZ_JAQOSP010000153.1, from coordinate 2,253 downwards.
TGGACACTCGATCCCTATCGCATTTACCTCAATCATGGAGCCTTTGGCGCTTGTCCGCGTTTGGTATTAGAGCAACAAAGCCGGTTCAGGGAGCAATTGGAGCAAAACCCTACTGGGTTCATTATGCATGAGCTGGAAGGGCTTCTCGACGAAGCGCGGAACCGGTTAGCTGAGTTTGTAGGCGCTCACCCTTCAGACTTGGCTTTAATTCCCAATGCGACGACTGGAGTGAATACGGTTTTACGCTCCCTTTCCTTTGCTCCTGGGGATGAACTGCTCACAACCAATCAGGAATATAATGCCTGTCGCAATGCTCTAGAATTTGTAGCGCATCGGACTGGGGCGAAGATTGTGGTGGTGTCTATGCCCTTTCCTCCAGAAAATGAGGAAGAGATTAGCGATCGCATTTTATCCGCTATTACCCCTCACACGCGCTTGGTGCTGGTGGATCATATTGCCAGTATGACGGGTCTCATTTTCCCGATTCAAACCCTGGGAAAAGCCTTAAAAAACCAAGGCATAGAATTACTGGTGGATGGAGCGCATACGGTTGGTCAAATTCCCCTCAACCTGGAGGAATTAGAAGTTACTTATTACACGGGAAATTGTCATAAATGGCTCTTGACTCCCAAAGGAGCGGGTTTTTTATATGTTAAGCCTGAGCGACAAGATCTCATTCGTCCCCTGAGCATTAGCCATGGTGCGAACTCACCCCGTAGCGATCGCTCCCGCTTTCATCTAGAATTTGACTGGACAGGAACCCAAGATTTCACGCCTTATCTCTGCATTCCAACGGCGATCGATTTTATCCAAACCCAATTTCCGGGGGGATGGACGGCATTGATGGAACATAATCATCAAATGATTCTAGAGGCTAAATGTTTATTGTCGGAAGCCCTAGGAATACCCTGTAATACCCCAGAATCTCTGATCGGTTCCATGGTATCCCTTCCCCTTCCTGATGGTTTAGCGCTTCCGCTCTATAACCATCTTTCCCAACAGTGCCATATGGAAGTGGCGATTATGGCTTTTCCCCAAGCCAACCATCGGTTGCTCAGAGTCTGTGCCCAAGTCTATAATACCCAGGCGGATTACCAGAACTTGGCGATCGCCCTCCAGTCTGCTCTCAACCCTCCCCAATTCACCTAATTGGGTGATGCTAATGGGTGATGTCTTTCTTTTGAAGTCTCCATTAACCTTGTGGCAAGGCAAATCCACTGGAATAAGCATCACCCAATCCTCCCAGAGCTATTCCCAATTCACCAGTGGAACAACCTATGAACAATCTTCCCTGTCAACTGATTAATTTCCTCGTTCAACCCTCTTGAGGGTGAGATTAATCTCTATATCCTAAATTTACCTTGGAGGCCATACTCATGGGGATTCCTCAAGTTTTGCGCTGGACTATGATTTACTTGCTGCAAACGGCTATTACGCTCACCATTGGAGCCTTATTCGTACAATGGATTGCTCGCTTACCCTAAGTGTTAGCAGATGGAGGATTAGGGATTAGCCATTAGCGATTACAATGATCCCTAACTTGTTTGAGTGTTATCTCTCTATTAATCTGCTATGGTGTCGCGAATTCTTGTTGCTCTGGATCGTAGTCAAACCAGTCATCATATTTTTCAAGCAGCGCTAGTTCTGGCTCAGGTTTATTCGGCTCGGTTGATGTTGCTGCATGTGCTATCGAGTCAATCGTCTGATAGTCCCCCCGATCCTCGGATGATGAGTTTAGGGATTGAAGGGCAGTTGAGTGTGGATTGGGTGAAATCCTATCATCAGCAATGGGAAAAATATGAACAAGAGAGCCTGGAGTTGCTCAAAACCTTTGAAGAGCAAGCCCTTCAAGGAGGTATTGAAACGGAATTAACCCAAACCTATGGTAATCCAGGGCACACCATTTGCAATCTGGCCCAGTCTTGGGATGCGGATTTGGTGGTGATGGGACGACGGGATCGCTCGAATCTGACGGAGTGGTTTTTAGGGAGCGTGAGTAATTATGTGATTCATCATGCGGCTTGTTCGGTGTATTTGGTGCATTCGTGATATCAAGTTCGCTTATTCATGTCCGCGAAGCGGAAATACCCTAATTAAAAATCCAGGGAGCAAGATGCTTGAATACCCTAATTAAAAATCCAGGGAGCAAGATGCTCCCACTCCAGTCAGATCAAAGAATTCGAGGAGTGCGGGCATCTTGCCCGCTTCTTAATATCAAGGCCGAGTGTCTTCGCGGCAGAGAGTTGTAGGGAG
>NZ_JAQOSP010000152.1 GCF_030068475.1 Roseofilum acuticapitatum BLCC-M154 | reverse complement strand
AGGGACTCAGAAAAGAGCGATTGAAGAAGTGCTGGAGTTACCCAGAGAAGATCCTCAACGGCGAAATATATTAGAGCTAGTGGGGATATGGCGGATTAATGTAGCCACTAAAATAGAACTAGATGAAGAAGATAGGGAGTTGATTATGGAGTTATCACCAGCATATATAAAATGGCGAGAAGATACCATTCAAGAAGGGATTCGACAAGGACTTGAACAAGGACTTCAACGGGGACTGGAGCAGGGGGTTCAACAGGGACTTGAACAAGGACTTAAACAGGGAATTCAACAAGGGATTGAGCAACAGCGCTTGATGATTGAAGCCTTGCTTAGGACTCGGTTTGGTGAGCTGGATGAGGCACTTTTGGACATCGTTGAGGCTTTACTGAAGTGCCCTCCGGATGAGTTTATGCCTTTGTGCTTGAATGCTTCTCGTGAGGAGTTGTTGGAGCGGTTTGGGGACTCTGGTGAGGCTGAGGAAAGTTGAGGGAGTGGCGATCGCCCAGTATTTGTTAAGATTTCAGAGTCGATCTAGCTCTAACTCTAACCCAAACCCCATTATGACGGCACAAAAAACCCTTTGGGAAGAATACCTCAAACCCATTATTACCCTCTTCTTAGATAAGGATGCCCTGATTAAGCTGCGTCATGACATCAATTGGGAAGCGGAAGGCGATCGCCTCTCAAACCCCAATCTCAGCTATCCTACTTACTATAGCAGTCAGAATTTTCACGGAATCCAAAACGGCTATTTAAGTATCGATGCGGCCATAACTTATGATGCCATCACCCAATATGTCGTTTTTCCTCAAGAAAAGTGGGTGAGAGAACAGCTCATTGAGGCTGTGGGAGGTTATCCCAATCGCATCCTGGATCTTGGCTGTGGTACTGGATCGTCAACTTTGCTACTCAAGCAAGAGTATCCCCAAGCTCAAGTGACTGGGTTAGATCTCTCCCCCTATATGCTAGTGATGGCAGAACACAAAGCCAAAGAAGCCAACCTAGACATTCACTGGCAGCATGGACTAGCGGAACAAACCCCCTGGGAAAGTGCCAGTTTCGACCTGGTAACGGCTACACTGCTGTTCCATGAAACCCCACCAGCGATCGCGAAAGCTATTTTACAAGAAGCCTTCCGCCTGCTCACTCCAGGGGGACAATGTATTATCTTAGACGGCAGCCAAACGAGCCTCAGACAAGCCACATGGATTACCAATATTTTTGAAGAACCCTATATGAAAGCCTTTGCTGCGGGAGATCTTCAGCAGTGGATGCAGCAAGCGGGTTTTGAAAAGGTGGGTGCAGAACCCATTTTCTGGATCAATCAAGTGACAAAAGGGATGAAACCTTTACCCGATCGCCTGGAGAATTCTGTACAAGTGGCCCATAATTTAAGCAATGTGTTGTCACCAGCATTTTAATCCCCGATGAGCCTTCAGGTTGTTTTGTTTGATTTTAATGGGGTGATCGTTAATGATGAACCCATCCACCGGGAACTGATTAATGAGATCCTCATCTCCCAAAATCTGCCACCGAATCCGAGTGATTATAATGAATGTTGTTTAGGACGCAACGATCGCGCCTGTTTATTCGATTTATTACAACGTCGGGGCAGAGCCGTCAATGAGCGCTCCCTCGCTCCCATCATTGCCCAGAAAGCGCAAGCATACCGGCAAAAACTCGAAGCCCTCGACAAGCTCCCCATTTTTCCCGGAGTCGAAGATCTGATCTATAAAGCACGGGTAGCTCGCTTGCGTTTAGGATTAGTCACCGGAGCCTTACGTTCAGAAGCTCAATGGATTCTCGAAAGAGCCAATCTGTTACCCTATTTTGAGGTAATTGTTGCCGGGGATGAAGTGCAGCAGAGCAAACCCCATCCCGAAGGCTATTTACTCGCCCTGGAGCGATTCAATCAACTCGATCCGGATTTACACCTCTCTAGGGAAAACTGTTTAGTAATTGAAGATACGCCAGCCGGAATCCTAGCGGCCAAAAATGCCGGGATGCAAGTCGTCGGAGTGGCGAATACTTATCCCTTTCATATGATCCAACGGCAAGCCAATTGGACAGTAGATTATTTACATGAGCTAGAACTCGATCGCGTGCGAGCCGTTTTTGAGCCGTCTCCTCTTCCCTTCACTGGGGCACAATGATAGAATAAGAGTTCATCTGGGGAATTAGCTCAGTTGGTAGAGCGCTGCGATCGCACCGCAGAGGTCAGGGATTCGAGTTCCCTATTCTCCATACTCCCCACGCAAAAACCCAAACCTTTAGCCTATTGCCACTGCTTTAGGTGGCGGTATCATGGAAACTATAGTGCAATGATTTCCGGGATCTGATCTGATGACGACCTCTATAGAACAACCCATTTACCAAGGTCAATTTGGTAGCTTTACCATTACCCCAGAAGATCGCCAAGGGGTAGTCATTTATCGCACCGGGTTAACGGTTGCTGCTCTATCTATGGCGATCGCCACAACCCTCACCCTTTGGCCCGATCGTAGCCCAGACCTCCTATCCTGGCTCACCCCCCTCTATTTTCTCTTCTGTGGGGCATTAGGCGTTAGCCTGCTCACCATCCATATTTATATGGTCATTCTCCATCGCGCCTTACAATTATTTCTCATCGTTGGCAGCATTTCAGGTCTCATCCTCACCTTCAACAGCTCCCAACCCCTCGCCCTGACCGTATATACCCAACCCCTAACCTTATTCGGTATTGGATTTACCTTTGTCGCTCTCACCGGCATTTACTTCAAAGAAGCCTTCTGTTTCAACCGTCTAGAAACCAAGTTTCTCACCCCCCTCGTTCCCCTCTTACTGCTCGGTGTTCTGTTTGGTACTCTTCCCCTCCCAGCCCAACAAATCATGTTAGCCGCCTGGAGTATCCTATTTCTGATTTTTGCCGGCCGAAAACTGATCCAACCCATTCCCCCAGATATTGGCGATAAATCGGTTTTTGAATATCTGAAAAAGGGTCAGGGCAATGGGTAATTAGGGGATCTATTTGCCCAAAATTCGGTAAGATGAGTGTCGGACGCGAAGCGAGTCGGTCTGGTCAACCTACAGTCAGGGAAGATATCTATGGTTCATCAACGTAAATCCATTCATCGCTCTACTGGAAAGCAACAGTCAAACCGACTCAAGTTTATCCTGGAACCGATTCAAAAGCATACCCTTTTGGTGTGGAGCATTTTGGCGCTGCTGGTCATCGGGATCGGATATGAAGCTTTGAGTATTTTACTCAATCCTGGGGAAATTGAACCGGAAGAGGCGATCGCAGAAGTTCAAGAAGGGGGAGAAACTCTAGAAGCAGCCGACGATAACTTTACCCTACCCTGGCTCTGGTTAGGGGCGATCGCCTTGGCATCGGGAGGGATCTTCCTGCTCTGGAAAACCCTACAAAATCCCACTGCCCATAAACGAGCAGCCCTCAACCGTCGCCAACGTCGTGGAACCAGCCTATTATCTGAAAAACCCCAACCCTTACTCGTCCCTCAGCGCCAACCCATCGCCCCCTTCAGTCCAGAAAACTTTAGCCTCTCACAAGAAGCCACCGTTGAAGCCCAGACAAAACCACCAGAAGCTACCCCTCAACCTCTGGTTCAACCCCAAAAACCCTTTAGCTTTGACCTAAACCGTACCGCCCAACCCGCTCAAAACCCCTCCCTACAAGTGCCCAACTTTCCCAAACTTACCCCAGATATTCCCCAAGGATCGACTCCGAAAACCGTTCGCAAGAACCCCCCCCAAGAATATCAAGATCAAGAGATTCGCAAATCCTCTTAGGAAATCCCAGAGATGGGTTGATTCAGGTTTGTTTACAACCGGAATTTCATCTTAAATTAATAGAAATTCCCTAAACTTATGGTTTTGATCCCTTACTTTTTCTTAAGGTGAATGACTATACAAGCCTGTGGATAAAATGATAAACTGACAGCGAATCCTTTCTGAGTTTACACAGAGTTGCGTAGACTCTAAAGCCTTAATAATTATCTTCAACCATTGACTATGAGCAAGGGCACGCTATTTGATAAAGTCTGGGACAACCACAAGGTTCGTACACTTCCTTCTGGACAAACTCAACTGTTTATTGGACTCCATCTAATCCATGAAGTGACCAGTCCCCAAGCGTTTGCCATGCTGCGGGAGAGAAATTTAAAGGTCTTGTTTCCCGATCGCACTGTCGCTACGGTCGATCATATCGTGCCCACAGAAAACCAGGCTCGCCCCTTTGCAGACCGTTTGGCTGAAGAGATGATGCAAGCCTTAGAACAGAGCGTCGAAGAGCATGGAATTCGCTTCTATAATGTGGGTTCCGGAAACCAGGGCATTGTGCATGTGATTGCCCCAGAACAAGGAATGACCCAACCGGGAATGACGATCGCCTGTGGAGATAGCCACACCTCCACCCATGGCGCATTTGGGGCGATCGCCTTTGGGATTGGCACTAGCCAAGTCCGGGATGTTTTGGCCTCCCAAACCCTAGCCCTAGAGAAGCTCAAAGTGCGCCGGATCGAGGTCAATGGCAGCCTGCGTCCGGGAGTTTATGCCAAAGATGCGATCCTTCACATTATCCGCAAACTGGGCGTGAAAGGGGGCGTAGGCTATGCCTATGAGTATGCCGGAACCACCCTAGAAAAAATGTCCATGGAAGAGCGGATGACGATCTGCAATATGTCCATTGAAGGGGGAGCCAGATGTGGCTATGTAAACCCCGATCAGGTAACCTTTGACTATCTAAAAGGACGGCAATTTGCCCCCCAAGGGGAAAACTGGGATAAAGCCGTCCAATGGTGGGACAGTATCCGCTCTGATGCCGATGCTGAGTATGATGATGTGGTGGTGTTCAATGCGGAAGACATTCCCCCCACAGTCACTTGGGGCATTACACCCGGTCAAGGAATTGGAGTCGATGAAGTGGTTCCTACTCCAGAGAGTTTACCTGACGGCGATCGCCCCTTAGCCGAAGAAGCCTATCAATACATGAAACTCGAACCCGGAAAGGCGATCGCCGGAACCCCCATCGATGTCTGCTTCATCGGCAGTTGTACCAATGGTCGCCTCAGTGACCTACGAGAAGCCGCTAAATTTGCCCAAGGTCATCAAGTCGCCCCCCACGTCAAAGCCTTTGTTGTTCCCGGTTCCGAAGTGGTTAAACAACAAGCGGAAGCAGAAGGCTTAGACAAAATTTTTACCGAAGCCGGGTTTGAATGGCGCAATGCCGGATGTTCCATGTGTTTAGCCATGAACCCCGACAAACTCGAAGGGGATCAAATTAGCGCCTCCTCCTCCAACCGCAACTTCAAAGGCCGTCAAGGGTCTTCCTCCGGCCGTACCCTACTGATGAGTCCCGCGATGGTCGTCGCTGCGGCCATCTCCGGTCAAGTCTCTGACGTGCGGAACCTGTTGTAAACCGCTCTCATTCCCAAATTCCCCAGCGATCGGGAGATGCTGCCATCCTCTCGATCTCTTTTCAAGTATGACTAGCGGTAAACTAGCTTGCGTTAAGGCCCCTCAATTCAATCTTATGGTCACTTCTCCTCCTACCGATATCGAAAATCGCAAAGCCGATCATCTGCGGATCTGCCTAGAAGATGATGTGCAATTCCGACGCACAACTTCTGGATTCGAGCAGTATCGGTTTATTCATGATTGTGTGCCGGATTTAGATTATGACGAACTCCAGGTACAGACCTCGTTTCTGGGCAAATCGTTGGGGTCTCCCTTTTTGATCTCTTCGATGACGGGGGGAACGGAGCAAGCGAAAATGGTGAATTTCCGCTTGGCGACTCTCGCTCAGGAGTATGGTTTGGCCATGGGGGTGGGGTCGCAACGGGTGGCGGTGGAACAACCGGATGTGGCGGATACCTTTAATGTGCGGAAAGTGGCTCCGGATATTGTTTTATTGGCGAATTTGGGTGCGGTGCAGTTTAACTATGGCTATGGGGTGGAGCAGTGTCAACGGGTGGTGGAGCTGTTGGAAGCGGATGCTCTGATTTTGCATCTGAATCCGTTGCAGGAATGTATTCAAAGCCGTGGGGATAAGAATTTTAAGGGCTTGCTGCCGAAAATTGGTCAAGTTTGTGAGAAGTTGTCTGTGCCGGTGATTGCTAAAGAGGTGGGGAATGGGATTTCTGCTCGTTCGGCTCAACGGTTGCTGGATGTGGGAGTACAGGCGATTGATGTGGCAGGTGCGGGGGGAACCTCTTGGGCGAAGGTGGAGAGCGAACGGGCGGAAAATGGGCTACAGCGCCGTTTGGGGCAAACCTTTGGGGATTGGGGGATACCAACGGCTGAGTGTTTGGTGCAGATTCGGCAGATGAATCGCTCCATACCTTTGATTGCATCGGGTGGCTTGAGGACGGGGTTGGATGGGGCAAAGGCGATCGCCTTGGGCGCAGATCTGGTAGGCTTGGCTTGGCCCTTTCTGCAAGCTGCCCAGCAAGGGGAAGAGGCGTTACGGGAATTAGCCGAGGTGTTGATTGCGGAACTGAAAACCGTGCTATTCTGTACGGGTCATGGCGATCTCAGTACCCTAAAATACACCCAGAGTTTACAAAAAATGTCATGATCGGTTAGTAGAGTAAGCTTGTCTATCCCTCGATTGAGTCTCGAATTATGCGTCAATTCCTCAAATATACGTTTGCCAGTATCCTCGGAACGTTGATCGGTGTGGTGTTGTTGGGTGTTGTGGGGATGGGTGGCTTTATCGTCTTACTGGCGAGCTTGGCTGCTAAGGATACGACTCCCCAGGTGAAGGATCGATCGGTTTTGGTGTTGGATTTGGGGTTGCGAATTAATGATACGGAACCGAGTTCAACGACGACAACGGCGATTAATGAGGCGCTTTCGGGGACAAATAAACGGACGATTACTCTGCGGCAATTTCTGGATACGGTGGAGGGGGCGATCGCCGATGAGCGGATTGTGGGCCTATATTTGCAAGGGACGGATACTGATGTAGGAGTGGGTTGGGGCAATTTACGGGAAATTCGGGCTGCCTTGAAACGGTTTCGGGAAGCGGGCAAACCGATTATTGCTTACGATTTGAGTTGGAGTAAAAAGGAGTATTATTTGGCTTCGGTGGCGGATCGGGTGATCGTTCATCCGATGGGGAATCTGGAGTTAAATGGCTTGAGTTCGGAGGTGATGTTTTTAGGGGGAGCGCTGCAAAAGTATGGGGTTGGGGTTCAGGTGGTTCGCGCTGGAAAGTATAAGTCGGCGGTAGAACCGTTTACTTCTACTCAGTTATCTGCGGAAAATCGCCAACAAATTCAAGTGTTACTGGATGGGATTTGGGGGGATTTTCGAGAACAGATTAGTGGCGATCGCCCGGTGAATGCGGCTCAAATTCAGGTACTCTCTAATAATAGTGGGATATTGTTTGCTAATGATGCCCAACAGAATGGTTTTGTGGATGAGATTTGGTTTGAGGATCAGGTGATTGAGGATCTGAAAACACTCACCGAGAGTAAGGAAGAGGCGGAAAGTTTTCGGAAAATTAGTTTCCCTACCTATGCGAGTGTTCCCCAGGAGGTTGATTTGGCAGTCGATCGCATCTCGGAGCAAAAGGTGGCTTTGCTCTATGCGGAAGGCTCGATTGTGGACGGTGAAGGACGGGTGGGAGAAAATGAGATTGGGGGCGATCGCTATGCATCGATTTTGCGGGATTTACGGTTAGACGATCGGGTGAAGGCGATCGTTGTGCGGATTAATAGTCCAGGAGGAAGTGCCACCGCTTCTGAAGTGATTCGACGGGAATTAGAGTTAATTCGAGCCGCCAATAAGCCGGTGATTGTCTCCATGGGTAATTATGCTGCTTCTGGGGGCTATTGGATTGCTACTGCCAGCGATCGCATCTTAGCCGAACCCAATACCATTACTGGCTCCATTGGTGTGTTTGGAATTTTACCCAACATCCAACAAATTGCCAATCAAAACGGCATTACTTGGGATGTGGTGAAAACGGGAGCCTATGCCGATTTGGGCAGCAGCGCTCGCCCTCGCTCTCCGGCTGAACTGAGTTTATATCAACGCAATGTGAATCAAATTTATCAGCAATTTTTGCAAAAAGTGGCCCAATCCCGTAATTTAACGGTAGAACAAGTCAATCAAATTGCCCAAGGTCGGGTCTGGTCAGGCAAAGACGCAAAAGGGATTAACTTGATAGATGAGTTGGGAGGGTTGCAAGAGGCGATCGCCCAAGCCGCAGAAATGGCCGAATTAGGCACAGATTGGCAGTTAGAAGAATATCCCCAAACCCGCAGTTTAGAAGAGCGATTAATTGAGCAATTAATTGGCATTCATCATACTCCAGAAGCCTCGGATTGGCTAATGGAGGAAGTGCAGAAATTTAAAGCCGAAGTAGATGAATTAATAACCCTCAACGATCCTTTAGGGATGTATACTCGAATGCCCTTTTATTTGGAAATTGAGTAATTTATAAGCACTTTGTGTGGTATCGCTCTACCTGAGTTAACCTAGAGATGGTCTGAGAAGTTAGAGCGATGGTCTTACAAAAGTATTTTCAATGGCGATGGTTGATGGCACTGGGAATGCTCGTCTGCTTTCCCCTTCCCCTACAACCAGTTTGGGCAGCCGAGCAAGTCTATGTTTCCTTTTCCCTACTTGAGCGCTCCATTCCTGTACAAGATTTAGAAAATTTTGTCAAAGAAGGAAAAATTAGCCCTAAGTTATCTGCCTATACTCGCTATCTCAATGAGGCGCAACTGAACCGATTTAAAGAGATTCTTCAACAACCGATTGACGTGACTCCTTTAGGAATTGCTCAATTTCTTTATTCGCCCCAAGGAGAAGTGTTATTAGATCGGCTGGGGCGGGTGGTGAAAACGGGAGGACGACAACAGGGATTTTATGCGATTCGAGCTGCTTTAATTTTAGGGGCTGCTGAACCTGATGGTATGACATTGCTGAATATTCTGAAGAAATTTCCTACTAAAGGATTACGGATTGATTTAGAATCGGCCCTGAATATTGCCTTGGATTTATATACCTTGGTGCGCCAAACCAATGAAGCGAATCAGGTGGTTGCTCAACAATCTGCTGTAGAGTTGTCTGTTCAATCCCAAGTTGCAAAAGTCCCAGAGGGGATTCAATGGAATTCGGCTTTTCCCTTTTCCGTTCCAGAAGGAGAAATCCCCGTTTCTGAACTGCCTGATTTATTTAATCCTGGCTATTTTCCCTGGGAAAAACGCTCGTTTACCCTCCGAGATCGGGAGCGAAATCGCACTTATCCGGTGGATCTGTATCTTCCCAAGCGCTCGGATCGACCAGCTCCTTTGGTGGTGATTTCCCATGGGTTAGGCTCGAATCGAGAAAGCTTTGTCTATTTAGCGACTCATTTAGCCTCCAGGGGCTTTGCTGTGGCAGTGCCTGAGCATCTGGAAAGTAGCGATCGCCAACGGGAAGCCATGTTACAAGGGAAAGCCAATGAAGTCGCAGAACCGAGCGAGTTCATTAATCGCCCTCTGGATATTACGTTTATGCTCGATGAACTGAGCCGCCAAACCCAACCGGGAGGGGATCTAGAGGGACGGTTTACTGTGGATCGAGTGGGGGCGATCGGGCAATCTTTTGGCGGCTATACCGTATTAGCCCTGGCTGGAGCCAGCATTAACTTTGACCAGTTAGAAGCCGATTGTAATCCCAATAGTCCCTCCTGGAATGTGTCTCTCTTGCTCCAATGTCGCGCCCTAGAGCTGGGGGAAGGCGATCGCGCCCTCAATCTCCAGGACTCTCGCATTCAATCCATTATTGCCATTAATCCCATTAGTAGTCGGGTTTTAGGAGAATCCAGCCTCAATAATATTAAGATTCCCGTCATGATTGTTGCCGGGAGCAAAGACACCGTTTCCCCCTCCTTTCCTGAACAAATTTTACCCTTTGTTTGGCTAAAAAATAGCCCAGAAAAATATTTAGTTCTCCAGGAAGGAGGAACCCACTTTTCCACCTTACAATCGAGTGAAGATGACCTCACCTTACCTAGCCTAGTCATTGGTGAAGATCCCGACTTAGCGCGTCGCTATACCCTAGAATTGACCTTAGCCTTTTTCCAAACCTATGTTGCTCAAAATATAGAATACAAACCCTATTTAACTCCTGCTTATATTCAATCCATCAGTCAAGAACCCATGCCCATCAGTTTAGTCACTCAACTCGAACTTGAGCAATTACCCAAAATTTCCCCAGGATTTTAAGTCATACAGCGCTTTGCGCTGTAGTGGGGGAATGGGGGAATGGGGGAATGGGGGGAGCAAACAATAGACTTGGTAGAAGCTCTGAGCTGTTCTAGATATCGTTAAAAACCATCATTAATGTACCTCATAGCAGAGGAAACGGCTGTATCAAATCCGGTTAAACCGTTATCATTGCGACCTCCGGGAAGCAATCGCTAGAATTAGTGAGATGATTAATATCAAATCCGGTTTCCGCAAGCGGACATGAAAATTTGTTAAGAAGCGGGCAAGATGCCCGCACTCCTCGAATTCTTTGATATGACTGGAGTGGGAGCATCTTGCTCCCTGGATTTTTAATTAGGGTATTTCCGCTTCGCGGACATGAATAAGCGAACTTGATATTACATCATCTCTATTAGTAGGAAAAGAGAAGCGGGCAAGATGCCCGCACTCCTCCAATTTCTTGATATTACTGGAGTGGGAGCGTCTCGCTCCCTAGATTTTTAAGTATGGTGTTTAACTGGACTTGCTATAACTAATCTCGCACACGGGGACAAGGCTTAGGATTAGCGAAAGAGATGACACAATGCTCCGTTAAACAGGGTTGCTCGAAAGCCGCTTCTTGTTCTAAGGGTGGGGGATATTGTCCAAACACCATTTCACAACTAAAATCTTCAAAGTTGGGAGTCATGGTTAAGGGAATGCCAAATTGTTGGGTAAAAAAGTCTTGAGTTGGCAGTTTGCACATATTAATGCACATTCCTACACAACCACTGCTTTCTAAATAGCGACATTTTTTAATCTGAACGGCGCTTTTTTGTAACCGTGCGGTATGGTTTTCACTCTTTATTTCTACGGTTTTGGTTTCACAGGGGCCGACTAACCATTCAAATAAGAGTGTCGCAAACCAAGCATTGGCTTCACACACCCATTGGGTAGGTCGGGTTAAGGTACGCACAAGGGTTAAAATGGGAGCAGGAATGAGGGAGTTTAAGACCTTTTTGACCAGTTGTTGTTGCTCTAAGGCGTTGCGTCCCTGCATAATTTTCTTAGAGACATCAACAAAGCCTTCATAACCTCTTTTTGAGCTACCTTTACCCACGACAGCCGCCATTTTGCGGGTGAAAAGGGCAATGAAGAGGCGATCGAATAGGTTATCCTGGTAGGAAGTCGGTTCAGGCACAGTCATGATGCGGTTAATATTTAAGGAGTTTTTTCAACAGTTGGAGCTTGTTGCCATAGGGGGGATATCGCAAGTTGAGATCCAGCGAAAACCAGCGTCTTAAGACACTTCTGTAATGGCTAAAGGTTTGAAAGCTGGCAAATCCATGATAGCTGCCTATGCCACTTTGTCCAACTCCTCCAAAGGGCAGTTGGGGAATGTTGAACTGTAAAACAGCATCGTTTAGGACTGCGGTTCCGGATGAGACTTGTTCTAGCACTTGGCGCTGAAGTTGGGAGTTTTGGGAGAAGAGATAGAGGGCGAGGGGTTTCGGAAGTTGATTGATTTGGGCGATCGCCTCTTCAATGCGGCTATACTCTAAAATCGGTAAAATTGGCCCAAAAATCTCCTCTTGCATCACTAAAGAATCCCAAGTGACTCCCTCAATCAAAGTTGGGGCAATATAGCGAGTTTCGGGATGAGTTTGACCGCCACACAAAATTGTCCCTTCTTGCAGTAATTCTTGGAGATAATTAAACTGTTTTTGATTGATAATGCGGGCATAATCTGGACTCTCTTCGGGATTTTCACCATAGAATGCTTTAACTTCAGCCAGCATCGCTTGAATGAGATCTACTTTCACCTTTCGATCTACCAGCACATAATCGGGCGCAATACAAGTTTGCCCCGCATTCAGAAATTTACCCCAAACAATTCGCCGTGCTGTACATACTATATCACAATTTTGGTCAACAATACAGGGACTTTTACCCCCTAATTCTAAGGTGACTGGCGTTAAATTTTTCGCAGCCGATTCCATAACAATTTGACCAATTCTGGCACTGCCAGTAAAGAAAATACGATCGAATTTCTGGGCTAGAAGTTCTTTGCCCACTTGTGCGTCTCCTTCCACTACTGTCAGATAACTCGGATCGAAGTTTTCCCCAATCAGTTCTGCCAGAACCTGGGAAGTATTTGGCGCTATTTCAGAAGGCTTAATCACGGCACAATTCCCGGCTGCAATTGCTCCCACTAGCGGCGTGATGGCTAAATGAAAAGGATAATTCCAAGCAGAGATAATCAGTACCACGCCCAAGGGTTCTGGATAAATTTCTCCAATCGAAGGCCACATCACTAAGGGGGTTAAGGTACGCTTGGTTTTGGCCCATTGGTTTAAGTGCTTTAAGGCATAATCAATTTCGGCGATCGGGTTAAGTTCATAATATCCTTCTAGTTGGGGTTTATTTAAATCCTCTTTCAATCCAGCCAATATTTTTGACTTGTTTTGATTAATGATATCTCTAAGCTTTTGAAGTTGGGATTTTCTGAATTTTAAGTCTCTAGATTTTCTCGATTGAAAAAATACCCTTTGTTGGGCAATAATTTGTTCGTATTTTGTATACATAGATTGATTTTAATAGACTGCTAATTACCAATTTTCATATTCTAAATCATTTTTAGATTTCCAGGACATAGAGTCATCATTAGGGTATTTAATTTTTGATTCTCTTCGGTAGATCGTTCCTTGTTGGGGCATTCCTAATTCTAGACCTTGTCGATCGAAAGTTTTCTTGACTCGACGCAGATATTCTCGGATCGCATAGCGATAGATTCCTGGTTTAGTTTCAAAGCGCACTCCAATGCAGGTTCCTCCAGCATCAATGGAATCTACGCCACGTACTTCAGCTTCGATAATTTTATCATTCCAATCCGGATCGTGCCAAAGGTCTTTGGCTAAGTCATCGAGCAGTTTTAAGGCATAATCAACATCAGTTTTATAGCTGACATAAATTGATATTTTTTTTCTAGCCCAATCTTTCGAGGAGTTTTGTACGACTCGAATTTCACTATTGGGAATGGTGATTAAGCCCCCTTCTCTTGTCCGCAGGCTAGTAATCCGTAAATTAAGGTTTTCGACGCGACCAAAAAACTCATTAATCGTAATGAAATCGCCGATCGCGTACTGGTCTTCAAATAAAATTAGACATCCGTTGAGGGTATCTTTAATCAGGGTTTGGGAACCAAAGGAAATCGCAAACCCCAAAATCCCAGCACCTCCTAAAATCGGGGCTAGGGGAATGCCCAAGGTATTCAAAATCAAGAGAGTTCCTAGACCTAAAAAAGATAAGGCGATCGTCCCTTTAATAATGGGAGTAAAACTTTTGACCCGCAAGGACATGCGGTAAGAGTCTTCTTCTGAGGTCGCTTGATGCTCAATGAGGATTTTAGAGAGATGATTTAAGCCGACAAACGAGCCTTCGATCGCCATATGGGTAGCGAGAACAAAAAAGATCAGTAAGACCGGTAAATCAAAGAGCCAATTTCCTAGGGGACGGGTGAAGGGGAAACGCCATAAAACTAGGGATAAAGACCCTAGCCAGAGCAGTAATTGTAGCCAGTGTAACACCTGATTTTTTAGCCGAAATATTTCTTTTTGTTCTTTTTGGTTAAGGTCACGATCTAGGATAGCCAATTCATTCCCTAGAGTGGATTCTTCTGGTGAAGCGGATGCTTGCTCTTGTGTTATCTGGTTTTGGGTCGTTTTTTTGAATCTAGACTTGATTAATATTTCCACATAAATCAAGATTAAACTCAGCAAAATAGTGAAGGCGAAAATCCCTAGAGAAATCTTAATTTGGCGATGAATATAGCTTGGCTGTAGTTCTTGATAGCCTTGAATAAGGATTTTTTTTAATCCCTCAATTGCATTCGATGTTAATCGGGAAATGGGTTGTCCATATAACTCGCTATCTGTCTCTGTAATTGATAAAATTTTTATGGGTTGAAGCTGGGGAGGATCGGAGGCAGTTAATACTGTATATTGGTCATATTCTTTGGCTGTAATTTGTAAGGTTTCGGGATTAAATCCGGTGGTAATGACTTGCTTGAGGTTGCCTTCAATGCGATCGATACGCTGCTGTAAGGGGGTTTTGCGTCTTCCTGTTCGTTCTGCGAGAGAGGGACGAGCGGCAACATCAAAGAGCTTACGTCCATTGAGGGTAATTGTCCCATAAACTAATTTGGAGCTGTCTGAAGTAACTTTTGAGATCTGATTGCCTCTCAGAAGATTGGGGATTTGCGGGTATGCAGGAGGGGAAAAGTGAGGGAGAAATAGGCTTAATAGGGCGATCGCAATACCGATCGCGATCGGTCTACCATAGCGTTTGAATAGAGCGTTGCACAATTGCATAGTTGCTTGCAGTGAAGATACAGATTCTGATGATTGAACCATCAATCCAGCATGATAACTCAAAACAAGGGGCCCTAAACCCCTTGTTTTAAGCCAGCATCCTAGAAATCTGTGAATCAGAGCGCTAACCTAAAATAGCTTGAGCGGCTTGTCTTCCAGAAAGGGTTGCTCCTTCCATGCTGTCAATATAATCCTGTTGGGTATAGCTTCCGGCGAGGAAAAAGTTGGGAATTGGCGTTTTTTGTGCCGGACGATAGGGGTCCATTCCTGGTGCTTCTCGATACAGAGATTGGGCGAGTTTGACCACAGAATACCAGGTCATGTTGAGGTTGCGGGCAGAGGGGAAGAGATCTTGCACTTGTTTTAGCACATGGTTGGCGATCGCCTCATTACTTTCGCGAATAAACGGATCTCCCGGTGTTAAAACCAACTGTAACAGCGATCCTTGTCCCTCTCGATAATAATCTCCAGGACTCGCCAGCGCCAAATCCGCAAAGCAGGAAAAATCAGCATCGGCTGTATAGAGTAAATTGTCAATTCCGGCCGCTTTTTCCAGTTGTTTCCGTTGAGTTTCATCCTTTAATTCTGTCACCCAACCATCAAAGCGCAATTGCACCGTAGCCACCGGAACCGTATCTAACTTGTAAATATTATCGAACTCCGACCACTTGCGCCAATCTGAGGGTAAAAGCTTTTGAATTCCCGGCACATCACAGGCACAAACATAGGCATCGGCGGTAATGGTTTCTTCTTTTTCTCCATCGGCAACCACAATTCCCGTCACCTGAGTTTTACCCTGAGTTTCTGTAAATTGAATCTCTCTGACGCGGCGACGAGTATAGATTTTCGTGCCTCGTTCTTCTAAATAGTTCAAAATCGGTTTATGCAGATATTCATGGGGCGATCCTTCCAACATTCTCAGCACCGACGCTTCCGTTTTGGCGGCAAAAAATTGGAAGATGGTGAGCATACAACGAGCAGAAATATTTTCCGTATCGATAAAGCCTAAAGCATAGGCAATGGGGTTCCACATGCGCTTGAGGGAGCCATCCGAGCCGCCTTGCTTGCGGAACCAATCGGCAAAACTGATAGAATCGAGGTTGCGAATCGTCCGCATTGCGCCATCAAAATCGACCAAACCGCGTACAATGGGACTGGTTGATAGGGCGATCGCATTCATCGCCTTATCCTGAACCGACAATTGAGAGGTCGTGAAAAAAGCCTTCAACCCATTAAACGGCGCACCCACCGGAAAACGGAAATCTAACTCTCCCGTCTTTCCTCCCCGGTTAATAAATGTATGGGTATGTTCCTTCAAGCGCAGATTCTCAAACGCGCCCACCTTCCGCATTAACTCAAACAGATTGTAATAGCAGCCGAAGAACACATGCAATCCCATTTCAATATGATTGCCGTCTGCATCCACCCAACTGCCAACTTTTCCCCCCACAAAGGCGCGGGATTCAAAAATTTCTACCTGATGACCAGCATCAACCAATTCAACGGCAGTAGATAAGCCAGCTAAACCTGCCCCAACAATGGCAACACGCATCGAACGTCCTAAATATCTTTAACAGTTTCTTTACAGATTGTAACAGCGTTTGGGGGTGCTACGGTGAGTTTAGGTGCTATTTAGGTGCAAGCCTGCCTTACCAGCAGGATATCATCGGTGAAAGTCTTGTTAATCGTTACTTTGTTCGTAATGGGCGGTACCGGGCTCGAACCAGTGACATCCTGCTTGTAAGGCAGGCGCTCTACCAACTGAGCTAACCGCCCCCATTTGACTCACAAGATATCATCGTAGCAAACTGAATGAGATAACGCAAGTTTTTTTTTCAATTAATTTTTATGCCCTCTGGCGCTACCCACGATCGCATTACCCTTTGGACACTCCCCCTGATCACTGGAGGGGCTTTAGCGATCACTCGCAGCAGTGAGTTAACTCTGTTAATTGCGGGGGGATTTCTGTTTGGTGGCTTGATGCTCAGTCCGGATCTGGATTTGCGATCGCGTCCTTTTCAGCGTTGGGGATGGTTTCGCTGGCTGTGGATACCCTATCAAAAGAGTGTGAATCATCGCTCCTTTCTCTCCCATGGCTTGATTATTGGTACAGTTGTTCGGGTCATCTATTTGCTCTTATGGATCGCAGCGTTAGGATTAATTTTAATGGCGATCGCCGTTCAATTCTCTGCGATACCTTGGGGTTGGAAGGATTTGGGGCAATGGCTTTGGACTGCGCTCAAAGAACATCGCTGGTCTGGATTAGCCCTATTTGTGGGGCTAGAATTAGGTTCAATTAGCCATATCCTAGGCGATCATATCGGTTCGACTTACAAGCGGTATCAAAAATATGGCTGGTCAGGGCTATGGCAAAAACGCCCCACCCGTAAACCTGCTCTTCGTCGTCGTTCTACTGCTCGCAAACCCACGAGAAGAAAGAGGAGTAATAAGTAATATCAAATCTGCTTAATCGGAAAAGAGAAGCGGGCAAGATGCCCGCACTCCTCCAATTCTTTGATATTACTGGAGTGGGAGCATCTTGCTCCCTGAATTTTCAATTAGAGTTCCTATCTGGATAAAAGACTTACCCCGTTTATCGTTTATGGTAGTTAGGAGTGTGTTTTCCCTATTCCCTAAACATGAGTCATTCTGAACCCTCTATCACCTCTAGCTTAGAAGCCATGCAACGGCTAATTGAAGTGATTGCCCAATTGCGATCGCCCTCTGGGGGTTGTCCTTGGGACTTGGCACAAACTCCCCAATCCCTGATTCCCCATATCATTGAAGAAGCCTATGAAACCGTAGATGCGATTCGTGGAGGGGATCAAAAGGCGATCGCCGAAGAATTGGGGGATTTACTCATGCAAGTGGTTTTGCAAGCCCAAATTGCCCAAGAAAATGGGGATTTTAGCCTCAAAGAAGTCGCCGATGGTATTAGTGATAAACTGATCCGTCGCCATCCCCATGTCTTTGCCGATGTGAATGTAGAAAGTGTGGAAGAAGTCAAACAAAACTGGGAAGAGATCAAAGCAGCAGAAAAAGGTGAAGCGCCCAATCTCTTGAGTAAACTGGAGCGATATGCAGCTACATTGCCCCCCCTCACGGCTGGTATGAAAATCTCTAAAAAAGCGGCTTCTGCTGGCTTTGAATGGGATGATATGGAAGGGGTATGGGGCAAATTTGAGGAAGAGTTGGCAGAGTTCAAACATGCTGTCGAACATGAAGATGAAGCTGCTCAACAAGCGGAACTCGGTGATGTATTATTTACCCTAATCAATGTGGCTCGCTGGCTCAAGTTAGATCCCTCAGAAGCTTTACATGATACCCATCGCAAGTTTCTGAAGCGCTTAAAACTTGTCGATCAAATGAGCGATCGCCCCCTATCGGAATATACCTTAGAAGAACTCGATCAACTTTGGCAAAAAGCCAAGGATCAACTCAAAATTACGGGCTAAGGGCTATTCTGAAGTAGAAAGAGGGGTTTGCAGCAACTGCTCAAATGCCGCATAGCGATCGCGCACATCCTGAGTATCATTGATCGCCCAACCTTGCCATTCCACCCAAGCATGAGCAGAAAATTCTCCCTGCTTCTGCTGTACTCCAATGCGGAGTTGGCCGTCAATTCCCTGATGGCGCAATAAACTCCAGAGAACGAGAGATTGTTGTAAACATTTTGCCCAAGGTTGGCAATACTTAGCCGCGAGTCGTACCGCCTGATTTACTTTTAGGACGCGATAGACGAGATCTTCCCCAGTTTCCACCGTTTCTCTTAGGGGTAATAATTGGCATAAACGAGCTTGAGTAGACTTAAACCCCCACCATTTCAGGGAGAGCGTCACCACCGGTAACCAGAATAGAGCCTGCAAGATCTGCAATTTCACCACGCCATCTAGACTCCAGAAACTGGAAAATTTCCGCATCCCTAACTGCAACCCATTCATCTTTCTAGTCCCTAACCTAAACTCTATTCTTGTCCCATCTCTTGCTGCAAGAGCGTCTCTAGCATGGGAACGACAACAGGTAAATCTTCATCAATAGTGATCCACATTCGGTCAAGATTAACTTGAAAATATTCGTGAACCACCACATTTCTCATATCACGCATCGAACGCCAAGGGATTTGCGGATAGCGAGATTGAATAAAATCTGGGACATTAACAGTCGCCTCACCAACAATCATAAAGTTATAAAGAAGTCCGTGTAAAGCAAGATCTTCGAGATCTTCAAACTGCTCATAACTCATTCCCGCAGTCGCTTGTTGAATGCGAGCGATCGCATCTAAAATATCTTGTATCCGTAATTGCCATGATCTAGAAGGCACGAATCACCTCCTTGAGAACCGGTTCTCGTAAATGTTCTCGTAAGGAATCTTCTGTACCTAAGTCGATATCACAACCAAAGAGATCTTCTAGATAGTGTTGTACTTCAAATAACTGAAATAACCCACCCGGTTTAGAAAACTCTACAAGAAAGTCAATATCGCTGTCGGGACGTGCTTCGTCTCTCGCGACGGAGCCAAATAAATCGAGAGACTTGACTCCTAAAGCTTCTAGTTCTTGCCGATGATTGGCTAAGGTGGCCAATACCTGTTCTTTGTTCATCCTGAGTTACAGTATGGGTATATCTATTGTCTTAGCACAATCTTTGCTTCGCGCTCGGCAAAACCGATACAATCAAGAGAAACTCTTTGCCCCCAAGCCAAACCAATTTTTAATTTTTAATTTTTAATTTTTAATTGATCCTATGAGCCAAGCCCCCTCAAGTTTAAGCGCGATCGCCATTCGTCGGCATATCGGAACCCTGATGTTAACCATAGCGGTCATGGTTGTCGGTTTCTTTGCCCTCAGTCAACTCCCCGTTGACCTGCTTCCCGCGATCACTTATCCCCGGATTGGGGTGCGCGTTGATACTCCGGGACTGGCTCCACAAGTGGCAATAGACGAAGTAACTCGCCCTCTAGAAGAGGGACTTTCCGCCACTGAAGGCGTGGTACAGGTGTTTTCTGAAACCCGTGAAGGTCGAGTTTCTCTCAATCTCTATTTTGAACCCGGTAGTGATATTGACCAGGCGCTCAATGATGCCACGGCTACCTTAAACCGGACGATTAACCAACTGCCGGATGACCTGGAACCGCCACGCATCTTTAAGTTTGACCCCTCCCAATTACCGGTGTATGAATTTGCCCTTACCTCCCCTCGGTTGCAAGGGGTGGATTTGCGGGTGTTTGGGGATCAAGAATTGGCGCGGGAATTGACGGTTGTGCCTGGTGTGGCTTCCGTGGATGTGTCGGGAGGACTGCAAGAGGAAGTACAGGTGAATCTCGACCTGAAACGGATGACGAGTTTGGGCATCACAATTAATGATGTGTTGGATAATTTACGCGATCGCAACTTAGATAGTTCTGGAGGACGGCTGAGAAATATCCCCACCGAAAGCCTCACCCGTACCATCGGTCGCTTTGAAAATGCCCAAGATATTCTCGATCTCTCCTTTGATTTAGACGGTTCCCCCTCCTCTCGCCAAGTCTATTTACGGGACTTTGCCCAAGTCATTGATGGCACAGAACGGCAGCAAGTCTTAGTCTCCCTGAATGGTATGCCAGCCGTGAAAGTGAGCATTCAAAAACAGCCGGAAGCCAATACAGTACAAGTGGTTGATGCCGTTAAAGCCAGGATTGAAGAGATGCGCTCTGGGGGCATTATTCCCGATGATATGATTTTGACTCCCACGTTGGATGAATCCCGGTTTATTCGCCAATCGATTCGCAATGTGGTGATTGCGGGATTAACGGGATCGGGTCTAGCGGCGATCGCCGTTTTGCTCTTCCTGGGTTCCCTGCGCCAAACCCTGATCGTCATCCTCGCCATTCCCCTGGCTACCCTCACCGCGATTATCCTCATGTTTGCCTTTGGTCTCTCCCTGAATGTGTTCAGTTTGGGAGGACTTGCGTTAGGGGTGGGGATTGTGGTCGATAACTCAATTGTGATGCTGGAAAATATGGTGACTCAACATCAGGCTCTGCAACAGCGCTCAGAAGACCCTTTAGATCCCCCTAAATCCCCCTTAGAAAGGGGGACTTTGCCTTTAGATCCCCCTAAATCCCCCTTAGAAAGGGGGACTTTGCCTTTAGATCCCCCTAAATCCCCCTTAGAAAGGGGGACTTTGCCTTTAG
>NZ_JAQOSP010000151.1 GCF_030068475.1 Roseofilum acuticapitatum BLCC-M154 | reverse complement strand
TTTTGAATTCTTCGATTAGGCTAGTAAGCATGATTTAATTTTTTGGAAAAAAGTGAGCTTTTCTTAATTTTACCGGGAAAAGTTCACTTTTCTTTTAAAGATTGCCCCGGACTTTGAAAACCCCCTGCTTATTAAGGGGGGTTAGGGGGGATCTTTTACTACTGCACCTCATTACCGCGCAACGTGCTGTATGCCCAGTGAAGTGCTATCGCTAACGAATAGGGATGATTTCCGTATATTCAAATTCATTATCGCTTGCCTTGACCAGGGGATATTGTTGACCGAATCTAGACAGGGAGTCAGCTTCACAGCCAGATTTAGGAGAATGATAGACTAACACATACTCTTGCTGAATGCGATCGCCCATTTCCGCCTCCACTTCCCCTCTCCACTGAGTTTTGCTCACCAAAACCACAAGCTGAGAAGCCAGTTTCGGCAAAATATTCGCCACCTGACGACGATAAACCTCATCCAAACTACCAAAAGGAGAATCCATCACCATCGGAAACGTGCTACTATCTGGCCCCAGATGCATTTGATCCTGGCTCCATTGTCTCACCCGATCCATAATTGCACCAATAAAAGACAAACTCAGAATCTGATTTTCTCCCGTAGATGCAGCTACCGGTTGTTCAAATAGCGTCGTTTTATCCAGCAAGCTTAACTCATATTTTTCACTCAGTTGGGGAGAATAAGGCGTAAAAGAAATCTCCTTAAAAATCTCCTGCAATCGCCGTTCTAACTCTAAGCGAAACTCCGTATCCAAGCGATTTTTCATTTCTGTAATACAACTAATTGCCTCTGACGCTACCCGAATCCGTTTTTGTATTAACTGCTGTTTTTTCTCCTTCGATTCATGTTTAGAAATTTGCTTCTCTTTTTCAGAAATCTGCCCATCCAAGAGCTTAATATTATGCTCATTTGCGCCTGTTTCTCGCTCCAACTCACTCATCCGGGATTCCGTTTGATCCAAACGTTTTTGTAAATTTTGAATATCCAAATCCGGATAATTTCTTAACTCCGATCGAATTGTATCTAATTGGGTTTCAATTGCCGATAAAGCTTCACGCTTTTGATTCATTTCATCACGCAATGAGTTAAGATTTTTCCAAAATAAATCCGCCCTATTTTCTAGCTCAGAGACTTCTCCCAACAGCTTCAATGCACTTTCCTCCACATCCCCAACTCCTGCTTTATTCATCCATTGTGCCACTAAAGTATAAGCTTGACTTCCTTCAGCCAAATGGGTTCCACAAATACATTTTTCTTGGGCGAGTAAATCTTGAACAAATTGCTGTTTAATTCCCCTAGGCAACTCTCCTCGGTGGCGTAACTGCTCCATTAAAGCTTTAAATTTTTCAATCGCTGAAGGTAAAAATACAGTATAAGCTTGGCTAGAAATTTCTCGTTTTAGCTCCGATTTAAGTTCCTTTAACCTCTGCCTTAACTCCTGTTGTTGCTGCTCTAAATTAGCGCGGCGCTTTTGCAACTCTTCCGCACCACTGAGGGCGCGTAATTCGTTGTTTAACTCTTCCTTAATATGGCCATGATAACTCAATTCTTGGTTAATTTCTGCTTGGCGATCGCTGAAAGTTTTTCGTCGTTGCTCTAACTCATTTTTTTCTCTTAAAAATTGTTTGGTTTGTGGATCGCCAATACTCTCTAATTCCGCTTCCAAACTTTTCTGGGCTTCCTTCAAATGTCGCAGGGAACGTTCAAAGACTTCCACCCCTAACAATTCTTTGGTCGCTTCCGAAATTTCTGTTTTTTTCTCTTCCCGTCCCCAAGACTCAATTCGCTCCCCATCAAAAAAGAAATATTGATGTAAACTCTTGGGTAAAATCCGCCCAACCACCTCATCTAAAGGATGCTTAGTTAACTGCCAACGTCCATCATCTCCAGATACCCACAAAGAACACTCTGTTGGCCCATACTCTACGGTTTTTTCCCGATTATACGCTCGACAAAGCCGCTCAACTCGATAGCGCTGATGATCGTGTTCAAACTGCAATTCTACAGAACATTTAACAGGTTTACCCGGCTCTACTTCCGAAAGAGCGCGTTTATTGACCAACTGATCGGGAGCCGCAAAAGCTGCCGTAAATCGTTCATATAATGCCCAAGTAAATGCATTTAGAATTGTAGTTTTACCTGCTCCATTATTGCCATGAATAACAGTAATATTCTGCTCTCCACTAGCCAATTTAATGTCTGGTGTTTGTCCATAAAATTGCCGGAAGTTACATAGCCTAATCGATAGTAATTTCATGGTTTATCCCCCTGATTTTTTGCCCTCTCTCCCACATGAGAGAGACTGTATTCCCCATCTCTCCATCTCCCGATCTGATCGCTAAGGCTCTCGCACTTCTTCTC
Source organism: Roseofilum acuticapitatum BLCC-M154 (assembly GCF_030068475.1). Lineage (GTDB taxonomy): Bacteria > Cyanobacteriota > Cyanobacteriia > Cyanobacteriales > Desertifilaceae > Roseofilum > Roseofilum acuticapitatum. Next base: position 5,015 of record NZ_JAQOSP010000151.1, on the reverse strand, counting down.
TAATAATATTAATAATGTCCTCCTTAATATTACGAGGACTAGACAAATGTAGCTTATCTTTTTCCGCTTGCAATACCCGTTTGACCACCTGTTGCACCTCTGGAGAGGCTTGTTTAAGGGGTTCTAAAACTAAATCATGGGTTGAAGGGGAGGGAGTCGAGGTTGTTTGATAGCCGGATTTCTTTGCGGCAAAAATTCGGGAAATCCGCCCCATAAAACCATTGGAACCATTAGAATAAGTTACACTCATAAGCGATCCATACAAGACTGTTCTCCATTGTACCCAATCTTACAGATCTAAAAGTCCGTATTCTTTCTGAAGCCCTAATAATTGCCTGCGAGCTTCTCCGGCATTATCGGCTAAATCAGCGAACTCGACAAAGCGCTGTAACTCTTTCCTTAATAGGTTACGCTCCACATCCCAGGTTTGTCGATCTAAGGGGGGCGGAACGACAATCATATCAAATAAGGTGGCCCGCTTTTTCTGGGGATGGGGGCGTAAAATTCGCCCGCGACGCTGGATAAATTGTCGGGGATTACGACTACTGGCCAGAATAATGGCGGTTTTGATGGCGGGAATATCGACTCCTTCATCTAAACAACGCATGGCAATTAAGCCTTGTAGTTCTCCTTGTTCAAACTGGTGGCGCAGGGTTTCCCGTTCTGATAAGGAGCTATGGGCGGTATAGGTATTGACTCGATAGCCCAATTCTACTCCTAATAATTGGGTAACAGCAGCAATTTGCCGATTTGAAGTGCTGGTTTGGGTTTCGGCTGCTCCATCGCCACAATAGAATAGGGTATGGCTGGTGTGTAGGCGAGGTTGCATAATGGCTCGCAGTTTCTTGAGTTTATCTTCTGCATTGGCAATTAACCGCGATCGCCGGATCAATAAGGCAGTTAATGTCTCATTATCCTCCAAATCCTCCCCCGCCGCCAATGCCCAACCGATGCGGGTGGTTAATTTGGCATATTTATAGGCTTCACTTTCCGTTAAATTCACCAAGACGGGATAATACAAATAATGGACTAATGCCCCTTGATCTATGGCATCTTTTAAGGTCAGTTCTGGAGGAATTAAAGGGCCAAAATAGTTAAAAATAGCATCAGTTCCTGTTTGATCGAAAAATCGTTCTGGTGTTGCCGACAAACCTAACCGCAGTCCGACTTGGCTGGGTAAACTTTCCTCTAGTTTCGCCGTTCCCAAGTTATGGGCTTCATCTCCAATAATTAAAGTTTTGGGCGGAAAATAGGGCAATTGGGACTGAAAGCCATCCCCCATTAAGGTGGAATTGGTGGTAATCACACAGAGAAAGGGTTGCCTCAAAGCTTGGATATTATAGAGTTGGCTGGATAACTCTTGTTGCCAATGGCGTACACTTTCAAAGGCTAAAATGGGCATCAGTCCAAAACGCTGACATTCTCGCCCCCATTGGGCCACTAAATGACGGTAGGGACAGACTACAATTAAAGCTTGTAAGTCAATGCATTGATAAAGTTCTGTGGCAATGGCTAAAGCGGTGATGGTTTTGCCGCTTCCAGTAGCCATTTTTAGGGTTCCCCGTCCTTGATTGGCAAACCAATTTTTAACCGCTTGCTGTTGATAGGGTCGCAGTTGAATTGAATCAGGAATAGCGGGAAACATATTAGAACTGCGCTGATTTTACTGAAGGAGTGCTTTGACCACCCGATCTAAACCGACGGAATGGGAGGCTTTGAATAAAATGCGATCGCCGGGTTCCATGATGGCTTTGACTCGTTCAATTACCTCTTGGTGGGTCATGTAGACTTCGCAGGGAGTCTGCTGGATGCCCTGATGAAGACCTTCTACATCGGGGTCATTTTGTAAGAGGATTACTTGGTTTAAACAGGACAGTTTTTCCGCCCATTCCCCCAGTTGACGATGATATTCAAAGGAGTTTTCGCCCAATTCTTTCATGGTTCCCAAGACGGCGATATGGCGTTTTCCGGGAGTTTGAGCTAATAGCTCTAGGGCGGCTTTCATGGATTCTAGACCGGCATTATAGGTTTCATCCAGGAGGACGATATCGTTGGCTAAAACATAGCGTCCTGCTCGTCCAGTCGGTAGGGTGACGGATAATCCCTTTTGTAGCTGTGTCCAGTCTAGTCCTAAAACCTTGGCTACGGCGATCGCCGCCAAATAGTTTGAGGCATTATGACGGCCTGGAAGGGGTAGGGGTAAGCGAATTCCTTCTAATTCCAGGGTTTCTGGATCGATCAGTGTGCCATGACAGTCTCCTCCCGTGAATCCGTAGGTGACGGTTTTGCCTGACCAGACTGTGGGCGCGGTTTTCATTAACCGCTCATTATCGGCATTTAAAATCGCTACCGAGTCTTTAGGCATTTTTGCTAATAACTCACACTTAGCTTCGGCGATCGCCTGTTCCGACCCCAACAGCCCAATATGAGCCGTTCCCACATTCACAATTACCCCAATAGTGGGCTGGGCTAACTCCGAAAGTAAGGCAATTTGACCCCGGCCGCGCATGGCCATTTCCAGCACTGCATACTTATGGCTTGCTGATAATTCTAATAAGGTTTTCGGAACTCCAATTTCATTATTGAAATTTTGTTGCGTTTTCAGAATATTTTCTGTAAAATTGCTACACTGAAGATATCCTAGAACAGCAGCAATCAATTCTTTGGTGGTGGTTTTGCCACAAGATCCGGTGACGGCAATCACCGGAATTTCAAACTGCTGTCTCCACCAACTGCCTAGGGTTTGATAGGCAGCTAAGGTATCTTCAACTTGTAATTGAAGACCCCCCTGGGGAAGGGGAGTGTCAACAATGGAGACAACTGCACCCTTGGCGATCGCCCGATCGACAAAATCATGGCCATCAAAGGTTTCCCCTCGCAAAGCCACAAAAGCCGAGCCAGGAAGGAGTGAACGAGTATCTGTCGAGATCGCCGTTACCTCTAAGGTTGGGTCTAATGGCGGGCCCATGATGACCGTAGCCCCTAAAACGTCGATTAACTGGGCAAGGGTTAGCTGAAATGTCATAAAAACTTAACTATTTCTTTAACCAAGACGCTGGCCTTCATGGCCGAAGTCTTACTTTTCCAGGATACCTCATAAATTCACGCAATCTTTATACAAAACTCGGATAAACAGGAGGAACTTTATCAAAAAATTAAAAAAAGTTGGCTCAATTACGGGTAAATTGTAGAAGGGAGTCATTAACCCGGATCATTTGATCCATCGGATAGACCCGTTACTCGTGGTTTATCCCGATCGGGTGATAACTATCTACGATCGAAAATTACCAAAATCAACGGATGCAGGGTGACCCCATTCAGGGGGAAAATAAGGAATAAACACAGTCATATACTTTACTCAAAAAAATTTTTTGTTATATCTCGGCGAAAAAGCATCCGTCTACTGAGAAATCACTAACTAGGGTCAACCTATTGATTGAGTAAAAGATGAAGGGGATAACCCCCATACATATGGAGATTAGGGGGATGTACAATGAATAGGACGATGATTACTGCTTATAACTCATCCAATCGAATGGCACAGGAACAGGTTATCTATGACCACTTGTTGGCTTGCGTCCAAGCGGAAACACCCGATCAACTCGTCGATCGCTTTAAAAGATTATTTATCCATGGACTCGGATACGATAATCAGGAAGTGGTAGCTGCCTTAAATAGCTTAACCGCTAGTAAGGGAGCAGAAGAAGACTTCAAATTTGTGATCAATCGCTGTTGTCATATCCTCATTAACCAATGGCGAACCCATCCCCAACATCAAAGCAGCATTCCGGATTTAGTCAACCTCTTTGACCCTACCCGCAATAGCACTGGTGGAGGTTTCTCTCACATGCGCTCCCTTCATCGTCTCCGCTCCCTCGTCCAATCTTTTACGGACACAGAACAATATGTAACCCTATCGCGGTTAGCAGAAGTCTTTAGCGCCTCATCCGATAAAGCTGGGGATCAAGTTCCCCTAAAACAGCTCATCCACCGTTATCCCTACCTCTATTCCCACTGCATGTTAAGCGACCAAAGCAGTTCAGAGCAACAAAATACGGTGAGACAGGTACAAACTCAGATGCAACAAAAATTTGAGCAAAACCTATCCCACTATGTCACCTATCGAGTTCGCCAAAGGCAACTGGTGCGCTTATCTTCGCCAGAAAAAGCCAAACGACTACTCAAACCCCAGGAAAATCCTACCCTACTGGGCGATCGCGAATTAGTCGGGGCCCTTAAACATTATGTCGGTAAAGTAGAAGGATCGTATACCCATCAAGACCTCGCCCAATCCTTTATCACCCATACCAATCAAGTAAGAACCTTCAAAGAGTACAAAAACACCCTCTATGAATATCTCTCTACCTCCGTAGACTCCAGCTATGGTCAACGAAAATTTAACAATCAGCTCTACGATCAGCTCAGTAATACCCTCTCCGACAGCGACGATCAAAAACCCACTGATTTCCTCGTCATCCGCACCTGTAGTCAACTGCTGAACTTCATGGTGGTTCAAGGTCAAAAAAATCCCCAACACTACACCTTTATTGATCTGCTCTCTAACAACGGCCCCACAGCTACCATCGGATTATTGCTCAAAATTGTCCTAGTCTGTCGTAAAGTTAAGCCCTACTTAGAAAAGCGGTTAGCCATTCTCTATAACCACTATGAAAGCTCCACTCAGTCGGCGGTTTCCTGGTTGGTTCATGCTCTCGAACATATGAATATCGCTTTGAGTACCAACTTCGGTAAAGTGGATCTCTCAATCATTCGCTAAAGGACATCCTTATGTTATCTCCCTCATTATCCCCATCGGGGCGAAAAGTTTTTCGCCCCGATCGAACTGTTAATGCCGTGATATCAAGTCCGGTTTCCGCAAGCGGACATGAAAATTTGTTAAGAAGGGGGCCAGATGCCCGCACTCCTCGAATTCTTTGATATGACTGGAGTGGGAGCATCTTGCTCCCTGGATTTTTAATTAGGGTATTTCCGCTTCGCGGACATGAATAAGCGAA
>NZ_JAQOSP010000150.1 GCF_030068475.1 Roseofilum acuticapitatum BLCC-M154 | reverse complement strand
AAAATGTAGGGAGCAATTGAAAATGTAGGGAGCAATTGAAAATGTAGGGAGCAATTGAAAATGTAGGGAGCAATTGAAAATGTAGGGAGCAATTGAAAATGTAGGGAGCAATTGAAAATGTAGGGAGCAAGATGCTCCCACTCCAGTAATCTCAAGGGATTGCAGGAGTGCGGGCATCTTGCCCGCTTCTTTTTTCCCATTTTCATGCTTCTTTTTTCCCATTTTCATGTCCGCTTGCGGAAACCGGACTTGTCCGCTTGCGGAAACCGGACTTGATATATTCCTCTTCTGTCACTCTGGGAAATTCTTACGAATTTCCGTCATTACAGCCTGCGATCGCTAACGAAAGAATCAGGGTTTCAGCCCTCTTTTTCGCAAAGTGACAGAAGAGGGATAATTATTCGCCTAGGGGCACGAAATCATAGCCGAAACCACTGTTATTACCGGGTTGAACTTCGACTAACTGAAGGCTCTGATTGCGATCGCCTGATGGCAAGAAGCGAAGGGTTCCCGATGCCCCAGTGACCTGAAAACCGGGCGATACTAGAGTCTCCTGGATACCGGAGCGACTGGGTTCGCGGGCGATCGCCTCTAACAACACTTTCGCCCCATCATAGGCTAAAGCGGTGCGCCAGTTCACCTGTCCTCCCCATAACTGGAGACTCTGTTGGGCAAAAGGAGATTGGGCATTGGCTAAAAAATGCCAAGGGATCGCCACCACCATTCCCTGCGCCTTTGCTCCACCCACACTTAAGACTTCCGGTTTATACAAACTATCCCCTCCCAGGAGGGGCAATTGACGATTATTAATCACTATCACATCCAGGGCAGCATTAAATACGGTAGAATCTGAGGCTAGTAAAATCGCCTCAGCCCCTTGACTGGTAGCTTGTTGCACCGCATTACTAGAGCTAAACATTAAGCTGGCAAAATCTAGCTCCGATACCACCTCTCCGCCATCGGCAAATAGGGCAGTGGTAAAGCTATCTTTGAGGGACTTGCTATAACTGCTATTGGAGTTAAAAAATACTGCTACTTTTTGTTTTTGCAGTCCTTGGAGCAAATAACGAGAGAGAGTTGTACCCGTAAAGCGATCGCTAGGAACTGTGCGAAAAATATAACTGCCTTTGCCCGACAACTCCACGGAGGTAGAGGTGGGGGAGATCATCACCAACTGCCCATTTTCATAGATAGGAGCAGCGGCCAAACTCACCCCACTACTAAAGTGCCCAATAACGCCCAAAACCCGATCGTCAGCGACTAAGTTTTGGGCGATTTCAACGGCTAACTCTGGACTATTAGCATCATTGGCAATCAGGATTTGTATGGGAGTCCCTTTGACACCCCCTTGTTGGTTAATTTCCTGTTGTGCTTGGGCGACACCGCGCAGCAATTCTTGGGCCCCATTGAGCTGGGTGGTAATCGGGACAGATACGGCCAGAGTATAGGCTCTTTGTCCAGCAATACGGGCATTATTGAGATAGATTAGAGCTTCGGGATCGTTGCGGTTCAGGGCTAAGGACGCTTCTAAATCGGCGATCGCCCCTTGCCAATTTCCCTCAGCGATCTCAGTTACAGCCCTCCGTTTCTCAGGGGTTGCCCCCTCCTCAATTAACAACCGCTCTCCCAGACTGAGCCGCTCTTCCACTGGGCCCAAGTTAGCTGGGGCATTTTGGGTTTCAGTTGCGGAATTAGTGGGGAGGATCTCTGGTTCTCCCCGACTCAGGAACCACCATAAACCAAAACCCACCACGCCCAAACCAACAATCAGGGCAATGATTAAAATGGGGGTGTCATTTTTTTGGGCCATATCTCCCTTCTCAGTTAATCGTCCTTAGCGGCAAAAATCTTTTCTAACACTTCTTCTACGGCCTTATCGGGAGTCGAAGCACCGGAAGTAATACCGATGGTAATTGCACCAGAAGGTAACCAATTTTCTGCAATAGTGAGGTCGCCATCCAAAGGTTTATGCTCAATGCGATTATCAGACCAGATGCGATCGCCCCCATCAATATGATAGGAAGGAATGCCCCTAGCGATCGCAATCTCTTGTAAATGGGTCGTATTCGAGGAATTAAACCCCCCAATGACCACCATCAGATCCAGTTTTTCTTCCACCAAGCCTAACATAGCGTCTTGACGCTCTTGGGTGGCATCACAAATCGTATTAAAACTATGAAAATGCTCCGTCAAGACATCCGGCCCATACTTTTTCATCATGGTATGTTCAAACAACTTGCCAATCTGCTCCGTTTCGCTTTTAAGCATCGTCGTTTGATTGGCAATTCCCACAGCAGCTAAATCGCGATCGGGATCGAACCCTTCCGAGCAAGCGCGACTAAACTTTTGCAAAAATTCCGTCTTATCGCCCCCATGAAGAATATAGTTACAGACATATTCCGCTTCGGCCAAATTCAGCACAATTAAATACTTCCCAGCAAAGGAACTGGTTGCCACGGTTTCCTCGTGCTTATACTTACCATGAATAATAGAAGTGTAGCTTTTTTTCTTATGTCTCTCCACCGTATTCCACACCTTAGACACCCAAGGGCAAGTCGTATCCACAATCTTGCAGTCCTTGTCGTACAGCTCCTTCATCTCCTGAACGCTTGCGCCAAAAGCCGGTAAAATCACCACATCTCCTGATTGAACCCCAGAGAAATTCTTCGTATTCCCTTCTACTGGAACAAATTGCACATTCATCTGACGCAAATGGTCATTAACCGCCGGATTATGGATAATCTCATTGGTAATCCAGATATTTTCCGTGGGGAAATGTTCGCGGGTTTCATAGGCCATGGCCACTGCCCGTTCCACTCCCCAACAAAATCCAAAGGACTCGGCCAATCGGATCGTTACCTTTCCCTCAGTGAGCGTATAGTTATTGTCGCGCAACTTTTGTACCAAGGGACTTTGATAAGCAGTATTCATGAGTTGGGTCACTTCCTCTTTGTGACCGAACCCTTTGCGATGGTAATTTTCCGATTTTTTGAGCGTGCTAGAAAAGGCTTTGGTATCCATGGATGGTTTAGTGTTGTCAAGTTAGGGATAGCCCTGGCGAGAGTCTAGGTAATGTTGGCTAAACATTTGCATGGCGGTACTCCAAATCAAATACCCTTGATGATTTAGATGTAAACCATCGGTTGTCAACTCAGACCGTAGACTCCCTTGTGCAGTTGCAAACAGGGGATATAGATCAAGATAGTATACTCCTTGGGCATGGGCTAGGGCCCACAGTTCTTGATTGAGTCGGCGAATTCGTTCATTGGGCACTTGTAGCAGACGGTCTCTTTGTTCCCAAGTCGCTTGTGGCCCTTGATGGGGCAAGATCGAGTGAATGACCAATCGGGTTTGGGGATGATTCCATTTGAGGTCTTGAATAATTTGCTTATGGTTATCCAAGATTTCGCGATCGCTTACTCCTTTGAGCAGATCGTTAATCCCAATCAGAATAAAAATAGTGTCCGGTTTCGTCCCATCCAAGAGGGGTAAGCGGCGATATAACCCCGCCGAAGTTTCTCCAGAAATGCCTTGGTTTAGCCAAGTGCGTCCGGGGGGGAGGAGGGAGGGTGGAAACCATAAACTAATCGAATCTCCGGCTAATATGGATAACTTTTCCGGTTGTTTCGCGGCAGCAACTTGGGCTTCTTTGGCCAGCAGTTCCACCCATTCTTGATAGGTGAGATGATGACTTTGGGGGGTATAAGGGTCTGGGTTAACGCTCTCTTCGGGGCCGCTGACGGAGAGGATCTGGGCCTGAGCGGGGATACCTGAAGGCTGATCCGTCACCGGTAGGAGCGATCGCCCTTCCACCGAGCCAATCTCGCGTTGCCCCTGGATCGCTAACAAACCTAAGACGACATTGGCTGATAGGGATAATCCTACCCAAATGGGAATTTTTTTTCTGTGGCTGAACACAACCCTACACCGATTCAACAGACGCATTTACCAATCCCATCATAGGATCGGATCATTAACAAAACAAAGCCGCTAAGGAAAATCGTGAATCCTTAGCGGTTCTCGTGAGAGGAAATCAGTTTACTTTAAGACACTCTAGAGCTAAGAGTTGTGACCTTTAGCACCAGAGGACTTGATGGCATCTGCCATGCCTGAACTCATCACTACACTCGATTCTTTCAGGAATCCACTGTAAGCCTCCATACCATGTTCGGCGATATCCAATCCTTCAAACTCTTGTTCGGGATGAACCCGGATACCGACAGTTGCTTTCAGGGCTAACCAAAAGATCGTACTCAGCAGTACCGTAAAACCACCAATGGTTAAAATACCAAGGATTTGGGCAATCAGTTGATTCGCTCCACCGCCATAAAATAGGCCCGATTCGGTATTAAACAAGCCCACAGCTAAAGTTCCCCAAATCCCATTGACCAAGTGAACTGAAGTTGCACCTACCGGGTCATCAATTTTGAGAACGCTATCGAAAAATCCAACGGAATAGACGACTAAGACTCCAGCAATCAAACCAATAATCACAGCGCCCCAGTAAGAGACACCATCACAACCGGCGGTGATCCCAACTAAACCAGCCAGAATACCGTTAATGACCATGGAGAGGTCAGGCTTGCCATCTTTGAGCCAAGAAACGATCGTAGCCGATACTCCACCGGCAGCCGCAGCCAAGTTAGTGGTTACCGCAATGTAGGGAACTGCTTCATCTGCTGCCAGTTGGGAACCGGGGTTAAATCCGAACCAGCCAATCCAGAGGATTAGACATCCCAGAGTGGCGATACTCATATTGTGGCCGGGAATGGCACGAGCTTGGCCATCTTCATATTTACCAATCCGGGGCCCTAAGATGGCTGCACCCATGAGAGCAGCCCAACCGCCGACGGAGTGAACCACAGTCGAACCCGCAAAATCAGAGAATCCTGTATCGAGGAAACCGATATCGCTTAACATACCGCCCCCCCAAACCCAGTGACCGGAGATGGGATAGCCAATGCCCACAATCAGCAGGGAGAAGAGGATGAAGGCGATAAACTCAATCCGTTCTGCCACTGCTCCGGAAACGATGGTGGCAGCCGTTCCCGCAAATGCAGCTTGGAATAGGAAGAATACGGGAATGGGTAAACCCGCAGGGAAGGGATCGAGTCCGTAGGTTCCTGCATCGGCACTACTGAGGAACCAACCGCCACCGCCTACAAAGCCATTACCGGAGCCAAACATGAGGGAGAAGCCGATCGCCCAAAAGATTAGGGTAGCTAGAGCAAAGACGATCAGGTTTTTGGCTAGGATATTGACGGCATTTTTCTGGCGACAAAATCCGGTTTCTAACATGCCAAACCCAGCATTCATGAAGATGACCAGGATGGCAGCGACTAAAATCCAGATGGTATTGAGGACTCCTTGGATATATTCGGGAGATCCGGTATCGATTTCGGCTGCTTCTTGGGCTTTGGCTGCCACTTCCCAAATCACGACAATGATTGCGGATAGGGGAATACAGGCTATCCAGTTTAAGGCACTGCGACCGAACCACAAGCGTAGGGTACTCAGTGGGGGCTGTTGCCTCCAGGACTTGTTAGCCCAGAGGTTGGGGAGATTTTTCGGACTCCCTCCGATATCAAGGCGTTGAGTTTTCAATGATTGTCTTTCCATGAATTTCTTGATCTGAGAATGACCGCATAAATTTGGAGATGCAGTTTACTCGCTGAGTAGGGGACGACAAATAGCCTTCCAGCTTTTCATAGAACCAGTCCAAATAGAAGATAAAGTCAAACTCAATGCCGGTTTTAAGGTTTACTTAAGCTTGGCTACTCCTTGAATTGGTTCCGCAAATACGATAGATAGATTGCATCAATTCTGATGAGTTTATTCTGTATTACTGAATACTTTTTGTAGATTCAATTAAAAAATTATATTACATGCTTTCTAAGTAATGTTGATATCCGAGCCGCTCTAATTGGGTTTGTTTCTCAATTACAGATTGATTGAGTTGTTGACGATAGGCTTGAACCTGTTGCAGCAGGTGGGGTTGGTGGGTGGCTAAAATTTGGATGGCCAAGAGTCCGGCATTCTGAGCGTTGCCGATCGCCACGGTAGCGACAGGAATGCCTCTAGGCATCTGGACAATGGAGTAGAGGGAGTCGAGGCCTTGCAGATGGCGAGAAGCGACTGGCACACCAATGACCGGTAAAGGGGTCAAAGAAGCCACCATTCCCGGTAGATGGGCTGCGCCTCCTGCTCCGGCAATAATGACCTTGATACCCCGTTGATGGGCTTGTTGGGCATAGGTAACCATCCGTTCGGGGGTGCGGTGAGCGGAGACAATGGCGACTTCTGTGGGGATTTGAAATTCTTCGCAAACGGCGATCGCCGCTTTCATCGTGGGCAGATCAGAATCACTACCCATAATAATACCCACCAGAGGATCAGACATAAGCATAGAGGATTGAGATTCAGGATTTGATACGATGCCATAATATATAGCAATTTCAAATGAGTTATGTAATGGCTGCCCCTCATCCCCCAGCCCCTTCTCCCGCAGGAGAAGGGGAGCAGAAGTCCCTCTCGGAGTGGGAGAGGGATATTCCTGCGGACATGAAAGGGAGAGGGCAAGATCTGGGAAGCTTAACGGAGGTCAAAATGAGCATTTATTTGGGCATCGACATCGGAGCCAGCACCGTCAAACTGGGATTATGGGATGCTGAAAAAGGGGTGATTGGCGATCGCTTAGATAACCCCAGTCGCGCCTCCGAAGGCCCCGATGCCACCATCAACGTCATTAAAAGCGCTGCCACAGAAATCTGCAAAACCCATAACATCAACCCCCAGGATCTCAAAGCCATTGGTGCATGTTGCCCCACCCCCATCGATCCTTCAGGCTTGTGCGTTTATCCCACCAACATTGACCACTCCTGGCAAGGAGTCAACGTCAAACAAAAACTTTCTGATAGCTTCAACTTACCCGCACTCCTGCTCAACGATGGTGATGCTGCCGCCTACCGAGAATATGCAGTCAGAGAAACCCAACATCAATCCTCCTCCTCCATGGCTCAGTTTATTACCGGAACCGGACTAGGAGGAGCCTTAATCATCAACGGCAAAATCTTCTGCGCTCCTGGAGTCGCCGCCGAATTAGGCCATATCCTGACCGATAGCAGCGACACAGCCGACGTTTGCGGATGTGGAGCCAAAGGATGTGCCGAAACCAGAGCCTCCTTACTCGGACTCAGAAACATGGTCAAACATCGACAAGCCCAAGGCAATGTACCCGAAGCACTACAAGGCGACCCCATGGAAGTAGCCAAAACCCTGCGCCAACTGGGTCAGTCCGAAAATCCCCTACAAGATGTTACGGATATCTGGCATGAATATTTTACTAACTTAGGAAGAGCTGCCCGCACTGTCCTTAATATTGTGGGCTGCGACCTAATTGTGATCTCCGGTGGAGCGCAGGAAAAACAGCCCAATGCATCGGAGGCTTCCTATCAAAGATTTAAAACCGATGCCATTGGTTGGATTCGCCATGAAATTGACCATTCTTTCCCCCATCTGAAAAACACCAGAGTGGAATGGTCTATTGATACCCTTTCTGACAGTGCCGCCTATGGTGCAGCCCAATATGCCAGCATCATTTTGCCATAATTAGATTCTCCCTATCCTCCATTTCCAGTTATGAATCCTAACCTGAATATTATTAACGCCAAACTGCCTGGATATGCAGATAAACAGACTTTAGTGATTCGAGAGGGTAAGATTGAAGCCATCTTACCCTCCCACAATCATCCGAGTTCCGAGCCACCCATCTTAGATGTTCAAGGGGATTGGATCTCTTTAGGGGGTATGGACTTACAAATTAATGGTGCATTGGGATTAGCTTTTCCTGAAATTACTCAAGCAGACGAGGAAAAGCTCAATCAGATTTGTCAATTTCTTTGGCAACAAGGGATTAGCTATTTCCTCCCGACTCTAGTCACTACATCGATTGAAAATATTCACCGTTCTCTCAAGATTTTTGCTGATTTTACTCCTCCAAAAAATGGCGCTAAACCTCTAGGAGTTCATTTAGAAGGGCCGTGCTTAAATTTTGAAAAAAGGGGCGCTCATCCTGCGGAGTATCTACTGCCTTTAACTGTAGAAAATATGAAACAGATCTTGGGAGAGTATGGGGAAATTGTTAAGGTGATTACTCTTGCACCAGAACTCGATGCTACGGATGAAGTTATCCCTTATTTAACTTCCTTGGGAATTACGGTGAGTCTGGGGCATTCTCAAGCGACTTTAGAGCAAGCTCAATTGGCTTTTGAACAGGGTGCAACGATGGTAACTCATGCGTTTAATGCGATGCCGGGTTTACACCATCGAGACCCTGGTTTGTTGGGTGCTGCCCTCGTGAATTTTCAGGTGTATTGTGGGTTAATTGCTGATGGGATTCATGTTTGTCCGACGATGGTTGATATTTTATTGCGGGCGAATTCTAAGAACATTTTTCTGGTGAGTGATGCCCTTGCTCCTTTGGGTTTGCCGGATGGAGTTTATCCCTGGGATAATCGTGAAATTGAAGTGAGGGAGGGAACAGCGCGACTACTCAATGGAACGTTATCGGGTACGACTTTACCTTTGTTTTCTGGGGTAGAAAATTTAGTGCGTTGGGGTATTTGCGAGTTAGGAGAAGGGATTGGTTTAGCGACAGAAAATCCGAGGAAAGCTTTGGGTTTGCCTGGTCTTGCTGTGGGTGAATCAGCCGATTTATTGCGTTGGTCTTGGCAGGGGCAAGAAGGGGGATTAAGTTGGGAGCGGTTAGCAAGTTAGGGGCGGATTGATTAAGCTTTGGGTTTTTATTGCTCCATCTCTGTGAACCCGCCCCTAGGGAATTTAACTGTTTAAAACGGCGATAATTTTCTCGTGTAATATGCCATTACTGACGACAACTCCCCGGTTATTCATCATTTTTTGGCCATCGGCGAAGTTGAGGGGTTTTCCATACATATCGGTGACTTTTCCTCCGGCTTCTTCAACTACGATTGCACCGGCAGCATGATCCCAAATATTTTCGCGATAATCGGGATATTTGGGTGAGGGTAAGCGCAAATAGAGGGCGGCTTTGCCGGAGGCAACGATGCCATATTTGGCTTGGGAGTCTACGCGCACGGAGGGAGCGGTGATACCGACGGCTTGAGCCATGGCGTTTTGGCGAGATTGGTCGCCGTGAGCGGCTTCTACGCTTTCGACAAAGCGCAGGTTTTCTGTATCGTCGGGACTGACGACATGGATGGGTTGTAGTTCTCCTCCTGCTAAGGGCATCATTTGCGCTCCTTCTCCGCGCACGGCAATGTAGAGCATACCGGGTTCTGAGCCTTCAACGGGCATGGCGGGACAGGCTAACACGCCGACTTTGATATCCCCGTCTTCAATGAGTGCTAGAGCGACGGCGTACTGATCTTGACGCAAAAAGCCTTTTGTGCCGTCAATGGGGTCTAGCGTCCAATATCGGGGGGATACGGAGCCATTTCCGCGATCGATCCAGTCGGTTACTTGGTCGGCGGTGGCATCGGGGATGAGGTTTTGCACATAACCGAGGATTTTGTTGAGGGTGTCGGCCATTTCGGGTTTGCGTAGCTCGGTTGCGTCTTCTTCTCCGACGATGGGATCGTTGGGGAAGGTTTCTTTGAGGGCTTTGCAAATGATGGCTTGGGAGCCGTAGTCGGCGACGGTTACGGGGCTTTTATCTTGTTTTTCGATCGCCTCTGGAATGTCTTGGCGTACCTGCTGACAGAGTTTTGCGGCTAAGATGGCCGCTTCCATGGCTACCTGTTTTTCGCGATCGTAGGACATAGTTGCCTTAATATAAGTGATCATTTCTCGAAGATGTCGTTTCTATCTTGGCAAGAGGATGGACTGCTGTCACTACATCCGATCCTGTTTTCTCTAGGAGAGTTTGGTGAGGAAACTGAGGAGGCTTTTGGTTTTAGGAGTTAGAAGGGTTCGTTTGTAGGCATCGGCGGCTTTTTTGATGGCTTCGGCTTGGGTGGGATAGGGATGAATGGTGCTGGAGAGTTGACTTAAACCGATTTTAGCGGCGATCGCCGTCGTCACTTCACTAATCATATCCCCGGCATGACGAGCCACGATAGTCGCACCGACCATCTTATCCGAACCTTGGCGATAATGGATTTTGACAAAGCCTTCGGTTTCCCCATCGGCGATCGCCCGGTCTACACTACTCATTAAGACCTTAATCGTCTCAATCTCTATGCCCTTCTCTTGCGCTTCCCTTTCATATAGCCCTACATGGGCAATCTCTGGATCGGTATAAGTTGCCCATGGCATAATCAGATCGCTTAACTTCGATTTTCCTAACCCAAAGGGAGAAAATAAAGCATTCTTAAGCACAATTCTTGCTGCCGCATCTGCTGCATGGGTAAACTTCCAATTCATACAAATATCGCCAGCCGCATAAATTTTGGGGTTAGTCGTTTGCAAATAATCATTCACTTTCACCCCTTTGCGGTCATAGTCCACCCCAACCCCTTGTAAATTCAGTCCTTCCACATTAGGCGCACGACCTGCACCGGCTAAAATTTGATCGACTTCTAAGCTATAAGATTGACTGCTCCCTTGAGTGGAAAAATTCATTATTTTGCCCTCTGGAGTGGCTTCTACTCGCCCAATTTGGCTATTTAAAACCAGTTGAATTCCTTCTTGCTGAAACTGGTTTTGAACAATTTCGGCTGCATCGGGGTCTTCCCGGTCTAACAAATGTTCTTTATTATGAAATAACGTCACTTGAGCGCCTAAACGATGGAAGGATTGGGCTAATTCACAACCAATGGGGCCGCCCCCAATCACGGCTAATCGTTTAGGGCATTCGGTGAGGTTAAACACGGTTTCGTTGGTTAAGAATCCCACTTCTTCTAAACCCTGAATTTGGGGACGCACCGCCCTTGCTCCGGTGGCAATGACTGCTTTTTTAAAGGGTAAGGTTTTGCCCTCGACTTCCACCCGCGAGTTTCCGGTAAATTGTGCTTCTCCTAAAAAGACATCAATGCCTAAACTCTGGAATCGTTGCACAGAATCATGGTGACTAATTTCGGCGCGAATTTTCCGCATCCGTTCCATCACTTGGGCGAAGTTAATGTTAATCTCTTCGGAAGGATGAATGCCAAAATTAGGGGCATTACGGATATCTTGCACGACGCGAGAGGAGCGAATCAGGCATTTTGAGGGCACACAACCAAGGTTTAAGCAATCTCCTCCCATTAAATTCTTTTCGACTAAAGCGACTTTTAAGCCTAAATCTAATCCGGCAGCTCCCGCAGCGACGACTAACCCGGCGGTTCCCGCACCAATGACGACTAAATCATAGCGATCGGCGGGGGTGGGATTAACCCAATCTGGGGGATGAACCCGATCAATTAACTGTTGGTTAAATTGATCCATGGGATGTAAATTTAGGGATGACATGGTTTTGAGTAGGGGAATGGGGGAATGGGGGGATGGGGAGATAGGGAGATGGGGGAATGGGGGGATGGGGAGTAAAGTAGAGTTTAATTGATATCAGACATAATTTTTAATTTTTAATTTTTAATTTTTAATTTTTAATTGTTTTCAATTGCTCCATCTAATGCTTTTCGGGCGATTTTGGTGACATAAAGGGTAACGGCGACGGTGGCGATAAATCCAATAATCCGCAGTGTCCAGGTAATGGTTGGGTTCGAGGGTTGATCGCCTGTGCCAATTGTGGCTAAATCTCCAGCGAGGGAGCCAATATAAACATACATGATTGTGCCGGGAATCATGCCAATGGAACCGATGAAGTAGTCTGTGAGGGTGACTTGGGTTAAACCGTAGGCGTAGTTGAGCAGGTTGAAGGGGAAGACGGGTGAGAGTCGGGTGAGGAGGACGATTTTTAAGCCTTTTTCACCAACGGCGCGATCGATCGCACTAAATTTGGTGTTCCCGGCGATTTTTTGGGCGATCCAATCCCGTGCTAAGTAGCGTCCGATGAGAAAGGCGGCAGTTGCGCCTAGGGTTGCGCCGATGAAGACATAGACTGAACCAAAACCGACTCCAAAGACGACTCCTGCGCCTAGGGTGACGATGGAGCCGGGGAGGAAGGCGACGGTGGCGATGATGTAGAGGAGGATGAAGGCGATCGCCCCAATTGGGCCGAGATTTTCAATATTCTCTAGGGCAGAGCGGAGGAGTTCTTGGGGGTTAAATCCCGTGCTGTTGTTGAGATCTTGGGCAAATGCAGGGGTGGTGGTAACCAAGAGCGCGATCGCCCCGATTGCCAACAGGAATAAGACTTTGTGGGGGTTTAGATGGCGATCGATCATCAATTCAGAGGTTGAGTAGCACTTAACTTTTTATCCTAACGAATGGGACAAGAGAGTTGATTTTCCATCCAGGCGATCGCCAAATCTTCATCAATGGGTTTAGAAAAGAAATAGCCTTGGAAATACTGACAGCCTAACTCTTTAAGTTTTTCAAAATCTTCTTCTGTTTCCACCCCTTCAGCAATCACATCTAAGCCCACATCCGAAGCAATCAGCAAGATCGCTTTAATTAAATTCCACTGTTGCTCCTTCAGGAAAAAGCGGTCTATTTTCAACCCATTCACCGCTAAATTTTTGAGGCGACTTAAAGAGGAATACCCCGTACCAAAATCATCAATATCAAATTGGAAGCCTAAATCCCTCAATTCTTGAATCGTCTGGGTAGCCACTTCTAGATTTTCCATTAACATCGTTTCCGTTATTTCTAAACGGATTTCATGGGGATTAATCTGTAACTCTTTGATCAAGGATTTCAATTGATCTACAAATTGCGGATGGAGTAACTGAAGAGGGGATAAATTCAGATTCATCAGTAAGGAATAATCTGAGGGCAGGTTGTTTTTCCATTTCTTAAGCTGGTAACAGGATTGACGAATCACCCACTGGCCAATATCGTGAATCAAGCCACTTTCTTCAGCTACGGGAATAAATACGGTCGGTGAAATTAATCCTTTACTCCCATGATTCCAACGGATTAGGGCTTCAAAGGCGATGATTTTTCTCGGAGATAAAGAGACAATTGGCTGATAAACTAAATGTAACTGTTGTTTCTCAATCGCTTGCTTGAGATCGAGTTCTAATTGAATTTTTTCTAAGTCTTCTTTCTTAAATAAAGTTAGAGGGAGGGTGGGTTGATGCTCAATGGTTTGGGCTAAACGCTCTAAGCGACCAATGTTCTTAATCGCCATGGCCAACATATACTTACCTTCGGCCGATTCCGGGTTGACATGGCCACTTTGCATCAACCGAACTACCCCTCGAATGGAGGTTAGGGGAGTACGGAGTTCATGACTTAATAGCATAATGGCTTCGTCTAGGGAGAGTTCGGGGTTGAATTCCAGGGGATCGGAGCTGAAGTTTTCCTTATCCACGATCGCGATCTCCCCAAGAAATGAGTTGTTTAGTCATCGATTGCCTTTACCTTAAATAAGGAATGTGAAATTCTTGTGAACATGACTGTATCTAACTTTTCTCCTTAAAAACTTATTATTATCATAATACTAATGGAGTCAAATCGAGTGGCGATCGGCTCTGAGATCTAGGACGGATCGCGATCGTCTTGTCCATCAGAGAATTTTATGAATTGTTGCCCAATTCTAGAGTCTCCTCAATTTGACTTGGTAATTCCAAGGGGTCAAAGGGCTTTATTAGTACGGCAGTCACACCTAATGCGGCAGATTGACGATGAGTAGTTTGAACCTGAGCTGTTAACCAAATTACGGGAATATGTCGAGTTTTAGGATTCGCTTTTAAAAGCTTTAAGGTCTCTTTCCCATCAATATCAGGCATCATTACATCCAAGAGAATTGCATCAGGTTGGTATTTCTCTGCCAGCTCTACTCCTTCATATCCAGAGGCTGTACCCGTAACCTGCCACCCTTTTAACTTTTCTAGGCTGATCCGAGCAATTTCTCGGATATCCATTTCATCATCAATGATCAATATATGTTTGCTTGCCATGTGAGAAAGAGTTCCCCGATCGGAGCTAAGATATATAAGTTTAATTAAATGTACTCTCTAATTCTCACCCTACAACGTAAACGAGAATTAAGGCAATAGCCAACCCCTTTGAGCTGATTCGATCTTAAAAGGGGTCAAAGCATGGCCCTTGTGATAGCCTTCACAGGGTACAATGGAACAAGTTCGCGTTTTGGAAAGCCTGTCCTCAGCTTTCCCGTGGGCCCTTATTAAGGCTCTATCCCTATCTCCCTCCTTGAAGATGAAGGGAGTCGTCCACCTTACTTCCTGAAAAGAACCTTGTCCAATAGTCAAGATAAGAGTAATATTAGTCACCTAATTTGCCCTCCTGAATCCGATATTCAATATCGGAGTACCGGTTTAATTTGGGGACGCTATATCCCTCAACCTAATGAAAATGGATTCCAACTCAGAGGATTAATTGTGACTGAGGATAATCAGTTCTTCCCGGCTTCGATCCGTTGGGGCTATTTTTTTAAGTGGTTGGAAAAAGATGATAACTTGGAACAGTTCCATTGGTTTCGGTGTTGGACTAAACCCGATCGTGAAGCGGGCTATCATTTTATTCTTCGGAATGCTCTGAATCCGATTCCGGATAATCTCAGTGGTGATGTATTTTCGGTGCGGGGACAAATTATTTTTAATTACAGTGGTAGAATTGCTGTCCGTATTAACCCCAATCGTAAAGATCCTAGCTCTAAGTTAGAGAAGCCATTTAAGTTAACCTTTCAGGGGATATTACCCGGTGAGCCGAAAACCACTTTAGGGGAATTTTGGGATTTTATTTTGGGTCGTGAGGGTAAGATGCTTGTCGTACTTGAAGCGAGAAAGGTTAAGGATCGATTGAAAGAGAGAAAACCGAAAGGCAAGGGTAAACCGGTTGGTAAGTTTAATACACCTAAGTATAAGAGTGATGATCGAGAGTCCGATCAAAAAGAATCTAAGGAATCCGAGGAGTCCTGATCGGGGGGGTATAGATCTGGATCGATATACCCCCCCGATCGCGTTAATTATAAGCTATAGAGTCGGTTTTCGATCGCTTGATGCTCCAAATCTCGACCGATGAACACGAGCCGGGTTTGGCGCGGTTCGTTCAGTTTCCAGGGACGGTCATAGAAGGTATCAAAGCGGTTACCGACTCCTTGCAGGACTAAGCGCATGGGTTTGTTGGGCACTTGGACGAAGCCTTTAATGCGGTAAATTTCGTGGTTTTGGACAATCTGCTGTAGGGTTTGGGTGAGTTGTTGGGGGTCGAAGGGGCGATCGCACACAATCTCTACTGAATTAATATGATCATCATGGTCATGCTCTTCTTCATGGTCATGATGACTCGGACGAGAGTCCAAATTATCTTCAACTGCCGCATTAAAGCCTAACAAAACTTCACTCTCAATTTGCCCTTGATGACAAGAAACTTGTTTTACAGCAGGCGAAACTTCCTGTTTTAACCAGTTTTGCACTTGCTCTAAACCCGAATCATCTACTAAATCCGTTTTTGTCAACAAAATCAAATCTGCACAAGCCAATTGATCCTCAAATAATTCCTCAATCGGCGTTTCATGATCCAGATTCGGATCGGCTTTTCTCTGTTCTTCCAATGCCTCCAAATCGCCCACTAAAGTTCCTGTAGCTAAAGCGTGAGTATCTACTACTGTCACCACCCCATCCACCGTTGCCCCATTGCGAATTTCTGGCCAGCGAAACGCCTGAATTAGAGGTTTGGGTAGTGCCAGTCCAGAGGTTTCAATTACAATAGCATCCAGTCGATCTCTGCGCTCTAAGAGCTTTTGCATGGTGGGATAAAATTCCTCTTGCACCGTGCAACATAAACAGCCATTCGTCAGTTCCACAATATTATCATTGGGGTCTTCTTCTTCATCGCAAACTTGACAGGAGCGTAACAAGTCTCCATCAATGCCAACTTCGCCAAATTCATTGACTAAAACCGCAATTTTGCGCCCTTCATTATTTTGGAGTAAGTTACGAATTAGGGTCGTTTTTCCTGCGCCCAGGAATCCGGTAATAATGGTTACGGGAATTTTGTGCATGATTCTGTACCTCGCAGAATACTGATTAATTTACTTTGGCGGGCATCCTGACTTAGAGATGATTTCGCTGCTCTTCATCTCCTCACAGTTGCGGGACAGTGTTGGATTTGCACCAAACTTTCCCCCTTACCTCTGATGGCTGCTCCCCACCAGAACCGAAGCACTGTTGATTATACCATAAATGTAGGGCAACCCATACTCAGTTCATATCACTGTGTTGACTTTATGTATGATTATAACATATAGTTTATTTATGAGTATCAAGACTATGCTTATTAGTCAAATTTAGTTATATCATGAAAGTCAAAAATATTGACGTTCCTATTGAAAAGATTGCTAACCTGTGCCAGAACTGGCATATTCATAAACTCTCCCTATTTGGATCATTTTTGCGGGATGACTTTACCCCAGAGAGCGATATTGATATCTTAGTGGAATTTGAACCGGGTTTTACTCCTGGATTTTTTAAACTCTACCAAATTGAAGAAGAACTTTCAAATTTATTCGATCATCGTCGAATTGATCTAGTGACTTCTAAGTTTCTGAACCATCGAATCCGCGATCGCATTCTAGCAGAAGCAGAGGTTTGTTATGTCGCAGAAGGATAACTCTGTTTATATTGGCCATATGATAGACACAGCAAATAAGGCTCTTGGTTTTGTCTCAGGTGTGAGTCGAGAAGAGTTTGATAATAATGAGCAGTTGCGTTTAGCTATAACTCATCTGCTACAAGTTATTGGGGAAGCAGCGAGACGAGTTTCCCCTGATTTTAGGGAAGCTTATCCTCAAATTCCTTGGAAAGCTATTGTAGGAATGCGAAGTAAAGTTGTTCACGACTATCTTAATGTGGATGAAGATGTTGTTTGGAATACAGTGATTAACGATCTTAGCCCCTTAGTAGCAAGCTTGAAAAACATTATTAGTGATATAGAAAAAAGCGGATAGAATAGAAACTTACAGTCAGATCATCGCAGAATAGTAATTAAACAGACTCACTTCGGCGGGCATCCTGACTTAGAGATGATTTCGCTGCTCTTCATCTCCTTACAGTTGCGGGACAGTGTTGGATTTGCACCAAACTTTCCCCGTTACCTCTGATGGCTGCTCCCAATCAGAACCGAAGTATTGCTGATTATACCATAAATGTAGGGGCGAAAAATTCTCCGCCACTACCGGGGCTACATCAATTGTGGCCCAATCCCCGTTGATAGATGCTTTTTAATTTTGAAGGATGAGATCAATCTAGTTCTTTAAGATCCTCTTCAATTTGAGTGACCTGTAATTTCATCTCTTCAATCTCATCCTCAAACTTCACTTGACTCAATAATCGTCCTTCAATGTAGCAAGTATCAGCTTTTTTCCAGAAACTCTCACAATTTTCATCTTCTGCCCAAAATAGCATTTGCTTTATCCGGCGATCGAGATCTTCTTTTGTGGCTACCAATTCCAATCTTTTCTCTGTTGCAAGCTTTGCATCGACACGAGACCTAATTAGATTCGGAGGAGATTGTGTTTGTAAGATCTGTGTCTCAGGTAGTTTTGGATTAATATTTACAATACTTACAATATTTACATTTACAAATACAAATACTTTTATGGATACAAAAATTATACCAAATGCAGCAGACACTGAAATAACAAAGACCTTAAGGATGTTTATAATATGATTGGATTTTGCCATTTTAATTTCTTCAGATAAAGAGCGGATGGGTTGCTTATTTTGCTTGGATTGGTAAATCAAAATACCACTATATGGATCGGCATGAATTCTATCTTCAATTTGTTCTTTGCGTAAAAGCTGCTGACCGCTTCGCTTAGATATCTTTAGTTTTTGAACTATCTCTTCTTCGGAAAGTCCTTCAGGGAAATCATAGAGTAAAGTATGTAATGCTTCCTGATAGGGATGTTTGCGGTAGGGAAATAAGTTTCTCAGCATATCGGTTTTTCCAAATTATAGATCAATCAAACTCTTGAATATTTCTTGCTCAATGTTGGCCACATCTTGCGCTTCAGGAGGAGTAATATTTTCTTCAATCAATGTTTCAGTAGAAGCAATCAAGTTACTAACTTCTGCCTGCTCTTCAGAGGATGCTACTAGACTCAGCTCCACTTTTTTCTCCATTTTCCAAATATTTTGTTCTAGCTCACTCACTTGGAAATCAACTTTCTTTATTTTTCCATCCAGCCATTGCATTGAATGACGTAGTATTGCGGCACGTTCGAGTTCATTACAAATCTGATAATGTTCTGTGCAATTTCTCAGCAGTTCTTCATGACTGTCAACGTTAATATCTCTGATATCATACTTCAATAACTCGTAATATGTGTCATACTCTTCTGAATAATTGTCGTACAAGGGTTGTAAGTCACTATTTCTGCGTTTTTTAAGAGTCTTAACAACATTTTCCCCTTGTTTAATTTTTCTTGTGATACACCTTATATCAGAACATGTCTTCTGGGAAGACGGTGACCAATTAAAACCACTCAGCATTAGTGAGCTTAGTACACCAATTATTATGATGACTACTAATCGCTCAACAAGAGTAAACCACGTATTTTTTTTGTGTTTCATAAAAAATCACCAACCCTTCCTTTTTAAATTATCCGTAGCTTATTGTAGCTTAACATTACTTGATATAAGTTACGTTTGAGAACATTTTCTAGGGAAAAAGTCGTGACATGGAGTAGTGGGCTAACCAGGTTAAAAATGGGGGTAAGCCATGTGCTACAAATACAACTGATTTCGATTATAGCGATCGCATTGCCACAAAATCAACCTTGCCAGTCCAGTAGAGAATGGAGCAGCCAATACCTCTTTTATTCTGTCTCGTCAGCCATCAAGGAGTTCAACTCGGATTGAAAAGCCTCTAGAGACTGACTGCTAAGTGCTTGCACCACAAGTCTCTCTAGTGCTTCCAAGTCTGTCATCTGACTCACTTGCTCCCTCAAAGATGAGAGAATCTCGCCAAACCTCACTTCTAGGATACGAACAATATCTTCTTGTCGGGCTTTCTTGATTCCAAAGCGCTCCACACTGGTAATATAAGGCATTTGATCCTCCTTTTCTAAACTCTCAATTTCTGTCCACAAACGCTGTTCTTCTTTTGCTGGTAGGGCAATAAACCAGTCGATTAGGCGAAATAGTTCTACGATATCATTTCGGCTCAGTCCCCGTTGATAAAGACTTTTAACTAATTGTAATTTGCGTTGATAGTTTTGTTGTACATCCTCGCCCATTTGTTGGGCAGTTCGGTGAGCAGCGACTATAGCGGCAAAAGGATTAGAATCCTGCTCTAATTGGCTCAGATCGTAATCTAAGAGTTTAACCCTAGGAAATTTTAACAGGGCGCAACATCCCCATAGCTTTTGTTCATAAGCAATGTTGGGGAAGAAGAATTCTAGAAAATCGCGAAAGTAGACAGAGATGGCTTCTTTCCAGGGGGAGTCGTAATCAGTCATTTTAATTCAATTTCACTTGAGACGTAAACTTGGAATGCCCTCTCCCTTTCATGTCCGCAGGAAAATCCCTCTCCCACGGGAGAGGGACTTTTTACCCCCTTCTCCCACGGGAGAAGGGGGCAGGGGGATGAGGGTTTAGAATTCATTGAAAATTGTTTTCCAATCCTGCAATGTGCGGGGAATTTCCTGAACTTCAGGACGGAAAGAAGGGGGTAAAGAGTGCCAAGCTTCCCAGAGGGTGGGGATACCTAAACTGATTTCTGAGAGGAGTTTTTGTTGAGAAAAAACGGTTTTTGCTTCTCCTTGGAGGATGAGTTTTCCTTGGTTGAGAATGATAAACCAATCTGCCCATTGATAGGCAAAATCGAGGTTATGGGTGGCGATCGCGATCGTCGTTCCTTTTTGCTCGATTTTGTGTAACTCTTGGACTAAGGTGCGGATTTGTTGCGGGTCTAAGTAGGCGGTGGGTTCGTCGAGTAAGAGCAGTTGGGGATTTAACACCATCACCCCGGCTAGGGCAACCCGGCGCTTTTGTCCTAAACTCAGGTGGTGGAGGGGAGTGTGGGCAATGTCGGTAAGTTGAAAATCGGCGATCGCCTGTTCGACTCGGTAGCGAATTTCCGATTTGGATAATTTGAGGTTGCACAGTCCATAGGATAGATCTTCGGCTACGGTTCCCGCAACGAGCTGATGTTCTGGGTTTTGAAAGGCTAATCCCACATTTTGCCGCCATTGTTTGAGGGTTTGGCGCTCGTAATCTAGGGGGTTACCCTGCCAAATAATGGCTCCGCGATCTACAGGGTATAATCCCGTCATCAGTAAAAATAAGGTTGATTTTCCCGAACCATTGTGCCCTAAAATCGCTGTCTTTTGATGGAGAAAAATCTTCAGACTCAGTTGCTCAAAAATAGCCTGGGACTGTCCTGAGTAGTGATAAGTCACGTCCCTAAGTTCCAGCAAACTCCGATTATCCATGTGCGATTCCTGACAATTCTAGGGACAGCAAGAAGAACAAGCCCAGGAGGGCTTCCCATTCATAACGGGGCGATCGCTCATAGTTTCGCATTGACAAAACCACAAATTTATGATCAAATCCCCGTGCAGTCGCCCCCAAAGAAAAGCGATGATAATCTGTTAACGTTCGATGCAACAATTGCCGAATCAACAAACTCACGCTCCGCAAACTTTGGGCAAAATCACCATATCCTCCCCGCGCTCTTTGTCCCAGACGCAAATCAGAAACCGTCTTTTGCAGCACCCAAATCAACCGATACATTAACAAAATTAACTCCAACAACAGTTCCGGAAAACGCCACTGACGCAACACTTGAACCATCTCCACCATCGGAACCGTCAACATCAAGAAAAAGAAGCAAGACAAACAAGCAACTGCCCGTACAATCAGCCGGATAAACAAATCCAACACACTGTAGGAAATCGACCAATAGAGCGGCCCGGTTGACCCACCAATCAAGACTCCAGAACTGTCTAAATTTCCCCCTTCTACTAGCCGCACATCAATCAGAAACGCCAAGGAACTCATCAACACAAACGTATAGCTCCCCAAAAGCAACTTTAGATAGAACTTCATCGGAATTTTAGCGTACCCAATTGTCCAAACCGCCATCCACAAACTAAGGGCAATTTGCGTGAGGGGTTGACTCACCAAAGCCAACCCCAACATCAGCAAAGAAAACCCCAGTTTTTGACTTGGAGGCAACCGATTTAAACCATTTTGATAGGCCCAAGTATCAGTCGGTAACGTCATTTTCTGAAGAAGGATTTGACTCAGAACGTCCCCGATACCATCCGATTCCGTATCCAATAATTCCCGCGCCAAAAGCCGCTTGCAGAGCGAATAATAAACTCTCAGTTTCACCCCCTGGCGGTTCTAAAATCGGTTCAAACCAGGGTTCATACTGAGGATTAACTTCGGTAATGGCTTCCTCTGCTTGGCCATCAGCTCCACCAAATTCACTATCCTTAACGGTCATTAAAGGAAAGACCGTTAACCCAATGATGGCTAACAATAATAGACCATTTGGCCATTGATTTTGCTGTGTTTTCATACCGTTTCTGATTCCATTAATTTCAAAAGTTTTAATTCCGGTTGAGAGTAGGACATTAAGCCATTCCAGACCATTACCGTTAACAGTCCCTCAATGATTGCCAGGGGAATTTGAGTCACGGCAAAAATACCGGCAAACTTGAGAAAAGCGACCAAAATGCCTCCATTTTCCACCGGAAAAGCTAAGGCAAGTTGTAAAGAGGTGACTACATAAGTGGCTAAGTTTCCTAAAGCCGCAGCCAGAAAAACAGCCAGAGTTTGCCGTTGACTCATCCCCATCACCAAGCGATAAATACCAAAGGCCACAAAGGGGCCAACCACCGCCATAGAAACGGCATTTGCCCCCAATGTAGTAAGACCACCATGGGCTAAGAGTAAGGCTTGAAATAAGAGAACCAGAGATCCTAAAACCGTCATGGTGGAGGGGCCAAATAATACGGCTCCTAAACCGGTTCCGGTGGGATGGGAAGAACTACCGGTAACGGAGGGAATTTTCAGGGCTGAAAGGACAAAGGCAAAGGCTCCAGATAAGGCGAGTAGGAGTTTAAGTTCGGGATATTTTTGCACCGTTTGGTTAATACGAAAGAGTCCCAAACCAAAGAAGGGCAGAAACACAACCCACCAAAAAATAACCCAAGGTAAGGGCAGAAATCCTTCCATAATATGCATCGCTTGGGCGGGTGCAGGTAGGAGTGATAAAACTAGGGTAAAACTGAAGGCGAGAAAACCGGCCATCAGCCGAAAGAAGAGTTTGCGGTAGTTCATAGATTCAGACAAAAAACAATGATTTTTGAAGGGGAACTTTAGTTTTTAGTTCGCGTAAGATGGGACTTTTCGCTTGTATGAAGATCCCCCTAAATCCCCCTTAAAAAGGGGGACTTTCCCTACTGCCCCCCTTTTTAAGCAGGGGGTTGGGGGGATCAATACCTGGAGAGAAGGGGGATAGAGGAGAAAAGAAACGGAAATGAATAAACTTGCGACATGATTCTGTACCTCGCAGAATAATAGTTAAAAGAATCACTTCGGCGGGCATCCTGACTTAGAGATGATTTAGATATCTTTAATCTCCTTACAGTTGCGGGACAGCGTTGGATTTGCACCAAACTTTCCCCGTTACCTCTGATGGCTGCTCCCCATCAGAACCAAAGCAGATTTGATTATACCATGATGTCGGGGCGAAAAGCTTTCGACTGCGTAAATGCTCTAGCTCTTCTCTTTTACCCAAGCGCGTACTGCTCTACGAATGGCACGCCTTCCCTGGAGGCGATCGCGCTCAATCACACGGGGTAATTCTTGAATGGGTAAGTTGGGAAAGATATCGCTCTTGTCAACTTCTTGATAATCAGAACCCTGAAGTTGATAAATTTTTAACTCTCCTGAATCATAACACCAAATTTCTGGTACACCTAACCGAGCATAAATGGGAAAGCGATTTAAAGATTTATGGGTTAGATCGATTTCTAATGCGAGATCTGGTGGAGGGTCTTGATCTAAATCCAACGTTAACTTGCCGCGCACTCGATCTTCATTTTGGAAATAAAAACAATTATCCGCTTCTAAACCCGCTAATTCTTTTTCTCTCTTCCAAGTGGTCGATCCATAACTTTCGTAATCGAGATCGAGTTCTTCTGCAATATCTTGAATCGTTAAACTCAAAATTTCTTTATAATACTCATGTTCGGGTAATGGAGTCATAATTTCTAAACGACCGCGATCGTAAGCAAGTTTGGCCCCCTGATTTTCTCCTAATTCCAAAAGTAACTTTTCAAAGTTTTGCCAACTGATATTATTTAAGACGATGTTGTGAGATGGGACTTGATGCCGATGTTGAGCGATCTGCATAATAAGTTTGGGAGGTTTCTTTAGACGGTAGGGCATCTGTTAGCTGTAGCAAGCCCTTGGTGCAACTGGGCAATGATATCAAGTCCGTTAGATCAGTTATGGTGTGTCATTGCGAATGGAACGCAGTGGAATGAAGCAATCTCCATTCTATCCCCTTTTTCGGTATCCTAGAGGATGGTTACCTTTTATCGATATACCATGCCTGTTACCGAGCCTCCATCCGCGATCGCCTCCTCCCGCAATTTCCCCCTCACTGCCGTCATTGGCCAAGAAGCCATCAAACTGGCGCTGCTGTTGGCTTCTGTCGATCCAGCTTTAGGAGGAGTGGCGATCGCCGGCCGTCGCGGTACAGCAAAATCAGTTATGGCTAGAGCCATCCATGACCTACTTCCCCCCATCGAAATCGTCAAAGAGTCCTTCTGGAACCAACCCCCCCAACATCCAGAAGCAGACGCACCAGAGACTGAAATTATCCCCGCGCCTTTTGTGCAAATCCCCCTGGGAATCACGGAAGACCGACTCTTAGGCTCGGTAGATGTGGAAGAATCCGTCAAACAAGGAGCCACCATCTTCCAGCCGGGACTCCTAGCCAAAGCCAATCGAGGCGTTCTCTACGTCGATGAAATCAACCTCCTCGACGACCAAATCAGCAACCAACTGCTCACCGTTCTCAGTGAAGGACGCAACCGCATCGAACGGGAAGGCATTAGTATCGAACACCCCTGTCAAGCCATCCTCATCGCCACCTACAACCCGGAAGAAGGCTCGCTCAGAGAACATCTTCTCGACCGAATTGCCATTAGTCTCTCTGCTGATGGAGTCCTCGGTCTCGACCAACGGGTAGACGCGGTAAACCAAGCCCTGTCCTATACCCAATCTCCCCAAGCCTTCCTCGAAAGCTACACGGAAGAAATTGACAACATCAAAACCCAAATTTTACTGGCGCGGGAATGGCTCAAAGATGTCACCATTAGCCCAGAGCAAGTCAGCTATCTGGTTGAGGAAGCCATCCGGGGAGCAGTGCAAGGCCATCGTGCCGAACTGTTTGCCGTGAAAGTCGCTAAAGCTGCTGCTGCTTTAGAAGGTCGCACGGAAGTCAGTGCAGAAGATTTACGCACCGCCGTCCAATTGGTGATTGTGCCCAGAGCGACAGTGATTCAAGCCCCCCCACCCAACGAACCGCCACCGCCTCCCCCTCCCCCAGAACAGCCTCAAGACCAAGAGGATCGGGATCAGGAGGATCAAGATCAAGAGGACGAGGAGGAAGATCCACCACAAGAAAATGAACCGGATGAACCCAGTATCCCGGAAGAGTTTATCTTCGATCCGGAAGGGGTGGTTCTCGATTCCAGCGTGCTTTATTTTGCCCAAATGGCCAAACGGCAAGGAAAATCCGGCAGTCGTGCCCTGATCTTTACGGACGATCGCGGCCGGTATGTTAAACCCATGTTACCCAAAGGTAGAGTGCGCCGTATTGCCGTCGATGCCACCCTGCGGGCAGCCGCCCCCTACCAGCAAGCTCGACGCGCTCGTAACCCCCACCGCCGGGTGATTGTGGAATCGGGGGATGTGCGCTCCAAACGGTTAGCCCGCAAGTCAGGGGCGTTGGTGATTTTTGTGGTGGATGCATCGGGTTCTATGGCCCTCAACCGGATGCAGTCGGCCAAAGGTGCGGTGATGCAACTGCTCACGGAAGCCTATCAAAATCGCGACCAGGTGGCGCTGATTCCCTTCAGAGGGGAGCAAGCGGAGGTCTTGTTACCCCCCACCCGTTCGATCGCCTCTGCCCGCCGTAGACTGGAAGTGATGCCCTGTGGGGGCGGTTCTCCCCTCGCCCATGGCTTGAGTACAGCCGTGCGCGTGGGAATGAACGCCCAACAATCGGGGGATATTGGTCAAGTGGTTGTAGTTGCGATTACGGATGGTCGCGGTAATATTCCCCTGTCGCGCTCTTTGGGTGAACCGATGGAAGGGGAAGAAAAACCGGATATTAAGAAGGAGCTATTAGAAATTGCCGCCCGTATTCGCGCTTTGGGGATTAAACTATTGGTGATTGACACTGAACGCAAGTTTATTTCCACGGGATTTGGTAAAGAGTTGGCAAAAACGGCTGGAGGTAGTTATTATCACTTACCCAAAGCAACGGATCAGGCGATCGCCGGAGTTGCCAAAAGTGCGATCGCCGACATCAAATTCAATTAAAAATTAAAAATTAAAAATTAAAAATGATTGCTTGTTCCCCAGAAAAGATAGCCTGGGGAATGAGCTATTTAATCTTGAATTGAACCTTATGCTTAATCGATGGTGGACATATCAAAAAGAAAGATTCCCCATTGTAGCCAATGGGGTACTCATTGGGGTGTTTAGTTTTTCCGCAGTCAGCTATTCGGCACTGCTGCGAGGAAGCTTTCCCAGTTGGGGTTCTAGTATCGTGGCATTTGCGATCGCCTTTTTGTTCTTCTTGCAATTAAGAATTGCTGATGAATTCAAGGACTATGAAGAGGACTGCCAATTTCGCTCCTATCGCCCTGTTCCTAGGGGTTTGGTTAGTTTGCGGGAATTGGGCAGTTTGGGCGCTTTCACAGCGATTATTCAAGGGCTTTTGGCGCTCTATTTGGGGGGGTTCACCCTAGGACTATCTCTGATCGCAGTGTGGCTCTATTTAGGCTTAATGAGTCAAGAATTTTTTATCCGCCATTGGCTTAAGGATCATCCCGTCATTTATTTAATCAGCCATATGATGATTATGCCCCTCATTTATGGCTTGGCAACCGCTTGTGATTGGCAAGTCACCACCGGGGTGATACCGAGGGGTTTAGGCTGGTTTTTAGCCGTCAGTTTTTTCAACGGTGTCATCATTGAAATTGGGCGCAAAATTCGATCGCCCCAAGATGAGGAAGTCGGTGTAGAAACCTACAGTTACTTGTGGGGACGCAAACCAGCCGTTTTCGTCTGGTTAGCCGTTTGTACCATTATGGCGGTGATTAGTGCGATCGCCGCGAACTTAATTGGCTTTGGCTTACCCCTAGCTCTAGCAACTTGGGCAATGCTGGGCATTTCCGGAACACTCTCCGCTCAATTTTTACGCTCTCCAGTCCCCAAATCCGGTAAGCGCTTTGAACTTCTCTCCGCCATTTGGACACTCTTAGTTTATCTCGGTTTAGGCATTATTCCCCTGTTGAGTTCCCTTTAACCCATCACCAGTGCAATTTATTTCCAGCTATATATAGGAGTTTGAATCATGCGATTGGGTTGCTGCTGTTCTCGGATAATATCAAGTCCGGTTTCCGCAAGCGGACATGAAAATTGGTTAAGAAGCGGGCAAGATGCCCGCACTCCTCGAATTCTTTGATATGACTGGAGTGGGAGCATCTTGCTCCCTGGATTTTTAATTAGGGTACTTAAGCGGACTTGATATAATTTTCTGTAAGCGTTCCACCGTGGATGGAGAAAAGAATTGTTCTCCAGTTTCTTCATCCACACGAGCAGGCACATTTTCCACTAAGATCAATTTACCCTCGATCTCTAGTCCATAAGTGACTGTTTTTTCTACGAGTTTGAGTTGGCGATCGTCCATTATTGTTCCCTCCTTATAAACTCTCTATCTGTCATTAATCCCTATTTTCCGATTCCCTATTTTCTCAAATCCTATGACTTACATTCTCACGGCTCAAAACAGCAAAAATCCTCAACAACTAGGAGGTAAAGGTGCGGCTCTCGCTCAACTCCAAGCTCTCAACTTACCCATTCCTGAGTGGTTTGTGGTGTCACCCAGTGCGTTTTACCATAGCTTAACTGAGGGAGAGAGTTTAACAACAGACACTATTCCCCAAGTTATTGCAGCATTGCACCTAAATCATAAAGTAAAAGCAGAATTAGCACAAGCCCTCAAACATCTCTCTCCAAATGGGGAACTGGTTGCGGTGCGCTCTTCGGCCGTAGATGAAGATGGAGCCGACTATTCCTTTGCGGGACAATTGCAGAGCTTCCTATTTGTGCCTCTGGAGGAGGTAGACGATCGCGTAGTAGAGGTTTGGCGCTCTGGATTCGGCGATCGCCTCCTAGCCTACCGTCAGCAGCATCATCTCGGCAACCCCAAACCCCCAGCCGTCCTGATTCAGCGCATGGTCAATGCCGAAATTGCCGGAGTCGCCTTTTCAGCCGATCCCGTCACCGGTCAACGGGGAGTTACCGTGATTAGCGCCGTATCAGGAGTTGGGGATGCCTTGGTTTCCGGGGAAGTGGATGGACAAACTTACCGAATTCATCGCCAAGGAACGATAATTTCTGCACCGGAAGATAACCCCTTATTAAACCCAGAAACCTTAAAGCAAATTACCCATCTAGTTCGTCAAGTAGGAGCGTATTTTGGTCGCCCCCAAGACATCGAATGGGCAATAGAAAACAACCAAGTTTATTTACTGCAAGCCAGACCAATTACCGGATTAGCCAAACTCCCCGATCCCGATGCTCAATTGAATCTTTGGGATAATAGCAACATCTCCGAAAGCTATAGCGGAGTTACCACCCCTTTAACCTTTTCCTTTGCTCGTCGTGCTTATGAGGAAGTTTACCGGCAATTTTGCCTGTTAATGGCAGTAGATAAAACAGTAGTAGAAAATAATGACTCAACCTTTAATCGTATGATTGGCTTGATTCAAGGGCGCGTTTACTATAATCTCCTCAGTTGGTACAAGGTTTTGTCTCTGTTGCCTGGCTTCCAAGTCAATCGTCGATTTATGGAACAGATGATGGGAGTGAAAGAACCCATTTCTGATGAAATTTTAGAGTCTATTGGCATTCAACCGAGTCAAAAACCGACTCTCTCGGTGAAAATTCTGGATAGCTTGCGGTTGTTGCGGACAGTTGTAGGTTTAGGACTAAACTTTATCCTATTACCTTCTAAGATTAAGGAGTTTTATGGGCGATTAATGCAAGTTTTGGGTCAGAAGTTTAAGGGATTAGAGTTACAGGAGTTACGCGCCGATGAATTAGTAGCCCATTACCGGGATTTAGAGCGTCAGTTATTACGCAGTTGGGATGCACCCTTAATTAATGACTTTTTTGCCATGATTTTCTATGGAATTTTGAAAAAGTTGTGCCAATCTTGGGGTAAGGAAACCTCTGGGAGTTTACAAAATGATTTGATTAGCGGTGAAGGGGGAATGATTAGCGCAGAACCGGCGATGCGGGTGAAAGAATTAGCTCGATTGGTAGCGCAAGATGAGGCACTCACTCAAGTTTTTTGTGAGGGGGAATTAGGGCTGATTTTGTCTGAGTTGGAAAAGCGCCCAGAGGTGAGGCAAAAGTATGAAGCGTATTTAGACAAATTTGGCGATCGCTGTTTGGGAGAGCTGAAGCTCGAAAGTCCCACCCTATTCGATAATCCTCTATTGCTGCTGCGATCGGTAGGTCAACTAGCAAAATCCGGTCAAAACCTAGATTCTGCATCGGTTTCGGGGGACTTGCGCCAAGCAGCAGAGGCGAAAGTTAGGGAAAAATTGGGGAATTTTGGCTTAAAACGCTGGCTGTTTGATTGGGTGCTGTATAATGCCAGGGAACGGGTGCGCGATCGCGAAAATCTCCGCTTTGAACGAACCCGCTTATTTGGCCATGTGCGCCGCATTTTTGTGGAACTCGGTAAGCGGTTCGTAGCGCTCGATCTGCTCGATGATTATCGCGATATCTTTTATCTGGAAGTGACCGAAATTTTAGGCTTTGTGGAAGGAACGAATACTTGCACAAACTTGAAAGGTTTGGTACAATTAAGAAAAGCTAAATTTGCCGAATATGAGCAAAATGGGGAGATTGGCGATCGCTTTGAAACCCGTGGCATCGTCTATCAAGGCAACCGTTTCCAGGAAAACCAGGCTTCTATAGTAGACTCAGATAACCCGGACACCTTACAAGGGTTAGGCTGTTGTCCCGGCATCGTCGAAGCCCAAGTCAGAGTCATTACCAACCCAGAAAACGCCATTCTAGAACCCGGTAGCATTCTCGTCGCCGAACGCACCGATCCCGGCTGGATCATGCTCTTTCCGGCTGCATCTGGCGTATTAGTCGAGCGTGGAAGTCTGCTCTCCCATTCTGCCATTGTTGCCAGAGAAATGGGTATTCCCGCCATTGTTTCCCTTCCCGGAGTCACCCGTTTCTTAAAAGATGGAGATTGGGTCAAAATGGATGGCAGTACGGGAAGGGTAGAGCGATTGATACAGCGCAAAGCACTGTAGTGTGGGAATGGGGGAATGGGGGAATGGGGGAATGGGGGAATGGGGGAATGGGGAGACTCAATCTAGCGAGTGAGGTATTCTAGCGATCTATAAAAATCCAGGGAGCAAGATGCTCCCACTCCAGTAATACCACTCAGATTGAGGGAGTGCGGGCATCTTGCCCGCTAGTTCAACCCATTAACCCTAATTAAAAATCCAGGGAGCAAGATGCTCCCACTCCAGTAATATCACTCAGATTGAGGGAGTGCGGGCATCTTGCCCGCTAGTTCAACCCATTAACCCTAATTAAACTGGCTCTTTTTTCCTTCAGAAGAGAGGGCTAGGCGAGGCCGTTTCAGGGGTTGGCCTTGGATTAAACGCAACAGAAAACGACCGAAACCATGGATATAGGTAAACAAAGTAGGGACAACCACCAGCGTTAATAACGTTGCCGTCGTCATCCCGCCAATTACAGAAATAGCTAGGGGCGATCGCACCTGAGAGCCTGCCCCTAACTCTAAAGCAATCGGGGTCATCCCCGCAATCGTCGAGAACGTAGTCATAAAAATCGGTCGCAGACGGGAGACTCCGGCAGAAATAACCGCCGGTTTCAGGCTCATGCCTTCCTCGCGCATGTTCGCCAAGGAACAATCCACCAACAAAATCGCATTTTTAGTCACCAATCCCATCAGCAGGACAATCCCAATCAGAGCAAATAATCCCAACTCCTTTTGGGTAATCATCAGCGCCACAAGAGCGCCACCGACAGATAGGGGCAGAGCCGCCATAATCGCGGTCGGATAGATAAAATTGTTATACAACAGAACCAAAATCGCGTAGATTCCCAGAACAGCCAGCCCCAGAGAGCTGGCAAAGCGGGAGAAAATATCGCGCATAATCTCCGCATCTCCAGAGGGTTGCTGTTGCACATCTGGAGGCAGATTGGCCTCTAACCACTCATTAATCGGCTCCATGGCTTGTCCCAGGGATAGCCCTTGTAAATTCCCTTCTATGGACACTTGACGCAGGCGGTCAAAGCGGTCAATTTGGGAGGGGCCGCTACCGATGTGGATATCCGCCACGGCCATCAGGGGAACGACTCCCCCATTTTGGCTGGGAACGCGCAAATTCCGCAGGGTTTCCATATCATTACGAGATTCGGTAGCAATTTGGACACGGATGGGAATTTGGCGATCGGGCAGATTAAACTTCGCCAGGTTAGCATCATTATCGCCAATCGTCGCTAAAGAGGCTGTGCGGGCGATCGCCTCCACCGAGACCCCCAAATCTGTCGCCCGTTTCGGGTCTGGAGTAATCAACAACTCCGGTTTCACCAAACTGGCACTAGAGGATACCTCTACTAAGCCTGGAAGACCCCGCATAAAACTCTCCAACTGATCGGCCGTCCTCTTCAGAGATGCTGGATTTTCACTATTGAGAACCACCGATACATCCTTAGTATTCCCCGCCGCACCTTGGGACTGGAAACTCACCCTAGCTCCCGGAATTTGCACAAACTTCTCGCGCATCTCCTGTTCAAATTCTTTTTGGGACACCTCCCGCTCTTCTTGGGGCAACAGATTAACCGTAATTAACCCTTCATTAATCCCCGAATCTCCCTCACCCGCACTAGCCAAAGCACTCTTAAAGGCGGGATGCTCTTGCAAAATTGCGGTCGTTTTCTGCATTACCTGGTCAGTCAACGCCAGGGGAGAGCCTGGAGGCAACTCCACCGTTACCCGACTTAATCCCCGGTCATACCCCGCAAATAATCCTGTCGGAATCAGGGGAACCAATTGCAACGATCCCATAAACAAAGCTACAGCAACGATTAGGGTAATGATGCGATGGGACAGGGCCCAACTGAGAATTCGGCGATAGGGATGAAAGGTGTGTTGACCCCAACGAAAGCCCCGATGGGCCAAATGGTCATCTAAGGAATGGTGATTGGGATCGGAGTTATCCAAGGATGGCCCATCTTGGCTGGGCGAACGGCCGTTCGCCCCTACATCGCCCCTTACTTTCTTTCCTTTCAACAAGTAGGCAGCCAACATGGGGGTCATGGTTGTAGCCACCAAGGTCGAGAACATGGTAGAGACGGCTACCGTGAGGGCAAAGGGTTGGAAGAATTTACCGGGAATGCCGCCCATAAAAGCAACGGGGAGAAACACCGCCACAATAGTAGCTGTGGTAGCTAAGACGGCTAACCCAATTTCATTGGCTGCATCGAGGGCTGCTTGAAAAGGACGTTTACCCATCTGAATATGCTGGGTAATATTTTCAATCATACAGATGGCATCATCTACCAAGTTCCCCATGGAGAGGGCTAGACCGAGCAGGGTCATGTCATTGAGGGTATAGTCCAAGGCTCTCATGACGATGAACGTGGGAATAATGGAGAGGGGTAAGGCTACGGCTGTAATTAGAGTCGCTCGCCAATCTTTTAGAAAGATGCCGACGGTAACCACCGTTAGCAGTGACCCTAAGACAAGAGCATCAATGGAGGCTTGATAGGAGAGGCGAGTATAGTCAGCGTTAGTGAAAATCAGTTCGAGTTGGATGTCTGCGGGTAGGGTTTCCCGCAGTTGAGCGACTTTTGCCTGAACTCCTTCTTCTACACTGACTAGAGTAGACCCGCTACTGCGCCAGACGGAGAAGCCCACAACCGGAGCTTGTTGTACCTCTGGATTTCCTTTAATGGTTAACCGGGAGAGCTGGCGGGGTTCGGCAAATCCATTGTGAACTTCTCCTAGACTGGTGAGGGGGACAGCTTCGCCACTGGGGAGAACGATGCGATAGCTTTTCAGGGTGTCTAGGGTTTGGGCGCTGCCTAGGGTACGGATGCTTTTTTCTGTGCCGCCGGTTTGCGATCGCCCCCCAGGGAGGTTAATGTTAAAGGCGCGGATTTGTTGGTTGACTTCACTAGCCGTAATTCCCAAGGCTTGCAACCGTGCCGGATTCAGGTCGATACGGATTTCTTCATCCACCCCTCCAATGCGGTCTACTCTAGCTACACCCTGAATGGAGAGCAGGGCGCGGGTAATGTCCCGGTCTACCAGGTCACTCAGTTCTTCCACGGAGCGCTTGGGAGAAGTCACCGCATAGCTGATCACCGCTTGACCGATAAAGTCCACTTTTTGAACGATGGGGTCTTCGATGTCTTGGGGCAGGGTTTGCCGAATTTGGGCGATCGCATTGCGAACGTCGTTAGTAGCTGTGTCGCTGTTTACATTCAGTTCAAAGGCAATACTGGTGCTGGACTGACCATCGGTTACCGTCGAGCGAATATCATCGACTCCTTCTAGGGAGGCAACGGCATCTTCGACTTTTTTGGTCACTTCGGTTTCTAGTTCCGTGGGCCCGGCTCCCGGTTGCACAATGGTAACGGAAACAAAGGGCACATCTATATTGGGATTTTCATCAATGCCCAATTGGGTAAAGGAAAAGAAACCGACGATTCCTAAAATCAGGAATAGAACCAGGGTGGGGACGGGTTTGTGAATTGACCAGGAGGAGATTTTGAAAGACATTTCCGTTGGAGGGAATAGGGAATAGGGAATAGGGAATAGGGAAAACCAGGTTTTTCCCTTTCCTTAGACAGTCTATAAAGGGCTAGTTGACGGTGGGATTAAGGGCGGTGCTGTCTACGACGCGGACGATATCGCCTTCGTTGATAAATCCTGCACCGAGAACGACGATGCGATCGCCTAAATTCAGGCCTTGTTTAATTTCTACTTGGGTGGAGTCTCCCCCCAGGGTAGAGCCGACTTCGACTGTGCGGGCGATCGCCTGATTATTTTCATCCACTTGATACACAATAGCGTTGCCATCAGCTTGGGGTTGTATTGCTTCAGCCGGAATCACCAACCCTTGCACCATTTGCGCCGTAATACTCCCTTGTAAAAACATCCCCGGTCGCAACACAGTAGACGAAGGCAAATCAACCTTCACCGTCGCTTGGCGAGTATTGGCATCCACCAGGGGCGAAATTTCTCGAATTGTGCCCTCAATATTAATCCGACTATCAGCATCCGAGGTTAAGGTCACCGGGGCCCCAATAGTCACCTGACTCAGTTGAGTTTCGGGGATTTTCAGTTCCAATTCCAGAGCGCCCTGATTAATAATCCGAAATAGGGGCGTTTGCGGACTGGCCAAATCTCCCACCCGTGCTGTTCGTTCGCTGACCCTACCACTCGATGGCGCAGTTACTTGGGTTTGAGCCAGATAGGTTTTCTGTTGTTCCACCCTAGCTTGTTGGCTTTGCAGTTGGGCTAAAGCGGTATTCACATTCGCCGTCATGCTGCTGATGGTAGCTTGGGCGCTGTTCACATTGGCTGTCGCACTGCTAATTCTGGCGTTTGCGCTATTCACATTGGCTTTAGCCACTTGCACCGCTTCCCTAGCATTTTTAGTTTTCGTGCGGCTTAAATCTACTTCTTGGGTACTAATAGCGCCTTCTGTGGCTAAAGTTTCCGAGCGCTCCAAGTCCCGTTCCGCTTGTTCGAGTTCCGCTTGCGCTTGGGCTAAAGAGGCGATCGCCTGTTGCTTGCCCGCTTCCGCCTCCGTTTTCGCCGCCAAAGCCCCTTGCAGAGCCGATTTCGCCTGCTCCACCGCCGCTTGACGCTCTTGCACCACCGCCCGACTCGCTTCTACATCTGCCAGGGCTTGACTAATTTGGGTTTGCAGAACTGAATCATCTAAAACCACCATTAATTGTCCTTTTTCCACCCAATCCCCCTCATCCACCAAGACTTGGCGAATTTGCAAGTCCATCACCTGGGGAAGAACCGGTAACAAGTCATAAGCATCTACCGTCCCCGTCGCCGTAAATGTGCGGGGAATTCTCGCCAGGTCTACCGTTGCCAGGGTAACCGTTTGCACTGGTTCGGCCGATTGAGAAGCCGCCACCGGTTGCACGGGAGTGGGTTCAGAACGATTTAGGGTATTGAAGGCATAGGTTGCCAATGCGCCAACTGCTAGGCCAATGCCTACACCCAATAGTAATCCCGGTTTTTTCTCCTCGTTCTTTTCAGGAGTTATCTCTTCAGTCATTGGAGTTTCTTGTGCTTCCGTTGGTTTCGATGAATTGTCAATCTCGCTGACTGGCTTTTCACTCATGTATCCCTCCGATTTGGATGCTTTGGGTCTAGGCGTTGGCCTTGCCTATGAATGGGTAGTCTTTATCTCTTCTTTATATTATTACGCATTGTTAAGCTTGTGGGATAACTTTTGCTGCAAATTCTGATTCCTCCTTTCTCCCTGAAGGGTAAAGGCTGTCCAGAGGTAGGGCAGTCGGTATTCTTCACTATTCCAGAGTTCGAGCGAGTTCGAGATCCCCTTGTTGGGGCTGCGCTTGGGCAATAGAATAGAGTGTCAGCGCTTCTGGATCGCGATTTTTTTTCGATTCCTCGAAGGAGAAATCGGCCCCTTTGCCACAGCATTTCATCGGGTTTGGCTTGCCACCATTCTTTTAAGTTTATGGAAGGGGTTACAGTATCTAAAACAGAAGTTTTCTTCTAATGATTATTTTTAATCAATAATCAAAACTCTAGGGAGCGAGACGCTCCCACTCCAGTAATATTAAGGGATTCCAGGAGTGCGGGCATCTTGCCCGCTTGTCTTTTCCGATTTTCATGTCCGGTTTCCGCAAGCGGACTTGATATGAAACCCTGATTCTTTTGTTCGCGATAATGCTCCGCATCGCGAAGCGATGGCGGGCTGTAATGGCGGAAATTTCGGCTTCGCGGACATGAAACGTCATAATCTCCCAGTTTAACAGAAGAGGGGTATCAATGAGGTGAACTCGCCCCATCCCCTGCCAGGATCAAGGCTTTAAGTCCCTGTGGGTACTGAGCGCAACAACCGCTCGATAATGACCCTTGCTTGTCGTCCTCCAGCCGGAATCATGCGATGGCACAGCACATGGGGAGCCAAAAATTTGACATCATTGGGGTCGGCATAATCGCGGTTTTCTAAGAAGGCGAGGGCTTGGCTGGCTCGTTGTAGGGCGATCGCACCCCTGGGACTCACCCCCAAGGTAATCTCTTCATCTTCACGGGTTGCTCTGACTATATCGACGATATATTGCTGTAAAGAAGTCTCGACTTTTACTTGCAAGCACTCTTTTTGTAGGGTCTGCACTTCCGAAAGGGAAATACAGGGTTTTAGGCGATCGCCATTTTTTTCGCCTGCATGTTGTTGCAGCATCTTTAATTCTTCTGACTCCGTGGGATAACCCAAGGAAAAAGACAAGGCAAACCGATCCATTTGCGCTTCGGGTAAGGGAAAAGTCCCTTGATATTCCACTGGGTTTTGGGTGGCAATCACAAAAAAGGGAGATTCTAGGGTATGGGAAAACCCATCTACTGTTACTTGCTGCTCTTCCATCACTTCTAAGAGGGCGGATTGGGTGCGGGGAGTAGCGCGGTTAATCTCGTCGGTGAGCAACACATGGGCAAAAATGGGCCCTGGCATAAACTTAAATTCTCCGGTATTGGGATTCCAAATATTGGTTCCGGTAATATCGCTAGGCAGCAGATCGGGGGTACATTGAATCCGTTGAAATTTACCATCAATGGAACGGGCTAAGGATTTAGCTAATAAGGTTTTCCCGACTCCGGGAACATCTTCTAAAAGGGCATGACCCCCAGATAAAAGGGCTACAAGCACCAGACGAATTGGATCGCTTTTACCGACGATCGCTTGATTTAGGTTATCGATTAATTGCTGGATACGCTCTCTCATCCGCTTTGTTACTCCCCAAGTTGATTCTTTTAGGATAGCTGGCTTTCCATTCAGGATAGTCTAGAATACTCCGGTACAATGGGATCTTGCCATGCTACCGAGAAGTGTTCTATGACCTCTGAAAAGCAACCTCTGACGATTAAGCAAATTGGGCTATTGTTCTTAACGGCGATCGCCCTGAGTCTGGTGACTCTCTTTTTGTACAATAGTTGGAGTCAACCCCAGTTTCAAGGTCAGTTAGAACTCTATCAGACCAATCTGATGCTGAATTCGTCTACATGGCAGGGGGAAAATCTAGACCCCCGAACTCAAGGAGCTTTGCGCCAAGCGCTGATTGGGGTTGAACCGGTGTCAACGGCGATCGCCCAATATGAGAATGCTCGCACCGATAGCCAAACTCATCTGGAGAAAACTCAACAGGAATTGATCGCGTTAAAGCAGCAACCGGTAGCGAATCCAACTCAAGAGCAAACCCTACAACTGGCGATCGCCTCTACTGAGGAGTCTTTAGAGAAGATTAATTTGAATTTGGGTCTCTTAAAAACCCAGGTCAATGATGTGCCAGAAGCCCTGCAACTCTGGGAAAAACTTGCCGATAATCCCCAATCTTTAACCGGAGATACGGCAGAGATTTTAATCGGATTATGGCAAGATCCCCCCCAAGTTCTCTCGGATGCCGAGTTAATGCTGGATCTGGAGCTATCAGGATGGTTCCGCTATCAGGGATTGACTCGACTGTATCAAATCCAGGGAGAAGAAGTCGCATTACAGCAGTTAGAAGAGCGGCAACAGGCGATCGCCTTTCAAGGGATTCGGAAACTGTTGATTGTAGCTGGGGTGCAGTCAGTGGGCATATTCCTAGGAACCGCCTTATTAGCCTTCATGGCAGTGCAATGGCTCATTCAACGCAAAAACTCTTGGTTAGCCCAAAATCAGGGAGTGTCCGAAGTGCCTTGGCATTGGGATACTATTCTATTAGTCATCGTTGCGGGCTTTTTCTTCATTGGTCAATTGATTTCCCCGGTCATTTTTAGGGAATTTCTCAGTCTTTTTTCCTTCACCCGTGGCAGTGGAGTTCGCGCCGATGCTCTGATTATTTTGATGTCCTATGTAATTAGCAGTGCTGGAGCATTAGGGGTTTTATATGTAGCCGTTAATCCCTTTCGTCCCCTACCCGCAAACTGGTTTAAGTTTGACTTTCAACTATCGGCTATTGCTTGGGGAATAGGTGGGTTTCTGGTTGCCATTCCCGTGGTGTTATTCGTCTCTTTAATCAATCAAACCCTATGGCAAGGTCAAGGGGGGAGCAATCCTATTTTACCTTTAGCTCTGCAAGGCAATGATTGGGTGGCGATCGCCTGTTTCTCCTTTACCGCATCTGTTGCTGCACCCGTCTTTGAAGAAATTATGTTTCGGGGTTTCCTGCTCCCCTCCCTCACTCGCTATGTTCCCGTGGGGTTAGGGATTATCTTAAGTGGGTTGGTTTTTGCGATCGCTCACCTGAGTTTATCCGAAGTCATTCCCCTCACCACATTGGGTATCATTATGGGATTTGTTTATACCCGTTCCGGTAATTTACTCGCCCCCATTCTCCTCCATAGCTTATGGAATGCAAACACGCTCTTAAGTTTATTTCTCCTAGGTAGTAGCCTCTCTTAATGAGTAATGAGTCAAAAAACTATGGACATTATCGATATTCTCAAAGCAGACTATGAACGCTTTCCGGTGAATCCCACTTATAGTATTTACGCAGAAAATGTGTATTTTAAAGATCCAATGACGCAATTTCGGGGAGGCGATCGCTATCAACAGATGATATCCTTCATGGAACGGTGGTTTCTGAACATCAAAATGGACTTACACCACATCGAGCAAGACGGAAACACCATCAACACTCGATGGACATTGCATTGGAATACCCCCCTACCCTGGAAACCTCGCATTTCGATCCCTGGATCGAGCGAACTAAAAATTAATGAGGAGGGGTTAATTTGCTCCCATATTGATACCTGGGATATTTCCCGCTTAGATGTCTTAAAACAACATATGCCTTTTGGGAAGTAAACATGCCTTTTAGTGCTTATAAAGATTTGAGTGCAGTTCTCAAAGAATTTGAGATCGTCCAAACTCAATCCAATTTCATTCTGGAAACACCCTTTGAAATTTCTCCCTACTTCCGGGAACATTTACAGATTCTTCTAGAAGATGGTGTAGTTGATAATTCAGAATATGCGATCTGTGAAGCCATGATCGCTCCGATTTTGCAAGAAGTCTGGAAGCAGTACCGCAGTAAGTTTATTCTGTGGAGTCATCAAACCCTCAGCTATGAAGATTCGTTATCTGGTATTCCAGAATATATTGTTGCCCAAAAATCACCTTTAGGAAAAAGAGTGTTTGACCGCCCCTATTTTGTGATTGTTGAAGCTAAAAAAGATGACTTTAACCAAGGATGGGCGCAATGTCTGGCTGAAATGATTGCTGCACAGAAAATGAATGAAAATCCGGAACAAGAAGTGTTTGGTATTACCTCTAATGGTGAAGTCTGGAAGTTTGGCAAGCTGAAAAGGAATGGTTTTACGGAAAGTAAAATTTTTTATACGATTCAAGAGTTAGATCGACTCTTTGCTGCCATCAATTATATTTTTCAGCAATGTGAGAGGATAGTCGATGAGCAAGTTATGTAGGGGTGTTCTCAACTGAGAATAGGTTAGTGGATGCGATCGCCGGTAAAACCCGGTAAAGTAAAGAAGTGTAAACTCATTTTCAGAAAAGGCCAAACCCTCCATGCGTGTAATCTTAATGACCGGTAAAGGCGGAGTCGGCAAAACCTCCGTCGCAGCAGCCACTGGCTTACGCTGTGCCGAACTCGGCTATAAAACCCTAGTCCTGAGTACCGATCCCGCCCACTCCCTAGCAGACAGTTTCGATCTCGAATTAGGTCATGAAGCCCGATTAGTCAAACCCAACCTTTGGGGGGCAGAACTCGATGCGCTCATGGAGCTAGAGGGCAACTGGGGAGCCGTCAAACGCTACATTACCGAAGTCCTACAAGCACGGGGTTTAGACGGGGTGCAAGCGGAAGAACTCGCTATTTTGCCAGGAATGGATGAAATTTTTG
Organism: Roseofilum acuticapitatum BLCC-M154; assembly: GCF_030068475.1. Classification (GTDB taxonomy): domain Bacteria; phylum Cyanobacteriota; class Cyanobacteriia; order Cyanobacteriales; family Desertifilaceae; genus Roseofilum; species Roseofilum acuticapitatum. The sequence goes on along the minus strand of NZ_JAQOSP010000150.1, from coordinate 20,772 downwards.
GCCTCGTCCGCATGAAGCGCCATTATGACGAAGGCAAATATGATGTGCTGATCATCGACTCTGCCCCCACCGGAACCGCCCTCAGACTGCTGAGTATTCCGGAAGTCGGGGGATGGTACATGAGACGCTTCTACAAGCCTTTGCAGGGCATGTCAGTGGCGCTCAGACCCCTTGTCGAGCCACTCTTCAAGCCCATCGCCGGATTCTCCTTACCTAATAAAGAAGTGATGGATGCGCCCTATGAATTTTATGAGCAAATTGAAGAGTTAGAGCGGGTTTTAACCGACAATAAACAAACTTCGGTACGCTTGGTGACTAATCCAGAGAAAATGGTGATTAAGGAATCTTTACGCGCCCATGCCTATTTGAGTTTGTATAATGTTTCGACTGATATGGTGGTAGCGAATCGGATTATTCCTGATGAAGTGAACGATCCCTTTTTCCAACGTTGGAAGGCTCATCAACAGGAATATCGCCAAGAAATTCATGATAACTTTAGTCCGCTTCCCGTCAAAGAAGTTCCTTTATTTTCCGATGAGATGTGTGGCTTGGAGTCTTTGGAGCGCTTGAAAGAAACCCTTTATAAAGATGAAGACCCCACCCAAGTTTATTATGAGGAAAATACGATTCGGGTGGTACAAAATAAGGATCACTATAGCTTAGAGCTATATTTACCGGGTATTCCCAAAGATCAAATTCAGCTCAATAAAACGGGGGATGAGTTAAATGTACGCATTGGTAACCATCGACGGAATTTGGTTTTACCCCAGTCTTTGGCAGCTCTGAAGCCTTCTGGGGCGAAAATGGAGGAAGATTATCTTAAGATTCGGTTTACTGAGATAGCTAAGGCTTAGAATCGAGATTGCTACAGATCCTCAAGGGGGATTTTATGAAAAAATATGTTTGCACTGTTTGCGCCTATGTCTACGATCCCGACGAGGGAGATCCTGACAGTGGGATAGCACCAGGGACAGCCTTTGAAAAAATTCCCGATGATTGGGTTTGTCCAGTTTGTGGGGTGGGTAAAGAGGATTTTGAACCGGAAGATTAATGACTAGCGATCGCATCTTGATTATTGGAGGAGGAGCGGCGGGTTTTTTTGCTGCGATTTCCTGCAAAACGACGAACCCCCAGAGGGAGGTGATACTCCTGGAAGCGGGAAAAACCCTGTTGTCTAAGGTGCTGATTTCTGGGGGAGGCCGGTGCAATGTGACCCATGCTTGCTTCGATCCGGCCACCCTGGTGCAGTCTTATCCTAGGGGAGCTAAGGCGTTGCGGGGAGCATTTACCCGGTTTCAACCCAGAGATACGATCGCCTGGTTTGAGTCCCATGGGGTTTCTCTGAAAACAGAATCTGATGGGCGCATGTTCCCGGTAACCGATGATGCTAGGACGATCGCCGATTGTTTAATTCAAGCAGCCCTAAATTTAGGGGTAGAGATCCACACGCGATCGCCTGTTTTGGGAGTCAATACCAGCGATCGCCTGTTTCGGATACAGGTGAAGTCAGGTCAAGAGTTAGTGGAAATGAGCGGCGATCGCCTTTTACTGGCAACCGGAAGCCATCCAAGCGGATACCAACTTGCTCAACGTCTCGGCCATACCCTGGTTCCTCCGGTTCCTTCCCTCTTTACGTTCAAAATTAATGATGCTGCTCTGCGCGAGTTAAGCGGAATTTCAGTCACCGAAGCGCGAGTCGAATTACCCGACCTGAAATTAAGCCAAACCGGGCCCGTTTTAGTTACCCATTGGGGATTGAGCGGCCCGGCGATTTTGAAGCTCTCTGCTTGGGGAGCAAGAGCATTAAAAAAAACCGAGTATCAAACGCCATTGCGGATTAACTGGTTACCCCAATCTAAGCCCGATGACCTGAGACAGTTGCTGATTAAGGTGAAATCTCAGTTAGGTGCGAAAACCCTATGGGCGAATTGTCCTGTACCGATTCCTCGTCGTTTGTGGCAATACTTACTAGAGAAATGTGGGGTTGGCGATCGCCTCCAGTGGGCACAATTTTCCAAAACACAACTCAATCAACTCGTACAAGCGCTCACTCAAGACACCTATCAAATTAGCGGCAAAGGGGTATTCAAAGAAGAATTTGTCACCTGTGGCGGCATTCCCCTCAAAGAAGTCAACTTTAAGACCTTAGAAAGTCGGTGTTGTCCAGGTTTACATTTTGCTGGTGAAATTTTAGACATCGATGGCATTACCGGCGGCTTTAACTTCCAAAATGCTTGGACAACTGGCTGGTTAGCCGGAAAAGGCGTATTTGAGGGGATTTGATACAGCACTTGACGCTACTGTGGCAAGGGTTGATATTCGATCGCCAGCAGAGTGTTGGGTTCCTGTTCTAGGGATTCTCGTTGTATTTCTTGCAGGCCGATCGCCTGAAAGTGGTCTAATTCTGACAGGGAGAGGGGCCAAGGGGGGCCATCGGGTTCGGTTTCGGTGGCTCGAAGTCGGGTGACGACCAGAAGTGTACCACCTGGAGTGACTAATTTGGCGATCGCCTCCATAGTTTGCGATCGCACCTTTAAGGGTAGAGCTTGAATGGTATAGCATTCAAAGACCATATCAAAACCCTGATGCCAATTTTCCGGGGGTGCGAATACATCGGCCACCTGATAGGTAACCTGAGACTGGGGAAATCGCTGCTTGCACCAGGCGATCGCCGTTTGTGCAACATCAAAAGCTGTGACCTTAAACCCCTGATTAGCTAAGGCTTCAGCATCATCCCCTAAGCCACAACCGACAACTAGAGCCGTTTTACCCGTTCCAACTGTGGAATTATTTTGTAACCAACTTGCCAGTAGGGGATGGGGTTTTAATTTCGCCCAGGGGATCTGGTTTTCTTGCTGATTGGCTTGTTGATAGAGGGGTTCAAACCAGGCATAGGGGGCATGATTATCGATCGCACGATAGGCCATTTCTTGAATTCGCTGACGATTGTCCATGGGTTTAAGGGAGTTTGGTGGCACTAAGATATCTGGCTCGACCTTCAAAAGGTATATCCACGGGAGTATCGAGGGGGGGACGACCTAGGGTGACGCTGAACTCATTGGGTTCTGTCACCATTGCTTGCCAACCATAGGATGCAAAGAGAGCAATGGGGTCATCAAAGCCAGATTTAAAGTATCCCCGATAGGGTGCATAGTCAATGCCAGCTTTTCCGAGCAGATCGCAACCTAACACACTCTCAGGGGCGCTCAAGTCAGATAAGGTCTGGAGGAGGTTATGAACTTCTGGTTCTGTCAGGTACATCAGCAGTCCTTCGAGTATCCATAGGGTAGGCATTTCGGGTTGATACCCTTGTTCTAATAATAGACTTTTCCAGGGTTGGGTGAGGTCTGCGGCGATCGCCTTACGGTTAATCTGAGGTTCGATATCCTGAAAATAAGTCTGTTTAGCTTCAATGACTTCAGGTTGATCCAGTTCATAAAGAGTAGCCTCTTTGGGCCAAGTCAGACGAAAAGCCCGCGCATCCATTCCTGCACCTAAAATGACGATTTGCTTGAGGGGAGGGACAGAGGAGGCGATCAGATCGTCGAGAAAGCGAGCGCGGATGGCTACATATTCATGATCTCTGGCGTGTAGTTTTTCGTCTTTAAAGGCAATTGCCTCTGGAGTGACGAATTGTTGCGCCCAGGGGTCATAAAAGAGGCGATCGGGGCGATCGCTTTCTGCGGCACGAATGGCGGCCATGACTCGTGCGGTAAAGGGTACGAATGGGGTTTTAGAATCGGTTTCGGCAGTCATTATTAATGATTTTTTTTGCTATTATACTGACTCTTCCAGGGATTGATACAGGTATTGTTCTTGATTGACTTCTGCTCTCATGCGCTCTCGCAAGGATAAAGGCCAGAGGACTTCGCCAAAGGGTCGCCAAGCTCTGAGTCTTTGAATAACGTTGATATCGTTGTCTCGATAGTCGGCTTGATAATAGGCATCTTGGGGGGATTTTGACTTGAGGATGGATAAGCAATGGTGTTTTTGAAGATGCGATCGCACGGTTTCATAGCTGATGGGTTTAAAGGTGGCATGGCGATGGGTTCCTTGAATGTAGCGGTCATGAAACTGGCGGTCAAATCGGTATAAAAGGAATTGCTTAGGTTCCCAGAAGTCAAAACCCCAAACACGATCGAGTTCGGTTTCAATATATTCTGGTGTGGGTAAAGTTTGCTGTTGATGGCGATCGCCCAATAGAGTCGGAATATCTGCATCTTCCCAAGATCGCACGGTCATCTTTTCTATCCGTTCTAGGCGATAATTGTACCATTCTCCAGTCCCCTGGGGGGTTGCTCCAAAACCGCACAGGTAGAGAGCGCGACGCACATAATAGATACTGACGGGGTAAATGATGACCGTGCAAATTTTTCCCAATTTGGCGCTGTTATAGCTCAATTCTAGGGGAGGAATGGGGGTTTGTGTCCAGATTTGTTTGAGTAAATTTTGCCAGTCTTCTACCCGGTCTTGCTGACTCTGATGGACGACATAATCGAGATAGAGGAAAAATCGTGGATGACCTCCCAAGGGTTGTAAGAGGGTTTGCACGGTGAGTTCTAAATCGGGATTGATTAAGGGTAGGGTGCAAAGGGGGGAGGCGTTTTTGCTGATGGGATAGCCGAGGGGGGGTTGGCTAACGCGGGAGTAGAGGCGATCTCGACCAGTGAGCCACCCCAGATCCCGGAGGCGATAAAAATCACTTTGCAAGGATCGGCGGGTGACCTGAAAAGGACGCTGTTGTAAATAGTCTTGGATCTGGCTTAAAGAGCATTGTTCTTGTTGGACGAATTGCTCGCACCATAGGGTAATTTCCGATGGACTCAAGGCTTGTAATAACCAGTCTTGGGTGGTTTTGCTACAAGGACAGGTGCGATCGTGGTTATCTGGGAGGCGATCGCTTTTCGGGTGAGAAGCAGTAAACCAAAACTCTCGCCATTCGGGAAAGGTAAACGGATCTTTAATAGAAGGCTCTTCATATAAAACCCGCAAGATTACCCAGAGACGAATCGCCTGTAGGAATGCTGATTTTTGCCGCAAAGCAGCCCTGGCTAAATATTTGAGCAAGATTACGGTAGGAGGAGAAGTCAAGTCAATGTCAATATCCATAAGGTTACCGGAGAATTGGAAGCATCTGTTTCCAGCTAGGACTATAATACCGTTATATCAATCAGCAAGAACCACGTATGAGTTCAGTACAGCTAACCGTAATTCCCCATCAAACGCGATCGGGACTTAACTATCAACATCTTCACATCGAAATTCTCACCGAAAATGGTGTCATTGTCCCCGAAGATCTCAAAGGATTAAAACTACCCAAACTCGACTATTCCCAAGGTGTAATTCTTGAAGGAAAAGCCCCCATTTGGCTCTATGGCTATCTCGTCCATGAATGTCATCCAGCAGCCTGGGTTGCTTGCTATGACACCCGTTTAGGCGGTGTTGTCATTGCCACCCATTCCCCAACCCTTAACGTCAGTCAAGTATTGCCTTTAGACTTACCCACCTTCTCCTAATCAGCCTTATTTTATCATCATGGAAGTCGAATTACAGCGCATTTTTCTGAAGGCAAAAGCACCCGTTAATGACTTAATTCAAACTTTAGCCATCAACCTACTCAAACCCTCAGAACTCATCTCCACTGAAGCCTTACTCAACCTAGAATTTCCTCCAGATTTAGACCCCGATCAACCCTTACTTTTATTTGGTCGCGCTCCCGTCTGGTTATATACCTATCTGGGAGAAAAATTTTCCTCCTTTCCATGGGTAGCCTTTTTTAACATTCAAGCACAAGCGGCGATCGTCGTCATCAGTCACTCTTCTGACATCACCATAGGAGATACCATTCCCCTTGAGTTTAGTAATAATTTGTCCCCCGCGCTCCTAATTGTCGGCCCGCCCAATAGCGGCAAAAGTGTCCTATCTAATACACTTCGGGTACACTTGTCCCAAACTTTACCTTATCTGAGCAGTTACTTACATCGAGCCAACTGGGACGGTGAAGGCAACCACACCTACGAAACCCCAGACAGAGAGCTATCCAAGCGTTTGAAGCAAAAAAACAAAGTTCCAATTTGTAAACACCCTGATTCAGAAAAACTTTTAATACAGTATTTTGAAGATCAAGCCAAGAATACTCGCAAGATTCGCAACGTAGTTGATTTAGCCCTTGTAGATGTAGGAGGTAAACCCGATCCTGTAAAGTTACCCATAGTAGAGGAATGCACCCACTACATCATCATCAGCAGTCAACCGGATCAAATCCCCATTTGGCACAAGCTCTGTCAAGCTTTAACCCCAGTCGCCGTCATTCACAGTGTTTTAGAGGAGAAAGTCGAAGTATTACATACCCAACCCTATCTAGAACTCATTGCTGGAAAGTGGGAGCGTGACCAAAGACCAACTGCACCAGATGTCCTCTTGGAGGTGATTATCAAAAAAATCATAAACTCCAGAGATTGAATTTTACACAGTCACACAGTCAATTTTCAAGAGGTTTAATTATGTCTAAAGTTATCATTTCTACCGTTGGCACAAGCTTATTAACCAAGCAAATCGATAACAAAAACCAAGAAGAACGAGATTGGAACAAAATCCTTCGAGATTATGCCAACTTGACGGCAGAGCAAACACCAGAAAAAGTTAAAGAAATTATTGAAATCTTAAAAACAAGAGCCAAACAAACACTGAAAAATAAATCCATAAAAAATATCAGAGCATCCAGTGCTGAATTGAATGGAATTTACGGACTCTATGAAGAACAGATAGACAAAGCAAAACAAGATGTTCACTGGCTCATTGCTACTGATACAGCTCAAGGAGAAGCTACTGCTCAAGTAGTTAATCAATTTTTAATCAGTCAAAATATACCGGCTCAAGTCTATCAACCCAAAGGACTATCCACTTTGACAACTCAAGCCTTTACTGAAGGAATTGATGATTTACTCGATCATCTTCGATCGGTTTTGGAAGGATACGATAAAGTGATCTTCAATCTTGTGGGCAGCTTCAAGAGCCTACAAGGGTATTTGAATACCATTGGGATGCTCTATGCTGATGAAATTATTTACATTTTTGAAGGAGAAAACTCAGAACTAATTAAGATTCCTCGTTTACCAATTAAAGTTGATGAAGACAAGCTAAAAGAATATGTTGTTCCTTTAGCATTTATGGACACTGGACTAGGCTTATCACCCTCAGAAGTTCAGGGAATTCCAGAAGCTATGATTGGAGATATTGACGGTGAAAAAGTATTGTCAACCTGGGGTAAACTGATTTGGGATGCATCAAAAGAGTCTTTTCTTTCCAAAGATCTATTAGATCTTAAAAGAATCCAGTATAGCGATAGATTTAGAGAAGACTATAACAAAATTAAAAACGATCGAGAACGCACGAAGCTCCAAGAAGTTTTAGTGAAAGTGTCGGTACTCCTTGAGAAGTCCAATGGCAGTACCAGTCTTTTAAAGCAAGATGGTGGAATTCAATACGACAAGTATACCAATAAAGGAGATATTGAGCATTTTCGTGTCACTCAAGGCTTGCGAGTCAGTTGTACTACAGAAAATGGCGTTCTACACTTGCGACGATATGGGAAAGAACCGGAAGTGAATAATAATCCTTGATGCCATTGATTTCTTTTATTGCTAGGAATTAAAAATCATGCCAAAAAATAGTAGTTTATTAACAGAAACAGATCCCATTTCTATAGGCATCGCTTGGTGTCTAGCTTGGGGTGAAGAGCAGCAGCCCCAGATCAGTATTGAAGATCTACAGCAGATGAGAAATATTCTTCTAGCTCAAGGAGATTTACCAGCAGAAGTCAAGCCTTTTGTTGAGCAGGCTCAAAAGTTGGCAGAATTACCTTATCCTGAGACTGTGGAGCAATTGCAACAACTGAGTGAGGAAAATCCCAATTTATGGAATGCCAAGATTGGGTTGGTTTATGGAGGAGCAACAAAAATCAAACAGTATGTTTTTGAAGCATCCAATCTACAAGATATCCGGGGTGCTTCTGCGCTCCTAGATCGCATTAATCTTGTAGATATTCCTGCTTTCTTTGGTCAAGGTGAATCCACTTTAATTAAGCAGTGGTTAGATAAACCAGAAAATTTCCCAGGATTGCATCAGGCTCTCATTCCTGAGTTAATTATTTATTCCACAGGGGGTAATATTCTCGCATTTTGTCCAGCCGCATATATTGATCAACTGGCTAATGCCATTGAAAAGCGATACACCGAAGAAAGTTTAACGGCTAATTCTTGTGCTGTAGGTGATACCTTTCGATTTCTAGAACTCCGTTTCGGTTTACTCAAAGAGCCTATTCAAGAGACTAATTGGCTGGAGTGGTATCAACGCAATAGCTCACATCCTTTAGTTCAAGCCTATTATGGTCAATCAGAATCCGATCCTTCTGAAAACTTCAAAGATCGTAAGAGTTTTAATGAACTGGTTGGTCAATTAGCGACTCGCTTTAATCAGCGTCGCAGTGGCTATGAACAGCCTAAAGAAAACCGTCCAAGTCGTCGTTATCCACCTATGTTTGAAACCCATCCCTATGTGCGACGAGACGAAACTGAACACCGTTCTACTGTGCGTCAAGCTCAACGTTTACCCAGTGAGCCTTGGTTATCTGATTCTCTGGCACGGAAACGAATTGCGGGTCAAAAATCCAAGCGTGATAGTCAAAATGTAGGCTGGTATAAGTCATCAGAATGGCTTGATTGGGAGCCAGGTGAATTTAAAAGTTGGGTGAGCAAATTTGAAGGTTATCTAACCTCTGATGCACTATACCGTAATTGTCCTGAATATCAACATTTAGAAGACTCTCACAAAGAAGCGCGATCGCTCCGTGAATTGGGTAATGTAAGTGAGCCTAAAGGTTTTGTTGCTTATGTTTATGCTGATGGTAATAACATGGGAGGTTATATTCAGAAAATCAAAACACCACAAGAATATCAGAGATTTAGTGAAAATGTATCTGAAGCTACAGAAAAATCCGTTTACAAAGCATTAGAACGCCATCTCAAGCCACGCAAGCTGGAAGGTTTGAATGATTCGGACAATGAAAACCGGAATGGAAAATGGATTCATCCTTTTGAAATTTTGACGATTGGTGGCGATGATGTGATGCTAATTGTACCGGCAGAAAAAGCCTTGGAAATCGCTAAAACTATTGGTGAAGAGTTTGAAAATATTTTACTGATGCTCGATCCTTCTTTGGCAGTATCTTCTGAAAAGATACAGAAACCAGAAAGCACAATTCATCGCTGGAAACTGGGCGAAGCTCCTAGTTCTCACTGTCAACTAAGTATGTCTGTTGGCGTATTAATTACAGCACTGGATACTCCCATTTACTATGCGGAAGACCTAACAAAGCAACTTCTAAAATCTGCTAAGAAAAAAGCAAAAGAAGCGAAGAAAAATGCCAGTTATTATGGGGGTACTATTGACTTTTTGGTAATGAAATCTGTCACGATGCTATCTTCTAGTATTGCAACATTTCGTAAAAAGGGATTAGAGATTGAAGGTAAGCCTAAGCTCAAGCTTTATGCTGCACCCTATACTTTGCATGAAATCGGTGGATTACTGGAAACGGTGAAGGCACTGAAAGATTCTGAATTTCCGCGATCGCAACTTTACCAGGTTCGGAGCTTACTAGAGCAAGGTAAGAATACTGCTATGTTGAACTACCGCTATTTTCGAGTGCGGTTAAAAGAAGAAAAACAACAACCTCTACTCAAAAAATTTGAAGAAGCTTGGTGTCCACCTAAAGATCGGAATAATAGGGGTAATTTAGCACCTTGGATGTCATTAAAAGAAGATTCTAGCACCACCTATGAAACAATTTGGCATGAACTGGTTGATCTGTATCCATTTGTAGAAGAGCCAGACAAAACATCTGAACAATCTATCGAAAGTGAAGCGGAGGTTTCCTAATGGTTCAATTAAGTACATTAATGCCAAATTCTTACCGTACCATTGAGCTAACTGCCTTAATTGATACCGCTTTATGTGTTGGCGCAGGCGGTTCATCGGGTTCTTTAGCAGATAAGCCCATTGTTCGCACTGCTGAGGGTAAATTGTTGATTCCTGGATCTCAGTTAAAAGGTCGCTTGCGCCACGAATGTGAAAAATTACTACGTGGACTAAAATGGCCCATTTGTGAATCTCCTAATCCACAAATGATGTGTCCACAAAGAGCGAATTCTGATGATGAAGAGGGTTTTTATCGAGAAGAATATAAAGTTAACGATGATGAATCTTACCACTGTTTGGTCTGCCAAATTTTTGGTAATCCCACTCTGCGATCGCGGATTCTTGTAGATGATTTAATTTGTCCAGAAGATCCCCAAAATTTACCTGAAGTCCTGCGTCCTGGTGTGACCATTAATCGTCGCCGCCAAACCGCAGAAGAGAAAAAGCTATTTTTCCTGGAAACTTCAGCAATGAATGTAAAACTACCCTTCAAAGGCTCTATTTATCTAGAGCCAAATTGTCCCACTTATGCCAACATTCTCCTCTTATCAGCTATTAAACATATTCATGCATTGGGGGGCAGTAAGTCAGCCGGATTGGGTTGGCTGACTTGGGAAGTAACCGGTGAAAAAGAAAATATCGATCAAAAAGTTTGGAATTTTTTAGCACAAGAGAGTCTCTCATGAAAGAAATTAAACTTAAAATTAAAGCTCTTTCACCATTGGCAATTAGCCGCCAAAAACCGGGAGGTTCAATCAGTGAAGCTCAAGACTATATCCCTGGATCGGTGATTCGCGGTGCAGTTGCTGCTCATATCCTCCACCAGCCTGGTGTTGATCCAGATCGTCCTGGTGGCGATTTTCAGACGCTTTTTGTCGATCGAGAAGCAGCGATTTTTACTAATGCCTACCCAACCGTGGAAGGAGAAGAAGTTTATGTTTTATCAGCAACGGCAGTCAGTTCTAAATCTGACCCTGGTTTCCAATCAGAAAAATCGAGAAATGCCGGTGTTTTTGATACACTAATTGACCGATTTTGTGCAGACTTTCATGGTCAATTGTACGATCCAAATTGTCCAAAAGATGGAAGAAGAGTAGAACCGTTTAGTGGTTTTTATAGTGTTAAAAATGGTCAGTATACATCCCATACTGCTGAAAAGCGATTATTAACTAAAGTGGGGATTAATCGTCGGAGAGCTACCGCAGAAGAGGAGGTACTCTACAGCATTCAAGTGATTAGCGAACATCAAAAAGATAAATGTTTCGAGAGTTATGTTTATTTGAAAGATAGAGAACTTTCCGAAGATTTAGGGAATTATCTTACTTCGAGTCACTTGCGATTGGGGGGATCGACATCGCGGGGATTGGGGAAAGTTGAAATTCAAGCAGAAGTTAAAGATTATAAGTCTGAAACTGAAGCGAGAGTCAATGAATTTAATACGGTTTTGAAAGAACGCTGGAAAGTTTGGAATGACGTTTTTGGAAAATCTCAAGATTCATTGATTCAAGACCATCGGTTTTTTACTCTGGATTTACAGTCTGATGCCATTCTCACGGAGCAATGGCGGCGGACAATGGTAATTTCACCAGCGATGCTCTGTGCTATGACGAAGGTGGAAGATCCTGATTTACGGCTTCATGGAACCTATAGCAGTTATGATTATTGGTCAGGCTGGAATTCTGCATGGGGACTGATGAAAGATGTTGAGCTTATTACTCAGAAAGGAGCGGTTTTTTTGTTCAGTACGTCTAAAATAGAGGTATGGATCGATGCTTTAAAGGAACTAGAATATCAGGGTGTAGGAGATCGCACTCTGGAAGGCTTTGGTCAAGTACAAGTTTGTAACACATTTCATCATATCTTTCGGGAGAATGCAGTATGAGTGTTGACCCAAAACAACGGATTGAACTACAAGTACAAAAAGGTATCCGTGAAGCTGAGGATGAATTGGTTTGTTGGATTGAAGAGGCTTTAAGAAGCACAAACTATCCTAAAACAGGACAGAAGAAACTAGAAGAGGCTCAATTTCGCAACTTGCTTCGAGTATCAGAAACAACGACCAGTTCAGAAGTGATTAAGAATTTTCTCCGCTATCAAGTAGGTAGAGATGACAAATGGGGGTGTGGAGAAGGTTCATTGGCTGAACGCATTATTACTGATATTGATGATCGGTTGAAATCTAAAGCAAGAGAAATTGAGCAAAAAGCAGGAAGTAGCGATGAAAAAGCGATCCATATTGAACTCATTCGGCGCTATCTTGGCTATGGTTCTCGCCGCTTAGTATACCTTAATAAGAAAGAAAATAAACTAAAAAATAACTGAGGTAACCCATGATGTTTGATGTCTTCAAAAACCGGCTAGAACTTACCGGAACTCTGACCACTGTCACCGCTTTGCGAATTTCTAAAGGGCGATCGAGTGAACCTATCGGTTCGGATTTGCCCGTGATTAAAGATGCCCTAGGGAGACCTTTTATTCCGGGTTCAAGCTTTAAAGGAGCATTGCGATCGCGCCTAGAAAGCTTTTTACGTGCCATTGATCCTCAACTAGCTATCGAGCCTAGCGAACTTACCGGATCGACTTGGATACGCTGGCTAAAAGATCAAAAGCAAACGGCGACTAATGATGCCGATTTAACAGTAGCATTGATCGATCAAACCGATCTAGTATCTTGTCTATTTGGTGCGCCTTGGATAGCAGGAAAACTACAAATTCGCGATTTAACAGTCATTTCTGATGCCTGGTTCGGGCAATATCAAGAACGGGATGGTGTTTGCCTAGATCGGGATACAGGAACTGCGGCTGAGGGCAAACTCTATGATTTTCAAGTTGTTCCTGCGGGAACGCCTTTTGAATTTAAAGCCGTGGTTGAAAATGCTGAAGAGTTAGAATTAGGCTTACTCATCATTGGCTTACATCAGTTAGAAACCGAGCAAATTCCCCTGGGGGGCGGGCGATCGCGAGGGTTAGGCGTTGTGCGATTAGAAATTTCAGAGGTTTGCTGGATCGATCCTCAAGATAATCCACAGGAATTGCTCACCTATCTCCAGCGATTAATCAATGATGAAAAAGATAATCACTACAAGCTAATACCTGAACGCTTTGAAGAGTATAAAACCACTTGGACTGAAGCGCTTATCAATCACTTAAGAACTAAAATATCTTCCTCCACTCCAGTTAATTCATAAGGAGAAAATGATGCACCAACGCTATGTCAACCACTGCATTCTTGACCTGAATATTTCTCCCTCTGCCCCGCTCCTGATTAAGTCAGGAAAACAGGGAGCCGATCCCACAAAACCAGATATGGAATTTGTGGATACTTATTATCAGGGAAGACGATCCATTTATCTGCCGGGTAGTTCGCTGAAAGGGGCCATTCGCGCCCACGCGGAGCGGATTGTGCGGACAGTGGGAAGTGATAAAAGACCCACTAATGGCCAGGGAATTTGGGCGAACGATCCGATTAAAGATAACCACGAATATCCCAGTAAAAAATCAGCACCAGAAATTTACAAATTATCCTGTTTTACCGATCAAATGTTTGGCAGCACGGAAATTGCCAGTCGAGTTCGGATTGAAGATGCTTATCCTATCAATTTCCAGCAACTCAAAATAGAAGAACGCAATGGGGTAGCAATTGACCGAGTATTTGGCTCTGTTGCTGTTGGGCCATTTAATTATGAAGTCTGTACTGCTGGTGAATTTCGCACGAAAATTCACCTCAAAAACTTCACTTTGGCACAATTAGGATTGATCGCTTTGGTATTGCGAGATCTGGATGATGGATGGTTTGGTTTGGGTTATGCTAAGTCTCGCGGGATGGGATTAGTTAAAGTGGCTTTTAATCAGGCAGTTGTTCAGTATTCTGGTTGTATTTTAGACAATGAACAAATTAAGGCAATCGGTGCAAATCGGCAATGGGATAAAACGATGTTATTGGGAGCTGGAGAATTTTTAGATACTGATGAAGCTAATAAATACGGATTTTATCAACCCGATCGCCAACCAACACCTGTAGCTGGATCGCTGATGGAATTTGGATTTGGGGTGAAACTTACCTGGTCAGGAGCAGAACAGGTTAAAGATTTATTTATACGGTCAGTGAAGGCATGGAGTAAGCTTTTGGGGGGGGAAGCATGAGCGCATTTGTAGGAACTTATACTGTTGATTCAGCAGAGGAATTGCGATCGCTCCTAGAATCGCTCAAAACAGAAAAGTCTTATTTCTTTCTCAGGTGGCCTCACCAAGTCAGTGGCTTTTGCCAGAGTTTACCTGTAGATTTTCCCAGTCCAGAGGGTCAAATATTTGATGACCACAAAGAACTTCGCTGGCAAAAACAAGGAGAAAGTTTTAGCCTATTATTATTGAATGAAGACGGGATACATGAAAATTTTCAGCCTCTCGGTAAAACTTGGTTAACCAAGATTCAACCTGCCCATCTCTACCGCAAAAATGAGACTCGCTTTCCCAAGAAAATTCACCATCAACCGATTAATCTGGGTCAGCGTTACTTTATTGATGTAGAAACTTCTACGGTTCACTTTGTCGCCCTTACTATTCTTTAAAAAGTTATGCCTAACCCACCTAATCGACCCATCCTACCTAAAAAACCCGATCCTCAGAATTCTGGATCAAAACCCTACGATCTAGTGCCATTTCCCGCAAAAAAACCGGATCTTAAGCCTCCGGTGGGACACGATCGCTACTGCAAAGATCTTCTGCATGGTAAGCTCACTTTAAGGCTAACGGTGAAAACTCCTGTGCATATATCCACTGGAATTTTAGTGATGGGAACAGATATTGGTGAGCGTGCGCCACTCATTCAAACCATGACTCAAGGACAGCAACAAAAACTGATTATTCCTGGCAGTTCTTTTAAAGGGGTTGTGCGCTCTATTTATGAGGCAATTACTAACAGTACCCTTGCAGTAGTTAGCGATAAAGATAAGATGCCTCCAGATCGGCTACCTTGCCGAAAAAAAGATCAACTTTGTCCAGCTAGTCTTGTTTTTGGTGCATTGAATTGGCAAGGCTTAATTCACTTTACTGATGCTATTTGCGAACAAGTGAAGCCAGTTACTGGTTCTATGCGGTCACTTTATGCTCCTTCTGATAAGCGAAAAGCTTACTTTAAAAATGGGAAAGCTATTGGACGAAAATTTTACTATAATGCAGTGGAGGCTGTGAGTAAGGGTGGTGTTTCAGTCCAGCAGGCAGGAACTGAGTATCAGTTTAAAACAACTCTCCAATTTAAGAATTTATCCTTCGCTCAGTTTGGGACGCTATTAGTTTCTCTTGGTCAAGATCCCAACTATGCGATCGCCCTTAAAGTCGGTGGTGGTAAACCCGTTGGCATGGGTACAATGAAGGTTGAAATTGAAGCCCTAGAACAGCCTGAAAATTGGAAACAGCGATACCATCAGTATACTATTTCGGACAGCGATCGCCTCACCGATCAAGCGCGACAGGATTTAGTGAATCAGGCATTAACAGCAGCTCATGATAGCTTGATTGAAAAACAACAACTTGAAAAACTGGCTCAGATCCTGAAATGGCCAACAAATTACCATGCACCAGAGGAGAGTTACTGATGAAAACAGCAGATTTAACCCCGACTCAATGGCAAGTAGCTGAGGCGATCGCCGATCAACTGGTACGTGATGATACTGATCATAATGAATTTCGCAAAACCCTCTCCTATCTTCGCGTCTACAGCGATCGCGCAGATGCTGGCAAAAAATTCTTTGACTATTTGAAGACATTGGATCGTCATGGCAATACGATTGCCCGTAGTGGAAAAACCCAACAATATTTTAAAAGTATTGCTCAAACTTGCCAAAAGCATCTTAAAGATTATCAGGATGATATAGCCGTCATGCTGAACATTTTAGGCTGGGCGGCTCGATTGATGCAGTATTACAAAAAGACTCCCATTGGCGAAAAAGCTCCCATTTCCAATGATATTCCTTCTGATAAACAACAGGTACGTCAAGAAAAGTTAGAACAGTTCCGAGATCAGATTACACTAGAGGTAGGTAAGCAAATAAAGGCTAGTGTTGTTGAAAAGAAAAAGGGCAACAAAGTCAAGTACGAAATTGCCGGAATTTTTTATGAAGAAAAAGAACCGAAAAACTTTAATGACATTTCTGACAGTGGCAAAGTAACTGTAGAAATTAAATCGCTCAAGGAAGATGGTACGATTAATCATGTGAAATTTGTCAAGACTTAAAGAACTCTTGCCCATCCAGAAGCCCGATCTGCCAACTCCCTAGCCCAAGAAGCCCCTAATTAAGTTAGGATCGGACGTAATTTGCAAACCGTCATGGGTACTCCTCCAAGCCAGCAACCATGAAAGCCTGGGAATTTCTGATTCAAAAAGAAGGCGATCGCGCCTGGTTACCCCTAGAACCCCCTAGGGTAGAAGTCTTAGAGGGGCAATATCGTTTGGTGCTTCGCTCTCCCTATCCGCAAACGGCGATCGCCATTCACCTCAGCTACCAACTCCAACCCTCATCCCCTCCCCAAGTTCAAACCCGTCAGCACCAAACCAACAAAGAAGGGCTGATGGTTGTCTTTCCCTATACTTACCTAAAACCGGGATTGTGGGAAATTGCTTGTATTGCCCATCCCGAAAACCAGCCCAACCAAACCTATCAGGTATCCCTAGAATCCTTATGTTTAGCTCCAGAACCCGATGAAACAGAACCAGAAATAGAGGAGGATGGGCTACAAAAACCAGAAGACTATGATAGTAGCTTCTTTGACGTTCCTCCCCCCCCAGAACGACCTAAACCCAAACCTAGCCCAGTATTAGAAACCTCCTCATCCTGGGAAAGCGTCGATCTATCCTCCCTGGAACTGATCCTCGATCGCACCATGGTTGTTGCTGAAAATAATGCCCCCATTACCCTCACCGGACAGTTGCGCGGCGATCGCCCCCAAACCTTCCCCCAACCCATTGGTTTGCAACTGGCGATCGCCCTCAAAAACCCCCAAAACCTAGAAACCCTACAAGAACTCAAACACCAGCTTATTCTACACAGCCTTCCCGTTCCCTTTGAATACAGCTTTAAACTACCCCCCTTAACCTCCCTATGCTTTATCCTCGGACAAGCTCAACTCTTTGACTCCTGGGCAACTCCCGCTCTTCCCGCTCAAGGAACACCTACCCCCCCAACTCCCCTGACAGAAACCCAATTTAGTATTACCATGGGCTTGCAACAACTGATGGCTGCCATCACCGATCGCCGAGAAACCGAAGAAACCCCTAAACCCACCATCCTACCCTTCCCCCTCACCGGCGATCCCATCCCCCCACCTCCCCCAGTCAAACCCCCCTCCGTCAACCTCGATCTGTTTAACATCGCCAAAACCTCCCCAGCAGAAACCGATCGCCCCTGGGAACCCTCCGTATCCCCCTCCCTTCCTCCCCAACTCTTTCCCCCCTCCGACTCTCCCAAAGTCAAATATCTACAATTACCCTCCCTGAACGGAATCCAACCCCCACCCGATCCCAATTTACCCCAGCTTCCCCCCTCTTCTGAACCCCCCAAACCCAAGCTCAATCTGACTTTACCGCCCCTGAAGCTCAACCGCCAACCCCAGGAGGAGCAACCGGAATCCCCGGAGTCATCCCCCCTTTCCCCCGTGGATGAAGCCTTCCATTCCCTCCACCTGCAAGATAAATTTAGCGAGCGACTCAACGATCTAGCCAAAGATGCAGAAGATTGGGTTGAAGATAATACAGACGCAGATGAGGAAGAGGACGATGATGTGATTGAGGGGGAACTCGTAGAAGAGGAAGATGACTCCACCGATCGCTTAGAAGAAACCCCCCGTTTTCCCTTACTCCTCGCACCAGCAGCCGAATCCCAAGAAATTGTCTTAGATCGAGGCGATCACCAGTTGGATCTCCCTCAGACTCCAGAAGCACCATCTGAGTCAGAACCCCCCTCATTTCTCCCTCCCGTGCCCATTCCCATGGTGGAAGCACCAGAGCGAGATTGGATCGCCGAAGAAATCATTCCCATCAAAGCCTCTTTAGCCACCCGATCGCCCCATATCCACATTAAATACTGGTTAGTCGATGCCCAAACCCGTACCCTCTTAGATGAACCCCATTGGATCGTCGATCTGGTTCCTGATGGCCATAACTCTCGCAGTATCATGTTTAACTTTACTGTCCCCAAAGGAGCCATGGAAATCCAATTTGAGGCGATCGCCGTTGAACTGCTCACCCAACGGGAAAGCCATAAAACCAGTTTCCGCCGCCTGATTATTCCCCCCAACTTCCGGGAAGTGACATTTGAGGAACTCGAATCCTAGGGCAATTCCAGAGGCTCTTGCTAAACTAGAAAAAACGCTAAACTCTTATCGGGTCTATCTTCCCATGTCCTTAATCTCTAAGCTTTCCTGGATCGGACTAACCCCTCTGCTCCTCAACCTCATCTCCCCAGTCAGTGCCCAACTTCCCATTCCCCAATCTCCCGGTTTTGAAGACTTCCTTCCCACCCTGTTAACTCCCCTAGAAGCTCAAACTTATCAGGCGATCGGCGAAAAAAAGGCGATCGCCCTAGCCCAACAAACATGCAGCGCCCTCAACTCCGGACAAACCCTAGAAGAGCAGATTAATACTGTTGCTCAACAACTCGTTGCAGATGGCATCACCACAGAACAAGCACAGGCGATCGGATTATTCAGTGGTAAAGTAATTGCCGCCGCCGTCGTCACCCTTTGCCCCCAACATATCACCCAATTACAAGAACTAGAACTCCCCACCCCATAATCAACAATCGTCAGGGAAAAGCATCTACATTATTCTGTATTCTGTTCTAAACTAGCTATTCCCAACTATGCCCATCATTCTCACCCTGACCGTTGTTGTTCTTGGTTTAATTTCTTTCATTACTGAATGGCTTCCTGCGGATATTACTGCCCTCTCCATTGCCATTGCCTTAATGTTACTGGGTTTAGTGACTCCTGAAGAAGGAGTTTCTGGCTTTAGTAACTCTGCCACCATCACCGTCATGGCCATGTTTATCCTCAGTGCAGGAATTACTAAAACCGGAGTGATTCAAGTCGTTCGCAACTGGATACTTCGTTGGGCAGGCAATCATCCCTCACAGCAAATCTTTGTCATGGGTTCCATTGTTGGCCCCATCTCCGGATTCATTAATAATACTGCCATTGTCGCCATCTTTCTCCCCATTATCGAAGAGTGGA
Organism: Roseofilum acuticapitatum BLCC-M154; assembly: GCF_030068475.1. Lineage (GTDB taxonomy): Bacteria > Cyanobacteriota > Cyanobacteriia > Cyanobacteriales > Desertifilaceae > Roseofilum > Roseofilum acuticapitatum. Next base: position 1,572 of record NZ_JAQOSP010000150.1, on the reverse strand, counting down.
GTAAACGCAAAAAAATCTCCCCCAGTAAACTCCTCATCCCCCTATCCTATTCGACCATCTTAGGCGGATTAATCACCCTAATTGGCACATCAACCAATATCCTCGCCAGTGGGGTATCTGCCCAACTCGGCTATGGTGAATTTTCAGTATTTCAATTTACTAAATTGGGCTTAATGGTCTTTATTATTGGTTTAACCTATCTCTCCTTAGTCGCTCCAAAATTACTCCCCAATCATGAAAATGACCTTATAGGACAAGACTATAACCTCAAAGACTATGTAAGTGAAGTGGTCATTAGTCCTCGTTCAAGCTTGATTGGTAAAACATTACAACAAACCAAAATTCAGCGTAAATTTGACTTAGATGTTCTGGAAATTATTCGTGATAAACAACGCTTTTCCCAACCTCTAGCTGATAAAGTCTTAAATGCTGGAGATATTCTCGTGATTCGCAGCAGCCGCGAAGAATTACTCAAAATTAGAGAATCCAATGGACTCGAAATTTTAGCTGATGTCAAATTTCAAGAAAAACCCCTAGAAGAAGTCCTCGCTTCTGGAGAAGAAAAAATTGCTGAAGTTTTGATTTTATCCAATTCTAGATTAATTGGAACCACCTTAAAAGACCTGAGATTTAGACAACGCTACAATGCTACAGTTTTAGCCATTAGAAGAGGTTCCGAATTAGTCCAAGGACGGCTGGGAAAAATTCCTCTTAAGTTTGGTGACTTGCTCTTAGTTCAAGGGCCAAAACAGAGCTTTGTCGGGCTACAAACTACCCGCGAATTGCTGGTTTTAGAAGAAAAAAAAGTCAGTATTGTCAGACGCAAAAAAGCTAAAATAGCTCTGGCAATTACCGTGGGAGTCATCTTGTTAGCTGCTTTTAATATTGTGCCGATCTTGGTGAGTGCTTTAACTGGTGTAGTCTTAATGATTGTAACGGGATGCTTAAAACCAGGGGAAATTTATGGTGCGGTGCGCTGGGATGTCATTTTCCTTTTAGCCGGTTTGATTCCCCTCGGTATAGCTATGACTAAATCAGGTGCAACTCAATGGTTAGCAGAAAATTTAATTAGTTTAGGAGGGCATTTATCGGGTTATTGGATACTTTTATTCTTCTTTATCATTACTTCACTCCTTACTGAAATTCTTTCCAATAATGCCTCAGTGATTCTGATGTTACCTATTGCGGTCGAAGTGTCTAAAACCCTAGGCTTAAACCCCTATGCCTTTATGTATGCGGTCACTTTCGCTGCTTCTAATAGCTTTATGACTCCGATTGGATATCAAACGAATGCTATGGTATATAGTCCGGGAGGCTATAAGTTTTTTGATTTTACTAAAGTGGGCGCACCCTTGAGTATATTAATGATGTTTACGGTTCCCTTGTTGATTACTTTTATCTATGGTTTATAGGGATTAATATCAAGTCCGCTTTCCGCAAGCGGACATGAAAATTTGTTAAGAAGCGGGCAAGATGCCCGCACTCCTCGAATTCTTTGATACAGCACTTCGCGATCTTGTGAGGTATAGCCAGACAGATCCCCCTAAATCCCCCTTAAAAAGGGGGACTTTT
>NZ_JAQOSP010000149.1 GCF_030068475.1 Roseofilum acuticapitatum BLCC-M154 | reverse complement strand
ACTAAGTGCTTAACTCTTAAATCTTCATAAGCTATCACATCGTTAGAGTGAACTACGCACCTTGCTAACTTCACAGCAAAGTCTTTACGTTGCCTAGTTATTTTAAGATGACCCTTAGCTAATCTTTGTCTAGCTTTTTCTCTATTTTTACTCCCCTTTGTCTTTTTGGATAAACGTCTTTGAAGCGTTTTGAGTCGTTTCTCAGACTTTCTCAAGAATTGAGGATTCTCTACCTTGTTTCCCTCATTGTCGGTATAAAAAGAGGTTAAACCCACATCTAAGCCAATGCACTTACCTGATGGCTTAACCTCTTCTTTGACTTCGCAAGAAAGCACAAATTGACAATAATAACCGTCCGCCCGTCTAATCAGTCTGACTCGTTTAATATCAGACTTTTGAAAATAAGTTAAATCCCACGTTCCTACTAACTTAAGAACGCCTATATTATTCTTGTCGGTGAACTTAATCGTTTTAGGGTTAAGAAGTTTCCACCCAGATTGCTTATACTCAACAGAGCGACTAAACTTCTTAAACTGAGGATAGCCTTTTTTTCCTGGTATTTTGCGTTTACAGTTATCGTAAAACCGACTAATTGAACTCCAAGCACGTTCAGCACTTGCTTGTCTAGCACTTGAGTTTAATTGGTCAGCAAATTCAAAGTCATGGGCTAAAACTTTAGAGTATCGATATAAATCCTTTTTATCCGTTCCTGGTGTATCCATCCATAACCTTAAGCACTTGTTACGGATAAATTGAGCGGTACGGATAGCCTCGTCTATCGCTTGATACTGTTGAGTTTTAGCTTTTACATTGAACTCTAAAACAAACATTTTACACAGAACTTGCTTGGATAAAATCAGTATAGCGCACCAAAAGTTGACTTGACAACCTTGCAATTTCAAAAGCCGTCCTCAAAGGACGGGGCTTTAAACCCAAATTTTCGGTAAATTGACGGTTGGGGAGGGCGGGTTTACGAAATTGATTCGCTTGTTTCCTGATTTTTGGTTAACCCGCCCCTACAACATCAATACCTGATGCTGGAATTGAGTAGAAACCCGGTTTCTTTTTACTGTAGATTGGGTTTAGGCAAAGGCGGCGAGTTGTGCCTGCCAAATTGACCAATCATGGCCCCCATTCCAAATTTCTAGATGATGGGGGATGCCATTACGATTAAAAATATCGCACAAGCGTAGATAATCGGAGAGACAGTGGTCGTGTTGAGCGGTGAGCAGTTTCAGGTCAGTATTAGCTCCTCCTAATTCTAACCAGCGATCGCGGCTCATATTAGCCATATATGCAACTGGATTAATAAAATGTAACTCCTTCGTTGTCTCCTCCGAGGCCAACTGAGCAATTCCCGGCAGCGTCGTTAAATCATAGGTTCCCGACATGGAAATACAGCGACGGACAATATTCGGATAGCGCAGAGCCAAATTTAACGCATGGGTTGCCCCCAAAGAACAGCCAGCAGCTACTAAAAAATCATTTTGGGCCTCATCACAAGCATAGGGGATAAACTCCTTATACCAATGGCGCTCCAACAATAACCAGCGCTGGCGGCGTTCCTGAATCGTCAATCCTGGAGCTAACAGAGTTTCCCAGTCTAAGGTATCCAAACAAAACACCTGAGTCCAGCCCATATCCAAATGTCGCCCCAGAGCAGCAATCAAACCCCGGTCTTCTGGGTCAAAAAACCGTCCATTGCTGGAGGGAAACAACAACATGGGATAGCCAGAATCCCCAAAATGCAAAACCTCCATTTCCCGTTGTAGAATCTGGGAATAGAACCGGAAATACCGACGACAATAAGCCATAGAGTTTAAACTGAAAGCGTGAGTCAGAATTGAGCGATCGAGGACGGATACAGAATTGAAAGTCTAGAACATGGGTTTTGAATGACATCCTCCGGTAACTTAAAACAATAGGGTAACAGTTGTCCAATCCTGAGCCGTTTCTCAAACATCATACAGAACCGTAACCCATGAAAGTCATTTTTTTTGGTACACCTGCTTTTGCTGTCCCCACCCTAGAGCGATTATTATCCGATTCCCTATTCCAAGTCCTGGGTGTGGTGACGCAACCGGATAAACGCCGAGGTCGAGGGGGGAAAGCCATCCCTTCTGCCGTGAAAACCGTTGCCCTTAGAGAGAATATACCCGTCTGGCAACCGGAGCGCATTAAGAAAGACTCCTTTACTTTACAGGAATTAGAGCAAATGCAGGCGGATGTGTTTGTGGTGGTTGCCTATGGTCAAATTCTGTCCTCCAAGATTCTGAAGATGCCAAGACTCGGTTGTGTCAATGTCCATGGTTCCATTTTACCTCAATATCGGGGAGCGGCTCCCATTCAGTGGTGTCTCTATCATGGGGAAACGGAAACCGGTATTACCACCATACTCATGGATAAGGGAATGGATACCGGGGATATGCTGCTCAAGTCCGTCACTCCCATCAGTTTATGGGATAATGCCCAAACTTTAGCGGAGCGGTTAGCTTCTATGGGTGCAGATTTATTAATCGATACCTTATTAAAACTGGATCAAGAGCAAGTAACCCCTATTCCCCAGAATAACGATTTAGCTACTTATGCGCCTTTGATTGATAAACCGGATTATCAGTTAAATTGGCGGCGCAGTGCCCTAGAGTTGCATAACCAAGTACGGGGCTTTTTTCCTTCTTGTGTGGCTCAATTTCGGGATGGAGTTTTGAAGGTGATGGAAACGGCTCCCTTGTTGACGGGTGACGATTTAAAATTGTCTGAAGAGTTGATTAAGGTGGAGCAAATTTTGCAAAATATGGACTTAGATGAAGCTCAAGGGGGAAAAGTAGTTTTTCTCGCCAAAGGTTTGGGGCCAGTGGTGAAAACGGGCAAGGGATTTTTAATTTTGTGTCAAGTGCAGTTAGCGGGAAAACGGGCCCAATTGGGGGTTGATTTTATGAATGGATCTCGCTTGGCAGTGGGGGAAGTTTTGAGTTAAGGTGAAGTTGAGTCGGGAGTGCCTACCCTGCTGCCGTGACCGCATTAAAATAGTGCAATAGAGGAGTGCGTAGCGTAGCGTTTCCGCAGGACAAACATCTTGCTCGCTGCCTTTCTCTAGCGAGCAAGATGCTCGCATTACCCAATATCTAAAGTACCCAATTAGCTGAAACAGTCCACTACTGCTAGGTTTGAGATCAAATTATTGATGGTTTATGGTCAATGCGGCTTGCATTTGAGTAAACCAGTTAATGAGTTGATCGAGTTGTTGATTGGGTTTAAACACGCCTAAACCTCGGACGGTGACCTTTTTCGGACTGTAGACAAAGCGAGCCTGGAAGCGGCGATCGAGTTTTTCTTTTAATAGATTCCAAGCGGGTTCTTCCATGGGAGTTTCTAACACAACGTGCTGTTTTCCGTCGGGTTTAATGCGGGAAAAACCGAGAGATTTGGCGAGTTGTTTGAGTTCCATGACGCGGATGAGTTGTTGAGCGGGTTGGGGAATGGTTCCGTAGCGATCGCCCCATTCCATCTCGATTAAGCGTAATTCATCACCACAACCCGCCGCCGCTACGGAGCGATAGGCTCTCATTTTCTGATCCAGATCGGGGATATAATCGGCAGGAATAAACGCCGTAATCGGTAGATCGATACTGGTATCATCGACTTGGGGAATCTCCTGGCCTTGGATTTCTCGAATCGATTCTTGTAACATTTCCATGTATAAATCAAAGCCGATCGCCGTCATCTGTCCGGACTGTTCTGCCCCCAATAGGTTGCCGACTCCGCGAATTTCCATATCACGCATTGCCAACTGATACCCAGAACCCAACTGAGTAAATTCCTGGATTGCCCGCAGACGTTTTTGAGCAGCTTCCGGTAAGGTGCGGCGATCCGGGTAAAAGAGCCAGGCATGGGCTTGAATTCCCGCCCGACCGACGCGCCCCCGTAACTGATACAATTGCGACAAGCCAAATTTATGGGCATCCTCAATGAGAATGGTATTGACGCGGGGAATATCCAAACCCGACTCAATGATAGTGGTACAAACCAGCACATCCGCTTCCCCATCGCTAAAACTAAGCATTGTTGCTTCAAGTTCCGTTTCTGCCATCTGTCCATGGGCGATCGCCAATCGCACCCCTGGAACCGTCTCCCGAATCCGGGTACTGATCTCCTCAATTCCCTCAACCCTGGGAACCACATAAAACACCTGTCCCCCCCGATCCAACTCCTGACGGATCGCCGTGCGGACTGCCTCCAAATTATACGCCGCCAAATGGGTTTTAATCGGGCGACGGGACGGCGGTGGGGTGGTAATCAAACTCATCTCCCGCACCCCCGACAAAGACATATACAGGGTGCGAGGAATGGGTGTGGCACTGAGGGTTAACACATCCACCTGGGTTTTCAATGCCTTAATTTTTTCCTTCTGATTCACCCCAAACCGTTGCTCTTCATCCACCACCAATAAGCCCAAATCTCGGTATTTTACCTCTTTACTCAACAGTGCTTGAGTGCCAACGACTACATCTAATTCCCCTGTCGCTAACCGTTGTTGAATCTCTTTGCGTTCCGTGGGAGTGCGAAAGCGGTTTAATAATCCCACCTCAATCGGATAGGGGGCAAATCGTTCTTTGAGGGTGTGATAATGTTGCTGGGTTAAAATCGTCGTTGGAGCTAAAAACGCCACCTGTTTTCCCGCCGTGACTGCCTTAAAAATAGCGCGAATTCCTACTTCTGTTTTCCCAAATCCCACATCCCCACAAACCAAGCGATCCATGGGGCGCGGGGATTCCATATCCCGTTTAATATCCTGGGTTGCCTTCAGTTGATCGGGGGTGGCTTGGTAGGGAAAGGAGTCTTCTAATTCCTCTTGCCAAGCGGAATCCGGGGGAAATTGAAATCCTTCCTGTTCTGCTCTGGCTGCATAGAGTTTGAGCAAGTCCACGGCCAACTTCTTGATGTTTTTGCGGACTTTATTTTTGGTTTTCTCCCAAGTTTTCCCCGCTAATTTATGTAAGGTTGGGCGCTTGCCATCGGTGGAGCGAAATCGAGATAATGATCCGACTTGATCGGCGGCGACGCGGAGTAACCCATCTTCATATTTGATGACTAAATATTCTCTGGTTTCTTCATTGACGGTAAGCTTTTCTAATTTTATAAACCGTCCGATCCCATGGCTTTTGTGAACGACATAATCGCCGGGTTTGAGAGTATTGGGATCGACTTGTTTGGAGGCAGCGCGGCGACGTTTGCGGATGTAGCTGGGGGTGGCGAGGCTATGTTGTCCGTAAAATTCGCGATCGCTCACCACCATGATCTTGAATGTCGGCAGCACAAAGCCTTCTAGCTCCGCAACTCCGGAATATTTGAGGGCGATCGGGGTATAGTGGACTTGCAGAGAGTCGATCGCCTGATAGTCTTTGGGATTGGGTATAAATTTTGTCCCACAATCATGTTCTTGCAGCAAGGAAACCGATCGCGAGGGTTGGGCAGAAATGACAAAGATTAACGTGCGATTTTTGCTTTCTTCTCTCAGGGTTTCCGCGAGTTTTGCAAACTGATGGGGAAGGACGGGAACGGGGCGACTGGAAAGGTTAAGCGCCCCAGAATGACTTTCTGCTAATTCTGATAAGTACAGACAGGGATAGGTTTGCACCTGGCTTAAGGAATGGGCAAAGGAGCGATGAATGGGGGGCACTTTACCCAGTCCTTGGACTTCTTGCAGGGTTTGATACTGCTCTTGAATGTGATTCACCCAATTATTACTATGACTCTCACATTGCGCCGGTTCATCGATCGCAATCAGACTATTTTGGGGTAAATAATCCAACAGGGAAGCGGGCGTATCAAAGCCTAACCCTAAATAGGCGGAGGAGAATTCTGGTAAGTTTTCTACACCCAGATCCGTCAGTGCTTCCTCAAGGATAGGTGTAAAAGCAGTCGGTGTTAACATAACTTCTGGGACAGGATCGAGCGATCGCCCCGTAGCCGGATCGAGTTCCTTAATCTTCTCTACTGCATCCCCATCCCCCTCCGTTGCCCACCATTCCAGGCGCACCGGCAACTCGGAAGCCACAGGGAAAATATCCACAATGTCCCCTCGGCGACTCCATTGCCCCTCGGTTTCCACGGAGGTCACCCGCTCATAACCGAGTTGACTTAACTTCCGATCCAGCGCTTTACTCTCCCAGACATCCCCCTTTTGCAACCGCAGAGCATAGGGTTTAAACGCTTCTAGGGGGGGCAGATGGGGCTGTAGCGCCCGTTCCGTACAAACAATGGCTCGTTGACGCTCAGTATTACCCAAAACCAACTCCGCCAACACCTGCATCTGTCCCCAAACCATCTCCGGTTCCGGAGGGCTGGATTCATAGGGCGACGCTTCTGTAGTTGGGTAAAATAGGACACTTTGCCAATCCATGGCTTCTAACTGCGCCGCCCATCGATTCGCCTCTTCCATCGTTGCCGTCACCACCAACAAGGAGCGAGATTCCGCTTGGGAGAGGGCAGACGCAACTAAACCTTTGGGAAACCGGGGAATTCCCTGAAGTTCTAAGGATCGATTGTCGCCGAGTTTAGTCAGTAGCTCTTGCGTAAGAGGCGATCGCCGCAAGGTTCGCAAGATAGAGGAAAAGGCCATAAATCCAAGTGTTAGCGAATGTGAGTCCAATCTATTAGTTTAAACCGGGAATGGGTAATTGGCGATCGGTCATGGGGAACGATAGGAGATGATCAATATGTTAATATACCTGAGCCAGTCGAATCAATAGAAATGTGGAAGGTGTTTGCTAACCGTTTGACGAGTGCGATATAAAAAGAATGTAAAGTTAGCTTAAAAGAAACAAATGCGATGAGTGAAATACAATCACCGCTCAAGCTTGATCGAGGCAGAATCTTCCCTGAAGTTCAATGGTCAGAGGAGAAAAAAGCCCAATGGCAGGCAAAACGTGCAGAATTTCATCAAAGTTGCCAACGGATATTTGAGCAAGTGAAAGCTGAATTAATAGAAACCCATTATAACTGGTATCTGGCTGTCGAACCTCAGAGTCAAGAGTATTTTTTAGCCAAAACCGAGTGGGAGGCGATCTCCTTATCCCGTGCCAAATATCCCCACGCTCCATTTCACCTCTTTCAAGTCAATGAAACTGGAATTTGTGGAGCTAAGTAATGCAGGGAAGCTTGGGAGAGAATAATGAATTACTTTTTGAAATTAGATTAGTGACAACAGATGGTATCGATTTTACCATTGATGCGATGCTCGATACAGGATTTTCAGGATGGCTGACTCTTGATATTCAAGATTTAGACGGGCTGGATGTGCAGTATATTGGTACGCAGAACATGCAGTTAGCAACAGGAGAAGAAGTCGAGTTTAACTTATATACAGGTTCCATCTATTTTGATCGACAAGAAGTTAATATTATTATTCATGCAGCCTTGGGTATTCCACAAGTTTTATTAGGTCGCCAGTTGTTAATAAATCGACTGTTAGTTGTGGATATCTCTTCCTCGATTTTAACATTAGGGGAGAGAACTGAATCCTGATCGCTCGTCACCAAGTCAACCTGTAGGGGTCAACGGCCGTTGACCCCTACAACTGCTAAGATCCGGTGATCCGATGGATCTGTTCGATTCGATAAGAAGATCTTTCGCTTAAGAAGCGATCGCTCGCATACAATTATTACAGGACACATCGCTAGAGAACTCGAATGTGAGTGCCAAAGTTACCATTGCTCCAGAAGTATTGGAATGGGCCCGCCAGCGTGCAGGCCTGGATCTTGCTGACTTAGTGAAAGAGTTTCCAAAGCTGAAAGAGTGGCAGCAAGGAGAAGGCGATCCAACTTTTACCTTTAAGCAGTTAGAAAAACTGGCCCAAAAAACTCACGTGCCGCTAGGGATGCTTTTCTTGTCAACTCCCCCAGAGGAACAACTACCTATCAATGATTTTCGTACTTTGCCTGGAGCCTCGTTCAATCGTCCTAGCCCTAACCTTTTGGAGACGATTTACACTTGCCAGCGCCGACAGGATTGGTATCGCAATTACTTACAATCCCAAGAGGCAGAGGGGGCAAAAGCTTATGTGGGTAGTGTCACCTTGAAAGACGATATTGCCCAAGTGGCCGCCCAGATTCGTGAGGCGATCGGGTTTAATTTGGAAGAGAGAGCAAAAATGAAAGATTGGGAAGAGACATGGCGAACGTTCATTGATAAAGTTGAACGCTTAGGCATATTGGTTATGGTTAATGGTGTTGTAGGAAATAACACTCGTCGCAAGCTTGACCCAGAGGAGTTTAGGGGGTTCGCATTGGTCGATCCAATTACTCCATTAATCTTTATCAATGGGGCGGACACTAAGGCTGCACAGATGTTTACTTTAGCCCATGAGTTGGCTCATGTTTGGCTGGGAGAAGAAGGGGTATCTAATGTACAAATAAGTGATGTTCCCGCACAAAAGACAATCGAGAGTTGGTGCAATAAGGTGGCAGCAGAAATTCTTGTGCCTCTGTCGATTTTTAGAGGAGAATATCAGGAAAACAAAGAGTTAATGAACGAAGTCAAACGACTGGCAAAAATATACAAAGTTAGCACGCTAGTCACTCTCCGGCGCGTTTATGACCTAGGAGTAATCAATAGCAAAACTTTCTCAGAAAATTATATCAAAGAGTTAGGAATACTTAAGAAGAAAAATTCAAATCAAGACCCAACAAAGAAAGGTGGGGGCAACTATTATAGCAATCTCAACCGCAAGGTGGGGAAGCGGCTTCTTAAAGCTGTTGTCACGAATACCCTTGAGGGAGGGACTACTTTCCAAGAGGCATTCAGAATATTAGACGTTTCAGCCCCCACTTTTGACCGTGTTGCTCAGTCTCTTAGACTCGATTAGTTATGCCTTACTTGTTGGATGCCAATGTTTTTATAGATGCCCATAGAAGGTATTACGCTTTTGATTTTTGCCCAGGATTTTGGGAGTGGTTAATCAAACAAGGTGAGACAGGAACGATATTGAGTATCAAGGCAGTTAAGGTGGAAATACAAGGGAAGGATAAAGAGAGAAAAGACCCGCTCAGTTCTTGGATTGATAAGCTCAGTGAAGACTTTTTCCGAGAGCCAAATCCAGAGACTCTTAAAGCAATGGCAGAAGTGGCCAACTGGGCCCATGGGAACCCACAGTATAAAGAATCTGCAATTCAAAACTTTTTGGGATGTGCTGACTTTGAGTTAATAAGCTATGCACGGGCTAACAAGTTGACCGTTGTAACACTCGAACAATCAGCACCCGAAAGCAAGACTCAGATTAGAATTCCAGATGTTTGTCATGCCTTTAAAATTGAGTGTATTTTACCGTTTGAAATGTTGAGAAGAGAAAAGATTAATTTGATATTAAAGGATTGATACCATTTCTTTAATGTTCACCAGCGTCTATCTTGCCAGTCTTGAGAATCCCACGGAGATCCAAAGGCAACTTAGCACGACGACGAATGCGATCGCCGCAAGGTTCGCAAGATGGAGGAAAAGGCCATAAATCCAAGTGTTAGCGAATGTGAGTGGGATCTATTAGTTTAAACCGGGAATGGCCGATTGGCGATCGGTCATGAGGAATGAGAGATGAGACCCTATAAATTATAAATTCAAACCGCCTCATCAAAGGAAAAAACATCTAGAGCGAGCGATCGAATAGGTTTGTCTCCTTGATGTAGCATCACTCGAACCCGCTCTGTTGTTTCCCGACTAAATGTTTCTTCCCCACAACGAGAACAAACCGTCGCTGGAATATTTTCAACGAGATAGAAATTTCCCTGGATCTTCAAAACCTCACTCACTTGCTCTACATGAGACTCCGTTGAGCCACAAACATGACATTTAAACATTGCTTTTCCTCCTGCGATTATCAATCCATTGGTCTGGGGCTGGTTCATATAACGTGATAATTTTAACAACATCAGATTCAAGTCTTGAAACCTGAAGATGTAAAGCGCGGTTTGCTAACGTAAATCCTAAAAGTAGACAACTCGGTGAATATTTGTCCTCTGGATAATCTTCAACTACCTCCATTGTGACACTCGCTTCCTTGATCTCCGACTCACTGATATTGCGTTCGATCGCCCGCTTAAACCCATGACGGGTAAATTCAAAGTTTCCAGCATATAACTGACTTTTAATCTCCTCTAGTGTTTTCATAAAAATAAAATCAACGGAAAGCTTTTATCATGGCTTCTAACTGCGCCGTCCATCGGTTTTCCTCCTCCATCGTTGCCGTCACCACCAACAAGGAGCGAGATTCGGCTTGGGAGAGGGCAGACGCAACTAAACCCTTGGGAAACCGGGGAATTCCCTGAAGTTCTAAGGAGCGGTTGTCGCCGAGTTTAGTCAGTAGTTCTTGCGTAAGAGGCGATCGCCGCAAGGTTCGCAAGATAGAGGAAAAGGCCATAAATCCAAGTGTTAGCGAATGTGAGTGGGATCTATTAGTTTAAACCGAGAATGGGTTATTGGCGATCGGTCATGGGGAATGTTCGATTAAATCCATCCTCTCTAACTAATTTCTGTTCAACCTGAGTTTGAGTCTGGAATTGAGAAAACGCGCATTCCGGTTTGCTCATTGGTATGCGATCGCCGTTTAGGAATGACTAATGCCCAGATTTTAACAGCTTTTCCCGGTTTGAGCGCGATCGATCTGGTTAATGCTTGGCGTTATGCTAAAGCTTATCCAGAAGAAATTGAAATGGCGATTCGGGAAAATGAAGAAATAATGCTAACTTAAGAGAGAGAATGTAGAGTCAGCTAAAAAGGAACACATGCGATGAGTGAAATACAATCACCGCTCAAGCTTGATCCAGGTAGAATCTTCCCTGAAGTGCAATGGGGGTTAAATGGTTACAACTCTTAATAAACCATCTTCTCTAATTCACGAAATCCGGCTTGAAAAAGTTGGCAACTGGAATTTATTCAAATTCAGTGAGTCTCTTCAACTGCGAATGGAGAGTCTTCTGGAGAAGAAAAAAGCCGATCAAATCACTCCTGATGAAATTGCTGAATTAGATGCGATTGGAGAACTAGATCATATTTTTACTCACATTAACGCGATGCTTGCTGCTCAACATGCCAATCAGTGATGAACTCAAGCAGGCTATTCGAGAGCGTGCCAACTATATCTGCGAGTATTGCCACTCTCCAGAACGGTTGAGTGCTAATCGATTTACTGTCGATCATGTCGTTCCCAAATCTTTGGGTGGTTCTGATGCACTCGACAATCTTGCCCTTGCCTGCCGTCGTTGCAATGAGAGACGCTACAACTTTGTGGCTGGAATTGATCCAGAGACTCAGGAGACTGTTCCCATTTTTAATCCCCGTAAACAGAAGTGGGCGGAGCATTTTGTCTGGCAAGATAAGGGTGTTATAATAGAAGGAACTACACCTATTGGTCGAGCAACTTGCCTACGTCTTGATTTGAACGATAGCCGTTATCCAGAAAACGATTCCATTCGACAAACAAGACGATTTTGGATACAAACTCGATTGCACCCTCCAGCAGATGATCCATGCCAAGCTTAAAGAATTCTCAGATTTTAACGTAGCGATACTCATATTAATTGTAGGTTATCATAACGGTAGAGATCGGTTAACGTGGCCAGATGATGACCAATGGCGGGAATGGACAGATTTAGATAGCGATCGCTTTATATGTCTATGAGGCGTAATTCAATATAAAACTCAGGAGTCTTCTCTACATCAAGCTTTTTATAAATGATTTTTCTTTCCGACCACTTGACTTTTTGAAACGGAGAAAATCCGAGTTTACGATTGATTTCTTCACTCTTAAAATGTGACGGATAAGAAACTTGATATATTGTTTTAAGATTCTCCTCACCAATAAACTCTCTAAACAATTTCACTGCTTCATCTAACTCAATAGAAACAGGTTGATTGTCATACTTATCAAAATGTCTAGGATCTAACGCAATGGTAAATTTTCCAGTAGACATCAGTGAATCATATAAATTCCAGTCAACACTTACACTTAGTTCTCCTACACATAGATTTTTATCATCTAAAGCATAAATAGAAACCTTTTCAATCCATTTATTTTTTACTCCTTTCTCGATTGTCTTCAAGCACTTATGAGAGATATAAGTAATTCTTCTTAATGCCATGAGAACTTGGATTTCATGAAGGGCGCATCTATTAATTGCACTTTCAGCCGTTGAAAAGCGCTGAAACGTCGAGGATACTTTCTGACCGGCTTGAGGATTTGAATGAATAGAGGTGTCATTGAACGAATTCAAATCTTGATTTTTTTAAATTCGCCCAAAAAAGAAAGGGAACCACCGCAAATTGATTTGGGACTTGCGCCAGAAGTTTCTTGTTTTTATGGACGTAGAGAAGAACTGGAAACGCTGGAAAGTTGGGTGAGTGGCTCTCGTTTAATCTGGCTGTTGGGACTTCCGGGAATTGGTAAAACGTCTCTGGCGCTGAAATTGATCGATCGCATCCAAACTCAGTTCGATCGCATCCTCTACTACAGTCTCCAGTTCTCTCCCCCCTTAACCGCCACGCTTACCCATCTGTTACAGGTTCTCACGGACTCTGAAGAGGTTCCCCACCAACTCGAAGCGCAACACCAAGCACTGCTCAAAGCTCTCAAGCGCGATCGCCTCCTCATCCTCCTCGACGATATGCAAACTCTTTTTGCACCACAGCAATCGGCTGGACACTATTCGCCCAATTTAGAGAATTATCGCACCTTTTTTCAGCTTTTAGGCCAAGTCCCCCATCAAAGTTGCATCATCCTCATCAGCGACGAACAACCCAAAGAGCAGAAAACCAGCAAAATCTTGCGCTTAAACGGACTCGGCAACGACACAACCGACATTTTCCGTCATTATCAACTCCTCGATGAAGAAGACTGGGAAACCCTCAGTCATCGCTACCACCATCATCCCCTCTGGTTAACTGGGGTATCCCAACTGATTCAAGACCTGTTTCAAGGCAGCGTGCGCCAATTTCTAGAACAAGATATCCTGTTAATTGACTCCATCCAAGACCAATATCAGCGCCGTTTTAACCGCTTATCGGACTTGGAGCAACAACTCCTGCAAGATATGGCGCAATTTTCTGCACCCGTTGGCTTAGGAGACCTGTTGAAAGGGCGATCGCAACCCGCTACAATGATCCTCCATACCCTGCAATCCCTACAACGCCGACTGTGGATAGAAACCGTCGAAACCCCTCAATTTACCCTCTCTCCCTTGACCATGACTTACTTAAAATTAATAGCTCGTCAGTAGGGATGATGTTCATATAAACGCCGAGTTTAGTCAGTAGTTCTTGCGTAAGAGGCGATCGCCGCAAGGTTCGCAAGATAGAGGAAAAAGCCATAAATCCAAGTGTTACCGAATGTGAGTGGGATCTATTAGTTTAAACCGGGAATGGGCGATCGGCGATCGGTCATGGGGAATGTTCGATTAAATCCATCCTCTCTAACTAATTGCAGATCTGCCAGGGTAAACTAGGCAGCCTGCATCGGTTTCGGTTTAAACACAGTAGCGCTAATCGGATGGTAGTGGTAAAATGACCTGGATGAGCAAGTTCCTCGCAGACCAGAAGCGTCCTCTATTTTACGGCTGTCCGGGAATGGGAACAGATCGCGCAATCAATTCAGCCTGGGTCTACCTAGAAATGACTGATTCAGCCTGTCTGCCCAGTAGTCTTGAGCCGCCCTCTACATAAAATTGCACCTGAACAAAAATGCTAGATATCTTAATCCATGTCTGGTCGGAGCGCAGTAGAACAGGTAAAACAGCGATCGCCTGCCTAGGCCTAGCGCCTCTAGTGATTACCGGTGCTGCCGTAGATGTTCCCGATCCGCCTTCTGATACCGCCGCAAGCAGAGCTTCAGAGGCAACCTTGGTGGCCAGAGAACCAATGGCTCCACCGCCAGAGCGGGCCGGGAGCGAACCAGCAGCCAGCAGCAGCCAGCAGCCCACCCTTGCTGACAACAACCTGCTGATCGATTTAAAGGTAGGAATGCAGTACGCCGATGCTCGCGATCGGCTCCTTAAGAAGGGCTGGGTTCCCGTAGAAGCGGCTGATCCTGGTCTTTATGGTGTCGAGCGGATGGCTTACGATGCTGGCTTTACAGAAGTTGCGGGCTGCGCCGGTACCGGACTGGGGCAGTGTAGATTTGACTTTATACATCCAGGTGAGCAGCAATCCCTTTCGGTGATTACCTACGGTGGCTCTAAGCTAGAAGTTGGGGGCTGGAACGTCCAACCCTTTTCCTCTCCTGAAGCCGCAAAGCCGACTGATAGGACTCCAGTGGCGCAGGTGCAGAGCGTGATTCCTATGCAGTTCCAAGGCGAGTGGAACAGTGGTTTACAGGGCTGTGGCGTGCCACACAGCGACGGACGGCTGCTGATCGGGCTGAACCGAATCGAATTTTATGAATCTTTTGGCACTGTGCTGGAAGTTTTTACCCAAGGGGATCTAAAGATGATGGTGACTTCTGAGTACGCCAGCGAGGGAGAAACCTATACCGAAACAGATTCTTTTGAGCTATCGAGCGATCGCTCGGCTTTAACCCATAGCGATACCAACGTTGTTCGATATCGCTGCTCTAACTAGCTAGTCGAGTGTCAACGCTGATCGGTCTGACAACGATATCAGCAGTTTTCGCTGTTATGTGGTACAGTTTGATCCCCCTAAATCCCCCTTAAAAAAGGGGGACTTTCTTATTCCCCCCTTATTAAGGGGGGTTAGGGGGGATCTTTTACTACTGCACCTCATTACCGCGCAAGGTGCTGT
>NZ_JAQOSP010000148.1 GCF_030068475.1 Roseofilum acuticapitatum BLCC-M154 | reverse complement strand
CGGTTTCCGCAAGCGGACTTGAAAATTTGTTAAGAAGCGGGCAAGATGCCCGCACTCCTCGAATTCTTTGATCTGACTGGAGTGGGAGCATCTTGCTCCCTGGATTTTTAATTAGGGTATTTCCGCTTCGCGGACATGAATGAGCGAACTTGATATCATTGAGTTGGCGAAGGCGATCGCGAAACTCCATGACGGCATCAAATTGTTGGTCGGGTTTGACACAACGGGTTAAGAGAGAGATATCTAAGTTGGGAAGCAGTTCACTGTTGGCGATCGCCTCATAGCCTGTAGAATCCAGATGATAGAGTGAAAATTCTCCCTCTTTCCATTGCCAAACTTCCTTGACTCCCAAACCTTTGATAAAACCAGGCGTTGTTCGGCAGTGGGGAGGGGAGAAGGAGAGAGGGCGAAGGAACTCATAGAAAAGCTCTAGTCCTACACAAGATTAGATGATATTTCTCTCCATATTAACCCAATCCCCAAAATCGAGTCCTGTTTATTAGGCACATGGGGCAATAATGGTGCGATGGCGGATGGTGTTGGGTTGAATCAAGGGAGTTTTAAACCCAGCCTCCACTAAGGCTTGAGCAATATCTAGGGTGAAATATTCATCCATATAGGGTTCTGTACTTTTGAGTAAAGTAAACACATAGGGTGGCATTTTTTTGTACACCTCAGACTGAGGATTCATCTCCATAATCGCCAGATGACCTTGGGGACGTAATATGCGTCGAGCTTCGCGGAAGATTTGGCGGGTGGCGGCTTGGGGTAATTCATGGCAAATGAGAAAGAGGGAAACCAGATCGAAAGAAGCATCAGGCAGTCCGGTTTCTTCTGCACGGGCATGAATCCAATGGTTGGGGGTTTTGTGCTGGCTCTGTCTCTGTTCGGCTCGATATCCAGCGACGGCCAGGAAGTAGGGGGATAAGTCCAGTCCGGTGACAGTGGCGTTGGGATAGGTGTCTTGGAGAGCAAAGGTACTCATGCCGATGCTACAGCCGACATCAAGGATATCTTGGGGCGCGGGGGTGAGTTTTTCTAGCAGAATTTGATGATAGGTTTGGCGTAAGCGCTCGTCTCCTTTTGCTCCAGCATCTTTCCAGAGTTGGGCATGAACGCCTTTGGCGGCAAATTCGACTTCCAAGGCGGCTTCCCAACTGAGATTTCCTCGGTCGTAAGCATGGAAGGGTTGTAAGTAATAGTCGGGGTAGGTGATGTTGGGGTTTTGGATGGCTTCGAGTCGGGGAGT
Source organism: Roseofilum acuticapitatum BLCC-M154 (assembly GCF_030068475.1). Lineage (GTDB taxonomy): Bacteria > Cyanobacteriota > Cyanobacteriia > Cyanobacteriales > Desertifilaceae > Roseofilum > Roseofilum acuticapitatum. Next base: position 87,742 of record NZ_JAQOSP010000148.1, on the reverse strand, counting down.
CCAATCAAGGGTTTGCAGGATTTTGACTTCTGCTCGCCAAGGAATACCGTTTTTTTCAGCCCGTTTGACGATCATTTGGCGGGCTTGGTGTTTGGCGATGCTGGCGAGGGGTTTAATGGAGAGAATACGATTAACGAGGTTAGCAGTGAGTCCGGCTTTAGTCATTGAAATAGGTTTAAGAGAGTGGATATAGCTTTTCATTGTGCCGAATGGTGACTAGGGAGAATGTTAAGTTAGTTCAAGAGGGTCACCCGTAGTCTCAAAGATTACATTTAGTAATCCTTGTCTCTCCCCAATTATCCTTGTTGGGGATAAACCATGTTTTCGGCTACGACAATGCGATCGAATTCTTCGGCGGAAATATAGCCTAATTCTAAACAGGCTTGCTTGAGGGTTAAGTCTTTTTCTAGGGCATAATGAGCGACTTTAGCGGCATTATCATAGCCGATCGCCGGACTTAGGGCGGTGACTAACATTAAGGACTCGTTCAGATAAGTGTTAATTTGTTTTTGATTGGCTTGCAGTCCATCCAACAGAAAATCGGTAAAGTTATTGCAGGTATCGCCCAATAAAGTGATGGATTCCAACAGATTAAAAATCATCATGGGCTTAAAAACATTGAGTTCAAAATGACCTTGGGAACCGGCAATGCTAATGGCGGTATCATAGCCAATGACTTGAGCCGCAACCATTGTCATAGCCTCGCATTGGGTGGGATTCACTTTACCGGGCATAATGGAAGAACCCGGCTCATTTTCGGGTAGAATTAACTCCCCTAAACCACAGCGCGGCCCGCTACCTAAAAAGCGAATATCATTGGCAATTTTCATCAATGAACAAGCCAAGGTTTTTAATGCGCCACTGGTCATAATCATGGCATCATGGGCGGCAATGACGGCGAATTTATTGGGGGCAGAAATGAAGGGATAGCCGGTTAAATGGTGGATTTTCCGCGCCACCAGTTGGGCAAAGCCTTTGGGTGCATTTAAGCCCGTGCCGACGGCGGTTCCTCCGAGTGCTAATTCATACATATCGGGTAGGGTTTGTTCGATACGTTTTAAGTCTGCGGTTAATTGGGCTACATAGCCAGAAAATTCTTGACCGAGGGTGAGGGGAACGGCATCTTGGAGATGGGTGCGGCCAATTTTGACAATGTTGGCAAACTCTTCGGATTTCTGTTGCAGAGCATCCCGCATTTTGGTGACTTTGGGGAGCAGATGCTGATGGAGCGCCAAAACTGCGGCAATATGCATGGCAGTGGGAAAGGTATCATTGGAGGACTGGGACATATTGACATGATCGTTGGGATGAATAGGCGTTTTGCTACCTAGTTCTCCTCCTGCAAAGGCGATCGCCCGATTCGCAATCACTTCATTGACATTCATGTTGCACTGCGTCCCGCTCCCTGTCATCCACACGCGCAGGGGAAAATGATCGTTGAGTTTACCGGCAATAATTTCATCGGCGGCTTGGATGATTAATTTTGCTTTGTCTTCAGGAAGTTTACTTAATTCGTGATTGGCGATCGCGGCCGCTTTTTTCAAGATGGCAAAGGCAACAATCACCTCTTGAGGGATAAAATTGTGACCAATGGAGAAATATTTGAGCGATCGCTGGGTTTGCGCTCCCCAGTAGCGATCGCTCTGTACCTCAATTTCCCCCATACTATCTTTCTCAATCCGAGTCTGAGCTACATCTTGCGTCATATCCTGGTTTCTCCATCTCCTAACCTCTTAGATTGTAGAGTGAGTTGGAAATCCCGCAAAGAGGGGAGACACGGGGACACGGAGATCCTCAGCAAAGATAAAAACAGTCTTCTTTCTTTGTAGCTCTTGGTGTGTTTGTGATACATTGTAGCTCAAGTACACATTTTTAATTTTTAATTTTTAATTTTTAATTGAATCATGCTGGCATTGAAATTTAATACCCTATTTCCCGAACCTCCCTTATCCCACCAGGATTCTGAAGACCGCTATTTGACCAATAGCGCCACTTGGGAATACTATGAAACCTTGCTGAATATCATCGGAGACAATGGCGGTTATCGCGTCACTTATTTAGATGGAGTTTTAGAAATCATGTCCACCTCTCGCCGCCATGAAACGGAAAAAACTCGGATTGGAAATTTACTAGAACTTTACTTCTTAGAAGCCGATATCGAATATTTTCCCTTTGGCTCCACTACCCTGAAACAGGAAGCAAAACGAGCAGGACTAGAAGCGGATGAAGGATACTGTTTTGGCACAGATAAAGATGTTCCCGATTTAGCGATTGAAGTGGTGGTTACCCATGGTGGGATTAATAAGTTAGAAGTGTATCGTCGCTTGCAAGTGCCTGAAGTCTGGTTTTGGCAAAATGGCGAGTTTTCTGTCTATCATTTGCGCTCCAATCTTCCAGTGGAATCAGAATCCAATCATGGGTATGAACGGATTGAAAACAGTGAGTTATTGCCAGAGATTGACATTGATTTTTTAGCAGAATGTGTGAAGAATCCCCAACCTTTAGCTGCGGCTAAGATCTGGAGGAATTACTGGCGATCGCCGACGCAAGGAAACTGAGGTATAATCGGATAAGAGAGTTATGCTTGATACATATTTGCGAAATGAAAGGCGATCGCGATCTTCTCCAACTCCCCCATATCCCCCTACAAACCAAAGAGCTGCTTCCAGAGTCTTCCGGGATTTATTATGTTCTCGATCAAGCTCACAAGGTGTGGTACATTGGCCAAGCCAAAAACATCTGCAAACGCTGGCAAGGCAAAACCCATCATCGCATCGCTCAACTCGAAGCACAGAAGAAAACACACTTTACCATTTACTATGAGTTAGTGAGCAAAGATCGACTTGATGAAGTCGAGAAGCAGCGCATTGAAAAATATCATCCCCACTTAAACGAGAGTCCAGTCAAAGCCAAAAAAGTATTACCCAGCGAAACCCTCTTACGAGAAACCCTAGTCGCCATTTCCGATTTTGCCTTCATTCTCGGTATTGAACCTCCCCGCGAAGATATTGTCGATTTAGATTATGATTATTGGTTGTTTCACAAGAAGTTGCTATCCCTAGAGATCATTCACATTTCTCTAGATCAAACTGCCTTCAAAGAAAAATATAATTTCAGTCTTGGGTATACAAAAGAAAGCCCATTTATCAAGGCATCATTGAATTATCGTAAAGCCTATGCTTCCAATTGGGAATCAGTACGTTCTCTTCATGCCTATCGTTTATATGTCAACGGTTATGCCATAGAACTGTATTCATTTGATTATTTCTACTCTCAACAAAAAACACAAGATATCCGGAAATATCATGATGTTGATTTAGCGGGAATATCCATAAAAGCCGTAACTCCTGAATCATTAAGTCAAATGCAATCAGAGACCGATGATACAGATTTCTATAGTCGCCTGTTTAAGCGCATGAGACCTTATGATACGGATTTGATCAAGATTTTCTTTAATGAACCGATTGATGAGGATAAAATCAAAAATAAAATAACCACCCTATGTGAAGATTATAAAACCGGTAAGCGAGGCTATGGCAGCCGCTCCAAAAAGTCAGGTACTATAACCGTAAAAGATCTCTTGCACAAACGAGATATCGATCCACAAAAATATAGTAATGAGGGTGCAATACGCTTCGATTACCGTGCTGAGAGAATTGGTTTGTTTATCAAAAGTTTTAGTGCTGACTTGAAGAAGCCTTACAAACGGGAAAAATGGAGAGAAGATGGAGAATACAATTTCTCATTTGATCGTGAAGGAAGAAGAATTGATAATAATTCAAAAAACTCCGATCAACCTTTACAGGAACGTGATCTCTATAATAGAGCGTACGGATTGATAGATAATCATGCAAGACACGCTAGTGCAGAGCGATTTGAAATCCTATATCTTTTAGCCAGCGTTGACCGACAATTTTGGCTATTAGTCGAAGAATATCTACAAGATTTTGCCTCTGTGAATCGCTGGGCTAATGGAGTAGGATATATCAATAAATTTTATGTTTCTCCCCGTAAGGTGCTAGTGCCTGCGAAAGTGAATATCAAAATCCTAGAAGTCGGTTCTGGTTTTGGCATTCCCTTTGGGCCGAGTGATGACTTTCCCACCTTTGAAACCGCCAAAGTAGAAATCAAGCGCCGTCTGGAAGTCTCCGACTTACCGGAAATGAAGTTAACCTTTCAGCGAGAAAAAGTAGCCAAAAAATAAACCTTTCTCTGTTTTTTTCAGGTCAATTCAGGACAATCCAATTTAAAATACCATATCAGCACTCATTCGTGGTAAAATCAACCCTTGGAAGCATCATTAATACGCTGCTGAAAACGGGCAATAATGTCAGGACTTAATTCTGGTTCTGGGTCAACCACTTCTCGCCGCTCTAAAACCGATTTTACCTCCGTTAAAGATGCTTGTCCTAACTTGTTCAGTAAAGCTTGAAATTTCTGCTCCTGTTGGTTTACTTCATCAGTAGGTATTGCTTGAACTGTATACGCCATAGTAACTTGGCGCGTGAGTGCATAAACGATATATTGGTTTAACGAAACACCTTCATTCTCCGCTAACTGGGTTAACTGTTGGTGGAGTGTTTCTGGTAATTGGAGTTCTACTTGGCTCATCTTTAACTTCATTACTTTAATAATCCTCGAATATGATTAAAATTAATCGTATCTATATTTTGTGAAAATAAATAACCCGCCAACTTAAAATCATCAGTTAAAACCAAATATCGACCTTGGCAAACTTCCATAATTCCACAATCTGTTAAGCCAAACTTATAAAATTGATTATTCTGCATAATTTGGGAACTTTCTCGATATTCCTCATGAACTTTATCGGAATTTTGTAGGGCTTCACCTAAGATTTGTAGGCCAGTAGAGCGTTCTGGTTCTCCCAATGTATTCATCAGGCTATTGACTTCTGTCAGAATATGGGGAGTAGTAACGACTCTGCTAAAATAATCAAGGAGTTGTGATAATATATCATAGTCATTGGGCGTAAACGTTTTGGTTCGATTAAATCGAGAAATCCGTTCTCGGTTGACTGTACCTACGACCCAGAGAATCAGAATATTCGTATCAATCAAAATTCCTTTGTGTCGATATTGTTTATAAAATTCGGCAATTTCATCGATCATAACTCTCGGATTTTCATCGATTCAACTTCATTCGTTCTTGAGTTAATTGTAAATATCTTATAGACTCGTTCATATTGCCGGTTATCGGTAACAGGTAATAGGGGATTAGGCTTGATTTTAGTTGGACGGGTATATCCCAAAGTAATCAGCCATTTATCTTCGGAAAATTCCACTTCTTCGAGTCTCAAGTCTTCAATCCCTTCCCCCAACTGAGGCAAAAGTTGTTCAAAGTAAGCTTTCGCTTGGCGTACTGCTTGTTCAACTTGTCGTGCCATAAATCATTAACCTCTAGATTGCCTTCAATATTATACTGTAAATTCTACTTGCTATAGTAACACAGCTTAGGATGTGAACTGCGCCCGATCTAATTATCTAATATTTTCGTCATCAAAAAACGATTATGGCGTTGATATCCAACTCGGTGATAAAGACGTTGTGCATTAGGATTTTCAAAATCAACTTCTAGATGCAGCGCTTGTATTCCTAACTCTTGACAGGTCTTCTCGACCAATGATAAAGTTTGAGTCCCGATGCCCTGTTGACGGTACTGGGGTCTCAGATAAAATTCATCGATAAATGCATCTCTGCCTCTGAATTCCAGACTATAACCCCAAGCTATAATAACATAGCCAATGATTTCATCGTCTTGTTGAATCAGCAACAGTTTCCCTAAAGATGAATCGCTGATTAACTCTTCTAAAGCCTGAGCATCGAGTTTTTCATCAAACCCTAGTTTTTCACTGTGATGAAATTCTTGCACCAGTTGTAAAATGATCTCTAAATCAGTTTGCTCTGCTGCTCTGTAATGAATCATGATGATGCGCTCCTTCTGAACGTCAATACTTTATGGGTGAATTATGCAATACTTCCGTAAATTATGGCATGGACAATATAAACTCCCCTTCCGCATCCTCATCGGTGTAATTTTACTCTGCTTAACTCTCCGCTCTGTACCCTATCTCATCCCCATTCGCGCCCAAGATATCGCCCAAACTGATGGCGCACTCACCTTTGAAGACCGTCATGGACTGCCCTTGGGAACCCTGCTCACCCGCGACCAAGACCATACGATGGTGGTTCCCCTGGATGAGATTTCCCCCTACTTTATTCAAGGGATTATTGCGGCGGAAGATAAGCGCTATTATCAACATGGTTCGGTGGATTTTATGGCGGTTTCTCGTGCTATTTTAGAAGCGCTTCAAGCGAGAGAAATTGTGAGCGGAGCTTCTACTATTACGATGCAACTGGCGCGGATGCTCCATCCAACTCCCCGCACTCTCCCCCATAAAGTGGGTGAGATTTGGACATCTTGGCGCTTAAGTGCGGGAATGGATAAGGATACAGTTCTGGCTGCGTATATTAACCGCCTGCCCATGGGGAGTAACCTTTATGGGGTGGAAGCGGCGGCTCGGAGCTATTTTGGGCTTCCGGCTGCGGAGTTAAATCTGGCACAGGCGACCCTGCTGGCATCCCTGCCCAATGACCCCATCGACCTCGACCCCTACCACCATTGGCAAGCCCTGAAAACCCGGCAGCGTTATGTTTTAGACCGAATGGTGGCGGATAAAATGATTACGGAATTAGACGCAGAACGGGCTTATAGTGAACAAGTTTATCTGCGATCGCGACAACAGGGAATCCTCGCCGCTCCCCATTTCCTCTTCTGGGTTGCCCAGCAGCTCCCCAGCACCCAAGGAGGAACCATCCGCACCACCCTAGATAGCGCCCTCCAGCAGTTTGTCGCCACTCAAGTGCAGCAAGTCGTGGACGCTCTCGCACCCCAACGAGTCCACCATGCAGCCGCCCTGGTCATTGATAATCATACCGGAGAAGTCCTTGCCTATGTGGGGTCTCCCAACTACTTTAACGACAGCCAACAGGGGCAAAATGATGGCGTACAAGCTTTGCGCCAACCGGGTTCAACCCTGAAGCCCTTCCTCTACCAACTCGCCCTCGAACAACAGGTTATCCGTCCCCAAACCATCCTCGCAGACGTGCCCACCACTTACGCCATACCTGGAGCGAAACTATACAAACCCGTGGACTATAGCGAAACCTTTTTAGGGCCGGTGCGGGTGCGTTTAGCCCTGGCTAATTCCCTGAATGTGCCCGCCGTCCGCGTGTTGGAAGAAGTGGGGGTTCCCGTATTCCTCAATCACTTGCGAGAGTTGGGATTCACCCACCTAAGCCATGAGCCAGAATACTATGGTTTAGGCTTAACTTTGGGCAGTGGGGAGGTCAGCTTGTGGGAGTTGGCGAGGGCTTATTTGCGATTGGCCCATCATGGTAAAGCCGTGCCTTTAGTCACCTATTTTGGCGAAGAAACGGAAGCAGCAAAAACGCCCCCAGAGACGACATCTTGGGAACTGGTGCGGGAGATGCTCGGCGATCGCCATGCCCGTGCCACCAGTTTTGGGGTAGACTCAGTATTAAACTTGCCCTTTCCCACTGCCGTCAAAACCGGTACATCCTCCGACTATCGCGATACCTGGACTGTCGGCTTTAGCACCGATTATACCGTTGCCACCTGGGTGGGCAACTTTGACGGAACCGCCATGCAACAAGTCTCCGGAGTTATGGGTGCAGCCCCCCTCTGGCATCGCATTATGCAACATTTACACGAAACTAGAGAACCTGCTGATTTTGCACCCCCATCCGGTTTGGTTCAGCACCCCATTTGTGCCGTTACCGGACAAATTATGGGGGAGAATTTATCCCAATTTCAACCCGATGTAGGGGCAGGTTTCAAACCCACTCCTACCTGTCCTTCTGCCATTGTTTTAGAATATCTCTATCCCGAAGATATCCAAACATCAAACACTCAAAACCAGCCCCTAGAACTACCTCCAGAATATAATGAATGGCTCTCCCAACAGCCCCAAAACCAATGGCAAGGAAACCTAAGAATTGTCTTTCCTTCAAATGATGATTATTTCTTGCTCTCTCCCCAAGCAGAACAGGACAATCGCCTAGAATTCAAACTAGCGGGTAAACTCGAAGAACCGGTAGAATGGTGGTTAAATGGGGATAAAATCGCCACAACTACAACCAATTCTCTATTTTGGAACATGAAACTCGGCAGTTGGGAGCTAGAGGTGAAAACGGCAGTAGGAGAAGAACGCGATCGGATCATTTTTCAAGTGCAGGAAGCTCCACTAAAACGAACCCGTAGAGGTTTTTCGATTGCCGATTAAACAAACTCTAAACCTTCGTGTTCCTTCGTGTCTTTGTGGTTAAAACTCTATAGCTAGTCTAAATGAGTTGTGAAATAGAAAAAGCCCTCTCCCTATATCCCTCTCCCACTGGGAGAGGGACTTTATATCAAATCCTTAAATGTTTGCTACATATAGTCAATTGGCATAAGAATGAGACATAGCTGTAGGGGCGAGCGGCCGCTCGCCCCTACCTACATATACCGTTGTTGTCGATTGATATGTAGCATTCTGTTTTAGATTTGATATTACCCCCTTCTCCTGCGGGAGAAGGGGGCAGGGGGATGAGGGGCAGCCATTACACAACTCATTTAGGTTTGCTATATACCAGGAAAAGATTCAACGGTCTTGATTTTCACATCCGGGAAACTCGTTACATATTGAATCTTAAAATCTGGAAAATGTTCGACCTGCTTCCATTTGCCACAAGCATCAGGAAAATGCTCGACCCATTTAACCTTGAGATCCGGGAAGGACTCAACCACCTGTACCTGAATATCGGGAAAATGCTCGACGATTTGTACATTTCCATAGAGCTTGATACCCTGAAAACTACAATTTTCGGGATTAATGCTTTCTTCTGTTTTTCCGGGACTAGCGGCTAAATTAAAGGATAAAAAAAGACTGAGGCTTAAAAGCACTAGGGGCAGGAGCGATCGCCGCATGATTTGACCTCTTTTCATTTCACTCAATTATGCTATAATAGACCGTTATCCGATCAGTGTTTCAAAACTGTGTCTAGACCGATCGCTGTAGATTTATTTGCCGGTGCAGGAGGAATGACCCTAGGTTTTGAGCAAGCAGGGTTTGATGTTTTGGCATCTGTAGAAATAGACCCCATTCACTGCGGAGTTCATGAATATAATTTCCCCCATTGGACAGTTCTGTGCGCGGATATTTCCCAGATCGCAGCAGCAGAAATTCGAGAAAAATCTACCATTGGCAGAAAACGAATTGATGTGGTTTTTGGTGGCCCTCCTTGTCAAGGATTTTCTGTGATTGGTAAACGGGCATTAGACGATCCACGCAACAGTTTAGTTTATCATTTTATCCGCCTTGTCGATCAACTGAAACCTAATTTTTTTGTCTTAGAAAATGTTAAAGGTATGGTGATGGGACACCATCGTTTATTTATTGCAGAAATTATGGAAAAGTTTGCTTTCCATGGTTATCAAGTGCATTATAAACTTTTAAATGCTCGCGATTATGGCGTACCTCAAAATCGGGAACGACTGTTTTTAGTCGGATGTCATCAAGATTTAGAGCTTCCTTCCTATCCCCAACCCTTAACCTATTTTGATTCTTATCCGACAGTTTATGATGCTATAGAAGGGTTACCCAAAATCTCTCGATATCCAGAACTAGAAACTCAAGATTGGGTGAAAGCAGCATTTAGAAACCATACTGAGTATGGTAAATTGTTACATGGAATATTTCGATTATCTGATGATTATTCTTATCCGAGAAAATATGATAAAACTCTGTTAACTTCTAGCTTAAAAACTCGTCATACTCCTGAATCTATCCAACGATTTAAGGCAACACTTCCCGGAAAAATTGAACCCATTAGTCATTTTTTGAGACTCGATCCCCAGGGACTCTGTAATACCTTAAGAGCAGGGACACCAGGCGATCGCGGCGCATACACTTCTCCCCGTCCCATCCATCCCTTTGAACCCAGATGTATCACTGTTCGCGAAGCTGCACGGCTCCATTCTTACCCCGACTGGTTCAGATTTCATCGCACCAAATGGCACGGATTTCGACAAGTGGGGAATTCAGTCCCGCCGTTTTTAGCCAAAGCTGTTGCTGCTGAAATTGGTAACGCTTTAGGCTATTCTCCCGTTCGTCCCCGGAAAATGATGGTACTCGATCGCACCGATTTATTAGAATGGGATAGCACGGCAGCCGCCCGATATTATCAAAAAGCTATAGAATAACTCTCTAACTATGAATGCGTGGTTCTGGATGCAAGGTAGAGAGTAAATCACTTTCAATTTGTGCCAGAGCATCTAGGCGAGTTTGGACAACTTCCCGGTCGAAATAGGTGGTGGCTAAGATCCAGTAGACTCCATAATGGCGAGCTTCAGAAGCCATTAAAGAGCGATAAAATTGGGCGAGTTGGGGTTGGGGGAGATGGTTAGCAAGCAATCCGAGACGCTCGTGGGAACGGGCTTCAATCAGGGCAGAAATCAACAGAGAATCGAGCATTCTTTCCGGTTCAGTGGGGCGAATTTGGGCTTTTAATCCGGCAGCGTAGGGAGGAGCCGAGAGGGGAGCGAGGGGAATATTGAGGCGCTCTAACCATTGATTGACTTGTTCAAAGTGTTCGAGTTCTTCGCGGGCGATCGCCGTTAGCTTCCTCACCAGCACCTGACTGGAGGGATAGCGGAACATCAGGTTTAGAGCGACTCCGGCTGCTTTGCGCTCGCAGTGGGAATGATCTAAGAGGATGGTATTCAAGTTGGCGATCGCCTGTTGAACCCAAGCCTCAGATGTCGGCTGTTGCAGAAATTTGATTTTCGGTAGTTCTTCCATAATAATCAAAATTATACATAACTGTAGGGGCGAAGGGCCCTTCGCCCCTACGGGTGATTCGGTTTAGGTAAGACTGGCGATCGCCTTTTCCACCTCCGCAACTGCCCGATCGATCTCCTCCGCAGACACAATCAACGGCGGTACAAACCGCACTACCTTTGGCCCTGCGGGAACCAGTAGCACCCCTTGTTCCATGGCGGTTTTCACAATTTCAATGGAAGTTAAGGGAATCTCCGCTTGCAGTTCCATACCATTAATTAGCCCCCATCCGCGCACCTCAGCAATGAGTTGGGGATATTTAGCGGCGATCGCCCGCAAGCCTTTCCGCAATTGTTCGCCCCGCTCTTGTACATTTTGAAGCAACCGATCCTGCTCCACGGTTTGGCACACCGTCAGGGCTGCGGCACAAGCAAAGGGGTTACCACCAAACGTGCTGGCATGATTCCCCGGCTCAAATACATCACAGGACTGCTTACAGAGCAGCGCACCAATGGGAATACCCCCCGCTAACCCTTTGGCTGAGGTAAAGATATCCGGTTCAATGCCCAAATTCTCGTACCCCCAGAGTTTCCCCGTGCGTCCCATACCCACTTGCACCTCATCCAGGATCAGTAAAATTCCGGTCTGATCGCACAACTGACGCAAGCGCAGGAAATACTCCAATTCTCCTGGACGCACGCCCCCTTCACCCTGTAAGGCTTCGAGTAAAATCGCCGCCACGCGCCGTTCTGAGCTATCCAGGGAGGCGATCGCCTCTTTGACCGCTTCAAAATCGTTATAGGGCACATAGGCAAAGCCCGGAACCAGGGGACTAAATCCTTTTTGGTATTTGGCTTGGCCGGTTGCCGTGATCGTGGCTAAAGTACGACCATGAAAACTCGCTTTTGCCGTCAGAATTACTGGGTCTTCAATGTTCAGTACCGTATGGGCATATTTGCGGGCCAATTTAATCGCCCCTTCATTGGCTTCTGCCCCCGAATTACAGAAAAAGGCGCGATCGGCACAGGAATGCTCGACTAACCATTTAGCTAAATCCCCCTGTTCTTGGATATAGTACAGATTCGACACATGATGGAGCTTGCTAATCTGTTGAGTTACCGTTTCTACTAAAGCGGGATGGGCATGACCCAACGTACAGGTGGCAATTCCGGCCACAAAATCCAAATATTCGCGACCTTGAGTATCCCAAACCAAGCAGCCTTTTCCTTGTTTGAGGGCGATCGGAAACCGCCCATAAGTAGACATTACATACTGGTTAAACTCCGATGGATCATAAGCATGGTCTGAAACCTGGGGCGCATCGGTCTGGGTTAACGTTTCTGGACTCACAATGGTTTCCTCTAGCTCAAAAGGACACAGAATTATTAAGGGATTTTCAGCAACTTTAGGGCCCTAAAGTTAATTCTGAATATTCCATGTTAGCTTTGAAATTCAGTAATCTCTAGTGTCTGTCAATACTTCTTGACAATCAATTGTTAAAATTTGTTAAGACTTGGTTGGAATCAAGTTCTTGTGGTACACTGACTTCAAGTTAAAAGGTTCAAGACGTTTTTTCCTTGCATCAGGGATTCCGTTAGGTTTATGCAATATTCCATTGAAAAGAAGGATGTAGCTGACATCGCAATTATTGGGATGGCTTGTCGGTTTCCGGGCGCGAAAGACTACCATCAATTCTGGCAAAACCTCGAACAAGGAATCAATAGCATTACAGAAATTCCTGAAAACCGGTGGAACATCAAAGACTATTACTCGCCTAATCCCCAAACTCCCCACAAAACTATCAGTAAATGGTTAGGGTTGATAGAAGATATAGACCAATTCGATGCTCAGTTTTTCGATATTTCCCCCAGAGAAGCAAAAAACATAGACCCTCAACAAAGAATCCTGTTGGAATTGAGCTGGTCTTGTGTCGAAGATGCAGGTTACTCCCTCTCTCAAGTTTTAGGAAAAGATATAGGTGTTTTTATCGGGGCATGTAGCTATGACTCTATTCTATTAATGAACCAAAATCAAGAGAATGTAGAAGGTCATAGTGGCACAGGAACTTGGACTTCTATGCTTGCCAATCGCATCTCTTCATTTTTTAATCTACACGGCCCAAGTATTCCAATAGATACAGCTTGTTCAAGCTCACTAGTCGCTCTTCATTACGCGGTTAAATCCCTCAAAGAATCAGAATGTGAGATGGCGTTAGTCGGTGGGATCAGCGTGTTATTCACCTCAACAACCTACATCCAGATGAGTCAACTGGGTATGTTATCGCCAACAGGACAATGTAGAACATTTAGTAGTGATGCTGATGGTTATGTGAGGGGAGAAGGAGCAGGAGTTGTTTTATTAAAGCCTCTGGCAAAAGCAATAGAAGATGGCGATCGCATTTATGGTGTCATTCAAGGGAGTGCCATTAATCACGGAGGTAGAGCGAGAACGATAACCTCTCCCAATGTCTACGCCCAAGCTCAAGTCATTCGTTCAGCCTATACTAACGCTAATATTTCTCCAGATACAGTCTCTTACATCGAATCTCATGGAACGGGCACACCATTGGGAGACCCAATAGAAATTAATGCATTAAAAAGAGCCTACAGACAACTTTATCAACAGTATGGAGTCGAAAAGACGGAGAAAGCCTACTGTGGCATAGGGGCAGTAAAAAGCAATATCGGGCATTTAGAAGGAGCAGCAGGAATTGCGGGATTAATCAAAGTCTTATTAGCAATGAAGCACAAAAAGCTGCCCAAAATTGTCAACTTCAAGGAATTAAATCCACGCATTAGTCTGAAAGATGCTCCGTTCTATATGCTAGAGGAAACGCAAGACTGGGAAAGATTAAGCAATGAATCAGGAGAAGAGATTCCTAGACGTGCTGGTTTAAGTTCTTTTGGTATCGGTGGTGTTAATGCTCATATTGTATTAGAAGAACCCCTAGAAAAAGTTAACAATGAACCAGTGCTAGAGCGTCCGCAACAAATTTTAACCCTCTCAGCGCAGACAGAGCAAGCACTAAGGGAACTAGCAGAAAACTATCAAACTTATTTAGAATCCAAAGCGGAAGCATCGCTACAAAATATCTGCTTCAGCGCCAATACAGGACGGACACCTTTTGCAGAAAGACTGGCAATAGTAGCCGAGTCCAACAGCGATCTACAGCAAAAGTTAGGAGATTTTCTGAAGGGTGATGAGACAAATGAAGTGGTAAGAGGAAAAGCAGAAAGTAAGGAGAAGGAGATTGCCTTTCTGTTTACTGGGCAAGGTTCTCAATATATAGATATGGGGCGACAGTTATATGAGACTCAACCCACATTTAGGAAAAGTCTAGACCAATGCCATGAAATTCTGAAAAAACATCTAGAAGTCCCTCTATTAGAAGTTATCTATTCTCAGTCAAGTTCTTCTGTATTAGACCAAACCGCTTATACTCAACCGGCTTTGTTTTCTGTAGAATATGCCCTAGCTAAGTTATGGGAATCTTGGGGGATTAAACCTAATTTGGTGATGGGTCATAGTGTGGGAGAATATGTGGCAGCAACAGTCGCAGGCGTTTTTAGCTTAGAAGATGGTTTGAAATTAATCGCCATGCGGGGACGGTTGATGCAAGAGTTGCCCCCTGGTGGAGAGATGGTGGCAGTGATGGCATCAGAATCTCAAGTGAGGGAGGCGATCGCAGAGTACAGTAACCAAGTAACAATAGCAGCTATAAATGGGACAGAGAGTACAGTGATTTCCGGGGAGAGTGGGGCGATCGCCACCATTTGCGGTAAATTAGAAGCAATGGGCGTTAAAACCAAGCATCTACAGGTCTCCCATGCTTTTCATTCCCCGTTGATGGAGCCAATGTTAGCAGAGTTTGAAGCAGTCGCTCAGGAAGTTACCTATAGTCAACCTCAAATACCCATCATATCAAATGTTACAGGGGAAAAAGTGAGTTCAGACATGACTACTGCTAAATATTGGGTCAATCATGTTCGACAACCCGTGAAATTTGCCCAGAGTATGAAAACTCTCCATGAAGAAGGGTATAACGTTTTCTTAGAAATTGGCCCCAAACCCATATTGTTAGGCATGGCTCGTCAATGTTTATCAGAAGATGTCGGAGTATGGTTGCCGTCATTACGTCCTGGAGTAGAAGAATGGCAGCAAATGCTATTAAGCTTAGGGCAATTATATGTAAAAGGTTTCAATGTAGATTGGTCAGGATTTGGCCGCGATTATACTAATCAGAAAGTAGAATTGCCAACTTATCCATTTCAGCGAGAAAGATATTGGGTAGAAACCACTAAAAATCAAGACCGAAATACTACCCATCATAGTTCAAATCCACTAGATCTAGGCGATCCAGAGGAATTAATTCGAGAACTCAAGTTATCGGAAGAATTAACCGAAGATGAAGAAAAACTATTACCGAAGTTGTTAGATATTTTGAAGGCTCGGTATCAAAAGTATCTGCAAGATCGGGGCGATATAGTGGGTGACTTTTATGATGAGTTAGCTTCGTTGACAGATGAAGAAGCAATTTTGAACTACATTCCTTTGCCAGGGATTATCAAAGGATTTTCATGGGTTCTATTTTTCGCCCAATTAAAAATACAAGAAAAATATCAAAAATTAGCATCAACTGCCCAGCAAGAGATTAGAAATATAGCTTGGCAGAAAGTCGATTTTTCTGCTTGTCGTAAAGTTCTAGATATTGGTTGTGGTCATGGAACTGATTTAATTGCTTTAGGTCAGAAGTATCATCACTTAGAGCTTTGTGGTTATACCATATCAGAAGGGCAAGTAGAATTAGGAAACAAAAAAATTAGTCAACTAAATTTAGAAGAACGGGTAAAAATCGTTAATGGAGATAGTTCTCAGGATGAGTTTCCAGATCGTTACGATTTGATCTACGGATTTGAAGTCATTTGTCATATCAAGAAGAAAAAAGAACTCTTTTTAAATATCAAAAATCACTTAAACGATCGGGGTGATTTCGTGATATCAGACTTTATATCTAATGCCTCATTTAACATTGATTATGATGCTCATTCATCTTATCTGGCGACTCAACAAGAATGGCTAGATTTATTATCAGAAAGTCATCTCAAAATCATCCGTTATGTAGATATTAGTAACGAGATTGCTAATGGTTTAGACGATCCTAATTTCCCAGAGAATCTTAACTATGTTTGTAAGAAAAGCAATTTAAATGAAAATGCCAGAGTAGGGCTGCAATCTTATGACAATCTCTACAAGATGTTGCGTAAGAAGCTGGTCAGTTATGTGATAATGACAGCACAAAAGCAAGAGCAGTTGTCAGTAGATGAAATTTACAAGTGGAATCAAGCTATTCTACAGAAACCCCTACATTACTCTGATGTTTCATTACAAAAACTGTTCTATGGGGTGGAATGGCAAAAAGCAGCGCCTAGGCAAGAGTATAAAAAAACACTACAGCCAAAAACTTGGATAATATTCAGCGATAGAGATGGGGTAGGCGAAAAACTGACCAACCGGTTAGAAAAAAGAGACGATCGCTGTTTCACTGTATTTATGGGTGAAACCTACCAGCAAAAGGAAACAGCAAGTTGGGAGCTAAACCCATCTAATCCAGCCGATTTTGAGCGTTTTTGCCAAGATGCAAAGGCAATTGTGGGGGAAAATCCGAGAATCATTCACTTGTGGAGCCTGGAAACTACACCGACACAACAACTCACTCAGCCAGCTTTAGAGTCAGCACAAAAGAATAGTTGTGGTAGCGTCTTGCATCTGGTGCAAGCGATGGAAAAATACTGGAAATCATCCTCACCTCAACTGTGGTTAATCACTCAAGCTTCCCAGTCTGTGTTGCCTGTAGAAGAAGTTGCAATAGCCCAAACCCCACTCTGGGGACTTGGAAAAGTCTTATCTTTGGAACATCCTCAATTATGGGGAGGATTAATAGACTTAGATCGCCAATCTTCCACAAGCGAAGCAGAAATCTTGCTACAAGTTCTAGAAGATGAAGCAGAAGAAGATCGACTGGCTATTCGTAATGGAGAAATCTATGTAGCTCGTTTAGAAAGACAACTCTTAGCAGAATCTAACCCTGTGTCCTTGAGTAAGGAAGGAAGTTATTTAATTACTGGGGGAACAGGAGCATTAGGACTGAATATAGCTCAATGGTTGGTAGAGAAGGGATGTCAACATCTAGTATTAATCAGTCGCTCTCAGCCATCAGATCAAGCACAATTGAGAATTGAGAGTTTACGCAAGCAAGGCGTAGAGGTTGTTGTAACTCAAGCCGATGTATCTGTGCAACAAGATATGGAGAAGGCATTTAAGCAAGTGCAAGAAACTATGCCACCTCTCAAAGGAGTTATTCATGCAGCAGGAGTCATCGGATCTGATCTGATTCAGGAGTTGGAATTTTCTCAACTCGAAGCCATATTGCGTCCCAAAGTAGTCGGAGGATGGGTGCTACATCAGTTAACAGAGAAGCTAGACCTAGACTTTTTTGTTAATTTCTCTTCTATTGCATCAGTCTGGGGTTCTAAAGGCCAAGCTCATTATGCAGCAGCTAACCATTTTCTGGATGGATTAACGGATTATCGGCAATCTCTGGGATTACCAACCTATAGTATCAATTGGGGGCCTTGGTCAGGGGGAGGAATGGCAGCAGGAGAAGCCATGAATTGGTTAAACCAAATGGGCGTAAAACCTCTAGAACCAGAAAAAGCGATCGCCGCTTTGGAGAAGGTATTAGCAAGCGATCGCCCTCAAACCGTAGTCGCAGATATCAACTGGGATGTATTTAAGGAACTTTATGAACTAGGAGGTAAACGGTCATTTCTGGCAGAAATTTCACTGGATTCAGAAGCAAGAAGTGGAGAAGGGGCTTCTGAACAGAGATCGGAATTCTTACAACAACTTTATCAAGCTCCAGAAAGCGAACGGCTCGAAATCCTCATCGAGCATCTGCAAAATGATGTCGCTAAAATTATCGGATTATCGAAATCCAAACTTCCCGATCCCGAATTAGGATTTTTCAGGATGGGTATGGATTCCTTGATGGCGGTTGAGTTAAGAAATAAGTTGATGGCTACTTTTAGTTTCTCGATCAGCACAGCAACCTTGTTTGAAAAGTCGAATATTAAAGACTTAGCTGACTACTTACTTGCAGAAATTTTCTCAGAAGAGAAAGAGGAAGAATGGAGTGTTGAAGAGAGTGAAAATATAACGCCTCCCCAGAAGATAGAAATGGAATTTGAAGGAGAACTTGATAGCGCGATCGCTTCGGAGTTAGAAGAAATTCAAGCTTTACTGGAGGAAGACTAAAATGAGCATATCCAAAGAAGTGCTTCAAACTTTGAAGGACATGCGGGGTAAGCTTGAAGCCGTCAATAAAGCCAAAACCGAACCGATCGCCATTGTAGGAATGGCCTGTCGATTTCCTGGAGGAGCGAATGACCCCTCAAAATACTGGAGTTTGTTGCATGATGGCATAGATGCCATTACCTCAGTTCCTGGCGATCGCTGGGATGTCAGTGCTTATTACGATCCCGATCCAGAAGTTCCAGGGAAAGCTTACACCAAACAAGGGGGCTTTATTGAGCAAGTTGACCAGTTTGACCCCTTATTTTTTGGTATCGCTCCAAGAGAAGCCGTCAGTTTAGATCCTCAGTACAGATTACTGTTAGAGGTAACCTGGGAAGCCCTAGAAAATTCGGGACAAACCTGGACAAACCTGAAGAATAGTCAGACCAGTGTCTTCATGGGCATCTCCACAGATGACTATTCTTCCGTCATTCTAAACGAAGCCAAAAGTTACCCGACTCTTGGAAGCAATAGAAGTATTGGTGTCGGTCGTATTTCTCATCTCTTGGGTCTGCAAGGGTCTAATATACAGGTCGATACAGCGTGTTCAAGTTCTTTAGTTGCTGCCCATTTAGCCTGTCAGAGTTTGCGATCGGGAGAATCCAACTTAGCCTTAGTGGGTGGAGTTAATTTAATCTTATCGCCCTTCAGCACAATTGGTCGTTGCCAACTGAAGGCACTATCTCCTGATGGTCGTTGCAAGACTTTTGATGCGTCTGCCAATGGTTATGGTCAGGGAGAAGGATGTGGTGTCCTAGTTTTGAAACGCTTGTCTGATGCAGTCAATGATGGGGATCTCATTTCCGCCGTTATTCGAGGTTCTGCTGTTAACCATGATGGCCCCAGTAGTGGGATGACCGTTCCTAATAGAATGGCCCAGAAAAAGGTCATTCAACAAGCATTAGCCAATGCCAAATTAGAACCCCATCAAATTAGCTATTTAGAGGCTCACGGTACAGGAACGTCTTTAGGAGACCCCATTGAGATAGAAGCTCTGGCAGAAGTATATGGCAAAAAACGTCCAGTAGATTCTCCTTTAATTGTGGGATCGGTCAAGACCAATTTGGGGCATTTGGAAGCAGCAGCAGGTGTATCATCTTTGATCAAGGTGATTTTAGCCCTTCAGCACCAAGAAATTCCTGCTCATTTGCACTTGAAACAACCGAATCCTCATGTAGATTGGGATAGATTACCCATCAAAATTCCGACTTCACTAATGCCTTGGTCTTCTGATGAAGGAAAACCCAGAATAGCGGGGGTGAGTTCCTTTGGTATGGGTGGCACGAATGCTCATATCGTTCTCGAAGAAGTCCCAAAAGAAGGCAACACTAAAGATGATCTAGAACGTTCAGTTCATCTATTGACTCTTTCAGCTAAAACAGAAAAAGCTTTAGAAGATTTAGTCGATCGTTATCACAAGCATTTAGAAACCTATCCAGATTTGGTAGTAGCAGATATCTGTTACACGGCTAATACAGGAAGACAACATTTTCAGCATCGACTAGCAGTGGTTGCTTCTGAGCCAAAAGAATTAGCAGAAAAGCTACTGGATTGGAAAAGAGGCAAGGAAGTTGTTGGCCTATCTTGTGGAGAGTTCGATCGCGGTAGCGCAAGTTCTAAAATAGCTTTCCTATTCACCGGCCAAGGTTCTCAGTATGTGAATATGGGTAAGCAATTGTATGAAAGTCAGCCAACTTTCCGTCAAGCTTTAGAACGATGCGACCAAATTTTACAACCCTATCTAGAAGTGCCTCTATTAGAGGTGATATACCCTAAAGAGGGACAACAGTCAAGTTCTAATGGGTTAGACGAAACCGGTTATACACAACCTGCTCTGTTTGCGATTGAATATGCTTTATTCAAGTTATGGGAATCTTGGGGAATTAAACCAACTATCGTCATGGGTCACAGTGTAGGAGAATATGTAGCAGCAACTGTGGCAGGAGTTTTCAGTTTAGAAGATGGTCTGAAGTTAATTGCCATGCGGGGACGGTTGATGCAACAGTTGCCCTCTGGTGGAGAGATGGTGGCAGTGATGTCATCGGAGTCTGTGGTAACAAATGCTATAGGTGACAAGAGTTCAAAGGTAACCATAGCAGCGATCAACGGCCCGGAAAGTATGGTGATTTCTGGGGAGAGTGAGGCGATCGCCACCATCTGTACTCGATTAGAATCACAGGGAGTTAAAACCCAGCCATTAAAAGTCTCCCATGCTTTTCATTCCCCACTAATGGAGCCAATGTTAGCCGAGTTTGCAGCAGTCGCTCAGGAAGTAACCTATCGTCAACCGAAAATCAAGTTCATATCAAATGTAACTGGGCAAAAAGCAGGAAATGAAGTCACTCAGGCAGAATATTGGGTCAATCATATTCGACAACCCGTACAGTTTGCTCAAAGTATAAAAACCTTGCACGAGCAAGGAAATGAACTGTTCTTGGAAATCGGGCCGAAACCCGTTTTGCTCGGCATGGGGTCTCGATGTCTACCAGAAGATGTAGGAGTATGGTTACCCTCATTACGTCCTGGTGTAGAAGAATGGCAACAGATGCTATCCAGCTTAGGGCAATTGTATGTCAAAGGAATAACGGTAAATTGGTCTGGTTTTGACCAGGATTATACTCGTCAGAAAGTAGCATTGCCTACTTATCCATTCCAGCGAGAACGCTGCTGGGTAGAAGTAAATCAACCAAAGGAACCTCAAGTATCCAGTAAAATCATTGAGACCCCAATTGTAAAATTACTCAGTGAAGGAAAAACAACAGATCTCGCTCAACAACTCGAAAAAGCCGTAAACTTTTCACCAGAACAGCTTAAACTTTTACCAGAGCTATTAGAGGTATTAGCGAAACAACATCAGGAACAATTAGCGGCAGTCACGATCAAAAACTGGTTCTATGAAGTTCAATGGAAACCTTTAGATAGAGCTGGCTCAAATACAAAAATGCAACCCAGTCACTGGTTGGTTTTTGCAGATACCACAGGCGTAGCCGAAAAATTCGCCCAAAAACTCCAACAACAAGGTCATCAATACAGCTTAGTTTATCGAGCAGAGAGCTATCAAAAACAAGCCGCCGGAAAATATCAACTCAATCCTTCTATTCCCGAAGAATTTGACCAACTGTATCAAGAAATTCAAGAAGCTGGTCAACTGCCCTTATCAAGGTTCATTCATTTGTGGAGTTTAGACACTCCAGAATCCAAAGATTTAACCCTTGATGCTCTACAAGAAACCCAATTATGGGGATGTGGCAGCGTGATGCACCTGGTACAAACCTTATTGAAAAACGCCAGCACCTCCCAACTGTGGTTAGTAACTCGTGGCTCTCAGTCCGTCTTATCCCAAGAGAAAAATATACCAGGATTAGCCGCATCGCCCCTGTGGGGATTAGGTCGAGCAATGTCGATAGAGCATCCCCAATTATGGGGAGGATTAGTAGATCTAGACCCACAAGCGACCGCAGCAGACGAAATAGAAATGCTGTGGCAATTATTAGGGAATGAACCCGAAGAAGATAATCTAGCCTTACGGGGAGACAAAACCTATGTAGCTCGTCTGGCAAACCAAGAACCTCCAGAATTTCCTCAACCCCTATCCTTATCATCAGAGGGTAGTTACCTAATAACCGGAGGATTAGGAGCATTAGGATTACATACCGCTCAAGGGTTGGTAGAAAAAGGAGCTAAAAATATTATCTTAACTGGTCGCCGCCCGCCTTCAGAAAAAGTCCAAGAATCCATACAACAGTTAGAACAAGCAGGATGCCAAGTCAATGTTTTATTAGGGGATGTTTCTAGAAAAGAAGAGATAGCCCAAATTCTGGAGCAGATTCAGACCTCAATGCCAAGCCTCAAAGGAATCATTCATGCAGCAGGAGTGCTAGATGATGGAACCATACAACAGATGAATTGGGAGCGTTTTGGCCAAGTCATGTCGCCCAAGGTGATAGGAACTTGGAACTTACATCAATTAACTCAAAATCTGCCCCTAGATTTCTTTGTCTGTTTCTCCTCAATGGTTTCCCTAATCGGTTCTCCTGGTCAAGGTAATTATGCGGCGGCCAATGCCTTTATGGATGCTTTAGTGGGTTATCGTCGGAGCATAGGATTATCAGGACTAGCGATTAATTGGGGAGCCTGGGCATCTGAGGGCATGGCTGCTCGTTTAGCAGTGGAGCATCAAAACCGAATTCAGAGCAGTGGCATAAGTGAGATGTCCCCTAAAGAAGGTATGTATGCGTTGGAGTTACTGTTAGGAAATCAAATTGCAGATCCCCCTCCAGTCCCCCTTAGAAAGGGGGAAGTTAGAGAATGCTGCCCTGTTCCTGGTCAGGTCGGTGTAATAGCTGTAAACTGGTCGGTATTGGCAGAGCATTGGAGTGGTCTGCAAAAAAGTTCGTTACTACGAGAATTATTGCAGAAGGAAGACTTGGCAGAACATGATGCACTAAAGCAGAAAGCCAAAGTCGAAATTTTAGCAAAATTAGAGGCAGCATCACGAGAGGAACGTCAAGAAATTTTAATTGAACACATTCGAGGGCAAGTGGTTCAGGTGTTAGGTTTAAGTTCATCCCAATTACCAGAAGTCAATGTAGGATTTATGGAAATGGGCATGGATTCTTTAATGGCGGTGGAATTAAAAAATAGACTGCAAAATCAATTAGGTACTCATTTACCTGAGACCGTAGCGATGGAATATCCCACAATTGCTAAATTGTCTTTATATGTAGAGGAGTTAATGGAATGGAAGCCAACAGAAAATGGGATACTTTCTGATGGACTGAACCCAAGAAATCCATCAGAAATAGGGGCTGAATCATTGCCAGATCTTGAAGATATTTCAGAAGAGGATTTTGAAGCACTAGCCGCTCAACAACTCGAAAAACTCAAGAATATGCTCTAAAGTCAAAAAATATAAGTGAAGGCTAAGATTTTATGGAACCGACGACGAAAAAAGAGGAACTCTCATTATCCAAACAGATGTTTTTAGCTTTAAAGCAAGCTGAAACTAAGTTGGAGATGATGGAGCGTTCAAAAAGTGAGGCGATCGCGATCGTCGGTATCGGTTGTCGGTTTCCAGGCAATGCCAACACACCAGAGCTATTCTGGGAACTATTGTCTCAGGGGAAAGACTCGGTTAGAGAGATTCCCTTAGAACGTTGGGATATAGATTCTTACTACGACCCCAACCCCGATGCTCCAGGGAAAATGTATATTCGTCATGCAGCATTAGTGGAGCAGGTCGATCGGTTCGATCCGCAATTTTTTGGTATCTCTGGCAAAGAAGCACACAGCCTCGATCCACAGCAACGGTTTATTTTAGAAGTAACTTGGGAAGCTTTAGAAAGAGCGGGTATTAATCCCCAGGAATTAGAAAATACCCAGACCGGAGTATTTCTGGGTATTGGTCAAAATGATTATGCGAACTTGGGTTTGAACCAAGTTGAAAATATTAGCCCTTATGATGCTACTGGAAATGGGTTTTGTTTTGCCGCAGGTCGGTTATCTTACTTTTTAGGATTGCAAGGCCCATCGATGGCAATAGATACCGCTTGTTCATCGTCTTTGGTTGCTATACATGAAGCTTGTCAGAGTCTGCGTCAGGGTGAATCTAATCTGGCTTTAGCTGGAGGGGTTCAACTCATTCTCTCTCCTCAAGTGACCACTGCACTCTCAAAATTAAAGGCCCTATCACCCGATGGCAAGTGTAAAACGTTTGATGCTGCTGCTGATGGTTATGGTCGGGGAGAGGGATGTGGCATTCTGGTGCTGAAGCGTTTATCGGATGCACTCAAGGATGGGGACAATATCCAGGCAGTCATTCGGGGTTCTGCGGTTAATCATGATGGGCCGAGTAGCGGACTGACTGTACCGAATAAACTGGCTCAGGAAAAACTGATTCAGCAAGCTCTGAAAGCAGCCAAAGTAGAAGCGGCTCAAGTGAGTTATGTGGAAGCTCATGGTACGGGAACTTCCCTTGGAGACCCGATGGAAGTGAGAGCTTTAAGTAGCGTATTTGGGCCGGGACGCGATCGCCAAAATCCATTGCATATCGCTTCAGTTAAAACGAATATCGGTCATTTAGAAGCTGCTGCTGGCATTGCTGGTGCGATCAAGGTCGTTTTGCAACTACAACATCAACAAATCACCCCTAATCTTCATTTTACTCATCCTAGTCCCTATATTGATTGGGAGAATATACCTTTAAAAGTCCCGACTCAACTCACCCCTTGGCTCTCATCAGCAGACAAAAGAGTGGCAGGAGTAAGCTCTTTTGCAATTAGTGGCACTAATGCTCACATCATTTTAGAAGAAGCACCAAGAGAAGACAACCGTGAAGATGACTTAAAACGTCCTATTCATCTCTTGACGCTCTCAGCTAAAACAGAACAAGCTTTAGAAAATTTAGTTAGTCGTTATCAAAACTATTTAGAAAACCATTCAGAGTTACCCCTAGCAGATATATGTTATACAGCTAATACAGGTAGAGCGCATTTTAATCATCGACTAGCAATTCTTGCTTCTGAGCAAAAGGAATTAACAGAAAAACTGGTGGACTGGAAAACGAAGAAAGAAATCCTAGGAGGATTTTCTGGACAACTCGATGGAAGTAGCCAAAGTCCAAAAATAGCGTTCCTCTTCACCGGTCAAGGTTCCCAGTATGTGAATATGGGAAAGCAACTCTATGAAACTGTGCCAACTTTCCGTCAAGCTTTAGATCGATGCGACCAAATTTTACAAGCTTATCTAGAAGTCCCTCTATTAGAAGTTCTCTACCCTCAAGATGAACAAAAGTCTAGTGTATTAGACCAAACTGCTTATACCCAACCAGCTTTATTTGCTCTAGAATACGCCCTAGCTCAGTTATGGGAATCTTGGGGAATTAAACCCAATGCAGTCATGGGTCATAGTGTGGGGGAATATGTAGCAGCAACTGTGGCAGGAGTATTGAGTTTAGAAGATGGTCTAAAATTAATTGCCATGCGGGGACGGTTAATGCAACAATTACCCCCTGGTGGTGCAATGGTGTCTTTGTTAGCATCAGAAGCTCAAGTCAGAGAAGCTATAGGCGAGTATAGTTCACAGGTAACAATTGCAGCCATAAATGGGCCGGAGAGTATAGTGATTTCCGGGTATAGTGAGGCGATCGCAACCCTCTGTAATCAATTAGAATCGCAAGGCATTAAAACCAAGCCTTTACAAGTCTCCCATGCTTTCCATTCCCCACTCATGGAGCCAATGTTGGCAGAATTTGAAGCAGTAGCTCAACAAGTCACCTATAGTCAGCCTCGACTACCCATCATATCAAATATCACCGGTCAAAAAGTCGGTTCAGACATAGCTACAGCTCAATATTGGGTCAACCATGTCCGACAACCCGTCAAATTTGCCCAGAGTATGAACACTCTAAATGAGCAAGGATATGAATTATTCCTAGAAATTGGCCCCAAGCCCATATTGTTAGGAATGGCTCGTCAATGTTTACCAGAAAATAACGGCATTTGGTTACCATCCCTACGTCCTGGAGTCGATGAATGGCAACAGATCCTCTCAAGTTTAGGGCAGTTGTATGTACGGGGCGCTAAAGTAGATTGGTCAGGGTTTGACCGAGATTATGTTCGTCAGAAAGTCATCTTGCCAACTTATCCATTTCAGAGGGAAAGGTATTGGGTAGAAACAGGCAATTCTCAAGCCATCTCTATACCTAAACTTCATCCCCTAATTGATCGAAAGTTTCAATCTCCGTTATCAAAAGATATCTTTTTTGAATCTGAGTTTAGCACCCATGCCTTACCCTTTTTAGCAGACCACCGAATATATGAAAAAGTTGTCGTCCCTGGTGCGAGTCACATTTCTCTCTTGTTAGCAAGTGCCTCTCTCACATTTTCTGCAACCGGATGTCAACTGGAAGATATTCTGTTTCCCCAAGCCTTAGCCATTCCCGAACAAGGAATGCGTAATGTTCAGGTAGCTCTTACTCCACAGAATAGCTACTATTCATTTCAAGTCATTAGTTTTGACAGATCTGATAGTGATTCTTGGGCAGTCCATGCTACCGGAAAAATTGCTCCTACTAATACTTCGCAAAAACAGTCTCTAGAAACAATAGAAGTCATTCAATCTCGTTGTCCTCAAAAAATAGAAAGCACAGAAATTTACCAGAATCTTTGGGATAGACAAGTTCAATTACGGCAAAGTTTTAGATGGATACACCAAGTCTGGTTAGGAGAGGGAGAAATCCTGTGTCAAATGAAAGTCCCTGAGACCATCTTAGATGCAGCAAAGTATCAAATACATCCCGCCTTACTTGACTCATGTTTCCAGTCAGTAGCTGCACTGAACCTCAGTCTTGCTGGTGACCAACATGAAACCTTTGTGCCCTTCAGTATAGAGAAGTTTACCTTTTATCAACGCCCTGAGAATAGTTTCCTTTGGTGTTATACTCGTGGATTAAAAGAAGGATCGTCAGAAGAAAAACTGCTCAAAGCCGAAATACAATTATTTGACCAAACTGGAAAATTAGTAGCTGAGGTTAAGGGTTTTGAGGGTAGGAAAGCGAATCCCAAAACATTACTAATGACTCTAGATTCAGATTTAAGTGATTGGTATTACGAAATCAACTGGGAACCTCAATCTTTAACAGAAACCGCAAAATCTAATGAAAACGCCTCTGGTAAATGGTTAGTATTTGCGCTTACTGATGAATGGGTAGAGTCTATCGGACAACATTTACAACAAAAAGGACAGCAATATATTTGGGTATCCCCAGAAAAATCCGAGTATCAGCAGTTAGATGCTCAACATTATCAAATCAATCCCACTGTTGCCGAACACTTCTCTCAACTGCTCCAAGATAATTCTGATATTCAGGGCATTTTGCACTTATGGACTCTAAATGAAACTGATTTATCGGGAACCGTAGATTTACAAACAGCTCAACAACTTGGTTGTGCAACAGTTTTACATTTAGTGCAAGCCTTAATTCAAGCTCGATTAACCCATACAGTACCAATGTGGTTAGTGACTCAAGGGACTCAGGGTGTATTGGATGCAGCAGAAGTAGTGCAACCCCAACAAGGAAGTTTATGGG
This sequence comes from Roseofilum acuticapitatum BLCC-M154, assembly GCF_030068475.1. Classification (GTDB taxonomy): domain Bacteria; phylum Cyanobacteriota; class Cyanobacteriia; order Cyanobacteriales; family Desertifilaceae; genus Roseofilum; species Roseofilum acuticapitatum. The sequence continues at coordinate 60,443 of NZ_JAQOSP010000148.1, read as the reverse complement.
GACTAGGGCGTGTGATTAACCTAGAACATCCAGAATTAAAGTGTGGACGAATAGACTTAGATCCCAAATCTAATTTTGCCGAAATGCTCCCCAGTTTGGTCGATGAAGTATTTTCTCAAAATAATGAAGACCAAATAGCAATTCGTCAGGGAGTTCGTTATGTAGCACGATTAATCCGACAACAAAAGCATAAAATTAGCTCAGAAGAAAAATTAGGATTAGAAAGTCAACCGGTGGAATTGAAGTTGTCTGAATATGGATTGATAGATAACCTTAACTGGCAAGTAATGCAGCGCCGGACTCCACAAGCCAATGAAGTAGAAATTGAAGTCAAAGCCGCAGGTTTAAACTTCCGAGATGTACTCAACTCCTTGGGTTTACTGAAAGACTATTATGTTCAGGTATTAGGTGTTACTGACGTAGCTCAACTTAACTTTGGCTTAGAATGTGTAGGTTGTATTGCATCTGTCGGAGAAAATGTCTCTCAGTGGCAGGTGGGAGATGAAGTGATGGCTATAGTTCACAATGGCTTTAGTAGCTTTGTTACTACTTCTGCTGAGTTAGTCATGGCTAAACCGAAAAATTTGAGCTTTACGGAAGCAGCCACTTTACCCTTGACTTTTGCCACAGCTTATTATGGGTTACAACACTTGGCTAAAATTCAGCCAGGAGAGCGAGTATTAATTCATGCTGCGGCTGGTGGTGTAGGGCAAGCAGCAGTTCAAATTGCTCTCCAAGCAGGAGCAGAAGTATTCGCTACAGCAAGTCCTCCCAAGTGGGAATTTCTCAAGTCTATGGGTGTCAAACATATTATGAATTCCCGTACTTTAGAGTTTGCAGATGAAATGATGAGTCTTACTCAGGGAAAAGGTGTAGATATCGTTTTAAATAGTCTCAATGGAGACTTCATTGATAAGAGTTTTGCTGTTTTAGCTCCCCAAGGTAGATTTGTAGAAATTGGCAAAATAGGGATTTGGGATAAACAAAAGGTGATGGAAAAGCGCCCAGATGTTGAATACTTGCCTTTTGATATTGGAGTGACAATCCAACAACAACCCAGTTTAATTACGGAATTTTCAGAAGCATTGAACCAGCAGTACGAGCAAGGAAAACTGAAAGCATTACCTTATAAAGTATTTCCAAGTACAGAAGTCAAAGCTGCCTTCCGATATATGCAACAAGGTAAGCATATTGGGAAAGTAGTCGTTTCTCTGCCAGAAACTGGAGAAGACCAAAAATCAATCAAACCAGACGCAAGTTATTTAATTACAGGAGGGTTAGGAGCTTTAGGTTTAGAAGTCGCCCAATGGATGGTATCCAAGGGAGCCAAGCAAATTGTTTTAACTGGACGTAGATCTCCCAATGAAACTGCACAAAAAATTATCGAAGAGTTAGAAACAGCAGGAGCATCAGTCAAGGTATTGTTAGGTGATGTCTCTACTGAAAAAGATGTAGCTCAAATTTTCCAGCAGATACAGACTTCCTTGTTCCCGCTCAAAGGAGTGATTCATGCTGCGGGAGTATTGGATGATGGCTTAGTGCAAAACCTCAGTTGGCAGCAGTTCACCAAAGTGATGAAACCTAAAGTGCAAGGGACTTGGCATTTGCATCAACTGACCAAAGATTTACCCTTAGATTTCTTTGTCTGTTTCTCATCAATGGCTTCGATGTTGGGGAATTCTGGTCAAGGCAACTATGCGGCTGCCAATGGTTTTATGGATGCAGTAGCTCACTATCGTCGTGGTATGGGATTACCTGGATTGGCTATCAACTGGGGGGCTTGGGCAGCAGGAGGCATGGCTGCTCGTTTAGCCAGCGAACATCAGAATCGAATGGAAACCGTTGGGATAGTTCCTATTAAACCCGAACAGGGAATGCAAGTATTAGAGTCATTGTTATCTGGCGCTCAAACCCAAGTCGGGGTATTCCCCGTTAACTGGTCAAAATTTTTAAGGGAGTTACTAGGTGGGCAGAAAATGCCCTATTTGGAAGCTTTCATTTCATCAGTAACAGAAACTGAAAATACACAACAACTTCTAGAAGAGTTGAAATCTGCTCCACCGGAGGAAGGAGAAAAAATATTACTCAATTATCTGATCAATAAAACTTCTTCTCTTTTGGGCATGACTGCTGCTAAAATTGAAGTCAAGCAATCTTTAACGAGTATGGGTGTTGATTCATTAATGGCAGTTGAATTGCGAAACTTATTGCTGAGGGAACTAGAATTCGATCTTCCTCTAGAAAGGATAATTGATGGCATTAGTATTGTTCAAATAGCAAACTTAGTGGGGGAGAAAATTTTGCTCGAACAAATTACGGATTTAACGATTTCGCAGGCTCAAAATATAGATGAAGACGAAGAGCGAGAAGAAATAACTTTATAAAAACAGAATCATAAAGAATCAAAAATGGGGGATGCTTAAGTCATGAATATTAAAGAATTTTTATATAAAATCTCTAGCCAAGGTATTAAAGTTTGGGCAGAGGGTGATGAACTCAAAGTTAATGCTCCCAAGGGTTCCTTAACAGCAGAAATTAGACAGACTTTATCTGAAAATAAGATTGAGTTACTACAATTGTTACAGCAAAGAAGTAGTAGTATTAATGTTAACTCTAGACCGTTAGTACCTGTTCATAGGGATAGAAACTTTACTCTCTCCTATCAGCAAGAGCGTCTGTGGTCGGTAGCCCAGTTAATGTCAGAAAAGGCAACGCTTAACCTATGTCAAGCAGTGCGTCTTCAAGGTTTAATCAATATTCAAGTGCTGCAAAAGAGTTGGCAGCAAATTATCGATCGCCATGAGATACTTAGAACGAGTTTTGCTTTAGTTGAAGGGGCTTTAGTTCAGGTATCTATTCCTAAGCTAGAGGTGAGTATTGTTGTTGAAGATCATTCAAATTTAAGCGGATCTGAAATAGCCGATCTGATTGAGGAAAATATTGCCCAAGAATCTCGACGGTCTTTTGATTTAGCTCAAGCTCCATTATGCAATTTGAAATGGCTACGGTTTGGCGATACAGATGGCGCTTTGATTTTAGTGTATCATCATATTATTGGTGATGGTTTATCGATTAATTTATTAACTCAGGAACTGCTAACTTTATATGATGCCTCTTTGGAGAAACAGCCATCTCCTTTAGCCCAGTTGGAGATTCAATATGGAGATTATGCGGTTTGGCAGCGACAGTGGTTGCAGGGCGAGGTATTAGAAAAAGGACTCAATTATTGGCAACGGCAGCTAACTGGTGTTTCGACTTTATATCCAGTACCCGTTGATAATTTGCAGCTATCATCGGACTTTGAAAGTAACCATAAATCTTTTCAAATCCCTGCTAGTACCTGGTCTGCGGTTCAACAGTTAAGTAGTCAGTACAGTATTACTCCTGTAGTTGTCTTTTTGTCCGTCTTCTATGTCTTGATCGTTCAGTATTCTCTGAAGTCGGATATTGTTGTAGGTTTGCCGGTTTCAGGTAGAGTGCATCCCAAACTTCAATCCGCTATTGGTTTCTTTACTGATATTATTTTACTGCGGACTCAGGTGGATGAGCAGTTAGAATTTAAAGAATTACTCTCCAGAGTCAAAGAGGTTATGGTAGAAGCTTATGCGAATCAACATATTCCTCTGAATTATGTAGCAGAATTTCTTGAACACCACACTTATCAACACTATAAGAATTTATTCCAGCTTTTCTTTGACTATATTGATTTTGGGGAAAATGCTCAAAATTATTCTAATTTCCAAGCCACGAAAATCGAGGGTAAATTACCGACAGATATCGATTTATTTTTCACTTTGTTCAAAGTCGATCGAGAGATTAAAGGAGGATTAACTTACAATGCCAATTTGTTTGAAGAAGAGACGATTATAGGTCTAATAGATTCCTACTTGTTAATTCTCGAACAATGCCTTGAGACTCCAGAGAGGAAAGTCACTGAATTAGAACTCTCCCCAGAGCTAAAGGTGCATGTCCGAGAGCTACACAGTCAGTCAAGAAAACAAGCTCTGCTAGAAACTGCCTTAGAATCGATTCCTGAAGTTCAGGACTACGCGATTGTAACGAGGGATAATCAAGATGTGGCTTATGTAGTGGTTGCAGGTGATTTTTCTGTAGAGAAAATAGAGTCATTCCTTCAGTATCATTTGTCTGTTGAGTTGCTTCCTGCTGCTTATGTACCTATATCTACCTTGCCTCGGACAGAATTAGGAGAAGTGGATGAAGCGGTTTTAGCGGCAATAGAAGTTATTGATGCAGATTTGATTGCCCGTTGGGAAGAAAAACTGAGATCGCACCCAGAAATAGAAGAAGCGGCAGTAGTGGTTCAGTATCATCCAGCCCCAGTGATACCAGTTAGCAGGGAAAAGGTAGAGCCGGAAGAGGATTGGAGCGCAAAGAACCGACCCATTACAACCACAAAAAACCAAGCGTCAGCTTTATCACCCAGCTCTTCCCCTTGTCTGGTAGATGAAATTGCTGCATCAGTAGAGTTTGAAACCTGGACAGATTTACTACCGGGAACCGATCGCCCAGCAATTCTGGCTGTTGATGGCCGAAAACCCCTGACTCATGCAGCTCTCAAAGCATTTATCCAATCTCCACCAGATAACGCTAACCTCAGCCATTTGGGGATTAGTATTACTGATCGTGTCTGTGCGGCAATGCCCAACGGGCCAGAAGCGGCAGTAGCATTCTTGTCCCTGGCACAGCACTGTGTCTTTGCTCCCATCAGCCCATCTTTAACAGAAAAACAAGTTCTCTTTGAATTAGAAGACCTGAGTGCAGTGGCGCTGGTACTCCAAAGGAGTGAAGCCAACAACAGTAGTAATGCCAAGTTGAAAGCCTGTGCAGAAAGCTTAGGGGTGCGTGTTATTGAGCTAATCCCTGATGCTTCAGTCTGTGGTGTGTTTACTCTCTCAGAAGTGACGGCTAATCAAGAGGCAGGAGGCAAAAGGAAGAAGTTAGAGAACAAGGGTGAAAATAAACCCACTCGCGACCATGTGGCTTTGGTGTTGCATACGAGTGGTACAACTAGAAAACCGAAGACAGTCCCCTTAACTCATGGGAATTTAACCGCAGGTTCTCTGACGATCAGTCGGACGATCGCTCTAACCCCAGAAGATACTTGTATCAATATCATGCCCCTGTTCCATATTCACGGTTTGTCGGTGAATATTCTGGCCTCGTTGCTCGCTGGTGCAAGTGTCCTCTGCACTCCGGGATTATATGGGACAGAAAATGGGGTAGCTGATTTCTTTCGTTGGCTACAACCGGGTGCAGGAGGAAATCACCAGAATGTGACTTGGTACTCGGCTGTGCCCACCATGCACCAAGCTATTCTTGAATATGCAGAACAGGCGATCGCTGAAACTGGAACTCCCCCGAACCATTCCCTACGGTTGATCCGCAACTGTTCAGCCGCACTACTCCCTGCGATCGCAGAACGCATGGCGAAAGCATTTAACTGTGAAATCTTGCCGACTTACGCCATGACAGAATCCATGCCCATTTGTAGCCCCCAAATCGGGCAAGGGTTAGCCAAACACGGCTCTGTAGGGCCAGCAGCCGGCCCCCAACTGATTATTGGCCAGGTCAAGGAAAACGATGAAGGTAAACCCACCCTGAATGTACTGCCACCTTACTCTGAAGGGGAAGTAATGGTAAAAGGAGCCTGCGTGACCGCAGGTTACGAGTTGCGGGACTGGATGGATTACAATCCCAACGAAGAAGCTTTTATCGAGGGTTGGCTCAGGACTGGGGATAAGGGATATCTAGATGAAGACGGTTATGTGTATCTGGTAGGACGGTTCAAGGAAATTATCAATCGGGCCGGAGAGAAAATCAGCCCGATGCTGGTCGAAGATGTGTTGCAGCGACATCCAGGGGTAGGGCAAGTCGTTGTGTTTGCAGCTCCCCATGAAGTTCTGGGGGAAGTCGTAGGAGCAGCGATCGTACCCGTCCCTAACCAACCTCGACCCTCATTAGCCGCCCTGCGTCAGTTTGCCCTGAAGCAAAAAGAACTGGAACTTCAGTGGTTGCCAGAATGCTTAGTGTGGATGAGTGCGATTCCCAAAGGCATGACGGGTAAGCCAGCGCGAATTGGACTAGCCAAACGGTTAGGGTTGCCCGTTATGGCTGCTGATGCAACGACAGCGCCGAGGACTTTCGTAGCAACAGAGGGAGCCGATGGCAAGTTTAGCTTGGAAACCATCGATTATTCTCCAGCTCAGACTGAAAACGGCAAGGGGGTTTGTCAGAAGCTCTCAAAGTTAACCGCTTATTTTACCTCAAAAACCAAGAATTTTCCGATCGCTCAGTTGCAACAGTTAGAAGTGCGCGATCGCTTTGGGACTCCCAGCCAAATTTTACCGACTGCTTTCGTCCAGTTAGAAGCATTTCCGTTAACACCAGATGGCAAAATAGACCGTAAACGGCTGCGAGAACTAGAACACTCTCAGACAGAGCAACCCCCACGAGCAGCCAATGAAACTCAGCAAAAAATTGCCTCGATTTGGCAAGAGGTACTTCAGCTAGAAGAAGTCGGAATCACCGATAATTTCTTTGAATTGGGAGGCAAATCCATACTCCTCATCCAGGTCTACAGCAAACTGCGAGAAGTGTTTGCCGATCTCAATGTAAAAGTGGTTGACCTGCTGACCTATCCCACCATAGATTCATTAAGTCGATTTATTATCGGCGATCGCGAAGCTCAAGTCAGTCAAAAAAATCCAATCAAACCCTTCAATCAACATCAAGATAATCGGGATATTGCCATAATTGGTATGTCTGGACGCTTCCCAGGAGCTAAAAACCTAGAAGAATTTTGGGAAAACCTCAAAAATGGTGTAGAGTCTATCTCCTCATTATCCGATCAACAGTTAGTAAAATCTGGAGTCACGACTGAAGCGCTTAATGACCCCAATTATGTCAAAGTTAACGCTCGGATTTCGGACATTGATATGTTCGATGCTGACTTCTTTAACTACTCTCGACGAGAAGCAACAGAAATAGACCCACAACAAAGGCTTTTCTTAGAATCGGCTTGGGAAGCCATAGAAAATGGGGGTTATAATCCCAAGACTTATCAAGGTTCAATTGGAGTTTACGCCGGTGGTGGCATACCTAGCTACTTAATTTCTTACATGGGAGAGAAAGATCTAGTCGTCATCAATAAGCGCTCCCTAGAACAACTGTTTGGCAACGACAAAGATTACCTCGCCACCAGAGCCGCTTACAAATTGAATCTCACCGGCCCAGCAATCAATGTTCAAACCGCTTGCTCAACTTCATTAGTTGCCGTTCACTTGGCTTGCCAAAGTTTACTCAGTGGGGAATGTGATATGGCACTAGCTGGTGGTGTCTCCATTCAAGTCCCCCAAGAGGTAGGATACACCTACCAAGAAGGCATGATTTTCTCCCCAGATGGTCATTGCCGACCCTTTGATGCTAACGCTCAGGGGACAGTTTTTGGTAATGGTGTCGGCGTGGTTTTGCTCAAGCCCCTCCAGAATGCTATAGCCGACGGAGATTGTATTCAGGCAGTCATTAAGGGTTCTGCCATTAATAATGATGGCTCTTTCAAATTGGGCTACACTGCACCGAGTGTAGAAGGTCAAATCGGTGTTATTGCCAGAGCTTTGGCGATCGCTGGAGTTAATCCAGAGACTATTACCTACATAGAAGCTCATGGTACTGGCACAGAATTAGGCGACCCCATTGAAATTGAAGCATTAACCAAAACGTTTTCTGAGCATACCCAGAAAAAGCAATTTTGCGCTGTAGGTTCGGTTAAGAGCAATATAGGTCACTTAAATACAGCAGCAGGAGTCGTATCCCTCATCAAAACCGTATTAGCTCTCAAGCATGGGTTAATACCACCAAGTTTACATTTTGAGCAACCATCACCCCAGATTGATTTTGCCAATAGTCCATTTTACGTCAACACCAATCTGTCTGAATGGAGGAGTAATGGTACACCTCGCCGAGCCGGAGTAAGTTCTTTTGGTATTGGAGGAACCAATGCTCATCTAGTGCTAGAAGAAGCTCCCAGAAAAGACAACAGGCAACAAGCAACAGGCAATCTTCAAGATCGCTTAGAGCGTTCAGTTCATCTATTAACTCTCTCAGCCAAAACCCAAAAAGCTCTTGAAGAGTTAGTCAGTCATTATTGTGATTACTTAGAAACTCATCCAGAATCCGATCTTGCAGATATTTGTTACACTGCCAATACAGGAAGAGTTCACTTGAACCACAGACTAGCCGTTATAGCGAATAGCCAAGCTGAATTAGCCAAAAAACTTCATCAATTCCTAGGACAAGATGAAGGAACAGGCATCTTTTCCGGAGAATTATCTAAAGAAATTACAGCAACAAAAGTAGCTTTCCTATTCACAGGTCAAGGTTCCCAATACGTGAACATGGCAAGAAATCTATATGAAGAAGCCCCCGTATTCCGAACAGCCCTGGAGCAATGTAATCAAATTCTAGGTCGTTTAGAAACTTTTCAGGAAAAGTCATTACTAGAAATTCTCTATCCAGCAATTCAAGATCAGCCCAGTTCATCCATACTAGACCAAACCGCTTATACCCAACCTGCCCTATTTGCCATAGAATACTCCCTCTTCAAATTATGGGAATCTTGGGGGATCAAACCCGATGTAGTGATGGGTCACAGTGTAGGAGAATATGTAGCAGCAACCGTAGCAGGAGTATTTAGCCTCGAAGATGGTCTTAAACTCATAGCTATGCGGGGACACTTGATGCAACAGCTACCCTCCGGTGGTAAGATGGTATCGATAATGGCCTCAGAATCTCAGGTAACAGAAGCCATAAAAGAATATAGTTCCCAAGTCACCATAGCAGCAGTTAACGGGCCAGAAAGTATAGTGATTTCTGGTGAAAGTGCCGCCATAGACCGTATTTGTAGTGGTTTTGAATCAGAAGGAGTCACAACCAAACAACTACAAGTATCCCATGCCTTCCATTCCCCATTAATGGAACCAATGCTAACGGAATTTACAGCAGTAGCCCAAAAAATTACTTACAATAAACCGAACATACAACTCATATCAAACGTGACGGGAAAAGAAGCAGACGATAGTATTGCTTCAGCACAATATTGGGTAAATCATGTCCGTCAACCCGTAAAGTTTGTCCAAAGCATGGAAACTTTGCACAAACAAGGTGCTAAAATCTTCCTAGAAATAGGGCCAAAACCAGTCCTGTTAGGTATGGGTCGTCAGTGTCTTATGGGAGAGAAAAAACTATGGCTGCCCAGTTTACGTTCGGGAAAACCAGACTGGTTACAAATGCTCCAAAGTCTGGGAGAATTGTATGTACGGGCAATCAACATTGATTGGTTAGGATTCGATCGGGATTATTACCGTCATAAGGTAGAGTTACCAACATATCCTTGGCAGCGAAAAAGTTATTGGATAACAGATATTCGCCAACGGAAAGCTGAAGATAAAAAGATGGTAACATCGGCAGAAAAAGTAAAACTTGATGAACTCAATCTCCAGCTAAAGGACAAACCAATGAACGAAGAGACAATCTTGCACCCACCCAAACTGAGATTATCAGATCCAGAATCAGTATATCTAGAAAGCGCTGCGCCAACTCTAGAACCTCCAGCCAAAATTGAAGTTCCGCAGTTGGTGGTTCAAGCAAAATCTGCTGATAGGGAATCTGAAAATGTAACCCAATTGAATAGTCTTGATACCGATCTGACTCAAATCAAAGAAGCTCTCAAAGAAAGTCTGGCAGTAGCTTTGTATGCAGATATCGGTGAAATCGAAGAAGACCAAAAGTTTGTTGATTTAGGTTTAGACTCCATTGTGGGAGTCGAATGGATCGCTGACATTAATAAAACCTACAATTTAAATCTAAAGGCCACGAAACTATACGATTACCCCACCTTGTCAGATTTGGCACAATATATCGCGGGCAGCCTATCAACTCAGGATAGAAAGATTGATGTTGAGCGATCGCCATCTGCTCCAACTCGAACAGCGATCGTCAAGCCATCTCTACCATCAACTCCCTCCCAGAACAATTTCTCACAAGTCAAGGAACTTTTGAAACAACAGTTAGCGGAAGCTCTGTATGCGGATATCAGTGAAATTGAAGAAGACCAAAAGTTTGTCGATTTAGGTTTAGATTCTATTGTGGGAGTCGAATGGATAACTGAAATCAATAAAACCTACAATTTAAACATCAAGGCCACAAAACTATACGACTACCCTACCCTATTAGATTTCGCAAAATATATTGCCCAGGAACTTGGCGATACCCAAGGAAGCATTGTACCAAAAGAGGATAAAAAATCCATTCAAAAAGGCTCACCTAGAGATTCTCAAGAGGACGTGACACAAAAGTTACGCTCAATATTGAAGAAAGTGGCAAACAAAGAATTAACCGTCCAGGAAGGAAATCGAATGATTCAACAAATCAAAAACCAAGCAAAAATATAGTACGATCTTTCAGAAAGATTTGATGAATCTATAATAAATCAGGAGTAAAATCATGCCAAAAGTGGGAATTGAAGCCCTAAACGTATATGGAGGTTCAGCTAAAATCGATGTGCGAATGTTGGGGGAAGCACGTCAGTTAGACATGACTCGCTTCGATAATCTAATGATGAAAGAGAAGGCAGTTGCGATGCCTTTTGAAGACCCAGTTTCTTATGCGATTAATGCAGCCAAACCGATTATTGATAGCCTCAGCGATCTGGAAAAGCAACAAATCAAGATGGTGATCGCTTGTACTGAGTCTGGCATCGATTTTGGCAAATCTATCAGCACTTATGTTCAAGATTATTTGGGGCTAAGTCGTAACTGCCGAATGTTTGAGATTAAGCAAGCTTGCTACGCAGCTACAGCAGGTTTACAAATGGCATTCAATTTGGTTTTGTCCCAAACTTCTCCAGGGGCTAAAGCTTTGGTTATAGGGACTGATATATCCCGGTTTATTGTCACAGAGGGAGGAGAAGCTATTAACCAAGATTGGTACTTTGCCGAATCAAGTAGTGGTGCTGGAGCAGTCGCTATGTTAGTCAGTGAAGTTCCTAAAATTTTCCAAGCTGATGTAGGATGTAATGGTTACTATGGCTATGAAGTAATGGATACTTGTAGACCTAACCCAGACTCAGAAGCAGGAGATGCAGACTTATCCTTGCTATCCTACTTGGATTGTTGTGAAAAGGCTTATCAGGAGTATCAAGAACGAGTAGAAGGAGTAGATTACCAAAAAACTTTTGATTATTTGAACTTTCATACTCCCTTTGGAGGGATGGTAAAAGGCGCTCACAGAAGTATGATGCGTAAGTTGAAAAGAGCCAAACCTGTGGAAATTGAAGAAGACTTTCAGAAACGGGTAATGCCAGGATTAATCTATTGCCAACAAGTAGGGAATATAATGGGAGCAACGGTATTTTTGTCTTTAGCTAGTATGATAGACAATGCAGATTTTAGCAGACCTCGACGGATAGGCATATTCTCTTATGGTTCTGGTTGTTGTTCAGAATTTTATAGTGGAGTTGTTGCCCCACAAGCAAAGGAAATTCAAGCTCAACAAAACATTTCATCACAGTTAGCAACTCGCTATTCTTTAAGCATGGAAGAATATGAGCAGTTACTGAATTATAGTTCGACAGTGGCCTTTGGCACGAGAAATGTGACTTTAGATTACCAACTCTTTCCTGGTGTATGGAAACAAATTGCAGGCAAAGGTCGCTTAGTGCTGAAACAAATCAAAGACTTTCACCGAGAATATGAATGGGTATAGCTATGGATTATCAAACCCTAAAAATCAGCGATCAAGGCGTTGTACAAAGGATTCAACTATATCGACCTGAAGCTAACAATAGCATTAATAGTCAGTTAACGATAGAATTGTTGTCAGCTTTGCAAGCTGCTGAAGCCGAGGAAGTTGTCAAAGTCATCATACTGGAAGGACTCCCTGATGTTTTTTGTACAGGCATGGATTTTGGAGAAGTGGCAACAGCACAAGAACTTGATCCAAAAGGACGTTATAACGCTTACTACGATATTTTGAAACAAATGTCTCAAAGTAGCAAAGTAATTTTGTCAGTTGTGCGTGGTAAAGTCCAGGCAGGAGGGGTGGGTTTAGTCGCAGCAAGTGATTTAGTTATTGCTGATGAAACGGCAACTTTTGTTTTATCAGAATTATTGTTTGGGTTATTACCCGCTTGTGTATTGCCTTTTTTGATTCGTCGAGTGGGGTTTCAAAAAGCCTACCGTTTAGCACTAACAACCCAAACCATCTCAGCATCAGAAGCTGAAAAGTGGGGATTAATTGATGAATATGGCAGTAGTACGAATCAGTTAATTAGTAAATATATTCGACGTTTAAAGTATTTACCTTCATCAGGGGTGAAAGAGCTAAAAAACTATATTAGTCAGTTATGGATTGTTCAAGCAGAAACTCAAGATTTAGCTGTAAATGAGATTTTTAGACTAATAACAGAACCTACGGTTCAAGAAAAAATTAAACGTTTTCAACAAGAGGGATTATTTCCATGGCAAACCTAAATCTTAATTTGGACGTGGCAAAGGGCAACTCTGATGTAGTCCAACTAGTGGAGTTGGGTAATGGTGTTGTGCAAATTACGATGAGAGATGAAGAGAAATCCAATATCTTTTCTCTGGAAATAATCGAGGGATTATACAGATGTTTCGAGGCAGTTGCTGAAAACAAAAGTTACAAAGTCGTGATATTGACCGGTTCTGGAAATTATTTTAGTTCCGGAGGAACACAAGAAATACTAATTAGTATTAGCAAGGGAGAAATTAAATGTAGTGATGCCGATTTTTTTAGAATAGCGCTAGATTGTCCAATACCGGTAATTGCAGCAATGCAAGGTCATGCTATTGGTGGAGGTTTAGTTCTTGGATTGTATGCCGATTTGGTTGTACTCAGTCAAGAAAGTATTTACACCGCTAATTTCATGAAGTATGGTTTTACTCCTGGTATGGGATGTACCTTCATTGCTCCAGAGAAATTAGGTGCATTAGGGCTAGAAATGATGTACACTGCCCGAAATTATCGAGGAAAAGAGTTAGCAGAACGGGGGGTTTCTTTTCCAGTTGTTCCGCGAAAGGATGTGCTAAAAGTTGCTAAAGATTTAGCCTATGAACTGTCGGAGAAACCGAGACTATCTTTAATCACATTAAAGAAACACTTACAAGCAAGAATTAATAAAGAGCTGCCGGAATTCGTAGAGAAAGAGGTGGCGATGCATGACATAACTTTTGGTCAATCAGAGGTGGTCAGTAAAATCGATCAAAGTTTTGACGAGATGAAAGGGGTCAGCAGTAAACTTCAAAATTCAAGTCAAGAGCCTATAAGTAACCAAGAGAAAATATTACTTGAATTGCAATCGGGTCAACTTTCCTTGGAAGATGCGGAACAGCTATTGTTAGGAAATCAAGAAGAAGAAAGCACAGATAATCTACAAAGCGAGTCGATTAACCTAGATAGCTCAGAAGAAATTTTATCTTTAATGAGTTCAGGAGAAATCTCTTTAGAAACAGCAGAAAAGTTATTATTAGAAGCAGTAGAACCAGAAATACTGAACCCTGGTCAAGAGGGTGTCAGTGATATAGCAAGTACAGATATAGCAATCATTGGCATGTCATGTCGATATCCAGGAGCAAATAACTGGCAAGAATTTTGGGAAAATTTGAAGAATGGAGTGGACAGTGTAAGCGAACCTCCTCCTGGAAGATGGGAAGAAAAAAATTGGTATCACCCAGATCCAGAACATCCAGGTACGTCTTATTCAAAATGTGCCGGTTTTTTAGATGAAATTGATAAATTTGACCCTTTATTCTTTAAGATTTCTCCGGAAGAAGCCCGGTTTGTGGAGCCTCAACAAAGAATCTTTTTAGAAGAGGCTTACCACGCGATAGAGGATGCTGGATATGCGAGTGACTCTCTCAGAGGTAAACAGTGTGGAGTATTTGTGGGAGCCTCAACAGGCGATTATATTAATTTATTGTCAAATTCCGGACTAAATACTCATCGGTTTGTACTGACAGGAAACATCTTGTCTATTGTCCCGGCAAGAATTGCCTATTTCCTTGATTTGAAGGGGCCGGTAGCCGCTATTGATACGTCTTGCTCATCGTCGTTGGTGGCTGTTCATCAAGCGTGTGAAAGTATACAAAGAGGGGAGAGCGAAATAGCGATCGCTGGAGGCATTAACATTTTGTCAACAGCAGACTTACAAATAACGTCAAGTAAGTTTCAAATGATATCTCCTGAAGGACGCTGTAAAACTTTTGATGCTGAAGCATCGGGTATAACTTGGAGTGAAGGTTGCGGTGTTGTCTTATTAAAAAGGTATAGTCAAGCCATTCAAGACAAGGATCATATTTATGGAGTGATTAAGGGAACAGGAGTCAATTATGATGGTAATACTAACGGCATTAGTGCCCCTAGTAGTCAATCTCAAGCTAGTTTAGAAGAAGCAGTTTATAAGAAGTTTGGCATTAACCCAGAAACGATTAGTTATGTAGAAGCTCACGGTACAGCAACACCTCTGGGAGACCCCATAGAAGTAGAAGCTTTAACAGAATCGTTTTCTAAATGGACGAAGAAGAAACGGTTTTGTGCGATCGGCTCAGTAAAGACTAATATTGGTCATGGAGCAATGGCTGCTGGGGTTTCTGGTTTGATCAAGACAGCTTTGTGCCTCAAAAACCAAAAATTAGTTCCATCATTACATTTTAATCAACCCAACCCCCATATTGACTTTGAAAATAGCCCTTTTTATGTCAATACAGAATTCAAAGATTGGGAAGTATTAGCAGGTAAACCCAGGCGAGCTGCTGTTAGTTCTTTGGGTTTTAGTGGTACGAATGCTCATTTGGTTATAGAAGAAGCACCCTCTGAAGTTAAAAGTCAGAATGTTGTTGAACGTCCAATTCATCTATTCACTCTCTCAGCGAAAACAGAAAAGGCTTTAGAAGAGTTAGTCAGTCGTTATCAAAATTATTTAGAAACTCATCCTCACTTAGAATTGGCAGATATATGTTATACTGCTTCTACTGGCAGAACGCATTTTAATCACCGACTAGGGGCGATCGCATCCGATCCCAAAGAATTAAGTGAAAAACTGCTTGCCTGGAAAACTCAGGAACAACCAGTAGGAGTATTTTCAGGACAACAAAATAGGAAAAGTCCGAAGATAGCGTTCCTCTTCACAGGTCAAGGTTCCCAGTATGCGAATATGGGAAGGAAACTTTATGAACAAGCACCGGTTTTCCGTCAAACTTTAGAGAAATGTAACCAAATCCTAAAACCCTATTTGGATGTACCTCTATTAGAAATCATTGACCCATTAGATACACAAAAGTCAACTTCTGATGTATTAAACCAAACTGCTTATACCCAACCCGCCCTATTTGCCATAGAATACGCTCTCTTCAAATTATGGGAATCTTGGGGAATCAAACCCGATGTAGTGATGGGTCATAGTGTAGGTGAATATGTAGCGGCAACCGTAGCAGGAGTATTTAGCTTAGAAGATGGCCTCAAACTAATAGCTATGCGGGGAAAATTGATGCAAAAGCTACCCTCTGGCGGTAAGATGGTATCTATAATGGCATCAGAATCTCAGGTAACAGAAGCCATAAGAGAATATAGTTCCCAAGTCACCATAGCAGCAGTTAACGGGCCAGAAAGTATAGTAATTTCTGGTGAGAGTGGAGCCATAGCAAAGATTTGTAGTCACTTTGAATCAGAAGGAGTCAAGAGTAAACAACTAGAAGTATCCCATGCTTTCCATTCACAATTGATGGAACCCATGTTGGCAGGGTTTGAAGCTGTAGCCAATCAAATTACCTACCATCAACCCAGGATACCAATTATATCCAACCTTACAGGAACCAAGGCAGATAATAGCATAGCCACAGCAGAATATTGGGTGAGTCATGTGCGCCAACCCGTGAAGTTTGCTCAAAGCATGGAAACTTTGCATGAGCAAGGATATAAATTATTCCTAGAAATTGGGCCCAAACCAATTTTGTTGGGAATGGGAAGGCAATGTTTACCAGAAGAGGTAGGTGTGTGGTTGCCATCGTTGCGTCCAGGAGTAGAAGAATGGCAACAGATGCTTTCAAGTTTAGGACAGTTATATGTACAAGGAGTCAAAATAGATGGGTTGGGGTTTGACCAAAAATATTATCGTCAGAAGGTCGTATTGCCAACCTATCCATTCCAACGAGAAAGATATTGGGTAGAGAGCAACAAGAATTCCCTGAAAAAACAGTATTTGTCAACCAGCCCAAATATCCATCCCCTATTAGGTCAAAAACTCAATTGTGCGGGTAAGCAAGAAATTTTTGAATCATTACTAGGGGAAAACTCTCCAGCTTACCTTAATCACTACCGAGTCTTTGATCGAGCAATGTTGCCGACAACAGCTTACTTAGAAATGGCTCAAGCTGCTGGAAATTACAAATTGAAGACTCCTAATCTGGTGGTAGAAGACCTCATCATTCAGCAGGGATTAAGATTGCCAGTTGGGGAATTGATATCAGCCCAAACCATAATCGCTCCATCAGACAACCAAAGCTACCAATTCCAAATCTTTTCTCAACAGGAACAACAGCACCAAGAGGAACCCAAGTGGATACTCCATGCCATAGGAAAAATCCGAACTGCCCAAACCGATGCAACTCGAATCCAAGTAGACCTAGAAAAATATAAAGCAGAGTGTAGTCAACCCATAGAAGTCAAACAACATTATCAACAATATCGGCAATTAGGGCTTGATTATGGTAGCAGTTTCCAAGGAATCTATGAGTTATGGTCTGGTGAAAACCAAGCATTGGCTCAGATTAAGTTACCTGAAGAATTGATAGCACAAACAATCGATTATCAGTTCCATCCTGCATTATTAGATGCAGCCTTGCAGGTGATTTATCATGCACTGCCAGAAGTAGAGAGCGATCAAACTTATCTAACAGTAGGGGTAGAGCAGTTCAGAGTATATCGTAGTCCAGGGCTTTCCCTATGGGCCTACGCATCGGTGTCCAGGTCTGTGGAAAGTCAAAGAAGTTTAACGGCTCAAGTGAAGCTAGTGAGTCCAGAAGGAGAAATCATTGCCACAGTTGAAGGATTAGAAGTAGGGGTGAGACCGATTGACTGGTCAGCTTGGCAGGAAACAATCCAAACAACTTCTGAAACATCTAAGTCAGAATTTGTATTAAAGTTGAAGGCAGCAACACCTGATGAACGTCGCTTGTTGTTAGTCGCTCATGTCCGCCGTCACTTGGCTCTACTCTTAGGAATTAACGATCCCGAATCTATTTCGTTAGAGACCGGATTTTTTGACCTCGGTATGGATTCTTTGACTTCTGTTGAGTTGAGGAATAAGTTGCAGACGGATTTAGATTGTTTACTGCCCTCTTCTCTCGCTTTTGACTATCCTAATATTCAGTCTCTAACTGATTACTTAGAAGAAACAGTTCTTCTGTTATCTGATGATACAGAGTCGAACTCTGAAACACCAGAGGCAATATTAGAGAAAGATTCGTTGGAACTAGAGGTTTCAGAACGTCTATTTTCTGAAGTTCATCAGCTTTCTGAAGATGAAATAGATCTAGCAGTTGATGAAGCGATCGATGAACTCGATCGACTTCTACAGTGAGCTAGTAAATAATATAAAATCACTTACTTTGTAATCGACAGTATAGGAGAAATCAAGATGGAACGTGACTTATCCCAACAACTTTCAAATGAGCAACGTCTGCTACTAAAACTCAAACAAGCAACTGCCAAAATACAAAAACTTCAAGCAGCAGCTACAGAGCCAATAGCTATTATTGGTATGGGTTGTCGTTTCCCTGGTGGTGCATCTACGCCAGAAGCTTTCTGGGATATTTTACAAAATGGAGTAGATGCGATCGCGGAAGTACCCAAAGACCGATGGAATCTTGATGATTATTACGACCCAAATCCAGACACTCCTGGCAAAATGTACAGTCGCTATGGAGGGTTTATTGACCAAGTGCAGGAGTTTGATGCCAATTTTTTTGGTATTTCCCCTAAAGAAACTACCCATCTAGACCCTCAACATAGATTACTCTTAGAAGTCACTTGGGAAGCCCTAGAGCATTCAGGAAAGAATCCGCAACAACTTAAAGGGAGTCAAACTGGTGTATTTATTGGTATTTGTGCTAATGATTATACTTCCCGTATCTTCAGTCAAGGCCCAGAACACATTGATGCTTATATGAGTACAGGAAATGCCCACAGCACAGCATCTGGGCGAATTTCCTATATTCTGGGGCTAGTTGGGCCTAATTTAGTAGTAGACACAGCCTGCTCCTCTTCATTAGTAAGTATTCATTTAGCCTGTTCGAGTTTAAGGAATCAAGAGTGTAATCTAGCTCTAGCAGGAGGAGTGAATCTATTGCTATCTCCAGAGCTTACCATTGCCCTGTCTCAGGGTCGTATGTTATCGGAGGATGGTCGGTGCAAGACATTTGATGCTTCAGCCAATGGTTATGTGCGTGCAGACGGATGTGGGATCGTTGTATTGAAGCGCCTCAGTGATGCAGTTGCTAATCGGGATAATATTTTGGCAGTAATTCGTGGAACTGCTATTAATCAAGATGGGCCAAGTAGTGGCTTGACAGTACCTAATGGGCCCTCTCAAGTCGCTGTTATCCGTCGAGCTTTGGCCAATGGCGGAGTAGACCCAGCAGATGTTAGTTATATTGAAGCTCATGGTACAGGAACTTCCTTGGGAGACCCTCAAGAAGTCGAAGCCCTAGGAACAGTATTTGGCAAGAATCATTCTCAAGAGCAACCTTTAATCATGGGTTCAGCTAAGACGAATATTGGTCATACTGAAGGAGCAGCAGGAGTGGCAGGTTTGATGAAATTAGTCCTGCAACTGCAACATCAACAAATAGCACCATCACTGCATTTTAATGAGCCTAACCCTTATATTAATTGGTCTCAACACCCTCTACAAGTCTCAACTCAACTTACCCCTTGGCAAACCCATGGAAAAAGTCGCATTGCGGGAGTGAGTTCCTTTGGTTTTAGTGGAACTAATGCTCATGCAATCTTAGAAGAAGCACCAGTAAAAGTCGAAAGTCAAGATGTTCTAGAACGTTCAGTTCATCTATTCACTCTCTCAACTAAAACTGAAGCTGCTCTTGCTGAGTTAGTCAATAGTTATCAAAATTATCTAAAAACTCATCCCGAATTAGGGATAGCTGATATCTGCCATACAGTTAATACAGGACGCGCTCAGTTCCACTACAGACTAGCAGTTGTCACCTCCAATCAACAAGAATTAGTTGAAAAACTCCGAGAGTACCAAGAAGGAGAAGAAGTCCCCGGAATCTACTCAGGAGAACTGCTAAACAATACCACAGGACTTAAAATCGCTTTCCTCTTTACAGGACAAGGTTCACAGTATGTGAACATGGGAAGGCAGTTGTATGAACAATCACCCATTTTTCGTGAAGCGATTCACCAATGTGAAGAAATTCTGAGTAGTGTTGAAATTTTTCAGGAAACTTCATTACGAGACATTCTCTATCCATCAAACACAGATGAGTCCAATTCATCTCTGCTAGACCAAACCGCTTATACGCAACCGGTACTATTTGCTATAGAATATGCCTTATTTAAACTCTGGCAATCCTGGGGAATTAAACCCGATGTAGTCATGGGTCATAGTGTAGGTGAATATGTGGCAGCAACTGTAGCAGGAGTATTCAGTTTAGGAGATGGTTTGAAACTCATTGCCGCTAGGGGAAGGTTAATGCAGAAATTACCGGCTGGTGGTGGGATGGTTTCAGTGATGGCTTCAGAGTCGAAAGTCCTGGAGACATTGAAGGCGATGTCCCTGGGAGAAAAAGTGGCTATAGCAGCCATTAATGGCCCCCAAAGTATTGTAATTTCTGGTGAGTCAGAAGCATTGGGCGCGATCGCCACTAACCTCGAATCAGCCGGAATCAAAACCACACAACTCCAGGTATCCCATGCCTTCCATTCATCATTGATGGAACCCATGTTAGCAGAATTTGAAGCTGTGGCGAATCAAATTACCTACCATCAACCAAGGATACCCGTCATATCCAACCTCACAGGAACCAAAGCAGACAACAGCATAGCTACCGCACAATATTGGGTAAGTCATGTACGCCAACCGGTAAAATTTGCCCAAGGAATGAAGGCGTTAAACCAGCAAGGTTGTGAAACTTTCCTCGAAATTGGGCCCAAACCCATTTTGTTGGGAATGGGAAGGCAATGTTTACCAGCAGAGGTAGGTGTGTGGTTGCCATCGTTGCGTCCAGGAATGGATGAATGGCAACAAATGCTTTCAAGTTTAGGACAGTTATATATACAGGGAGCCAAAGTAGATTGGTTAGGATTTGATGAAAACTATAACCGAGGGAAAGTCGTATTGCCGACCTATCCATTCCAAAGACAAAAATATTGGATAGAAACTAGCAATGGCTACCAACAAAAACCGTATTTATCAACAACAAAATATTTGCATCCGTTACTAGGAGAAAAACTAGAACTCGCTAGTCTAGAGCATCAACATCATTTTCAATCGTACCTAAAAGCTCAATCTCCAGATTATCTGAAGCACCACCAAGTATTTGAGCAGGTGCTATTTCCAGCTACAGGCTACTTAGCAATGGCACTAGCAGTGGGACAAAATCTCTTTAGCTCCCAAGAGCAAGTAGTAGTGTCTGATGTGGTGATAGCGCAAGGGTTAATCCTACCAGAAACTGAAATCAAGAAAGTACAAACAGTAGTCAATGGCTTAGAAAATAATAGTTACAAGTTTGAAATCTTTAGCAAATCAGAAGCCGAAAGTCAACAGGCACTACCATGGAAATTGCACAGTGAAGGAAAAATCTATTCAGAGCCAATAGTCAAAAGCCCAGCCACAATCGACCTAGAACAATACAAAAAAGACTGTTCTCAAGCAATAGAAATCACACAGCATTATCAAAAGTATAAGTCAATTGGTATAGACTACGGAAGTAGTTTCCGAGGACTTAAACAGTTGTGGAAAGGTCAAGGCAAAGTCCTAGCGAAGGTAGCCTTACCGGAGGAATTAATAGAACAAGCAACAGACTATCAGATACATCCAGCTTTATTAGATGTAGCCCTACAAATCACAGGTCATGGCATGGGCGAAACAGACACAGCAGACATAACCTATCTCCCAGTAGGGATAGAGAAATTGAAACTGTATCGTCAGACAATCAGCCAGGTATGGATGATAGTAGAAGTACCGGAAAATAGCTTGATAGCAGACATTTTCCTGGTAGATAACGAGGGAACTATCGTCGGTGAGCTACAGGGATTAAGGGGAGTAGCCACAACAGCCGATGCCCTACTGAAAAGCCTGGAACCAGATATCAGTCATTGGTATTATCAAATCAACTGGCAAGCCCAAGATCTACCATCAACAAACCCATCAACAGCAAGCAGTAAATGGTTAGTCTTGGCAGAAGAAACTCAACTATTAGAAGCCTTACAGAACAAAGGTTACGAGTGCATTGGAGTATCACCAGGACAGAGCTATCAGCAACTCAGTCCACAACACTATCAAATCAATCCCACCAGCGAGGAACAATTGCAACAACTGCTAGAAGAAAATCCAGGGATTACAGGAGTTGTCCATTTGTGGGGAGTGCAAAAATCAGCAAACAAAGACAACTTAGAGTTAGAGAAAATTCAAGAAAAT
This sequence comes from Roseofilum acuticapitatum BLCC-M154, assembly GCF_030068475.1. GTDB lineage: Bacteria > Cyanobacteriota > Cyanobacteriia > Cyanobacteriales > Desertifilaceae > Roseofilum > Roseofilum acuticapitatum. Next base: position 38,689 of record NZ_JAQOSP010000148.1, on the reverse strand, counting down.
CTTTGTGGGACAGTGCTGCATTTGGTACACGCAATCCTCAACAGTAAACTTGACAAAATACCGCAGCTCTGGTTAGTAACTCAAGGAACTCAGAGCGTTAACAAAGACTCGGAAGTAATTAACCCTGAATATGGAAGCTTATGGGGACTGGGAGGAATAATTACCCTAGAACACCCAGAGTTAAGGTGTAAACGCTTTGACTTTGACCCAGAAACAACTATCTATCAAAACCTAGATTCCCTAGTCGCTGAACTCTTATCAGAAGATGCAGAAGACAAAATAGCAATACGTCAGGGAAATCGTTATGTTGCCAGACTGGTACAAAAACCACAGCAACCCTCAATGAGTTCAGCAGGGCAACCGGTGCAATTAAAACTGTCAGAATACGGAGTGATAGACAACCTCAGTTGGCAGCCAATGCAGCGCCGTCTTCCTGAAGCTAACGAAGTAGAAATTGAGGTAGCGGCAGTGGGGCTAAACTTCCGAGATGTACTCAATGCATTAGGATTACTCCAAGACTACTATGCTGAATATCTAGGCGTTACCAGTGCCAAACAACTCACCTTTGGGTTGGAATGTACGGGTACAATTTCTGCTGTTGGAGCAGAAGTCTCACGGTGGCAAGTAGGGGACGAAGTAATAGTAAATATGCTCCATGACGGCTTCAGCAGCTTCATCACTATCCCCGCTGAGGCTGAGTATCTCACCGCCAAGCCTAAACACATGAGTTTCAGCGAAGCAGCAACCCTACCTCTGACATTTTCGACGGCTTATTACGGGTTGCAGCAGTTGGCAAAAATTCAACCGGGAGAGAGAGTATTAATTCATGCCGCAGCAGGAGGAGTAGGGCAAGCCGCAGTACAAATAGCTCAACTGGCGGGAGCAGAAGTATTCGCTACTGCTAGTCCTTCTAAATGGGAATTCCTCAAGTCCCTGGGTATCAAACATATTATGAATTCCCGCACCCTAGATTTTGCTGACCAAATCATGGAGCTTACGGCAGGAGAGGGAGTAGATGTAGTCCTCAACAGCCTCAACGGAGAGTATATTCCCAAGAATTTGGAAATATTAGCCCCTCAAGGGAGATTTGTGGAAATTGGCAAAATTGGGATTTGGGAGCCACAGCAAGTCCAAGAAAAACGACCAGATGTCAGCTATTTCCCTTTTGATTTAGGAATAGTAACGCAACAAGAACCAGAGGCAATGGCTCAGGTGTCAGAGGGATTAGCCCACAGATGGAACCAAGGAGAACTGGTTGCCTTACCTCACAAAGTATTTCCGAGTACACAAATCACAGAAGCCTTCCGGTATATGCAGCAAGCTAAAAATATAGGCAAGGTAGTGATAGAAATGCCACGAGTTTCTCTTAATCCCAAGCCTATCCAACCAGAAGGAAGTTATCTGATCACAGGCGGATTAGGGGCATTAGGATTGGAAGTAGCCCAATGGATGGTACAACAAGGAGCCAAGCATCTAGCCTTGAGCGGGCGTAGCGCTCCTAGTGAAAACGCACAACAGGCGATCGGGAATTTAGAAAAAGCGGGAGCCTCTGTGAGTGTCTTATTAGGAGATATTTCCCGTCAAGAGGATGTCGCCAAAACTTTAGAGACAATCTCAACATCATTACCCCCACTTAAAGGAGTGATTCATGCAGCAGGGGTGTTAGATGACGGATTAGTTCAAAACCTGACTTGGCCTCGGTTTACTAAAGTGATGGCACCCAAGGTGCAAGGAACTTGGCATTTGCATCAACTCACCCAAGATTTGCCCTTGGATTTCTTTGTTTGTTTTTCCTCCATCGCTACTGTTTTGGGAGCGCCTGGTCAAGGAAATTATGCCGCAGCCAATGCTTTTATGGATGCACTAGTTCACTATCGTCGGGGGCTGGGATTACCAGGATTGAGTATCAACTGGGGAGGTTGGGCATCAGTAGGAATGACAGCCCGTTTAGATATTGCTAATCAAAAGCGGCTGGAGAGTAGTGGGGTGACTCTCATAGAAACAGAAAGGGGAATGCAGGCATTGGAGTCATGTTTATCAGACTCTCTCTCCCAAGTAGCAGTCTTGCCCATTAATTGGTCTAAATTTGTCAAAGAACTACCACGGGATCAAAAGACAACATTTATCGAGGATTTGATTTCCACTGAGACATCATTAAGCCAAAAGTCGGCATTTAGAGAGCAATTGGAAGCAGCACCGATTGCCGAACGTCAGGAGTTATTAACCAATCAGGTTCGTTCTTTAATCGCCAAAACATTAGGCTGGACAGATCCGCAACAAATAGGAATGCGCCAACCTTTTCTTGACTTAGGATTAGATTCTCTGATGACAGTGGAACTGAAAAACAAGTTGGAGTCCAGTTTAGAGGTAACTTTGAGTCCTACATTGTTATTTGACTATCCTACTCTTGAGGCGTTGGTCAATTATTTACCTGATGTAATTCCTCTGGAGTTTTCGATAACAGATGACTCGGATAAACAAAGCGATCGCTCGTCTGGAGAAGAAATTGATTTTCAAGCCGAAGCAATTTTAGACCCGACCATTGTTGTCAATACTACAGTTAAGCAGAATCTTGTTGAACCTCAGAATATTTTCTTAACAGGAGCAACAGGTTTTATTGGCACTTATTTGCTTGATGAGTTACTGGAACAAACCTCTGCCAATATATACTGCCTAATTCGTGCTGATAATCCTGATTTAGCTAAACAGAAACTAAAAAATAAACTGGAGTCTTATTGGCTTTGGGATGAAGAAAAGTTTGGCTCTAGAGTGATCCCGGTAGTAGGAGATTTATCTAGTAAATCTTTTGGACTATCAACAGAAGAGTTTGACTTCCTTGCCAGTCAGATTGATGTTATCTATCACAGTGGAGCTTGGACTAATCATTTTTACCCCTACACAGTACTCAAACCTACTAATGTTTTAGGAACTCAAGAAGTCTTAAGATTAGCTACTCAAACTCATCTGAAAGCTTTGCATTTTATGTCTACATATGTAACGTTGTTGTCATCAAGTAATAATGAAGGTAGGGCTATTCTTGAATCCGAACCATTAGGTGAAGAAGCTCATAACCTGACTAATGGTTACTTCCAAAGTAAATGGGTAGCGGAAAAGTTAGTGGCGGCAGGCAGGGATCGAGGAATTCCGACTTGCATATATCGTTTAGCAACGATAACAGCAGATTCTAATACTGGTGCTAGTAGGATTGATGATCGAATTTGTCGCTATGTTATGGGTTGTATTGAATTGGGCATGGTTCCAATTTCAGAAGGTGAATTAGAGAACTGGGTTCCTATCAATGAAACAATTCAAGCAATTGTCTACTTGTCTCAGCAAGAAACATCCTTGGAAAAAACCTTTAATTTAGTCAATCATAAATCCACATCTTGGAATCATGTATTTGATTTGATTTGCTCTTTAGTTCCTTCTGTGAAAAAAGTTTCACCACAGGATTGGCAGATAGCCTTATCGGAACATCCCGAAAATTCGCTCTATTCTTACGTTTTTGGAGTGCAGTCTGGAACAGAAAAAATGACAGAACAAGAGGCAGGCATATATTCTGGACTTACTATTGACGATCGCAATACTCAGAATGGGTTGCTCGGCAGTGACATTACCTTTAGCCCTATAGACAAAGCATACCTAGAAAAAATGATTTCATACTTGAACCAAAGTGGTTTTTTAAGCCTACCGTCTTAGATCTAACTCAGAAAACAAGCTATATTTCTCCGAAGTAGCTTGCTTTCTGATACAAGACGAGTTAGAATTTAATTAGATATCCAGAATAAATATATTCTCAAAAAACAACAATCAAGAAAAAAATGACACAAGAAACAAAAACAATCAATAGTATAATTACTCAAGAATCTCTTGTAGGGATATGGAAACTTATGGATATGAAAACTGTAGATGATGAACAAAATGTCATTTATTCCTACGGCAAAAATCCCCCCGGCTATCTTATTTATACGAAGGAAGGGTATGTGTCAGTGGCAATGATGAATAAGCATCGCTTGAATCTTGGATTAACTGTACAACATATCATGGATATGGGGTATGGTATAAAGCGCAAGATCAATATATTTAAGTATATCAAAGCACTTTTTCGATATATTCAGGCAGTGCAACAGTTTGTTTCTTATACAGGTCAATATAAAGTCAGAGATAATAAAGTTATTCACAATCTTGAGATTTGCTCAGTTCCAGATGTGATTGGTGTAGACTTTGAAAGAGCTATTGAGATTTCAGGAGATCAACTTTTCATGACTGTATTAGAGCCGGACTATACCGTTTACACGACTTGGCAGCGTGTTTCTGGAGTTTAGGGATTTCTCAATAGTTAAAGAGCAAAAAGAACACAAGGAACAGAAATGACAAATAGCATAATCACCAAAGAATCTCTTGTCGGAATGTGGAAACTTATCGAAATGAAAACGATAGATAAGGAACAAAACATTATTTATCCCTATGGGAAAGATGCCGTATCCTATATCACATATACGAAAGAGGGATATGTGTCACTCGGACTGATGGGTAAGAATCGCTTGCCTCTTGGATTACCTATAGAAAATATCTTGGATATGGGGTATGGTCTCAAACCAAAGGTAAATATATTGAAGTATATCAAAGCAATTTTTCGATATCTTCAGGCAGCGCAACAGTTTGTTTGTTATGTAGGGAAATATGAAGTTAAAGATAATCAAGTTTTTCACAATCTTGAAATTAGTGTAGTTCCAGATGTACTTGGTATGGACTTGCCAAGGACTGTTGAGATTTCAGGAGATCAACTTTCTCTGAATATATTCTATCAAAGGTATACCGTTTACTCTACTTGGAAACGCGTTTCCTAGGACTCACTGGGTGGCAAGCCAATTGAGTCTTTCTCACCAGAATTAAAGACAGCTTGAGTCAGCTGCTACCATCAACCAGACAGGACAGAACACTGTCTGCTAAAGTCTCCATCGTCTCCTGGCTGATTGCAGGCTCAGAAAAAGGGAAATTCAAAAACATTTTTCCCTCAAAAATTGTAACAGCAGCGCACAACACACCCCCAAATATGGCATTCGCTATAGTTCCACTAAATTCTAAGAGTTCAAATTGACCGAAAACCCTCGAAATATTTACTTGACCAGCATTGGAAATACTCACTGTACTAGGAGCCATATCTAGGCGACTGAGCGCCGAATCGAACCCCTGTTTCATCATCAATGCTTGAGAGAAAATATCGCCGCGTTTTATGCCAACTTTCAACTCTTGTCTCAACTCCCGTGCTAATTCCCAGAAGGAAGTATTTGGATCGAGAGTGTGAAATGACATTATGGCGCTAGCCACTTGGCCTAAGTTTTCATGGCCGATCGCTGGTTTTAAACGTCCGCGCAGATCAACAGCAGACCAACAGGACACAGACTTTTTCTGCCCTGCTTTGATTTTTCTTGCTGTGGCAAACATCAGTGCCACACATAAAGCACAATGTACTGTTGTCTTTTCTTGGCGACAACGTAGAATTAGCTGCTTAGTAACCTGGGCATCTAACTGCCGATAAACATTGCCAGTACGGCGTAAATCAAGAGGTACAGTCTTCTCAAAACTCAAGCCTTTTGGTCGGTGCAAAGTACTTTTGAAAATAAGTCCCAGCAGAAACAACAGATTATTGATATTACCCCTGAAGCCTTTTACTGATGGGGGTAATAACTCATCTATAGGGGGAAGCGGCGGTAAGCTGGGCATTGGCTCGACTGGTTCACCAGAGGCAATTTTTGAGCAGTAGGTCAAGATTTCTGAATATAACTGGATAGTCGATAGGGCATCACAAATGGCGTGGTTTATTGCGATCATCAGATGGCTAGTACTATTTTCACTTTGCTCCTGCCCTTGCACAAGTACAGCTCGCATCAGAACTTCACTACTCTCAATTTGGGTGTTTAGTTCTTCCCGAAGGGTTTCTTGCCATTGTTCAGGGTGCTGCCTCTCCACAACCCGCAAAGGAATCTTTTTAGCACCCGTTTCAAAACGGAGATTATTCACTTCACCAACGATCCGAGAATTCAGCCGAGAGTGACGAGTTTGGATAAGAGCAAGCGCCTGTTCAACAATTTTTTGATTTAGGGGACCCACAATTCGCCCGATCATCACTATATTGGATGAGCTAGCCAAGCGATTTGATATTTCCATTGCTTGTTCAGCTCCACAGAGTTTTCTGTTGTCAATCATGAATATCTCCTAGCAGAAAAGATCGGCTTAAGCATTAAATCATTGTGAATTATAAAGTTTACCTCTAGGAGATTATCATACCTTTGGTGGGGTTGCAATCTATTGATTAGAGTGCCAGATCTGATCAATATCTGTATTTTTTTATGCAAAAAGTGAGAAATGCTCAAAACTAAAGCCTGAGATCCCTAGACCAGCACGTAGCGCTAGAAATTCTTCCCGGATAATGATCGGAATTAATCTCAATGACGAGATCTGTTAATTGGGGATTTTCAGTCAGGGGAGTAATAAATAGTTCTGGATGTAAACTGCGCCAAAAGTAGTTAACAAATTCTTCAACTTCTGATTCATTCATGCCTGGTTTTCCAGTCGCTATCATTTCTTGTTCGGCTTGTAGTCGCCACTGTTGAGATAGGCGGTAATCTGTGGGATATAAAACGATTAATCGATCCAGACAATCCCAAAGCGGCAAGTATTCATGCAGACGTTGATTCATGTCTTGGGCAAATAATCGATCTTCCTCAGAATCAATCGGAGAAGGTGCAAAATTAAACTGAGCTGGATCGATCGGTTGCACCCCGACAAACCAACCTTCAAAGAAGATGATATCCGCATGGGTAATGATTTCTGGAGCTGTCCGATCGCCCTCTCCCCGATAAGCCGATTTGTCAAACCGAGGAAATTCTACCGGGTACTCGGAGTTACGACAACGCTCTAAAACATCAATTCCTAAGTTAATATCATGAGTCCCTGGAGGGCCTCGACGAATGAAACGGGGGTCTTGGGTTTTCAGAATTTGACGGTCTTCATAGGTTTTATATAAATCATCTAAAGATAAACTTGCCGATGTATAGCCCAGTTTTGCTAAGATCAGCTTTAACAGAGTAGTTAAAGTCGTCTTTCCAGTTCCCTGGCCCCCTAGAATCCCTTGAATCAGAGGTCGCCTGAGCTGTTTTTGAGATTCCCCTAACCACAGTGCTAAAGGTAACCAAAACTGCCATAAGGTTTGCGATAAATTTTCTGGGGGAGTATTAGGAAGCACCCGCCGAATCTCCGGGTTTAGCTCCGTGAATAACTCAACTTTTAGAGAGAGTTGGCCTTTTACTCCTTCTGGAGTATCATCAAAACCCAAGAGTTCATTCATATCCTCTTGCCCTAAATAAATTCTCAAAGAATAATTTTATCATAGACTGGTTGTTTTTACTCAAACAATAGTTTCAAATGCTATATTCATCCATGAAATCAAAGGCTTAATGTCAGTTTCTTTCTTGAAAAAAGTAGTAATAATTACAATTTTCTGATTTTCTCAAAACCCCTTGACTCCAGAGCGGCAATCGGCTATTCTCCAATGGGAATCCAATATTGAGGTAAAACCATGTCAGGTCAGTACAATTGGCAACAAAAAGTCCTTTCCCACATTTGGTTTACTTACTGCCTTGCTATTCCCAAAGCCCACTTTGGCCCTCAAGAATATCTACAGAAATTTGCGACCAAAGCCATAAAAACATATTGTGCTGATGCTCAGATCCGCAAGCTGATTGGTACTTGGGAGTTAACTTGGGGATGCGCTATTTATCAAAACAATACTAAAGTCTCGTCCTCTAATGTGAACGACCATACGATGTATGTCGCTAAGAACACAGACAATACAGAGATCGACCAATATGTGATTTCAATAGCAGGAACTAGCCCATTTTCTCTACAAAATATCTTATTGGAAAATGTTAATGTTGGAAAGGCTACACCCTGGAATGCGGGTCAACCTTGGAAGAGTGGAGAAACTATAAGTCAAGACAATGGTCAACCTGCTGTTTCTGCTGGTATGTGTAAAGCATTGAAAGACTTGACCACCCAGATGTGGGATGGAGACCTCTTACTACTTGATTGTCTTAAAGAAGTAACAACCAAAGCTTCTAAGCCTGTTGAAATCACAGTGGCTGGTCATAGTTTAGGAGGAGCCATGGCTCCCTCTCTGGCTTTACTATTAGTCGATCGTCAAGCAGAATGGGATGAGAAGAAAACAGCTACAGTAAAAGTGGTAGCTTTAGCTGGGTTTTCTCCAGGCAATGAAGCGTTTGCCAATTATTATGATGCGACTCTGGGGGATAAAACTGACCGCCTTTGGAACCAGAGTGACATAGTTCCCAATCTCTGGGAAATCGAGAGCATGAGGAAGATTCCAGCCATCTATGAACCTGAGTTACCCTCCAACATTGCTATCTCAGTATTATTGAACCGTCTAGAACAATTTAGCCAGGCTCAGAACTACACTCAGATCAAACATTCAGTACCGGGTTTTGCGAGTACCTTTAACCCTTCCTTTCAAATTCAAAACTTATTAAAGAATGTTGTCTTGGACAAGAATGTTGTCTTGGATATCTGTGCAGAGTTGGTGGCTTACCCTGTACTGCTTCAAATTCAAGCTATGCCATTTTTGAGTGATGATTTAGAGAGTAATCTCACCACACTGGCTAAAACATTTGCTAATGATATTAAAGAAGTTCTTGCTGATTTGATCGAGAATGACACAGATACCGAAGATGCATTAAAAGAACGATTAAGTGAATCAATCACTGAATTTACTGGCATAGAGGTTAACCTGTTTTTTATGCCAGTTTCAGATCAATTGGAGCAGCTATTCTCCCGCGAGGAAATGTTTAACCTGGTCAATTATGTCTTACAATTATTATATCATCATACCGTGCGCTACAGTGAATACTATGGTTATACTGAAGTAGACCGTAGGAGAGAAGAACTTACGGCTCAAGTTGCTGCTCAACTTGAAGAAGAAGAGACTAAAATTCAAACTGAAAACACCGTAATCGTCAACTATGGTAGTGCAAAGAAAGACGATGTTGATGATCTATTGCGTGGAGAAGGAAAACTTCTGAAAGGAATGTCAGGCATTATGGAACGCCTCAAACAATCAGGACATGTTAGTAAGAATGCCCAACCTGTTATCTTCCTGGTTCAGAAGAAGAAAGATTAATCAATGTAGATATTATCCAGTGGAGAAAGGTTTTCACAAGACAAGTCCTTGATGACTTTGATGAGGTAATGATCGCCTCAATAACTGGATAGGACTACTGGGTTGATGCCTTATTTTGTGCAACTTCATAGAGAAATGGTATCACAAGATGTTCAAATTTCAAAAAATGTGTTATAATCGCTGTGTGACAGCAGGTTTTACAAACCTTAAAAACTCTATTGTATTGACAGGAGTCAAAAATCATGGCTAGTGAACCCAAAAAAGTAGTTGTCCTTCAAAGTGATGAAGACTTTGGTGGCGTTCCTGAAACCCTAGTAGGGAAGGAAAAGAAGAAAATGAAAAAGCAACAGGCAGCTTTGAAACCTGTGGAAAAAGTGGCTTTCAAAGCAGCAAAGCGGTTGGATGAAGCTTCAAAAATATACAGAGATGCCCATGAGAAATCCAACAGCAAGAAAAAGGATGGTTGGCTTATGGATTTACCCAAAAATTACAGCAAGGCGATGTCTAAGCTGATGAAGTTTTAGAGTTTTTTGGCACTGTGTCATTATGATTTCATAAAAGTATCTAGTGATACCAGTTTTCTGCCAAAAATAGCTTGAGTCATGAGCCTAATCTCGGTTAGGCAGTCGTCTCAGTAACCGAGATTAGGACAAAAATAGATAGTAACAGATCAGTCGATTTCACCATTTTATAGACAAAAAAAGAAAACACTATGGCACTTAAACAAGAAGCAAATACCATTATCCTTGAAATGGGATCTGCCGATGCTGATGATATTAAGGATCTCCGCTATGGCGAAGGAAAACTGTTCAGGAAGATTGCTAAAGTCATTGAGCAACTCAAAGATTCCGGCAATGTTGGGGAAAATGCCCAGCCGATTGTTGTGGTAGTCAAAAAGAAATGATGAGGAGGTTTGTTTTAGAACCTTAAGAGAGGTTTGAGCGCAAAGATTTGTGGGAATCCTCGCAAAAAGTATTCAATCCATCCGAAAACCATGGTATTCTGTTTGTCGGATGGATTTGTTTCCGTTTTTAAACAGTTACTCTCTTCTTAAGGATGGTTAACAAAAAAGATATCCCCACACCACTCATTACAGGTAAAAGTCGAGAAAAAGTAAAAGTTCTAGACCTGGAGCAACTAGAGTCCCGTAGTGTTTCTCTTTTTTACATCATTAAAAAATTTGTATTTTTTTTCCTACAAGTACAGTTGCGAAAGAGAGCTGGTAAATCAGATATACAGAAAACAGCAGAACAGTTACGGGAAATATTTGAAGATTTAGGTGGCTTTTGGGTAAAAACAGGTCAACTCTTAGCACTCCGTAGCGATCTGTTCCCGGAAGAAATCTGTGATGAATTGACTCGTCTCCAGTTTGAAGCGGTGGGTTTTCCCATGTCAATTGTCCGCTCTACCATTGAATCCGAGTTAGGAGTTCCCCTAGAGCAAATTTTTGACGATTTTGATCCAGAACCCATAGCTGCTGCTTCTATTGCCCAAATTCACACTGCTGTTTTACGCAGTAAAAAAACTCCTGTTGTCGTTAAGGTTCAGCGTCCTGGCTTAGATGAATCCTTTAGGCGGGATCTGGGTTTGATTAAAATTATCGCTGGTCTATATTCAAAAACCGATCTAGGGAGTTTTCTTCTTTTAGATGAAGCGGTTGCGGAATTGGAGAAAGTTCTGAATGAAGAGTTGGACTATCGTTATGAAGCCTCCAATGCTCGTCGGATGAAAAAAACTCTGAAAGAGCATAAAATAGAGGTTCCTAAAATTTACGATCAATATACTCGGTCTAAAGTTTTGGTCATGGAATATATTCCGGGTGTACTCATGGCTGACTATATTAAAGTTTATCAAACAGACCCAGCAAGATTTCGCCAATGGGAAGAAGAAAACAAAGTCGATCGCGAAATTATAGGGGAAAAACTCTATTTATCCTTATACCGACAAATCTTTGAAGATAACCTATATCATGGTGACTTGCATCCTGGGAATATCATTTTGCTGCGGGAGAATAAGTTGGCATTAATTGACATGGGGAGTGTGGGTTCTTTAGATAGTGATTTAAGACTCTATTACTTGAATTATGTTAAAGCCTTAGAAGAAAACGATTTTGCTAAAGCATCTGATTACAATATTCGCATGGGACTAGATATTCCGAAAGCGAATATGCCAAGAGTGAGGGCAGAAATGGCAAAAGCTACAGAAGAATGGGCAGCAAAGTCAAGACTGAAAGGAATAAGCTATAAAGAAAAGTCTTTAGGAGGAGGAACTTCTGAAATTGTAAAGGTAGCGATTAAATACCGTATTCCCAGTAACTGGTCATTCCTGAAAATTACGCGATCGCTTCTAACGCTAGATGGCTCGATGCAATACCTAATTGAAGATTTTGATACATTGAAAATTATTAAAAAGTATAATAAACAATCGGATCGTCGTGCCTTAAAAAGAAGCCTAGAGCCAGATAACGTTAGAGCATCAATTAATCAATTCTTTCAGACTATTGATGAATACAATCAAATCATTCTTCCTCAACTCCGACAACGAACCCATGCTTTTGAAATAACAGGGAACTCATTTGCTCTGGCTCTAGGTGTTATAATGCGAACTTTTTCTTCGATATTATTGGGAAGTTCAGTAATCGTCCTGTATACTTTTTTGTATCAAAAGCACTTCCAATGGATCAAAAATATTCACACTCAAGTCGTGAATGAGGTGGTTAGCCATATCCCAATTTTGCCCTACTTGTTGTGGATTTTTATTCTGATCGGAATTTTGTTAGCAGCTAGGATGTTTACTTCTGTGGCAACTATTTTGGAGCGTAAAGATTATGGAGAGAGATTATTATAGAATGATAGAACCGTTACCATACAACCCCAGTCCAAGTCATCCCATTTATTGAACCTAAAATATAGAGGAAATGAACCCTTATGAGCAACTTACAATATGTACTAACTTTCGATGGCGCAGATGATTATATGACTGTTGGTGACAGTCCCAGCTTACAAGTTTCATCCTATACCGTAGAAATATGGATTAAACCGAATGGACAACCCAACGAAGAGTGGAAAGGGATTATAGGTAAACCGGGTCGAAATTACCATATCTGGATTCATAATGCTGGATATGTACACCACCGTTTCCATGTGGGTCAAAGCACTAATGCTGGCCCACCCAATACCCCTAATGGTTCTCTAAAATGGGATCAGTGGAATCATTTGGCCATTACCAATGATGGCACAACAGCTAAAACTTATATTAATGGAGATTTGCAAGCTGAGGGCCCTACAGGAGGAGCCTTGGTTGTTCATAAGACTCCGTTGTATGTAGCTCGGACGTTAGATGAAGCTAACGGCCGTCATTTTAAGGGTCAAATGGCTGATATTCGAGTTTGGAATCAGGTGCGATCGCCAGAAGAAATCAAAAATTGTATGGGTCAACGCCTTAACGGGCATGAACCTGGACTGGTTGCCTATTGGCCCCTGGATGAAGGCAGTGGAACGACAGCAGGAGATAAAACCAGTAATGGTAACCAAGGGACAATTTATGGAGCCACTTGGACACAGGAAAATCTTGAGTTTATCACCCCAGCACCGACTGATCGACAAATTCCTCAATCTGTCGCCAGTTTTAATGGCAGCAACCAATATATCGAAGTTCCCTACAAACCAGAACTCAACCCCGCTCAATTTACCCTATCCTGTTGGGCAAAAGTGGAAGGAGGACAAGGACAATGGCGATCGCCCGTAACCTGTCGCACGGCAAAAGGCAGCACAGCATTAGGCGGATATCTCCTCTATGCTGGAAACAACAACAAATGGCAATTTTGGACAGGAAATGGGAAATGGGTTGGCCTGCATGGTGCAAACGTAGAGCTAAACACCTGGACTCATGTAGCCGCCACCTACGACGGCAGCACCATGAAACTCTACATCAACGGAGAACTCTCAGGAAAACCTGTCCAATCCAAAATTCTGATTAACAGCCAACATCCTCTGCGGATTGGCGCAGGAATAACCGAAGGCAATCCGGGCTTTTTCTTCAACGGCAAAATCGCCGAAGTGCGTCTCTGGGATAAGGCCCGCTCCCCAGAAGAGATCCAAGAATCGATGCACCAAAGACTCAAGGGAGATGAACCGGGATTAGTCGCTTACTGGCCATTAGATCAAGAAAGTGGCACAAGCGCAGAAGATAAAACCGGCAAAGGCAACCCCGGAACCCTTAATGGAGCAACCTGGACACAGGAAAATATCGATTTCATACAACCTTCTGCTCCTGAAACTGAACAGACTTCAGAGCAATCTGTCCTCATGTTCAATGGCAGAAATAACTATGTTCAAATTCCCATTTCTGAGTGGGAAGCCTCAGCTTTTTCTGTAGAACTGTGGGCTAAAGCCAGTAAAGCACAACCCGGTTATGCCAGTGTAATCAGTAACGCTAATAATACACAGAGGGGTTCATTCCAAATTGATGTGGGGGGAGGATATTACCGGTTGCTGCATAGTGTTCAAGTTCAAATTGGCAAGCTAGAGCAAGAATGGCAACATCTGGCGGTTACTTATGATGGAGCAACGGTAAAAACCTATCTGAATGGGGAAGAGCAAAATACAAAAGCGATTGATTCTATGTCAACCGTGTTTAAGCTGTATAAGCTGGGTAGAAACCGTAGTAATAATACTTATTTTGCGGGTCAACTCAGTGAAGTCCGAATTTGGGATAGAGCGCGAACAGCCGAGGAGATTCAAGGGGCAATGGGCGATCGCCTGGTAGGAGATGAGCCAGGATTAGTAGCCTACTTCCCCCTGAATGAAGGAGAAGGTAGAACAGTCAAAGACCAAACGACTCAGGATCATGAAGGCACAATTCATGGAGCCACTTGGACAACCTCAGAGTTACCCCTGACTTCCCAAAAGAGCAGCTCAAAAGAATCAACAGAAGCAGAAACCGAACAGGCATCTGATCTCTCATCGCTCATGTTTGATGGAGAAGATGACCATATTGCCACCACTCTAGACGCACAACCAAGCGCCCTACCCGCAACCACTTGGGAAGCCTGGGTTAAACCCACCCGCAACATCAACCACTGGGATATGATCCTCTCCACCGATGATGGGGGTTGGGATCGATTTGTGGGTGTAAATGGCGGTCAATTCCGCGTTTCCCACGGCAAAGAAGCTTGGAATCCTGTAAACGCTGACATCAACCAATGGCAACATATCGCCGTAGTCTACAGTGCCGATAAACAAATCAAGTTCTACAAAAATGGAACCGAATACGTTTATTCAGGACAATCATCCATCGGTAGCACCAAGCTGCCCCTTCATATCGGTCGCAGTGCCGGAATTGGAGATCAATATTTCCAAGGCTACATTACCGAAGTGCGGGTTTGGGACAGTGCCAGAACAGCAGCCGACATTCAAAACGACATGCACCGTCGTTTGACCGGAAATGAACCGGGATTAGTGGGCTATTGGCCGCTCAATGAGGGTAATGGAACAACAGGAACAGACCAAAGTAATCATGGACATGATGGCACAATTAATGGAGCCACTTGGACAGAAGAAAATCTCGACTTGATGCAACCTACTCCAATTCAAGAGGAAACACCTTCTGAACCATCAGCCCTCATGTTCGATGGAGTCGATGATTATGTCAGCTTACCCATCGAGAGTATCCCTGAAGGCAAAGAAATCACCATTAGTTTCTGGGCTAAAGGAGGCTCTTCCCTCCCCAAACAATGCTCCGTCTTCTTTGCCTATCCCACTCCAAACTTTGACCCCTCAAAGGGCAAAATTGTATATACAGTCAACATCCATTTACCTTGGTCAAATAGCAACATTTACTTTGATTGTGGTTCCGATGGCAATACATACAATCGGATTAACAAAGCAGCACAAGCAACTGATTTCAAGGATAAATGGACTAATTGGGCATTCACTCTCAATGCAAACACCGGAAAAATGGCCATCTATCTCAATGGAGACTCCTGGTGTGAAGGGAGTAACAAAACCCTCTCCATTCCCAAAGCCGGAGAAGTTAAATTAGGCAGTGGCTATGGATTTTACCATGGCAGCCTGAGTGATGTGCGAGTCTGGGATCGGGAATTGAGTGGGACAGAAATTAAAGACACCATGTCCACTCGCTTAACGGGTACGGAACCGGGATTAGTCAGCTACTGGCCCTTAGATGAAGGAACTGGAACAACCGTAACTGATAAGAGCGGTAACAATCATAACGGTACAATTCAGGGAGCCACTTGGGAAACTTCCGGTTTAGACCTCTCTCCAGCGCCAACGGTAGAACCTTCAGAAACTCCCTCAACACAGACAACCATTCTCACGTTCGATGGGGTCGATGACTATGTAGATATTCCCACCAATCCAACTCTAGACCTAACGGACAACTTCACCATTGAAGCTTGGATTAAACCGGAAGTCTTAGGTAAGCGGATTGTAGACAAAAATATTGGTGGTAAAAGTGAAGGCTTTACCTTTGATACCTACCCGCAAAACCTGCGATTCATTAACAAAGGAATTGCATTCACAAGTCAAACTCCCTTAACAACAGGCACTTGGCAGCATGTGGCGGTAACTTTTAAAAATGAAGCGAATGGAGCCAAGCTCTATATCAATGGGGAGGTCGATAATACGGCTACTCCTAGTCGGGTAGGAACAGTGACGAAATTGCCCGTGCGTTTAGGTTCACAAGCAGATGCATTGGGCAATCTGTTCAAAGGAGAAATGGCAGAAGTGCGGATGTGGAATCGAGTCCGCACTCCAGAGGAGATTAAAGCCAGTATGAACCAGCGCTTGGCTGGAGATGAAGAAGGGTTGATTGGGTATTGGCCTCTGAATGAAGGAACGGGAACGACCGCAGAGGATAATACGAGCAATGGTAGTGCAGGAACGATTCATGGTGGAACTTGGGGGACTTCAGATTTAAGCTTAACTCCAGCTCCAGAGCCTGAAAATACTGCTGAAGAGATGGAGGAACCTTCAGAACCAGAAACTACCGCAGAAGAACCGAGTTCTGAGCAATCTGTCCTCATGTTCGATGGAGAAAACGACTACATTGCAACCACTCTAGACACTCAACCCAGTGCCTTACCTGCCACCACCTGGGAAGCCTGGGTTAAACCAACCCGCAACATAAACCATTGGGATATGATCTTCTCTACCGATGATGGGGGTTGGGATCGATTTGTGGGCACAAATGGCGGTCAATTCCGTGTTTCCCATGGACAAGGAGCTTGGAATCCTGTAGACGCAGACATTAACCAATGGCAACATATCGCTGTGGTTTACAGTGCAGATAAACAAATCAAGTTCTACAAAAATGGAACTGAATATATCTATTCAGGTATCTATTCAGGACAATCCACTATGGGTAGTACGAAACTCCCCTTTCATATTGGTTGCAGTGCTAGTAACGCCAGTCAATGTTTCCAAGGCTTCATTACGGAAGTACGGGTATGGGACTCTGCCAGAACAGCAGCAGAGATTCAAAACGACATGCACTGTCGTTTAATGGGGAATGA
Source organism: Roseofilum acuticapitatum BLCC-M154 (assembly GCF_030068475.1). Taxonomy (GTDB): domain Bacteria; phylum Cyanobacteriota; class Cyanobacteriia; order Cyanobacteriales; family Desertifilaceae; genus Roseofilum; species Roseofilum acuticapitatum. Next base: position 21,959 of record NZ_JAQOSP010000148.1, on the reverse strand, counting down.
GCCAGGATTAGTGGGATATTGGCCACTTAATGAAGGACAAGGGACAACAGGAACAGACCGAAGTAATCAGGGACATGACGGTACAATTAATGGTGCCACTTGGGAAAGTTCCGGTTTACAACTCTCTCCAGCGCCAACAATGGCTCTATCCCCTGCTTCTCTGATGTTTGATGGCATAGATGACTCTGTTGCCATCCCCAATGCTGAGTGGGAAACTTCGGCATTTTCTGTGGAACTGTGGGCCAAAGCGAGCCAAAAGCAATCTAACTATGCTGGCCTGCTCAGTAGCTCGAACGATCCAACTGAGACTGCTTCATGCCAGATTGATGCCATGGGCGGATTTTATCGCTTTTATCACGATGATATTCAGGTTCGCATTGCTAAGGTGAATCAAGAATGGCAGCATCTGGTGGTGACGTATGATGGCACGGCTGTGCAAACTTATCTGAATGGGGAACCACAAAATTCAAAAGCCATTGATGCGATGAACACTGTGTTTAAGGATTATGTTTTGGGTCGAAATCGCAATGGTGATAAGTATTTTGCGGGTGAACTGAGTGATGTTCGGATTTGGGATAGGGCATTAACGGCTGATGAAATTCAAGAAGCGATAGACTACCGTTTGACCGGGGATGAACCGGGGTTAGTTGCCTATTGGCCTTTGGATGAGGGCAAGGGAGATGCGATCGCCGATCGCACCGGTAATACACAACCTGGCGTAATCAATGGCGCAACTTGGCAAACGACAGATTTAGAACTCTCAGTTGCTGATGAAGATACTGATGCCTCACCAGATATCCCCCAAGAACCCGAATCTGCCTCCAAGAAAGGGGTTCCTCTGGATAAGTCTGTAACCAGTATTACAGTTCTCAAGAGTGATGAAGATTTTGGTGGACGACCCGATACCCTCTATGGCAAGTCCTCTAAATCTAAGAAAGGGAAGAAGAAAGGGAAGAAGAAACGGAAAAAGCACTCGAAATTCCTCTCTCCCTACGAGAAGTATGTAAGGGAACTGGCGAAGCGTCAGGATGAAGCAACTCATACTTATGTTGAACGTCACAAGCGTTCTAATCGCAAGAAAAAGGATGGTTGGCTCAAGGATTTTGTCAAAAATTATAGCAAGAGCGTATCCAAGTTGTTCTAAAATCCTTGTAATTCTCATTCTCCCCTGTAGCCTAGGTGACCCAAGACTACAGGGGTTAGTGCTAACCATAAACTTCATCAATTATGACTGAGAACCTTTCTGCCAACCCCAACCCCAATCTTATTAAGCACGATCTAGAAAAGGAGAGCGCTCTTCAAGGCAATGATGAGATTCAAATAAACAATGGTCATCAATTACCTGGAGTCCGTTCCTTTCACATCGTTCAACCCTTAAAGGAAGCCCTCTCTTCAGAAGAGAAGAGTCCGAAGTTAGTTGAAACTGTTCAGGATTTGGAGGAAGCGGTCTTAGAATTTGATGGTAAAGATGATTATGTTGATTGTGGCATTGCAGAGTGTTTTAATTTAAGCCAAGCTCTCACAATTGAAGTCTGGATCAAGCTCAGGGAAGTCAAACCCGGTACTCGATACTATATCGTAGGTCGAGGTTCGCGACAGTATAATTATAGCTATGGATTGCTCTACCTGAAACTGAAGAGTCATCAAGAACAAATTAGATTTCTGTTTGCTAAAGAGCCTGTAGTTTGGGAGCCTACGATTAATTTAAGCGATCGCCACTATCATCATCTAGCCTTAGTTATTGACAATCAACAAGCTATCCTCTACCTCGATGGAAAGTCTCAAGGGAGTCAACCCCTATCGGAACAACTTTATCCCAACACAGAGGTTCCCTTGCAAATGGGGCGCTTATTTGGCCAAACTCGATTGCACGGAGAAATGAGTGAAGTGCGTCTCTGGAGTGCAGTACGAACCTCTAAAGAGATCCGCAAGCATCGGTTTCACCGTCTAGCTGGAGATGAACCAGGGTTAGTGGGATACTGGCCCCTCAATGATGGATCGGGAGACTTAGGAGGCGATCGCACCTCCAATAGCAGCAACCCTGGTCAAATTTATGGAGCAACCTGGAAACTCTCCCCCTCCTCCCAACTCCCCTTTGTTCCCACCTCTTCATCTCAAGCCAAACCCAAGAAATCTAAATCCAAAAGTCAACGACAAACCAAGATTAAAGTCCCCAAAGGCATAGACAGAATTATTCTTTTACGCAGCAAAGACAAATTTGGAGGTAAACCCGATTTTCTCTATGAAAAATCAAGCAAAACCAAGGATAAAAACAAGAAACGTAAAAAGAACCGCAAGAAGAAAAACGGTTGGCTTCAGGATTGGTATAGAAATTGGGGAAAAGCTCTCTCCAAGATATAGCTGTTTCGTCCAACCGATAAAAAACAATGGCAGTATCTGTAGGGGCTTGCATATTTTTCACCCCTACTAACTTTGCCAGTTTCAAACCGTAGGTTGGGTTTCACTGCCGTTCAACCCATAACACTAGCGCTCTAAAATACTTAAAATATCTGAAGCCACGCGAGACCAACTATAGTTCATCTCACTTAAGTGTCGGCCATTTCGTCCCATATCTTCCGCTAAATCGAGATTAGATAAAAGATAATTCATGGGTTGGGCAAATGCGGTTGGATTTTCATAATCTCTAATGAGTAAGCCATTTTTTTCAGGAATAATCACTTCTGCATTTCCTCCCCGGACTGTGGTCAGAATACATAACCCAGTAGCCATAGCTTCATAATGAACACGAGCTAAAGGTTCTTGCCACTGAGAAGCACAAACAAAAATATCACCTAACAGAAAATAATCTTGAATTCGATCGGGTGAAATAAAGCCCGTTAAACGTACCGCATCCCCTAATTTTTGTGCTTGTTTCTTCAGAGTAAGAACATATTCATTTTCTTCATTTTTTCCGTACCACTTACTACCCACCAATAATAGAATAGCCGAAGGATGCTGTTTCAGAACATCAGGAAAAGCACTGAGTAAAATATGGGGCCCTTTTTTGTCCGTCAAACGCCCAACATAAAGAACCACTTTTCGGTCTTCTAAACCCTGTTGGGCTAATAAGCTTGCTCGACGTTCTTGTACGCCTGATGCCCATCGAGGCTGAAAGCGTTCTAGATCGACTCCCGCATAAACAGGTTTGAGTTTATGCTCATAGCCTGGAAATAAATCCGCGATTCCATCAGCAATAAACTGGCTCACGGTAACCACACCATCCACCCGATCTAGACAGCGATGAGCCAGTTCAGGAGTAATTTTCTTAGCATGAAACATCTCATTATGCATACTCAGAAGAAAACGACTGTGGGGCGCGGCATCAGCCACCATGGGTAAATATTTAGGTCGGTTATAGAAAATAACCCAATCAAAAGATTCTTGGGCTACAAAATTAGCGACTTCTTGATAATAAGCATCAGAATTTCCTGGTGTTGCTCGTTGATACCGAATACCATTACGAATTTCTTGGTCTTGCAAATTCGGATCGGTTACTGAGAAAACTGTAACGTCGTGTTCTTTACTTAAGTAAGGTAAAATGCCATCAATATAGGTTTGAATCGCACCCCCACGAACACAAGGTACAGGCAACTTTTCTGTACAAACCAATACAATTTTCATGATCTTGCCAAATCCTACTGTTTATGATAGGTTTTTCTTTGAATTTAGCCTTCCATCAAATACCCATCTATGGAAAAAGTCAAAGTATAGAAACAAGCAAGGTAGAAAGGGTTTAACCTTGTGTGTCTTAAGATTATCTTTGATAATTAAGATGGTACACTTAAAATTACAATCAATCAAGAAAGAATATCAACTCTGGTTCATCGACCACAACTGATATGCGGTCGCTAGATTACTAATGGTATTATGGGATGTCATTTTAGCTCCGTATCCATTCTGGTTACCCTTAACAAAAAATACAACTGTTATATCAAGGACACTAAGTGATATGATTATCCTACGAGGTTAAACTTTAAGATAAAATTATGGATAAAAACAAAATTCTGAACTTGATTAAAAAGTATACTCGCGAAGTGGCTCCAGAATTGGAAGAAGTGCCCCTAAAGCCAACGGATAGCCTGAAAAATTTAGGGATTGATTCGGTGAATCGGGCGGAAATTATCATGATGGTGATGGAGGATTTATCGTTAAATGTTCCCCGTATAGAGTTGGCTGGCGCTAATAATATTGGCGAACTGGCTGATATATTTGTGTCGAAATTGGAGGTATAGCACTAGCAATAGAGATAGGGGGAGTATCTTGCTGGCTGTTGAATTATAGCGAGTGAGATATTCGCAGGAGGTCAAAATCTAAAGCTGGTGGTCTAGGAACTCAGTAATGGTGCAGTTACCAACTCAGATTAATGTTACTGGAATGGGGATTATAACAGCGATCGCCCAAAACCTTCCCGATTTCAAAGAGTCCCTATGGGCACAGAAAACGGCGTTTGGGTATCTGAAACGTCCTGGTAGGGAAGGAGCGGAGCCGTTTTTGGGCGCGGAATTGCCTGATATAGATATCCAGTCTGCACTTCCTGAGTATCGGGGACTGTTGCGAACCGCAAGTTGGAGTTCCCAGGTGGCAACGTTGGCCACATCCCAAGCTTGGGAGGATGCTCAATTAGATACGGCGATCGCTTCCGGAGCGATCGACCCCCAACGCATTGCTCTGGTGGTGGGTGGCTCTAATTTTCAACAGCGATCGCAACAGCAACTCTGGCAAAAGTATCAATCTAAACCCCAATTCATGCGCCCTACTTATGGCTTAACCGTTTGGGATACGGATATGGTGGGCATTTTGTCCCAGTGTTTTCAGATCCGAGGTGAAGGCTATACCGTAGGAGCAGCTTCAGCCAGTGGAGCATTAGCCATTATCCATGCAGCGCGTCAGATTCTCACGGGGGAAGCGGATGTCAGTATTGCCGTGGGAGCGCTGTTTGATTGTTCTGCTTGGGAATGTCAGGGGTTGAGAAATTTGGGAGCGATGGGCAGCGATCGCTTTAAGGATCGGCCCGATTTAGCTTGTCGCCCTTTTGACCGAGATCATGATGGTTTTATTTATGGAGAAGGTTGCGGAGTTTTAGTCCTAGAGCGAGCCAATCTCAGGGAGGTTGATATCCATGGAACCCTCCTAGGATGGGGATTAGCCTTAGATGGCAATCGTTCTCCTGAGCCTTCGCAAGCAGGAGAAGAACAGGCGATGCAGACAGCGTTAAAAATGTCGAATTTGCAACCCGAACAGATCGATTATGTAAATACCCATGGAACTAGCTCTCCCCTTGGCGATCGAACAGAGGCAGCAGCATTGAAAGGTGTGGGGTTATCCCACTGTTTAGTTAATTCCACCAAATCGTTAACCGGACATTGTTTAACCGGTGCAGGGGTGGTGGAGGCGATCGCCACTTTGCTGCAACTGAAAGCACAGCGCTGCCATGGAACCGACAATCTCATTCATCCCATTGACCCGGATTTAAGGTGGGTTACCGAGGCTTCTATACCGGCAAAAATTGAGTATGCAATCAGTAATAGTTTTGCCTTTGGGGGTATGAATGCGGCGATCGCATTTGGAAAACCTCTCACTCCTCCACAGGGAACAACCGCAACTGATACCGGTATAACCCCACCGGTGTAGAGAGGGCGCGGAAATAGTCCGGATCTTGGGGAGACAGATAAATAGCAGTAATTTGCTCGGCTTCAATTTCCCCAGTCTCGGTCAAACGATGGTAAGCCGTCGTGGTTTCCACCTCATTGAGATAAATCTGCCCTTGACTGCGAAACACCTGTTGAGCGACTTCTGTACTGATAAACTCATCCTCACTGGGGGTTTCCGTCTCTCGTCCGGTGACAATGGAGATCAGTTGGCGATCGGAATTCAAGCGAATAATCTGCCGATTGGGATTGTCTGGATCGACTTTAACCGATCGCAACACCCCCTCCCCTAAATAAGCACTGGCAATATGGGAGCCATTAAACTCCCGATCCGCCACAATGGGGTTAAAAATCTGATCCAAAGCGTTTCCCCAAGACCAACCCTCACCCTGGAACGGCAATACCCACTCACTCGCGGGTTGAAAGCGCACTTCAAAGTCTATGGGTTGATGTAAATATTGTCGATTGCCTTCAAAACCAGGAGTGACCAAATCCGGCGCTAAGGGAGCTACCATTTCTTCTAAGGTACTGGTGACTCGCCAAGTGCCTTCCATCCAGTCGGGATAGACTAAATCCCCTGTAGCCGCCACCACGGGAGGTTTACTGTCCCACTGGGGAAACTGCTGGAGGCGATCGCCCAATGGGCCAGCCCAAACCGGAGTGGCGATCGCCACCCACAGACACAGGGCGATCACGATCCCCCTAAAGAGCCGTTTCATAGCGATCGCAATTCCAATCGAGTTAACACCATCTTCATCTGCGCCCCAGTCTTATTCTGAGCTTCATCGACCTAGATACCAAACGCCTAATAAGTGAACTTCAAATTAGTATAATATATCCTAAGGAGGTGCCAAACCCTATCAAGTCCGGCAATTTTTAACCTTAGTCGAAATCTACAACTTAAGTTTAGAGGAGGATGTATGAAAGATTATCATATCAATATTTTCTACAGCGAAGATGATGAAGGATACATTGCTGATATCCCCGATTTGCAATTTTGTTCTGCCTTTGGTGCAACCCCAACTGAAGCCCTCCAGGAATTAGAAATCGCTAAACAGGCATGGCTAGACACAGCGCGATCGCAAAGCAAACCCGTTCCTCAACCCACCTATCGACCTATTATTTATCAACTCAAAACTGCCTCATAAAACTCACGATATGACAATTTATAGAAGGCCCATTCATCTTCTCATCCCCAATGACTCAAACCCTGACTCGCTCTCTAACCTTAGCAGAATTTCTAGAGCATCCAGAAAGCAAACCCGCTCTAGAATATATTAATGGAACTATTGTGGAAAAGCCCATGCCCCAAGGTGAACATAGTCGTTTACAATACAAACTCTGTTTGGCAATCAATACAGTTGCCGAAACGGCTAAAATTGCTTGTGCCTTCCCCGAACTGCGCTGTACATTTGGGGGTCGTTCCCTGGTTCCCGATATTGCCGTTTTTCGCTGGGACAGAATCCCCCGAACGGATACCGGGAAAATTGCCAATCATTTTGAACTCTACCCGGATTGGGCCATTGAAATTTTATCGCCAAATCAAAGTAACTCTCAAGTTTTAGATAAACTCTTGCATTGTTCCCAAGCGGGCACAAGTTTGGGATGGTTAATTAATCCCGCAGAAGAAAGTATTTGGGTGATTGGAGAGCATCAACGCATTGACTTATTTACAACTGATGCACAACTGCCGATTTTAGAGGATATTGAGCTACAATTGAGTGTCTCGGAAATTCTGGGTTGGTTAATGCTCTAATCTTTTTTTGACTATGAATGATTTATTTAAAGGATTTGAAGATTTATTAGAACTGGCTAAACGGCTAGAAGAAAAAGCAGAAAAAGGAGAACTCAAAACCGATATTCAATTTCGATCCTTGAGCAATATTCCCCAAAGAGGAAATATGCCCAAGCGTAATCCAAGTCAACCCTCACCAGATGTAATCATTACGCCCCCACCATTGGGAACTGAAGGCAATCAGGAAACATCCCCAAGTTCTGGCAACTTATCCTTAAACCAAATTGGCGGTTTAGAGGAAGTGAAACAGGAATTGCGGGAACTGGTAGAATTGCCCTTAAAACGTCCTGAATTACTGGCGCAATTGGGTCTAGAACCGACGCGGGGAGTGTTATTAGTGGGGCCCCCTGGTACGGGAAAAACTCTGATTGCTCGCTGTCTGGCTGCCGAATTAGGGGTGAATTATATCGCCATTACAGGGCCGGAAATTATGGGTAAATATTATGGGGAATCGGAAGCTCGATTAAGGGAGTTATTTGACAAGGCGGCTCGGAATGCACCTTGTTTAATTTTTATTGATGAAATTGATAGTTTAGCGCCCGATCGCTCCCAAGTGGAAGGAGAAGTAGAAAAGCGGGTGGTTGGTCAACTCTTGGGGTTGATGGATGGCTTTGCGGTGAGTGATTCGGTGGTCGTTTTAGCCGCCACTAACCTGCCCAACCGGCTCGATCCCGCCTTGCGACGGCCGGGAAGATTCGATCGCGAAATTGTCTTTCGAGTCCCCCGAAGTGAGGAGCGGGTGCAGATTCTCCAGATTCTCAGCCAAGGGATGCCCTTAGAGTCTAGCGTCGATTTAGAGGCGATCGCCGCCCGCTCTGTCGGCTTTGTCGGTGCAGACTTAAAAGCCCTCTGTCAAAAAGCAGCCCATCAAGCTCTACGTCGCCAAGTGCCCACCCCAGACACCCAACCCACCGCCCCCTTAACCATTAATAGCGATGATTTTGACCAAGCCTTAAGCGCCATTAAACCCGCCGTATTGCGCTCTGTAGAAGTGGAGTCTCCCCAAGTCGCTTGGCAGGATATTGGCGGCTTAGACGAGATTAAACAGCTCTTGCAAGAGTCTGTTGAAGGGCAACTGCTCTATCCGGAACTGTATCAAAAAACGCAAGCCAAAGCGCCCAAAGGCATCTTACTGATGGGAGAACCCGGAACCGGTAAAACCCTGCTGGCTAAGGCGATCGCCTCCCAAGCCCAAGCCAACTTTATCGCCATTTCCGGGCCAGAGCTGCTCAGTCGTTGGGTAGGAGCCTCAGAACAAGCCGTGCGCGAACTGTTTGCCAAAGCCAGACAAGCCTCTCCCTGCGTCATTTTCATCGATGAAATTGATACCCTAGCGCCCGCCAGAGGTCAGTATAGCGGCGATTCTGGAGTCGGCGATCGCGTCGTGGGGCAACTGCTGACCGAAATTGACGGCTTATCGGCCACCAAAAACCTGATTCTGATTGCTGCGACCAACCGTCCAGAGGCGATCGATCCCGCCCTCCTCCGTTCCGGCCGTCTCGACCTGCAACTCAAAATCGACCTCCCCGACACCCCCAGTCGCCTCGCCATCCTCCAAGTCCACAACCAAGACCGTCCCCTTTCCGATGTTGACCTCTCCCACTACGCCCAACTCACCCAAGAATGGAGCGGCGCAGATCTGGCCCTTCTAAGTAACCAAGCAGCCTTGCAAGCCATCCGCCGTTTCCGCACCCTCAACCAACCCGTAAGCGAACTCTATATTACCCGCGACGACTTCCAGCAAGCCTACACCGAACTGAAAACTCTCAGGGGATTATAAGATAGGGAACGGTAAGAATGCTAACCGCTATTTGATGTTACAATCGCAATCAGAATTACAGACCAATCCTGGGTTTTAAACATTCATTTGGGAGGCAAAAATAGATGACTGCAACAGTGTCACCAACATTACTCAGCCCTTTTAGCTTACGAGGATTGCCCCTAAAAAATCGCGTAATCCTGGCCCCCATGACTCGCGGCCGTGCAGGTTCAGAACGGATTCCCAACACTTTGATGGCTGAATATTATGCTCAACGGGCCTCTGCGGGTTTAATTATAACCGAGGCAACAGTTATTTCGCAACAAGCCAATGGATGGGTAAATTCACCTGGGATTTACTCAGAGGAACAAATGGAAGGCTGGAAACAAGTTGTTGATGCCATTCATGCTCAAGGAGGACTCATTTTTCTACAACTTTGGCATTGCGGACGAGCCTCCCATAGTAGTTTTCAGGAAAACGGTCAATTACCCGTTGCCCCTTCAGCCATTAAACTCAATGGAGAGTACGTTCATACTCCAATTGGCAAACAACCTTACGAAACCCCTCGCGCTTTAGAAACAGAGGAAATCCCCAAAATTGTAGAAGACTATCGTCGAGCAGCAGAACGTGCTAAAGATGCTGGATTTGATGGGGTAGAAATTCACGCTGCCAATGGCTATTTAATCGACCAATTTCTGCAATCTAAAACTAACCATCGGACTGATCGTTATGGTGGGAGTTTGGAAAACCGATATCGCTTTCTCCAAGAAATTGTTGAATCCGTTCTCACCGTTTGGTCGGCAGATCGAGTAGGGGTCAGACTAGCCCCCAATGGCAATTTTAATGATATGGGGTCGCCAGACTTTCGAGAAACCTTTCTTTACATCGCTCACCAGTTGAATCATTACCAATTAGCTTACCTCCATGTAATGGATGGTTTAGCCTTTGGTTTTCACGAATTAGGAGAACCGATGACGTTGGCAGAATTTCGAGCAGTATTTACAGCACCACTGATCGGAAATTGTGGGTATACTCAAGACACTGCTGAAGTTGCCATTAAAGAGGGACATGCCGATTTAATTGCTTTTGGGCGACCCTTTATTAGCAATCCTGATTTAGTAGAGCGTTTTGCTAATAGTTGGCCCCTGAATCCCGAAGCCAATATAAACATTTGGTTTTCGTTTGACAAAGAAGGTTACACGGACTTTCCAAACTATAGTTGATGTTGAGCGGCGGTTCTGTCCTGTTTTTCATCCGCGAAACTAAAGAGATCGAGAGGGAAATTAAGATCTTGATTTGAGAAGGCCGCTCGGAATTCGCCTTTCCTCACTTTTATTGATGAAATTGATATAAAAACCCTGCGAGGATTTGCACTTCCTCAATAATGGGTCATATCATGAACTCTTTTGAGGCTCAAACCCTCTCTATCTCATCTAACTTGCGCTTTACTTCTTGAATATCCTGCCACATTAACCACTTGGGTTTTCCCGGTTCGCGGGAAGGATTTCGTAGTAAATAAGCCGGGTGAAAAATGGGCATACAAAACCGTTCTTGCCAGTCAAACCACTGACCGCGAATTTTGCTAATTCCTCGTTTCTCTCCGAGGATACCCTGAACAGCAGTTGCACCGGTTAATAAAATGATTTTGGGATTGACTAGGCGGATTTGTTCTAACAAATAAGGTTTACAAGCATCCATTTCTGGTGCGGTGGGTTTACGATTTCCTGGAGGACGACATTTATTCATATTGCAAATATAAATATCGCGTTGACTATCTAAGTTTACTGAAGCCAAAATTTTGTCTAATAACTGACCCGATTTGCCCACAAAAGGTAAGCCTTGCTCGTCTTCATTTTGTCCAGGAGCTTCTCCGACAATCATTAAAGGTGCTTGAGGATTTCCCCTGTGAATAACAGCATGGGTGCGGTTTTGTCCTAATTCGCAACGCTGACACTGTTGGCAATGCTGTGTGAGTGCATCTAGGGTTGGATAGGTTCCTGGGGGAATGGGAATTTTACTATCTTTGGGAATGGATTCTAGGGAAGAAAACCCAGAATTGCTGGCAATACTTGAGTTATCAAATAGGTTAAGTTGTTCTGGATTAGACATTTCAATTAACAATTAACAATACTAAAATGAGGCAATAAAGGAGTGCGAGCATCTTGCTCGCTGTTGTGTGCCCTAGCGAGCAAGATGCTCGCATTCCTAAAGCACCAAATTAGCACGGTCACGGCACTACTGGACTATTTTAGGATCGGGGCAAGATTTAGCTATTCATCATTACCAAGGATACTGGCTAGGAGGGCTTTTTGGGCGTGCATCCGATTTTCGGCTTGATCCCATAGACGAGATTGGGAACATTCCATTACTTCATCGGTAATTTCTTCACCGCGATGGGCGGGTAAACAATGAAGTACAATCGCTTCAGGATCGGCTAATTTTAATAGCTCCGAATTGACCTGATAGGGCTTGAATAAGGGGATACGTTCTCTGGCTTCTTTTTCTTGTCCCATACTTGCCCAAACATCGGTATATAAAGCATGGCATCCTTGGGCGGCTTCTTGGGCATTGTGGGTAATGATGACTTCGGTTTTGTCACCGGCAAATTCTTTGGCTTGAGCGACAATTTCTGGGTTGGGTTCATAGTCGGCATTGGGTACGGCAATGCGGATATTCATGCCCATCATGGCGCAACCGAGTAAGAGGGAATGGGCGACATTATTGCCATCGCCAAAATAGGATAGGGTTTTGCCTTCGCAAGTTCCAAAACATTCTTGAATGGTGAGTAAGTCGGCGAAGATTTGGCAAGGATGTTCTAAGTCGGTGAGGGCATTGATAATGGGAATTCCGGCATCTTTTGCATAGTCTTCTAATTCTTGTTGTGCAAAGGTGCGAATGGCGAGAATGTCTAAATAACGCCCTAAAACTCTGGCTGTATCAGCGACGGGTTCGCCGCGACTGACTTGGGTAACGCTGGGATTCATGTCAATGACTTGACCGCCGAGTTGATACATGGCGACGGTGAAGCTGACGCGGGTACGGGTTGAGGCTTTGGTGAATAGGAGTCCGAGAATTTTACGACAAGTCCAACTGATTTCTCCGGATTTGAGTTGAGCGGCAAAGGTTAAGAGTTCGTGCAGTTCGGCAACGGTTAAGTCAGCAACGCTTAATAGGTTTCTTCCTTTTAAGGCTTCCATGAAAATCTCCACAAAATGATAGTGTACAGGGAATGGGGAATGGGGAATGGGGAATAGGGAATAGGGAGTAGGGAATGGGGAATAGGGAGTAGGGAATGGGGAATAGGCAAGAGGCAAAAGGTAATAGGTAATAGGTAATAGGTAATAGGTTATCCTCCCCATCTCCCCATCTCCCCATCTCCCCATCTCCCCATCTCCCCATCTCCCTATCTCCCCATTACCCTTTCTGAGGGAACCAATCTTTTAGGGTGATGCCGCCAAAAACGGCGGCTAGGATGATTAATGCTCCGATGCCGATGGGACTGGGAACCCAAAAAATGACTTCTAGGTGATTGATTTCTCCGGCTTGGAGTGTCCAAATGAGTTGATGCTTTTCGGGGTCTGAGATGGGGGTGAGACTGTTTTCGGCTTCGGTGATGGGTTTAGCGCTCCAAGGGGTGGTGAGGGCAAATTCTAGGTCGAAGAGGGAACCGGGACTGACGAGAACGTTACCTTCTGAGGATAGGACGGCGAGCGATCGCAAGTCTACTTCCATTTCTAGATGGTTGCGAATGGCGACCCAAAAGTTATTTTGGGCAAGACTCAATTCTGAGGTCAGTTGGGGTAGAGTCTCATCTTCTGGTTGGGTTTGGGGATTAGTGGGGTTAAAAAACTCGTTAAATTTCGAGGCTAGGTCTGCGCCATTGTAAAAGGGGATGGTGACGAGCAGTTCCCGGTCGGAAATGCGTTGGGTTTTGCCTCGCAATTTCCGGGTGCGCTCTTGCAAGCTTTCTAACCATTGTTCGGCGACGACTTGACTGAAATCGTGCAGGCGATCGGAGATTTGCACCCGTTGCACCATTTCTCCGTAGGTTTGGCTTTGAAAGTTTACCCCCACATCGTACTTAACGCACCCGGTGAGGGCGATCGCCACTATTAAATATAACGGCCAGAAAATCCGCACAATCGATCGATGTTTTCCCATGATTTGCTCTATCTTGTGTTGGCACTTTTCCCATTATCCCCCTATCCTAAGCCAATCCATCCCCCAATCATGAAGGCGATCGCCGCAACTAAAGCCACCCACAGAAAGCGATTATCCTCTGTTTCCACTGAAGAGAGATCCACCGGTTCTAGCTCCTCTTTGGGCTTGGGAGGCTTTACCTGAGTGACTCCCGTTCCTCGACGATAAAGGCGATCGCTCTCATCCATAGCCGATAGATCGGGAATCGTGGTATTCCATTCCGAACGGCGCATGAGCTGGGGAGCCTTCAAAATCTCCAATAAGCGCCGCGCTTGTTTGCGGGTATGCCAGTCGGGATGATGTTCTAGGGTCTCACATAAGGATAAGGCTTCGGTACGCTCTCCGACAGCTTCATAGGCGGTGACTAACCAAATCTGCACTTCACCTCCGAGGGGTGAAGATTTGGCGACTTGGCTTTTGGCGGCTTCTAAAGCGGCGATCGCCTCCCGATAGTCCCCCCGCTCAAAAGCTTGTTTGCCTCTTTCTAACGTTTCCATTCTCCCTCCCTAAGCCAAAATCATCGACCCAATTCCCGTATCTGTTAGCACCTCCAACAGCAAGGAATGAGGAACTCGGCCATCTACAATATGGGTCGCTTTTACCCCTTGAGCCAAACTACGGACACAACATTGAACTTTAGGAATCATCCCACCCGCCACAATTCCCACCTCAATTAGGCGGCGAGCTTCCTGAATATCCAGGCGCTCGATCAGGGTGGAGGGGTCTTTATAGTCTCTCAAAATACCGGCTGTATCGGTTAACAAAATCAGTTTTTCTGCCGATAAAGAGGCGGCCAACTCCCCGGCTACAGTATCGGCATTAATGTTATAGGCTTGTCCTTGGCTATCTGCCGCCACACTAGAAATGACGGGAATATAACCATTTTCTAGCAGGGGTTTTAGCACTTTTGTGTTGATGCTGCTCACTTCTCCCACAAATCCAATCCCTTCTTGACCTTGGGGACGAGCGGTAATCAAGTTACCATCTTTACCGCATAAACCGATCGCCTGACCCCCAGCTTGGCTAATTAAAGAGACAATTTCCTTATTCACCCGCCCCACTAACACCATTTCCACCACATCCATGGTCGGTGCATCAGTGACCCGCAGGCCGTTCTTAAATTGGGGTTCGATACCTAATTTGCCCAACCAGGTATTAATTTCTGGCCCTCCCCCATGGACTAGCACGGGACGCACCCCGACACAGGAGAGAAAGACGACATCGCGCATCACTTTATCTTTAAGGGCGCTATCTTTCATGGCAGCTCCCCCGTATTTAATCACGACCGTGCGGCCGGCAAATTTCTGGATATAGGGGAGGGCTTCACTTAGGACGCGAACGCGGGTGGGTTCATCGAGGTGGGCAGTTGCTTCTGTGGACATAAATCGATTCCTTGATGTAACAAAGGTCTGATTGTGGATGAAAGCCGAGTGGCTCAACTGTTACAGCACTTTACGCTTTTTCGAGGGACATCTCTATCCCCCCAACCCCCCTTAAAAAAGGGGGCAGTCAAAGTCCCCCTTTTTTAAGGGGGATTTAGGGGGATCAAAACCTACTGTCCATCAATACAGCCAAAGCGCTGTAATTGTGAATCGGCTAACAATATAGTAATGATACAGCAACAACAAGCAGCTAATTGAAGATATCTCCTCAATAAATTGGCTTTGCTAATACAGTCTGCTGCCCAACCAGTCTATTCCATCGCTTCGGTGACTTCATCCAACGGTAAGTCGAGGACTTCGGCAATTTGTTGGGCAGTTAAACCGAGTTGGCTTAATTTAGAGACAGTATTTGATTTAGTTAGATGCAATACATTCTCGACTGTTGTGTTGGTCGGTCTTTGGTTTTGTAGAGTTGATTCGGTATTGACGACATCCCAGTTTTCTAATTCTGTAGCTTCGGGATTGGGGCAAAGATTGAGGTTTCCAATCTGAACTGGATTACCGATAATCTGGTGTTGAGAATTAGAGAATCCTAAACGTGCTATCGTGGCGCAAAAATTAGACTTGTTTAATTCTTCTCCTAAAATATCCGATAAAATTTGCCAGAGTTCGTATGCCTTATCTTTGGCATGACCGGTGCTGCATTGATACTTTTTAGCAATTTCCTCGTACTTCTTGCTATTGAGGACTCCCTTCAATATTTCTAGCTTAAACGATATAGCAAATCTGAAGATAGAGACAGTTGTCTCTTACACTATGAAAGAGAGAAATCGTTATGGGATAAGGGTTTTATCCTCAGTGAAGACATCCGTCTTACACTCTCTCTTTCATTTTGAAAGAGAGACTCGCCTTTTCCCTCGATCAAGGCGATCGCTCATTGAGCCAATAACGCCGCCACCGATTCTGTCCCTCATAGCGAATTCGCTGCGCCTTGACCAGTTCAGCAATCGTGCGATAGAGCTTCATATATTCAACTTCCGGCGCAATTCGGCGATGGATCTCCCTACTACTAGAGCCTGGATAATGACGTAAATCCTCTAAAATCAGAGCTTTGAGGCGGTGAGGCTCGATTCTTTGCAACGTTGTCCTGAGATAGACTTGAGCAGATCGCAGTAAGTTAGGATCGACAGAGTAACGAGTCCCTTTCGTTTGTCCAGTTTGTTTGATTAAGTTGAACTCTAACAACCGACCGAGCCAGGAAGTTAGAGGCTGTCCTTCTGAGAGAGAAAGTTGCTGGGAGAGTTCGCGGGTGCTGAGACTTTCCTGTTGGGCCAGCAGTCCTAGGGTGATTTTTTCCCGTTGGGTGAGTTGGTATTGCCGATCGCCAATCGCCAGTAAATTAATTACCTCTTGTTTCAAGATTTGTCGATAAATGGTGACGGATACGCGATCGCTGCCTTCTTGGAGTACGGGTAGCTTGCGCCCTTGGGAGAGCAGGATTTCATAGATTTTGTCGAAGCCGCTACCTTCCCGTTCCATCAGTTTGAGGTCGTGGAACATACGGGCGAGGTTTTCGTTACGGCGAACGGTGGTGTGGAGGACGTTTTGGGGAGTGACACCGAGGGGCAGGGGGCCGGGATTAACGATTTGTAGGCGATCGGGAAAGAGGTTAAGAAAGATATCACCCCGTTGGGTGTAAGGACGGTGAACCAATGCATTTACTAACAGTTCCCGCACAACGGCTTCATCGTAGAGGGGGAGGGTTTGGCGAAATAAACCGTCGGGGAGTTCGTAGCGTTCGCGGAAGTCGGGAATTGCTGTCCAGACGGCTTCGACGAGTTCAATGGGGGAGAGGGAAAAGTCATCCCACAGGAGCTTATTCACCTTTTGCTCCTGTTGGTCGTATTTGAGGAATTGTACTACGGGAGCTGTGCCTAAGCGGGCGCGATCGCCCCGTTGACCGATACAAAGAATACCGAGGTTAGTGAGCCAGTCGTCTTGGGCGAGGAAGTAGTGATCCAGGAGTTCGGTATCAGTTTTTTCTTTGACCGAGGGTTTGACGCGATCGGAGCTACGGATACCGTGACAGAAGGCTTGGAGTTTGGCGGGGTCGATGCGATCGCGGGGTACTTGCTGGGTGGTGAGGGTTTCCCAAGGGGCGGTGGGGCGTTCGTTGATCAACCGCAGGATATCATCACCCAGGACGGGTTTACAGGTATCGGCAACCCGCAGGTAATAGCGGCCATCGCTGGTGGAGGCGACGTTAGGGGAGCGGGAAATGGTGATGTGCAGATATTGGCCACCATTGGGGGCAGTTTCGATCCGGGGGGCGAGGGTGACGTTGAGGGTGAGTTCGTTGATGCGCTTGCTAATTTTTTCGATCCAGTGGGAGGAGATGGTTTGCCCGTCGGGGGGTTGGGTTTCACCGTCTTCAATGCCGATCCGGATCGCACCACCTCTGGCATTGGCAAAGCATACGCAGTCTTTGGCTAGTTCTTGCCAGTCGGGGTTTTTGCTCAAGAATTTGAGGGATTTTTGGTCATATTCTTGGGTCTCAAGGGTCATAGTCGCTCAACTGTTAATTCTGAACAGAATCGGTCTTCAAAATCCGAGGCAGTTGGGTAAGCACCCTGTCAGCCACTTGTTCGGGGGACTCAGCACCGGTGAGATTCACCTGTAGATCGGCTTGTGCATAGAGATGTTGACGGCGATCGCACAATGTTTGTAGAGTTTCTAGGGGATTTTCCGTTTTTAAGAGGGGTCGCGTGTCATCGGTTTTGAGGCGATCGTAGAGGACTTCTGGCGGCACATCAAGCCAAACCACAATCCCATGGCGCATATAGCCCCAATTTTCCGGTTTCAGCACGATACCCCCACCAGTCGAAATCACAGAGCGCAACTGAGCCGATAATTGGGACAGGATCTGGGTTTCCAGTTGCCGAAATGTTTCTTCTCCCTGAGTGGCAAACAATTGGGGAATATCCATCCCTGCCACTCGTTCAATCAAGGTATCGGTATCAAAAAAGCGATAATTGAGCCGTTGGGCTAACTCCTGACCCACTGTAGTTTTACCAACCCCCATCATGCCAACGAGGAAAAGGCTACAGTGTTTAAGGGGGTTGTTCATGGGTCAAGGGTAGAAGCAGAATGTACAGTAGAATTACTCTGGATCTAGGATACCGGTAAATTTCACCGAATGGGTAAGAAAATCGTCATCACATTGCCTTGCTTAGGTCTTTGGCGAATCAGCAATTTTCCGCCGATCGCCTCAAACAAATTCTTAGTTACACTCAAATTAAGGCTCAAGTTCCCAGTTTCTGGTTGAAACATCAAAACCTGACCCAAAGCCTTAAAGGGAGATAAATTAGAGCAAGCTTGAGCCGTTTCTGAAATTAATTGCAGTTTCAGTTGACTGCCTGCGGGGGTGACTTCCACTTGTACATGGGAACCAGTCGGTACGGTTGAAGTAAAATTTTGAATCACATTGGTTAACACCTGATCCAAAAGATTGGGGTCGCTGACGACCGTAGGCGTATGTTGGGGTAAAATCACATCCAAGGTCACATTCCGACGACTGGCTTGTTTTTGCCACCGAGGAATACTCTCTTGAAAGACTTGGGACAAAGACGTTGAGGTGAGATGGGTGGATTTAGATTGGGTTGGCATGGTTTCCAGTTCCACGGCTCGGAAGATGAGATTAAAGCGATCGATTTGTTCCGTACATTCCCGGTCAATGGTTTGCAGACGCTTGAGGACTTCGGGGGGCAAATTAGAGCGTTTGAGTAAGAGCCGAGTATAGGTGCGAATGGTGGCTAGGGGGGTTTTCACTTCATGGGCGATCGCCTGAAGGAGTTCGAGATCCGGTTGAGGACTAGGGGTTACAGGAGATGAAATCGTATTCTTTTTTTCCTTTTCAGGGGATGGATCGACAGGGGATACCGCCGGTTCAGGGAGATAATGAACCATCAACTGACTAAATGCCATCACCGTTTGATATCCCGGAGCAACGGGGGGAAACTGATGATACAGGAGATCCAGATGTTCGACTTGATCGGGAGTGCCGGTTAAGCAAACTCGCGATCGCAATGCAGCCCAGGCCATTTCCACCTGTTCGGGATCAAAGGAAAACTGAAACCCTAGTTCTCCAGTCTTCTGGGGGGCAATAGCCATCACTAAACTAAATGAAGGGGTTAAGACGAGGGCAAATTGTTCATGGTGGAGGGGATCTTGGGGCAGCAAGAGGGTAGTGGGAGTGAGGGGACAACAGCGCTCATCTGATGAGAAGGGATCGCCATCTTGGGAGAGGCAAACGGAAGAGAGGGGTAAGGAGGCAGCAGGAGGGAGCTGGAATAAGGAAGCGTGTGCTTCTGGAAGCGGTGAAAATAGCCAAGAGGCGATCTGGGGCTGGGGATGTGCCAATATGGGAGAACCGGAGAGGATCAGGCCTTCAGGAGCTAGGTCTTGAGCGAGTAAATCGTTTAAGGCGGCGATCGCCCCACACCAAGATCGTTCTGCTTTATGCTGGTTATTGGCGATCGCGATCGATTCCGATTTGGCTAATATCTCACTTAAGGTTGGCATCATCCACTTAAACATAACCCTTTCCCCAATCTCTGTAAATGCTGACAGATCTTATCTGTGAGGGTATCGATATTTTGAGTTCCTTGACTAGGAGTAGAACCGAATAAACCAGTTGCAATTTCCGGATCTCCCATTCCTTGGGAATAGACTGGAGTTAAAAAAAGCCAGTAGGGGTTTAATTGTCCATCCTTGTTACAATGGGAAGTCGAAACCCTTTAATCTAAACGGTTATGCCCAGAACTCAGCGCAACGATAACTTTATTGATAAGAGCTTTACGGTAATGGCAGACATTATTCTGAAGATTCTGCCCACCAGCAATAAGTCGAAAACGGCCTTTGCTTATTATCGGGATGGGATGTCAGCCCAAGCCGATGGTGAGTATGCGGAAGCTTTGGATAATTATTATGAAGCTTTGGAGTTAGAGGAAGATCCTAACGATCGCAGCTATATTTTGTACAATGTAGGCTTGATTCATGCCAGTAATGGGGAGCATGATAAGGCGATCGACTATTATGAGCAAGCCTTGGAGCTGAATGATAAAATGCCCCAAGCCTTGAATAATATTGCCGTCATCTATCACTATAAGGGCGAACAGACTAAAGCAGCCGGTGATAATGAAACGGCTGAAGAGTTGTTTGATATCGCTGCTGATTATTGGAATCGGGCGATCAAAATGGCTCCCAATAACTATATTGAAGCCCAAAACTGGTTGAAAAATACCGGGCGATCGCAAGGCGAAGTCTTTTTCTAAGTACACTTTTTTGCTGTAGTCTTCCATAATCCCTATGCTCGACCAAGAACAAGTTCATAAAGTTGCCCATCTGGCCCGTTTAGCCCTCACCCCCGAAGAAGAAGCCCAATTAAGTGGCGAACTGAGCCAGATTCTCGAATATGTAGAACAGCTCAATGAGCTAGATACCGAAGGGGTTCCCCCCACCACGCGGGCGATCGAATTAAGTAACATCACCCGCGAAGATTTACTGACTCCGGACGAGTTTCGGGAAGCCCTTTTAGACAATGCCCCCGATCGCGATGGAGACTTTTTCAAAGTTCCCCAAATCCTGAGCGAGTAAATCATTAGCCCTCATCCCCCAACCCCTTCTCCTGTACTCGTCTTGTAGGGGTTTCTGCGAAACCCTGTCGAATCGGGCTTGTGGGCTAGGGGGAAGCAGAGTAAATCAGGTGAGACTTCCCTCAAATCAAGAGGGTTTTGTCCATGATAGACCCTTTTGGTGAGGCGCTCAGGAGTAGACCGTTTGAGGCAACCAGGAGGTAAAATAGAAAAGACCAGCTCATATCCGCTTACTCTAGGTAGATTCAATTAAAGTAGAAATGACGTAATTTATAACCCAAGGACAATTTAGCCCCTTCCACCAAGCCACCTTACCCTGGGGTCAAAGTCCTTGCTACTGCCATGGACAGATATTTCTTTGTTAAGCTCGGCTCTACTCTCTGAATTAAAACCCCTACAAGATAAGCTTAAAAGGGGAGGAAGTTGAGAAAGGCTATATTTTATCTGAGCTAACTGGAGTGCGAAACTTAGTGAGCAACAAAGCGGCAACTGCTACGGCTAAAATGAGCAACAAAAACGTGACCACAACCAACGCTGCACCATAGCCAAAATCGAGATAGCGGCGCACCGTAGCATAGATATAAATAGAGACGGTTTCTGTCGCTCCGGCTGGCCCTCCCCCAGTCATGACTTGGACTAAATCAAAGATACCAAAAGCTTGGGCAAATCGAAACAGGAGGGCGATAATCAGTTGGGGGGTAATTAGGGGGACTGTGATCTGCCAAAAACTCTGCCAAGGGGTGGCTCCATCTATCGCATGGGCTTCATATAAATCGGCTGAAATGGATTGCAAACCAGCTAATAAAATGATGGCGATAAAAGGGGTGGTTTTCCAAACATCGGCGATAATCATGGCAATCATAGCGCGGGTGGGATCGCCGAGCCAAGTAATGGAGGTTTCAATTAAGCCTAAACGGGTGAGTAAATCGTTAACGACTCCATATTGATCGTTAAAAATCCATGCCCAAGCTAACCCCATGACTGCCGTAGGAAGAGACCAGGGAATCAGGGTGAGGGTACGCACAAATCCCCGACCAAAAAAGGCTTGATTGAGGATTAAGGCGATCGCCATCCCTAACGCGACTTCGAGTACAATGGATACAGTCGTAAAAATCGTCGTATTGCCCAGGCTCTGCCAAAACCGCCCATCGCCCCAAAGCCTTTGATAGTTAGCGAAACCGGAAAAAACGGCTTCAAGCTGAGTGCCTAAATTTTCCGTATACAGACTTAACCAAAAGGCGCGGACAATGGGATAAATGAACACTAACCCCAGGATGATCAGGGCAGGCGCAATTAAGATTAAACCGGTCTTTTGGTCTCGTATAGGCGTTTGAGTCATGATTTCTCTGGTTTCTGTCATCGATTTTATCGTAGGGTGGGCAGTAGGAAAAGATCCCCCCTTGCCCCCCTTAAAAAGGGGGGAATAGGAAAGTCCCCCTTTTTAAGGGGGATTTTCCGCAAGCGGACATGAAAATTTGTTAAGAAGCGGGCAAGATGCCCGCACTCCTCGAATTCTTTGAT
>NZ_JAQOSP010000147.1 GCF_030068475.1 Roseofilum acuticapitatum BLCC-M154 | reverse complement strand
AGCAAAAGTTATTTAAGCACGCCAATAGTGGCTGCTGTAGCTAACCCGACAAATGGGCAAGAGAATTGCCCATTTTTAGCCCATTGAAACCTATCCATTATGGGGGGTGTTATGGTGGATTTAGGCAGATTTTAGGCAGGGACAGAGGACGTAAATCCTCGTGTCGGGGATGAAAGTCTTGAAACAAAAGACTTTTCTATGATGCCAGGAGGCGGACTTGAACCGCCGACACGAGGATTTTCAGTCCTCTGCTCTACCGACTGAGCTATCCCGGCTTATTTTCAATGCTTAACTAACGTAACACGAAAATCTTTCGATTGTCAATCCCCTGGAGAGGGAATTTTGATGGGAAAGGCGATCGCCTTCCCCCACTGGTTTAAATTGGGCGTAAGCGAGTCAACTTCAAGTTAAACTCTCCTCCAGCCGTTTCTCCAAAAGCACGCACCCGGACAACATAGCTACCGGCCTTGGTAATCCGGGCAAACAGCAAGGAATTGGTACTGCCATCGGGGCCATCATCATTTTCAGCAACTGTAGTCCCATCATTGGCCAGTAGGGTAACAATGGTATCAAACTGATCGGAATAGAGATCAATAACTACATTATCGCCTTCATTTAACTGAACGATATAATCCCGTGCAAACCCTCCTTGACCCGTAGGAATATCTTTTTGGGAGAGGGTATCAGTAATTTCATTGCTCGTAGGTAATGGCTTGGGATTATAAATGTCGGATTGGGCTTGAGCTGCGGTCTGAAGACCGATCGCCATGAACAGGCTAAAGACGAAACGAATACCGCTACCTGAAGTAGCTAAAGAGTTAAGCATGAAACATCAAGTCAACTGATGGAATTTCTGTGAATATCTTAAACTACGCTTTCCCCTAATCGCCAGTTTGCTCTAGCTTTCAATATTACCGCGACGAGCGATCGCGCACCGGGGAGCAATCCACCAGGGGCCCCCTTCATTCCCCCGCAGATCGCACTGTTCTATCGGCCCTGCACCATTAGAAGCCACATGAATGCCTTGTTTTTGGTTGCCATATAACCGACAGTGTTTCAAACTCAGATTACTCTGTTTGTTGATTTGTACACCTCGGCCGCCATTTTGGAAAATCTCGCAGAAAGAAGCGCTACCCTGACCTCCTTCAGATACCAAAATGCCCTCCCGACTCATTTGGGAAATCTGGCAATGTTCTAAATTCGCTTCAGCATGGCGATCGATTTTAATGCCAATCCTCTGGCCGGAAATCTGGCAAAATTCTAAGCTAGAGCGGCTATATTGGGTCATCCAAACCCCATATTGGGGGTCTCCAGTCATTTCACATCGGCGTAGAGTAACATTGGTGTTTTTGCCTTCAATGTAAACATTAGCCAGTCCCGTGGCGTGAATCTTACATTCTTCTAGGGTGAGGTTGCCGTTGGTGATAGAGATGGCATAGGGATTATGGAGACGTTGACCGATGAAGCAACCGAGGGAGTCGGCCCGGTGAATTTGCGTCCAGTTGTGATAGTGAAAGGTGACACCACGAATCAGAGCGCGATCGCCTGTTATCCGCACACAAGGAGCCAATTGACTCTCAATAATGATATCTTCCTTATTCCCTTCACCGATAATTTGCAACGGTTTATCGATCCGTAGACTTTCGGCATAAAAACCGGCACGGACTTTAATAATCGTATAGGGAAGAGCATTTTTTATCGCCTCATTCAGGGTGCGATAGTTAGCCACCCCCAGTTTAGCCACCACTAGGGGCGGTGCGTCCAAGAATTCAGCATCCTCTTCTGAAGGTTGAGTCAGGGGGGGGCAGTTATAGGGACTGCTGTTGAGATCCTGAAGGGCAGCTTGGGCAGATTGATAGCGATCGCCGATCGCCACCTGAGTCAATTTATCCAACACTCCCCCCAGATTCTCACTGATCGGCTTGCCCTGTAATTGGCTTTCTCGCCATAACCAGCGCCCTTGACTGGGATCATAGAGGCGATCGGGTTCCATTCCCGTGAGCAGACACAAACAGGTCACTCCCAAGCTATACAAATCACTAGCTGGATAGGTTTTACCCGTCAGCATTTGTTCTAAGGGAGCATAGCCTTGTGTGCCAATGCCTACCGTCCCCGTCTGCGCGATCAGGGTTTGCGCCAGTTGTTTAGAAATGCCAAAATCAATCAGCACAAACCCTTCTGGAACCGATTCTAATCCCTGTCGGAGCATCAAGTTTGCCGGTTTAATATCCCGGTGAATAATTTGCCGGTTATGGATAAATTGCAGCACCGGTAGGAGTCCTTGCAGTAAGTTGCGAATTTGAGCTTCTGTAAAGGGCCCATTTTGCTGCAAACATTGGGCTAAATTCTGCCCAGGGATAAACTCTTGCACCAAATAGCGTTGGTTGGCTTCTTGGAAAAAGTCCCATAAACTGGGGATTTGCGGATGGGTATCTAGATGGGTGAGCCGTTCGGCTTCCTGTTCAAACAAGGCGATCGCCTTTTGGTAAAGCTCAGGATTTCCTTTCACCTCCGGCAGGGGAACCAAGTGTTTAATCGCACATTTTGCATCCCCCCTTTCCCGATCCAGAGCTAAATAGGTGCGAGCGCATCCACTGGTATTGGAGATGAGCTGATCCACCTGATAGCGTCCTTTGAGTAACCCCAAAGTTGACCCACAATTGAGACAAAATTGGGTTTGGGGCGGATTTTGGGGTTGGGAACACTCCGGGTTGAGACAGTAGCTCATGGATTCAATTCAAAATTCAAAGGATGTTTTTGTATTGTACCTGTAGGGGCAGGTTCACCAAGAGATAAAAATTCCATGGGTAACTTTTGTGAACCTGCGCCGGTTGCTTCGTGGGGGAGATGGGGCGATCGGTTAAACTAGGAACAGACGCGAGTCTAAGACAGAGTAAGCTAGGAACGAGTAGGAATTATGGTTGCGCTCTCTAAATCCTATTTTATCAGTCCAGAAGACTATCTGGAGATCGAAGAGAAGAATGCCATCAGACATGAATATATTGATGGTCAAATGTATGCCATGTCAGGCGGTACAGATAGCCATAATGTTATTGGCTTAAATTTAGTGTTTTTGATTCGGAATCATTTACGCGGAAAGGATTGTCAGGTCTATTTTACCGATGTCAAGGCGCGTTTAGACGCATCAAATCGGTTTTATTATCCCGATTTGATGGTTACTTGCGATCCCAGAGATCGAGAAACTCCGGTGTATAAGCGATTTCCTAAATTAATTGTGGAGGTGTTATCTCCCGGTACGGAAGGGTTTGATCGCGGGGATAAATTTAATGATTATCAAACCTTGGAGACGTTGGAAGAATATGTGCTAGTGAACGCGAAACAGCAGCGAGTAGATATTTTTCGGCGCAATGGCAAACAAGAGTGGTCTTTTCAATCTTATGCTCCAGATTCGGGAACGTTTGCGCTACAGAGTTTGGGATTAGAGGTGTCTTTTGAGCAATTGTACGAAGATGCGGGGATTAATTAACAATGAACAATGAACAATGAACAATGAACAATTAACATCGCTATTTCTTCCGTTCCGATCTAACAAACCAAGCTGTCCCAAGGGCGACTAGAACGCCAATTAAGATGCTCAATCCCAAGGCTTGCCCAGGAGATAAGGCTGGTGGCTCTGGATCTTTGACTTGAGTGGAGGCGATCGCCGCCGTGACACTGGCAAAAGCGATACCCATACCGGCAACTTGGATCGTCATGTTGAGTTGGCGATCGCTCTCCGTTTGCTCTAGGTTAATCATGCCTTCTAGCGATCGCATCAAATTCTCCGTCATCGGCAAAACCGGCGCTAAACTCTCATAATCCGCTTCAATTTGTTTCAGATAGGTGTCCTCTATCCATTCCCGAATTTGTGGCGATGAATTCAGCTCAAACTCTTGCCAGATTTTGCCGTGGTTATAAGCATTTACCGTTATCGTATGTTTTTGGTCTTGGATATCCTTCAATCCTATAGCATAAGTCGAGGAAAATTGCAAGCTTTTCTTGAGATTGTCCCGCATCACTTTTAGCGTTTTAGGATTTTGCTTTTGCACATTTTTCATCAAATCTTTCAGATCTCCATATTGATCGTGCAAGTTTTTAACTTGTCCCTGATGTCGCCAATACGACCACATCATTTTATTGTGGAAACAAAACAACTTTAGAAACGTTTCATAATGGTTTTTCATTAATTCCTGATGGGTTTGAATTGAGCCAGAAGAGCGAAACAAAACCAGCACCAGATGATGATAAGACTGCTGAAAATCAGGCCAATCTTGTTGCCAATTTTGCGGAAACCTCAGCACCTCATAAATATCTGCACCATTCCAATCTCCCAGATAACGAGGTTGAGCCGTCCAGTTGTCATTGGGACGCAACTTTTTCCAACATTTTTCCGCCACCGATTTCGTATCTGTATCTGTCGAAACTTGCGCCCATAACAGCCAACTTTGCCCAATTGTGCCGTAGCAGTTTTCCGATTGACTGATATCATCGCCATGGGCAAGTTTTTGCAGGATTGTTGTTTTCAAATTATCCAGTTGATCGTAATCTTGCGGGGAATAATCAGCTAGATAATTTTGTGCTGAATTATCCAATTTTTCCAGTCCAGAATAATTGACTAACAAGCCATAAGTATCTCGCAACTGAACCGGACGCAAAAATCCATCTAGGGGAGATTCAAACATTATCGGATCGAACCAAGTAAAATCTCGATTAGGATTTTCCTGACCTGCTAATTGTCCCAATTGATTGATGATATTCTTGACTGCTAATTGTTCCGATTGATTCTCGAATGCTAATTGTTCCAATTGATTGATGATATTCTGGTCGGATTGGAGCAAATATAAGTTTGCTGTCAGTTTCTGTCTGGAGGATTGACGCAATTGACAATAATTGCGGTGTAACTCCGCGTCAATTTTGCGCCAGAAGTCCAAGCGATTTTGACGAACTTGGTTTTCATCGCTCCCTAATCCATGAAGTAAATCATAGACAAATAAATTTAGCGTCGGGTAAATAAGTTGCGTTTTATCCATGACCATAGATTACCGGGAGAGCCAGCCATCGTCAAGGTTACCATGCAGGCATTGGCGGCGGCGATCGCGTCTTCAGCTTGGGCTATTTTTTGTAAAACTTCCTCTAATTCTGTATTCTTCTTTTCATCTAATTGAGTAATATAATTAATCTGCAACGAAGTATCAGCATCATCAGTTTTTTCGGGAATCGGTAAATCCCCTTTCCCCCGTTCGCTGGCTTGACTTTGCAGCCATTGACGGGCTTGGAAATAGATAGCTTTGAGGGGATATTGAGCGCCGAAATTATGCAGAGTGCCAAAGTTTAAGGGTTGAGCATTAAGCAGGCTTTTCAGTTCAGTTTGTCGTTCTGGGGACAGGGGCACTTTTTGGTTTGCCAATGCCACAATTACAGCAATAGCCGTGATGCGTTGACTATCATCCATGACGTTTCGGGTAACAACTGCTCACTATTATAGCGCTCTGTGCTGGTCATCATCTTCATTTGTAGTGCCGTGACAACCCTAAAATGGTGGGTTACGGCGGATTGATAGATTGCTGTCAGAGTCTAGGTTTTAGCCGCCTAACCCACCCTACGCTAATGCACATTTTTAGCTGTGTCACGGCAGTAGGGTGCGTTAACGAAGTGAAACCCAACAAACACCCAATATCTAGCGATTTAGATTAAAATCATAGAGTTGGCATTCTCAGTGACCTATGGTTCAAGTCCGAATTGAGGTAGAAGAACCCCACGCACAATTTTTGCAGAAATATCGGGATTATGGATTTTCAGATCGCGATGCCTTGGTGCGTACAGCAATAGAACGGTTGCGTCAGGAACTAGAGTCGGACTCGCTAGATTTAGAGGAGTCGGCACGGTTATATGCTGAAGTTTATCAAAGTTGTCGGGAAACCCAAGAATTGACCGAAGCGGCGTTAGGTGATTGGCCAGAATAAACCATGACACCCATTCAGCGCGGCTTAATTTTAGATCTGAACCTCGATCCAACTCAAGGTTCAGAAACTGGAAAAATACGGCCTTGTATTGTAGTGACTAATAATCGTTACAATACTCGTGTCCCAGTTATTCAAGTGGTTCCGGTTACGGGTTGGAGTGAGAAAAAAGCCAGAATCCAAACCAATATAGAGATTCATCCTTCAACTAATAATGGTTTAACCAAAAAATCTATTGCTGATTGTTTACAAACTCGTCCGGTTGATTATCGTTCACGTTTGGTTGCTGTTCGAGGAGAACTGGAGCAATCAATAATGAGTGAAGTAGATAGGGCGTTGAAGGTTGTTTTTGCCTTGAATGATTAATACAGCTATAAGAAGCCGGGTTTCTTCAAGAAACCCGGCTTCTGGTTCCCTACGTTTAACCCCATTGTCTATCCAGAGAGGGTAAAGGCGGCCCAATAATAGGGATGGGAATAGGGTTGCTCTTCTGGGGATTCGGTCTCTCGCTTTTTCAATTCTGTTTCTAACATCGGTTTAATCGTGCCTTCATCAGATTCTAAACCGGCGAGAATGGCTTCGTACCATTGCCATAACTCGCCATAAGTGACTTCTTTCAACCAGTGTTGAATCTGATTAAACAGGACAATATCGGATACATTTTGATGCTGTTGGCGCTGTTCGTAAAAGCGCATCATGAAGAGGGCGCTGGCTTCTGATTCTACTGTCCAGAGAGCGGCAATAACATGGGAGACTCCTTGGGCGAGAAAGGCACTACTGATGCCGACATAATCATTCTCGAAGGCTTCTCTACCGGTAGTGCCGGTTTCGCAGGCGCAAAGACAGGCGAGTTGATAAGTGCTGAGGTTCAGTTGGCTGAGGGTTTCGACGGTGAGGCGTTCCTGTTGGCTGAGGTAGAGGGCGGAGCGTTGGGGCTGTTTGTCGTTGTAGGAGGCGTGGCCGGTAAAGTGGAATAGGGTGTAGTTATTGTCATTATTGTCATTGCGACCGGAGGGAAGCAATCTTTCTGTTGATGAGGGGGTTGAGATGGCTTCGCTACACTCCGTTTCGCTCGCCATGACTGATGTATTGTCATTGCGACCGGAGGGAAGCAATCTTTTCACGGTTTCTAAGGTGGCTTGGTTGTTTGCTAATGTGCGAGCGTGGGGAACACAGCGAGCAATGTATGCAGATTCGACATCGGCATGGGGAAGGCGAGGTAAGGGGGGGTTGCTGATGCTGTCGGGGTTTTGGATGTTGAGGAGGGTTGGGCCCTCTCCCCCAACCCCCTCTCCCACGGGAGAGGGGGCTTTTTTGTTCTCTTGCGTGGGAGAGGGGGCTTTTTTGTTCTCTTGCGCGGGAGGGGGGTCTTTTTTGTTCTCTTGCGCGGGAGGGGGGGTTTTTTGGATGCCGACTTGGGCGCTGGGGAGGGTGGTGAGGGTGAAGGTTTCGGGGAAGAGGGTATGGAGGGGAAGGCGGTGTAAGTCGAGGTGGGGGATGAGGATGAGATTTTTGATATCGGTTGGTGAGGTAGCGGTTTGTAGGGGCGAAAAATTTTTCGCCCCTACGGTTGGGAGATGGGAGAGAATTGTTTCAATATCGAGCAGTTCTTTGAGGTGTTCGAGTTGTTCAGGGAGGGTTTCGCGCCAGGTGCTGTGGGTGTTTTGTTTGGTTTGGCGGTGTTCTTGGTAGGTGGTGTCCCAGTGGTGGAACCAGCGTTTTAGGGGTTCGGGGGAGGTGGTGAAGGGGATGGGTTCGGATGCACCGGGGAGGAGGAGGAACGTGGTGAGGGTGAGGTCGCTGAGATGCCAGAGAATGAGGGCGGTGGTGGGGTTGAGGAGGTTTTGTTGGATGTCGTCGGGGGTGGGACTGAGGATATGTTGCTTTTGCCGGTCTAAGATCCAGGTGAGATAGAGGTTTTTTTGTTCTTCGGCAGCGCGGAAGGCGGCTAGGAGTTCGTTGTCTTCGAGGAGGACATCGACGCGCATCTGGGCGAAGTAGATGAATTTAATGGCGAGTTGGCGTTTTTGTTGGGAGGATTTATGAGGGTGGTTGAGGAGTTCGCTCCAAAGGTCTAAGCCTTCGTTGCGCCATTCTTTGGCTTTTGCTTCGTTTTGGAGGGCTTGGTGGACTTTGATTAGGTCTTGGATGAGTTCGAGACAATTTTCAGGATAGGCTTCTCTGGTGAGGGTTTGCAGGGCTTGGTGGTAGTGGTTGAGGGCTTCGTGGAAGTGGGAGCGTCCTGCGTCTGGGGAGTAGAGGCTTTTGCGTCCTTGGTAATAGTAGGCGCGACCGATGACCCAGTGCAAGCGTCCCCAACCTTGGGGGTGTTGGTCTTGGGTACAGAAGGTTAAGCCTAGGTGGTAGCTGGCGAGTTGGCCTTCAAAACCCCGTTTGTTGAGTTGGGGATATTGGAGGGTGAGGGTAGAGGGTTGCAGAGGAGCAGAATAAGACGATTTTCCTGCGACATTTCCTCGGCCTATCCAAGCTTCATGCAAGTCCGGTTTAATCTCCAGTGCCCGGTCGTAGGAGGAGATCGCCTCTTCATTTCTGCCTAAGTCATCCAGCGCCACCCCCCGGTTGCTCAAAGCTTCATGCAAGTCCGGTTTGATCTCCAGTGCCCGGTCGTAGGAGGCGATCGCCTCTTCTTTTCTGCCTAACGCATACAGCGCATTCCCCCGGCCATACCAAGCTTGATGGAAGTCCGGTTTGATCTCCAGTGCCCGGTCGTAGGAGGCGATCTCCTCTTCTATTCTGCCTAAGTCACGCAGCGCAATCCCCCAGTTGTTCCAAGCTTGATGCAAGTCCGGTTTGATCTCCAGTGCCCGGTCGAAGGAGGCGATCGCTTCTTCTGTTCTGCCTAAGTCACGCAGCGCATTCCCCCGGTTGTTCCAAGCATCATGCAAGTCCGGTTTGATCTCCAGTGCCTGGTCGTAGGAGGCGATCGCTTCTTCATATCTGCCTAACCCATACAGCGCCACCCCCCGGCCATTCCAAGCATCAGGGTTGTCCGGTTTGATCTCCAGTGCCCGGTCGAAGGAGGCGATCGCTTCTTCATTTCTGCCCAAACCTGCTAATAATTCACCTTTTGCTCCCCAAAGCTGGTGATTATTCGGTTCTATCTCTAGTAATTTATCTAAGGAAGTGACGCATCCTAAGAAATCACCTTGCTGGTATTGTCTTAGTAATATCAACTCTATCTTTTTCTTCTCTTCCTCCTCTGTTCCCAACCCATCCCCATCAACCTCCGTCTCTGTCCCTTGCGCTCCCGGTTCCTCCACCACGACCAACTCCCGCGCCAAACCTGCCGCCACTTGCGAGAGTTCCCCCCATGCCAAGTTCCCCAGGTTCTGCAACCGTCTCCCCAGTTCCCGGTGCTGTTCTGGGTTCTGCCGCACGCGCTGGGCGAACTCCCGTAACCAGGCGGTCATCCTGGCTTCACTGATATTTTTCCCCATCAAGAAGCCTTTAGCGTTGCCCCTTGTCCACCCTTGGTTGACTCCCGCCAACAGTTCCATGAATACGGCTTCGCATTGGGCATTATCCGGCTCAGGAGCAGGCGGTGGCGGGTCGGGTTGTGGGGGTTGGCGTTTTTTGCCGAAGAGCCGGTTGAAGAGGCGTTTGAGCCAGTTCCAGAGACGGAGCATTGGGGAATAGGGAATAGGGAATAGGGAATAGGGAATGGGGGCTATGTTTTTTATTTTATTGTAGGGGCAGGTTCACCATAATATTGGATTCCCATCGGTAACTTTTGTAAACCTGCCCGATCGCCAATTGATACGTGGGTTGCATGTCCGCGATCCTTCCCGGTGGTGTGGGGCGGGTTTAGGGAATTGATGGGTGGGGTTTGTAAATTTTGGTGAACCCGCCCCTACAGGATCAATTAATTGATCGTGAATCATGGGTTAGTTATTCCCTATTCCCTAAAAAAGGGGGGAAAAGTAAGTCGTAAGCCGGATTCTGTTCTCCAAAATCTGCGATGAGATTTTGGGGGGAGTTATCTATCTGGGATATGGGTTACCCCATACCTCTAGCGGTTTACACTGCTGGAACAGGTAAAAGACCAACCTTTGTCCCATCTGCCTTGCTCCCAACCGGGGTTTACCGAGCCAGTACCTCTCGATACTGCTGGTGCGCTCTTACCGCACCCTTGCACCCTTACCTGTGTGCTGAATGCACCATTGGCGGTATGTTTCTGTGGCACTCTCCTCACGATCGCTCGCACTGGGCGTTACCCAGCAAGTTTGGTCTTTTGGGAGTCCGGACTTTCCTCAGATGGAGTTCCCTCGATCTGCAACTCCCTCCCTTACTTTTCCCTGTTCTTAGTGTATCTAATTCTCAGGTTCCTAATTCTAAATGCCAGGCATCAGCGAGTAGGCTACTTAACCAACTGCGACTGGAGGCATCTAATAATCCATCATCGGCTAAGATTTCTTCTCTGAGATCTTCTAAGGATTGACCTTGGGAACGGGAAATCTTAATCACTCCGGCGATCGCCGCCGCCACCAACTCCTCATCTACAGGCTTGTGGCGCAAGGCTATGATATCTTGAGAATGCTCTGGAATTGGGTAGTTCATCGTTATCTAAATCCGTTTGACCTCAATTGAAGGGATAAATGAGAATAATGTAAATTTTTGTAACATTATTTTAATGATGTAAACGCGATTATAACACATTTTTCATTTTTGTCAAGATAATTTTTGTAAACGCACCGATGCAAGAACTCCTCTATCTCGAAATTCCCCAACCCGATACCTCTGCTGTGCGGACTTGGTTACAGCAACACTACGCCCCCCCCATCGGCGAAAAGTTCCTCACTGCCGATGGTTTCAGGCTCCATTTCCCTCAACATAACGCCCTGTCGCTGTTTGTGTGGTCAGTCCAGCGCACCACTTACCTGAAGCTGTTTCGCTGGTCAAATACGCCGATTCCCCAAGAGGGTAGAGTGATTACTCACCTAAAAACCCAGCTTCAAAGACAGTTCCCCCATGAGTATCCGGAACCGCCAGAAATTGATCTCTCTAAACAATCTATTTTTGAAGCCTTAGCGCCCTATTATCCGCAAACGGTGCGCTATTTCCAGAAAATGCCCCAAGGAGAATATGACCTGAAACGGGTGTATTGGTGGGAAAAACGATGGCGGGAAAATGTGCGGAATCCCCAAATTCCTACCCCAGTCATTCGGCCATTAGAAACTCCGTTATCAGAGCCGAATACTTATGATTTAATTTATGTGGGCGGGGCATTAGGAGCGATTCATGCCGCAGTGATGGCAGCGCGGGGCTATCGGGTGTTATTGATCGAGCGCTTGTCCTATGGTCGCATGAATCGGGAGTGGAATATTTCGAGGGATGAATTCGCTCGGTTAATTGAGTTAGGCTTGTTTACGGAAGATGAGTTTGAAGAGTTAATTGCTAGAGAATATGTAGACGGTTTTAATAAGTTTTTTGATAGCAATAATCCGGAGCATCTGAAAGCGAAAGTTTTGCATACTCCGAAGGTGTTGAATATTGCTATGGCTTCCGATAAGCTGTTGCAACGTTGCGGCGAGAAGTTGCTGAAGGCTGGTGGTGAAATTCGGGATGAAACAGAATTTCAATATGCAGAAGTGGCTGATAATGGTGTGAGATTAAGTTTAAAGGATTTGGGCACTGGGGAAACGTCCCAAGTGCAAGGTCGGCTGCTCATTGATGCGATGGGGACAGCTTCCCCCATTGCCTGGCAGTTGAATGGAAATCGGGCGTTTGATAGTGTTTGTCCCACTGTGGGGGCGATGATTGATGGTGGGTTTGAACCGGGGGTTTGGGATGCAGATTATGGGGATGTTTTGAATAGCCATGGGGATGTTTCTAGGGGGCGACAGTTGATTTGGGAGTTGTTTCCTGGGGCGGGTGAAGAGTTAACGTTTTATCTGTTCCACTATCATCAAGTGCATCCTGATAATCCCGGTTCTTTGCTGGAAATGTATGAGGACTTTTTTACGATTTTGCCGGAGTATCGACGCTGCGATCTGGATCAATTGGTGTGGAAAAAGCCGACGTTTGGCTATATTCCGGGGCATTTTAGTTTAGGAAATAGCGATCGCATTATAGCGGGCGATCGCGTCTTGGCGATCGGGGATGCGGCCTCCCTCCAGTCTCCCCTCGTTTTCACCGGGTTTGGCTCCTTGGTGCGTAACCTTCCCCGGTTAACTGCTCTGCTGGATGTGGCGCTCAAGTACGATCTCCTCAGCACCAACCATCTAGCCGCCATTCGCGCCTATCAAGATAATACTGCGGTCACCTGGCTTTTTTCCAAGGGAATGATGGTTCCCACCCATCGCCATATTCAACCGCAGTTGATTAACTCCATGCTGAATACCTTTTTTGGGTTATTGGCGGATGAACCGCCAGAAGTAGCCGATACCTTTATTAAGGATCGCACCACTTGGCTATTATTTAATCGGTTAGCCTTAAAAGCAGCCTTCAAAAATCCGGCGCTGATTCTCTGGATCTGGGAATTAGCGGGGGCGAAGGATCTATTGCGATGGCTATCCACCTATGGCAGCTTTACCACCAAAGCCTTTATCCATGCTCTCTTGCGTCCCTGGTTTCCAGGATTTACGCGATGGTGCAGGGGGTGGATGGGCGATCGCTCCCCCGGTTTATGGTTAAAGATCTTAAGCTTAAACTATAGTCTTTCTGGCAACTGGGGCCAGGCGATCGACATCGAGTCGAGTTAAGGGGTGATATCAAGTCCGGTTTCCGCAAGCGGACATGAAAATTTGTTAAGAAGCGGGCAAGATGCCCGCACTCCCTCAATTCCTTATATCAAATCCTTAAATGCTGGGGGAGGGCGGGTTTACCAAAAGAGTTGTCAGTCTATAAGATTTGGGTATAACCCGCCCCTACAGAGAACAGCAAGCGTAAATAAATAGTCCAGTAGGGCTGGCACTGCCCACCCTACTCGTTGGTCTCTCAATTCCTTACTATAGGTCGGGGAGTGTCACTACTCTCCTACAGCAGCCGGTTCGAGGACATGCTGAAAATGCACGACATCTTCCCTAGGATCGGCATAGGTCACTTTCAGATCGATATAATCGCCCGGAGCGACTGGGTTAGTAAAGCGAATGGCCATTTCTAAACCCAGTTCTTCTAACAGAACGAGGGCTAAGTTGTCATTTTCCCGTAACCAGCGCAGCACTAAGCCTTGCCAAATTTGCTCGGAATGGCGGCGCAGAAATTCTAATCCCCAATAGCGGTTGGTTTGGCGCTCGACCCAGTTGGCTTCTTGGGTGCTTGGCGTTACAGCAACCATGAGTTCTTGGAGTTTAGCTTCTGGGAAGGGTAGGGGATCTCCGCGTAGATGGGCTTTGAGTTGGAAGTGGGTGAGTAAGTCCATGTAGCGACGAATGGGGGAGGTGACTTGGGTATAAAAGTCGAGTCCGAGACTGGCGTGACGGGCGGGGGTGATGCTCATTTCGCTACGGGGCATACACCGGCGGAGGGCGCAGGAGCGTACCGGCCCGGCTGGCAGTTGCATGAGTTCTTCGGCGGGGGGAAGTTCGGGCTGGGGTTGGGAGCGGAAGGGGAAGGGCAGTTGATGGGTCGAGCCATAGCGCCCGGTGACTTCTCCAGCGAGGATCATCATTTCGGCGACCAGTTGCCGGGACATGGCATCTTCAAGGAGGGTGATGGTGACTTCATCATCTTTGACTTTAATGGAGGCTTCGGGCATGGAGATGTTGATCGCACCTTGGGCGGTGCGCCAGGTTTGCCGGAGTTTGGCCAGTTGGGCGAGGGTGGCGATTTCGGGTTCGGCGGGTACGCCCAGATGGAGCATTTCTTCTACGTCGTCGTAGGTGAGGCGGTAGGTGGGTTTGATCAGGCTGGCGTGGATGGTGTAGTCGGCGATCGCCCCTTCTGTGTCTAAAATTACGCCAAAACTGAGGGCGCAGCATTCTTTCCCTTGAATCAGGCTCATGGGCCCCGTGGCTAATTCTGAGGGAAACATGGAGATCATCCCCGTGGGGGTATAAATGGTGGTTCCTCTGCGTCTGGCTTCTAGGTCTAGCTCATCTTCAGGGGTGAGCCAGCGTGTGGGGTCGGCGATGTGTATCCAGACGCGAATTTGCCCATGATCGAGGTATTCGATGCTCAGTCCGTCGTCAATTTCTTTGGTACTTTCATCGTCAATGGTATAGACCTTCAGATGGGTGAGGTCTAGGCGGTTGGAGTCCGGGTCATCCGGGGGATTGTGAAGACAACCTTGGGCCACTTCGAGTACCTTGATTGAGAATTGAGTTGGAATTTGACTCCGGCGCAGAAATAGGTTTTCATGGGGACCCCATAGCCCCAAGGCAACTAAGAGTTCAAAACAGGCTTGGGGGGTATCGGGACGATTAAGAGCGGTTAGGGTTTCGCCCACGATCGCCGAAGGTTTGAAGCCTTCGGTGCTGTTACCATGGATAGCATATTTTTCGATCGCTTCTAAACGAGTGCGATCGCTATTTGTCCACTCTAGCACTTCTCCCGATAATGCCCGATTGATGCGATCGAGAAAATCAATCGCTTCTTGTTGCCGTTGTTGTTGTACTTCTTTTTGGTGCTGAATTTCCGCCACTAAACTGCTAGAGCGGGGTTCATAGCGATCGCCTTTCTGCTTAAAGTAAATCTTATCTTCGACCAATAAGCAATGGGCTGCATAACACAGGGGAGGACTTTGATCGCTATAGAGCAATTGGGCCAGGTCTTCGGGGGTTACCGCTTCCCCCGCTTCGACCAACAGCTCCCAGGCCACTTCTAAATTGGATGGGTCAAGATAGGGGTTTACTTCTTTGAGGAACTGGGAAATGTCCGATGGGGTATAGGTTTGTCCCCCTACTTCATAGGTGATTTGCTGGCGCTTAATCGTATGACTATGAGCGCCTTCATCTATGACTACCCAATTTTTCTTTCCTTCTGGGCGATCGGCTACTGCCAGTCGCCGTTCCCCGTTGAGTCTAAATTCGATTAGCCTTCCCTTCTCCACAGCACTATCCTAGGCATTGATTCACAACATCACAGCCTTAATTTACCAGTCTTTGGCTTCCTTGACTTCCCTGGAGGGATTTGGAGCGGTCTGATGGTTTCCTCTTGGATGTGCTGATTTTTACCCATTCCAATCGGTCATTTAACCTTCTTGGTTCACAAAGGGTAATAGGGCAATAAGCCGTGCCCGTTTGATGGCTGCGGTTAAGGCTCGTTGTTGCTTGCACGTTAAACCGGTGATCCGTCTGGGTAGAATTTTACCTCTTTCGGTGATGTATTTACGGAGTAAATCTACATCTTTGTAATCAATTTGTTCTTTGGGTTGAATGGGGGAAACCCGTTTTCTGTAGTAATTTGACATAGTGTCGATCTCAGTGCATGTTTAGGGGACAATTCGGATTCATGACCAGGCTCTTGGCGAGCAACTGGAGATTATTTAATTTCCTTGTGGACGGTATGGGCATTACAGTGGGGGCAGAACTTTTTCAGTTCTAATCGGGCCGTGGTATTACGGCGATTCTTTCGGGTGGTATACCGAGAGACTCCTGGCGATCGCTTCGCCAGGTTGCTGCGACACTCTGTACATTCTAGGGTGACAACAATGCGGACACCTTTATTCTTAGCCATAGCTTTACGGGCACTAAAAGTTTTTAGAGTTAATTAAACACAATTTACTATTGTCTCATACGTCTCTGAAATTGTGCAACTATCTGTTTGAGTTTCAAATCTAAGGAATAACCGCGACGACTTTGAATCATGATTGTGCCTGCGATTTGGTCGTGAAAGGCTTGTCGCCAGTTGGTTTCGGCAAAGGCCCAACCACAATCAACCCCTAGGGGTAAAATCAGAAGGAGTGACCAGGCATTGGCCGGATTGAGAGCGTTGAATCCCGCTAGAGCTAACATGGAGGCGAGTCCTAAAATGGCTTCCCGTTTCAAGAGGTCAGAAAAGAGGGGGGTGCGTCCAGTGAAGTCTACTACCCGCAGATCGAAGGCGTAGCGTCCGAGACTTTGGCCCTTATTTTTCAGCACGATAAAGATTCGAGCGGTAAACCAAGCGAACACAAAGACGGGCAAAAACAGGCCCCTACCGGCGATCGCACAAAGGAGCCAGATCGTACTTAAATCAATGGCGAAGGCGGCTGTCCGCCGTGATAGAGGCGCTCTGGGAAGATAGCGATCGGGGTTAGCGCTGAACATGAGGAGTCCATGTGAACGACAAGTCTAGCTCTATTGTAAAACCTGCCTTCTTTCCTCTCAAGCCTTTCTCAGTTACTGATGAAGCGATCTAGTTTGTTTCTGGTGCAGAAGGGTCTAGAGACTGGCCATAGATATAATTAATACCTAAAGATTGACCTATTTTTTCCAATAATTGCTCCGGTAGCACCGGCCAATTCAGAGAATCATTGTATCCAGCGGCCAATAGTTCTTGGCGATCGCCTTGCCCCTCCAGATCGGCTAAAGCAATAATCACACAATCTTGCCCCTTAATCGACTGGCGAATCCTTTCTATCGGTGTATAACTCTTCATCCCTGGTAGTTCTAAACTCATTAATATCAAATCTGGATGCCATGTTTTCCAGAGTTCGATGGTCTCCTCTCCATTCACTGCCACTTGTATTCTAAATCCCACCTCTCCCAAAATTTCACCGATCAAAGAACGACGTTCTAGTTGGCGATCGGCGATCAAAATTCGATAATTCCTCTGAAAATAAGCCAATCCCATAATGGGCTGGGAAATACAAGGAGCCGGTTCTTCATCAGGAGCAGGAAGAGTCAGGGGTAAATCCACTTGCACTTGAGTCCCCGATCCCACCTCAGAACATACCCGAATGCTTCCCCCCATCAATTGCACCAATTGTTCACTAATACATACTCCTAAACCGGTTCCCGATTGACTGTTGTTTCCCGTTTCTATTTGGGCAAAAGGAATAAAAATATTCCCAATTTCTTCAGCCGCGATTCCTGGACCTGTATCAGCCACTCTAAAACGCACCAGAGGAGGAGAAGGGGGATAGTCTACTATTTCTACTGTTAAAGAAACTTCACCCGATTCAGTGAATTTGAATGAATTCCCTAATAAATGTCCTAAAACTTGACATAATTTACGATCGTCAATTTCAATAAATTGGGGTAAGTAAGATGATTTATGCAAGGTGAACGTTAAATTCAGTTTTTTACTCAGTGTTCTATATCTTTGCTCTATACAATACAAGAATTCATCTAAGTCAATACATCTATTACTTAAGCCTATTTCCTGATTTCTTAAGTGGGAGAAATCTAAAATATCATTAATCATTTTTAGGACATCTTTCCCACTTCTATGAATGAGTTGCAAACAATCAAGATGCTTAGGTAGCCATTGGTTCTGCATTCTCAACTCCTTGATAACAAGCTCACTTAATCCGATAATTGCATTCAAAGGGGTCAGTGATTCATGGCTTATTCTATCCAAAAAACTTGTTTTTTCTTGGCTGGCTTTTTCGGCTAACTCTTTTGCTTCCTTCAGCAATTTTTCCGTTTGTTTTAATTCACTAATATCTGTATTCGAGCCTACCATTCTGACTAAACGTCCCTGGTCATCCCACAGGGCTTTTCCTCTACCCAAAACCCATTTATAACTGCCATCTTTACAGCGTAAACGGTGTTCTTCAACATAGCCAGGACTCTTTTGATCTAAATGTTCTTTCAGGGCAGTCATGACCCGATTGATATCATCGGGATGAATGCGATTTTTCCACTCATCAGGATGATTAGAAATTTCAGGTTCGGTATAACCGAGCATGGATTTCCATCGGGGAGAATAAAAGACTTGGTTCTGAGCAATATTCCAATCCCAAATTCCATCATTATTCCCCAAAAAAGCTAAGTGCCATCGTTCTTCACTTTCGCGCAAGGATTTTTCTATATCTTTGAGTTCATGATATTCATGCACCAATTGGTCTAAGTTTTGATTTTGAGGGATTGATGAAGACTCTTCCTGATGGGAGCAACAGGCGAACAAAGACTGTTGTAGAGTAGTAATTTTTTGTTCTAAATACTGATACTGCGATCGCCGGATCAAATGCCTCTTTAACCGTATCATGACTTCCCTGGTATTAAAGGGCTTGGTAATATAGTCAACTGCTCCGAGTTCAAAGGCTTTTATTTTATCAGCCACTTGAGCAATTGCCGTCACAAAAATGATGGGAGTCTCTTGGGTTTGGGGATTCTCCTGGAGTTTTGCACACACTTCATAGCCATTGAGTCCTGGCATCATCACATCTAAAAGAACCAAGTCAGGTAGAATGGCTTCCGCCATTTCCAGAGCCTCAAGACCATTGACTGCTGCTTCTACTTGATAGCCATCATCAAGTAAAAGTTCAATCAGCAGGCGCATATTAGTGGCATTATCTTCAACCACAAGGATTTTATACTGAGATGGCTCAAATTCAATTGCTTCCATAGAACTTTTCACTGACAATGCGATAACTCTCTGGCATTTTCGAGCGTCTCCTTAAAGAGCATGGAAGAATAACTAGAGGCGATCGCATCAACTCCCTGATGAGAATCCTATCCCAAACTCTGGTTGGTTCCCACTAAACAGGCTCCTTGCCAATTCACCCCAGTTAAATTTGCACCCTCTAATTCTGCACAGAGTAAATGAGCTTCTTTTAAGTTAGCACCAATTAAATTCGCACCGCGTAAATCCGCTTCTTCCAAATTCGCCTGATTTAAACTTGCCCCTTGGAGATCGGCATAACTTAAATCCACTCCTTTAAGATTGGCATTATTCAAATTGGCTCCTCGCAAATCGCTGCCTCGCAAATCTGCACCTTGTAAGTTAACTCC
The DNA here is from genome assembly GCF_030068475.1 of Roseofilum acuticapitatum BLCC-M154. GTDB lineage: Bacteria > Cyanobacteriota > Cyanobacteriia > Cyanobacteriales > Desertifilaceae > Roseofilum > Roseofilum acuticapitatum. The sequence goes on along the minus strand of NZ_JAQOSP010000147.1, from coordinate 69,067 downwards.
CATCAGATTTGCGCCACTGAGAAAAGCGCCTGCTAAGGAAGCTTGAGTTAAAGTAGCACTCATCAGATTAGCACCTCTGAGATTACTGCCCCGTAAATCTGCTTGGGTTAAATCGGCTTGCATCAAGTTCGATCCCAGTAAGTTACTCCGCAGATCTGCTCCTATCAGTTGAGCTGCCATGAGATTGGCTCCGTCAAGTCTGGCTCCTTTGAGGGTAGCATGGGAAAGAATGGTTCCCACTAAGTTGGCTCCGGCTAAATTCGCTTGGGAAAGCTCGGCTTCTGTTAAGTCTTCATCTTCTAAGTTTACTCCTGGAAGCTGTTTCAGATGACCCGCACGAAGGGCTACAAGATCTAAATCCATGGTATTGCTTAGGGTTATGAGTAGGTTGAGTTCAGGGAAACAAGGGGGGTGTGATGCTCGTCGAGTAGCCAGATCCCTGACGCAATTTTAGGGGGGAGGCTGGAGAGTTGCAAGCCTTGTTGGATTCCCAGCACTAATAAGGTTAAGGTTTCTACTAATTTGGGGTCAAATTGGGTTCCGGCTAGGGATTGGCAGTATTCTAGGGCACTCATTGCCTCTTCGGGATTCTGAGTATGGATCTGTGCTTCAAAGGTGGCAATCAGACTCAGAATCCGGGATTCAATGGGAATTTGATCGTAAGCGAGTCCTTCGGGTTTGCCGGAACCATCCCAATGTTCATTTTGATGACTAATGATATGGGCGATCGCCTGAAGTTGGGGCATAACCCGCAAAATTGAAGGCTTGGGCAACTCCGAGGACTGCTCCTGAAGCTCTTGTTGTCGTTTGCTTTGGTAGGGATCGAGGGCTTCCGGAATGCCTTGTAAGCAGGGCAGTCGATGTAACAAAGCCGCTAACCGTAAGCGTTTCACTTGCCACACCGGTAAGTCGAGCAGTTGCCCCATCACTTCTGAGATAGCAGCCACTTCTGTCGCCGCATGTAGGTTGCTCAGATCCGCTTGGTCTGTGACTTGCGCCATTCGCAACAAGGCTTGCACTTTATTGGATCGCAGGTTATCCGTCAGGTCTTGAAACTGATATAAGGGGGAATCCTGAGTATAGGGATTGAGTTGGTTTTGACTGTTTTGCAGATAGTCTACCACGGAGGAGACAACGGTATTGAGCAGATCGGCTTTTGGGGGTTGAGGGCTGAGGCTATGGAGGCGATCGCCAAGCCGTTGAGCCAAGTTATGATCGTAGCCTTGGAGATGTTCGGCCACTAAAGCCACGGTTTCTTTGACTAAATTGGGTTCAAATGTCCAAAACCCATAAAATTTACGTTCACAGTCATTTTCTGGCCATCCTTTTGCCCCATAATCAGCAGCCGATAATTCCTGGCATAAAACCATGGCTGTATAATTATCGGACAGAATAATCAGATGCCATTCCTGACACACCGGATCGTTAGGCTCTAAACCCACTAATGCCACATTGGGAAATCGACTCGTTGGATGTTGAGTAAATCCACTATCTTCAGTGGCTAAAATTACCACATCAGATGCTTTCTGGGCTAATTCCCGATAGCGATCGGCTTCTTGCTCATACCATTTACCTTGCTGGAATGCCGCAATCAGCAAGGGTTGATCCTCGCATTCGAGAATAAAATCTTCTAAGGCATGACAGAGGGCAACCAGAGTATTTTTGTAATAGACCCCAAAATTAAGAGGTTGGGTCTGTTGGTGCGCCGTATGCAGTTTTTGCAGGATTGAGCCAGTTAACATTGTTTTATCTTATCAGTTGCTTATGAAATACTAATCTTGAATTGTTGCTTTACATTGTAAAACCTGGTTTTAAGAAAAACCAGGTTAGGGAATGGAGATATAAAGCTTTTTTAAGAGCCGACAGGGGTTAACTGCTTACTGCTCTCTACTTTGGGAGTAAGGGGAGCGCTCAGAGCTTCATCCAGACTGGCACGACCGAGCCGTTCTTCTAAAATCTGCATCACTTCTCGGCCAAAATCATTGGGATTGCGCTGCCAAGCGGCTAAACAGACTTGGCCAAAAAATGAGCCTAACGGTTCTGGATTCCAGAGTAATTTGCGAGCCGTCCAGGGCATCATGCTCATGGGATCGTAGTCGGGTTTAAGGATGCCTTGGTCAAAAGCGTATTTTTCTAGATGGGTATGGGGTTGTAACCCGATAAAGAAGATGGCTGGTTCGACTTTATCAACTCCAAAGATCTCTTCTAAGGCACGATGATAAGCAATGGTTTGGCGAATGGTCTCATAGGTTTCGTCAATTACGTTGAAGGAATAATTGACCGATACGAGATCATTAAAACCGGCTGATTTTAAGTCCCGACAGTTTTCTAAGACGACGCGCAGATTATAGCCCATCCGCATTTTGCGAACTAATTCTTGGGAGCCACTGGTAATGCCGATTTCAAAGTAGTTCATGCCGGTTTTGACCATCAGATCGCACAATTGGGGGGTGAGGTTATCGGCACGAATATAGGAGGCCCAATGAATGTCGGTTAAGCCAGCATCGAGGATTTTTTGCAGCAGTTCGATGGCATCGGGGATAAATTTCCGAGCGGGAATAAATTGGGCATCGGTAAACCAGAAGTTCCGCACTCCCCGGTTATAGAGTTGCCGGATTTCGTTGACGACTTCATCGGCGGGGTTAATGCGGACTTTTTTGCCTTCAACAACGGTATAGATGCAGTAGCAGCAATTATGGGGACAGCCGCGCTTGGTTTGTACACCTAAGTAAAAGTCTGGATCTTGTAAGTAGTAATTGAAGGCGGGCCAAATCTGTTCGATATAGTTATAGTCGCAGGCGGTTTTTTCTAGGGGAGTGGGGGGTTCATGAATCAGGCGATCGCGGGGTACAGTTTGGCCGACAATGTAACAGCGCTCATCACTGATATCTTGATCCTTTAAGAGTTTTTCTAAGAGGGTTTCTCCTTCACCAACAGAAATAACGGTTCCTGGGGGAAGGGAGCGACCGAGTTGTTTATAAAAGACGCTGACTGCACCTCCGCCGACGACTAAGCGGGTATGGGGATTATACTGTCTTGCTCGCTTTAAACCCCGCTTAATCAGGCTGAGATTCTGCCATAATTCTCCATAGTAGGCGGTGGCTAATCGCAAGCCGCCCAAAGCACCGCGCAGTTTAATCAAGGGGTTGAGGCTGTAGTAAAATTCAAAGGCGTTTTGTAGGGGGTTGCCGCTTCTTCCGCCTACGGGGGCATAGATTTGAATGTCTCGCCAGGAGAAGATCAGGAGGTTGGGACGAAAGCGATCGATCGCCTCGTCTAGGGCTTTTTTATAGTCTAGAGGGGGAATGGTTCCCAGGTCGAAGATCTGTTGTTCTACTGAGGGGAACTGCTTGTGGATGTGATCGGCTAGGTACACTACACCGATGGGGAAAATGGGATTGCAGGGTAGGCGGACGTACAGAAGGCGATCGCCAGTAACGGAGGGTGCGTGCATAGGGCGTTTCCTGTTCTCAAGCTGGATTTGTGAGATTTTTTCACATAACTTTACGATAACATTGGTTTTGTCCTCTGTTAGGGGGAATTTTTGCCCAGGGAGCCGGGACTCACATTAGATTTACTAATCATCAGGATTAGAGATGATGATAGATAAATCCAGAGAAAAACCCTATGAAAGTCTCTATGACCGTGATTGAGGGATCAAAAATAGAGATTAAAAAAGGATTAATGGTAGTCGCGTTTACAACCACTTGGGATTAGAAGTGTTAGAGTATCTAAGTAAGCTAATATGCGTTATTTTTGATCTTTGCATAGAATATGGCACAAATTCTTGATCCCCTACCCCCAGAGCAGTCTTATCGTATTCTTTGCTGCTATGTAAATGCGACCAGTAAAGTGCAAATTGCTCGAATCTGTAATGTTCAAAATTGGTACTTTGAACGGGTGGTCTTTCCCGGACAGCGTTTAGTCTTTGAATCGGTTCCCGAAGCCCTATTGGAAATTCACACGGGTATGATGGCCAGTGCAATTTTATCGGATAAAATCCCTTGCGATCGCTTAAAACTGCAAGAATTAGTTGCAGAAGGGGAAGGACAAATCATGAATGAATCTAAACCCTTACCGAAAGTTATTAACACCTTAGCCACCCCGAAAGCCCCAGCTTTAACGGCTATTGATTAAGGATACCCTCTAACCGTAAACTTGATTTAAAATTCCGTTTTAGACGGTTGCCTTTAATAAACCCTTTTTTTATTTGTGGATCTTCCTTCGTTTTTATGGCTTTGGAAAATAGCAGCTTGGTCAATGGGCTTGGCCCTATTTTCCTATGGCTTATTAGCCATGAGTGGAACCCGAATCTGGTGGAGCCGACAAAATCGCCAACCCTTGCCTGGGTGGTGGCGATCGCTCCATTATATTCTCGGTTCCATTTTAGTTTTTCTGGTACTTTTACTACTGGCGATCGGTATTGTGGGAACTCTGGGTCATTACGGTAGTTTAGGCCATTCCTCTCACCTCTTTGCCGGCCTGCTGGTGGTGGCCTTAGTCCTCATTTCTGCCACCAGTGCCACCCAAATTAGCCCCCAAAGACCTTGGGCTAGACCTCTACATCTAATCACTAACACCATCCTGTTTATGGGGTTTAGCTGGGTTTCCATAACCGGATGGAGTGTGGTACAAAAATATCTACCCTGAATCAATCAACCAGATTATGCGCGATCGCCCCCAACAACCCTCAGCCCAGTTCAGAATTTCTCCTCTGATTCGCATCCCCCTATTCACCCTCTATATTGCCCTCACTCTACCCTTACCCATTTTGGCAAAGGTAACCTCATCGGGTATTTCTCCATCGCTTCTGTGGCTTGCCATTGCCCTAGGAGCAGTAGTCCTCTGGGGATCGCTGAGTGAACGAGTCACCCTAGATGAAGAGCAGATCTCTGTAAACTATGCTTCCTGGGTCTTTTGGGCGAAACATCGTCATTGGTCTCTACCTTGGTCACAGATCCAAGCCTTGAAACCCAGAACCACGGGACAAGGGGGATTGGTGTATTATTTCCTAGCTCAATCGGGAGATGCCTACTTACTCCCCATGCGAATTGCTGGATTTGCCCAACTGGTCAGGCAAGTGCAAGCGAACACCCAAATTGACACCAGCAAAGTCAAGCCCTTAGCCCAACCTTGGATGTATGCCCTCTTATTCGGCTTTAGTCTTATGCTCCTAGGAGTCGATGTTTGGACGATCGCCACTGCCCTAACTCTGGGGAATCTTTCCCCTTAATCCGATTGTTTCATCGGTAACCGATGCTGGGCAGAGAGGGAAGGGGAACGGGTGAGAAACGGCGATCGCCTCTGCTGGGATAGGGCATCCTGATTAAACCGATATCCCACCTTACGCACCGTTTGAATCACATGGGGTTGGCGGGGATCGATCTCAATTTTTTTGCGTAAAGAAAGAACATGGGTATCCACCGTCCGAGGATTATCGATCTCATCGGGCCAAGCTCTTTGCAAGAGTTGGGAGCGACTGAGGGGTTGGCCTCCCACTTGAGCGAGGGCATAAAGTAGGCTAAATTCTTGGGGAGTTAAATCAATCGAGACTCCCTGAAGAGAAACCCGTCGTTGTACCAAATCGATCTTGAGATCCCCATAGTTGAGATAGGCTGGAGGCGTGAGTTTTTTCTGTCGGCGAATGAGCGCTTGCACTCGTGCCATAAACTCTTGCATTCCAAAGGGTTTAGTGAGGTAGTCATCTGCCCCTGCTTGCAGCCCTGCCACCACATCACTCTCTGCATCACGAGCCGATAGCATTAAAATCAAAGACCTTTGTTGATTGTGCATCCACTGGCAAAGTTCTAACCCTTGTCCTCCAGAAATACTGCTATCTAGAACCACAAGGGTGGGTTCTCGCACCATGTAGACATGACGAGCGCTTGCACTATCTGCGGATTGGTAAACGCTATAGCCAGCCTGCTGTAAGTGCCAACCGAGAAGCGATCGCAGATGAGGGTTGCTTTCAATAATCTGAATACCGATCGAGACCACTTCGGTTTACTTTCCTTATCACACTATGCAGCATCTAACCCCTTCACCTTAACAAAGTTTGACAAACTTTTCTGTAGTTGTCGATACCGAGTATTAGGTTAACGAATTTTCAAGGATCGTAAGACAATTTTCTTTTTTTGGGTATCCTAAGTTTAATAAACTCTACTGGATTTTCTATCTAGCTTCTGAGTAGAGATTAGTTAAAATAAAAATATCAACCTTGGGTCATTATTCGATTAGCCCATCCGGATTTTGGCCCTAGGCATGTGAACATACCCTAGAATCGACCTTATAAAATACCCACGGTTAGGTTCAAGCTATTCTCAGGAGACAACCCTTATGATGCTTCAAGATACTCAAACCATCCGCTTTTACCAAAAAATCACTGATTCCCTTGTGGATCTCTGGAATCGAGGATACCGCTATGACGATTTGCGTATGTACCTTGAAGGCTATCTGGCGGCATTAAGACATTCTAACTCTATTGAAACTTATTTAGTCCATCGGCTAGAAGAAGAAGCTTATCGGTATTTACGCGATCGATCCAATTTTGAAATGCCCTTACCGGAACCAGAGACCAAATTTTACTAGCCCATTGAGACAATGGGCGATCGCTGGCTTCTAGGTTGTTTCAAAACAAAAATCTATCCCCCGGTAGTTTTGAGATCTGCTCGATCCTCGAATAACTACCGGGGGATTACTGATCGATGGAGTCACTTGTCTAGGAGGCTAAAGCTACTTCCAGCATCTGAGCCAGTTCTCCACTTTTGAATAACCCAATCATAATGTCACAGCCGCCAATAAATTCCCCGTTAACATAAACCTGGGGAATGGTTGGCCAGTTAGAATACTCTTTAATCCCCTGGCGAATGGCCTCATTAGCCAATACATCGACCGTTTCATAGGGGACTCCAAAGCTATTGAGAATTTGCACCACATTGTTAGAAAATCCACATTGGGGCATTAGCTTACTACCCTTCATAAACACAACAATCTTGTGTTCTTTAATCACACTGTCAATGCTTTCTTTGAGTTCTGGAGTCATAGTTATCACGAGAGAAAAGTAGAACAGCAACCTTAAATCGGTTAAGGAATATTGATCTTAACTAATTTTTAAGAATTTTACTGGGACGTTTCAAATTGTTCTGGGGTATAAGTCTTTAAGCCTAATGCATGAATCGCATTACTCGCCATCGCTTCCTGAACGGCTGCATAAACCAACTGATGTTGTTGTACGGGTCTTTTGCCTTCAAACTCACGGGAGACAACGATCGCCTCATAATGATCGCCCCCTCCGGTCATATCCTTAAGTTGAATTTGGGCATCAGGAAGCTTGGCTTTAATCATCGCTTCCACTTCGGCCGCATGAATCATACAGGACTCCTTATGATACTTTTAGTCTTTCATTGTAGCGATCGCCCGTCAGAGACTCAAGGGGATAACCCCGTGAATACCCTTATGGCTTCTATTGAGGAGCAGCAGAAGTCGATTCGCTATCATCCGGTTTGGGATAGGGAGAATCCACAAAACCCAATTCAAACAGTTGTTGATATGCCTTTTTACCCATTTCTGTAGTCGGGTTTTGAGAGCGAATCACCTGTACGAGCAGGGGAACGGCTAAATCGGCTTCATTTTGAGCGCGATGGACAAGGGCAAGCTGATAGGTCGCTTCATCCCGTTTTTGCGCTGTTTCCACAGCCAGATCCCGTTGGCTATTAGAAATACGACTATCAATACCTGAAAAACTCGCAGACAATTCTTGATAAAAATTAGAGAGCTGGTTAAACACCTGACGGGCATCTTGGAGTTTTTGCTGGGCTAGGGCATAATTCTCATTACCCACGGCTTCAGCCGCTTGACTCATCAGACGCTGGGCCCCAACCATACTCAGTAAGCTATTTTCCTGGTTCAGGGGGCGAAATTCATGGGTATTGTCCCCCGCATCTTGTGCCGCTAACTGCTGGCCGGCAGATTGCCCAAAGGCCACATCAGTCAAGGCGATCGCAGAAGTACACAGGGCTAGGGTGGTCGCTTGTAGCAGTCGAGAGGGGTTTAACGATACCATAAGTTGTCAGAGATAGGGTGAAGACGAACAATATAAAACAAATCTAAACATAATTTAGCAGACAGTTCCCCCTTTGATCTGTTCCAATCAAAAGCAAGAGATAAACGATCGCAAAGCAGTGGTGAAGATGGTTAATTTTTTCGAGCAGTTGAGGCGCTTTCTTGGCTCTCCAGAGAGTTCTTCCCCGGATCAGTCCTCCGATCCCATTCAAGCTAAAGCTCCCATCCCCGAATCCGAAATGGGGTTAGTGCTACAACGGGGGGGCGAAGCATTGGTTTTAGAAAAAGCCCCAGATCGGCTGACGGTGGCCCTCAAGTCTAACCCCCCTTCAGGTTGGGACAAGGATCTACCCTCCTTAGCCAGTCGCCCCATTGCCGCCAACTTCTCCGAATTAACGGTCGATCCCCAAACCTTAGAAACCGCCATTACTTCGGCTCGTAATTCCCAAGATGTAGCCTTTGCCAGCCATGTCTATCAGATCAAAAATGCACCGGGAACCTACACCTATTTGTCCAATGAGATCACCATTCAATGGTCAGAAACCAGCGATAAAGCGACCCGCAACGCCCTGATCCAACAGTATGGCCTGCGGGAGATCAAACCGGTGGATACTCTTCCCCATACCTGGGTTTATCAACTCACGGAAAATGCTCCCGAAAATCCGATTAAAATTGCCAACCGTCTGATGGCTTCTCCCGCCGTAGTTGTAGCTGAACCCAATTTAATTATTCCCAGTCAACCCATGTATCGCCCCAGAGATGGGTTTTATAGTCAACAATGGTATCTGAATCATAATGGGGGCAATACTCTCGCTACCGGCTCTCATATCGATGCAGAAAGAGCTTGGGATATGACTAGGGGCGATCGCTCCATTGTCGTCGCCGTTGCCGATGATGCCATGGATCTCAACCATCCCGACTTCCAAGGACTCGGCAAAATTGTCGCCCCCAAAGACTTCAAAGGCCAAGACTTTATCCCCCAACCCGAAGGACTGGTCGAAAACCATGGAACCTCCTGTGCCGGAGTCGCCATTGCCGAAGAAAACGGATCGGGTATCGTTGGTGTAGCTCCCGGATGCTCCCTCATGCCCGTTCGCACCACCGGCTTCCTCGATGATAACTCCATCGAACAACTCTTTGATTGGTGTGCCAGTCGCGGTGCTGCCGTCATTTCCTGTAGTTGGGGGCCAGCCGCCGTTAATTTTCCCCTCTCCCTGCGCCAAAATGCCGCCCTCACCAAAGCGGCCACCCAAGGTAGACAGGGGAAAGGCTGTGTCATTGTCTTTGCCTCCGGTAATGCCAACCGTCCCATCAACGATACGGTTTACGAACAAGGCTGGCCCAATAATGTCATTTCTGGCAATACCCGATGGTTAGCCGGTTTTCCCGTTCATCCCAATATCATTGCTGTCTCTGCCTGTTCCAGCCTGAGCAAAAAAGCCATTTACAGTAATTGGGGCAAAGAAATCGCCGTTTGTGCCCCCTCGAATAATGCTCCTCCAGGGATTTGGCTGCAACAAACTGGCTTTATTCCCACTCCTCCGGCCGTTACCAGCTCTACTCCAGGGTTAGGGGTTTTTACGACTGACCGAGTAGGGGGGGCAGGCTATGGAACAGGGGATTTTACTGGCACATTTGGGGGAACCTCTAGTGCTTGTCCCATTGTTGCAGGAGTAGCGGCCCTGGTTTTATCAGCGAATCCGGATTTAACGGCTGCCCAGGTCAAGCAAATTTTAATCTCCAATACCGATAAGATTACGGATCTCGACCCCGATCCTCAGTTTGGCTTTCGTAAGGGGACTTATGACAGTAGCGGTCATTCCCAGTGGTTTGGCTATGGTAAAGTGAATGCTTATAAGGCTGTCTTGGCTGCCGTGCGATCGCGTCCCACTCCTCCCACCGTTAGTCGCTGGATTCAACGGCAAAATTATGCCAGCGTCGCCATTCGCGATTACGATAGTCGCGGCATTAGCAGCTCGATTTATGTTTCTGAAACCAATCCCTTAAGAGATATCCAAGTCACCGTTGATATCGATCACAGTTTCTTGGGCGATATTGAAGTTAATTTAATTGCGCCTAACAACACAAAGATTTTGCTGCAAAACCGCACATTAGGCAGACAAACCCGATTGCAACATACCTATACCTCTTCCGAACGCCCCATATTAAAAGACTTGGGTTATGTTTCGATTAAAGGAGTCTGGAAATTACAAGTCATTGATTATGCTTTAGGCAATACGGGCACATTAAGAGGTTGGGTTTTGACATTAGGGATTTAAACTATTCTTGCAAGGGCGATAACTCACTATGTCTCGATTGACCATTATCAAGCCAGACCAATCCTATACTTTTGCGGATTACTTTAAACTCAACTTTGCGCCGCAAGATATTCTGGCCTATTTTCAGGTTTCCTTGCAACGGCGATCGCTACAATTTCCCCAGTATACTGGCACTCTCGATCGCCTACTCGACCTCAAAAACCGCATTGAGGAGAGTCTCCCCCGTCTTAGTCTCACCAGTGAAATGGCACGGCGAGAATTTTTGATTGCCCCGGTTTTAACCGACTTGCTCCACTATACCCAAGCCACCCTCAATGTTGAATATCCTATTGTCGTGAGCCATCAACTTAAAGGTTCCCTTGATTATTTGCTCCAAAGTGATGGTGTTTTCCTCGCGATTGAAGCTAAAAATGAAGATCTAGAAAGGGGTTTTGTGCAACTGGCGATCGAACTCATCGCCCTCGATCAATGGATCGAATCCGATCAAACCCTGATCCATGGAGCAATTTCCACCGGCAATATCTGGCAATTTGGTCAATTCGATCGCCACTCTCGTCAAATGACTCAAGACCTTAATCTTTATCGTGTCCCTGCCGATCTAGAAGACCTGCTACGCATTTTAGTTCAAACCCTAAATAATTAAATTAGCGGGTAGCGGGTAGGGTGCGTTAGCGACAGCGTAACGCACCCTACTGCCGTGACACAGCTAAAATAGTGCATTAGTGTAGGGTGGGTTAGGCGGCTAAAACCTAGACTCTGATAGCAATCTATCAATCCGCCGTAACCCACCATTTTAGGGTTGTCACGGCACTACGATATAGACTTAGCCAAAGTATTTAATAATCGCGTCCGCAAACTCCGAACACTTCAGAGGAGGCTTAACCGGAGGCTCCATTAAACGAGCCAAATCATAGGTCACTTCCCGATTAGAAATGGACTTTTCGATGCCCATTTTAATTAAATCTGCGGCCTCTTGCCAACCCATGTATTCTAACATCATCACCCCAGAAAGAATCAACGATCCAGGATTAACCCGATCCAATCCCGCATGTTTGGGGGCCGTGCCATGGGTGGCTTCAAAAACGGCACAACTATCGCCAATATTCGCCCCCGGCCCCATGCCTAAGCCTCCGACGATGGCGGCAGCAGCATCAGACAGATAATCCCCATTTAAGTTCATGGTAGCCAGGATAGAATATTCTCCAGGACGGGTTTGGAGTTGCTGGAAAATACTGTCAGCAATCCGGTCATTGACCATAATTTTCTCTTTCCATTTGCCATTACCATGGCTTTCCCAAATGGCATCGAGAACGGCTTTCACTTCGGCGCAAGCTTCTTGCTTTTTCTCGACAGTTAAGGCATCATAACCGGGTTCGAGTTTGCGAGCATTGTCTTCTAAACTAATGTCTGGATTTTCTTCTTTGTTGCTCAAAATCCAGGATTCGCGTTCAGTTACACATTCTTCACGGAACTCAGTAGTCGCCAATTCATAGCCCCAGTCGCGGAAAGCTCCCTCGGTATATTTCATAATGTTGCCTTTATGAACTAAGGTAACCATTTGTTTTTCTTTGGGCAGGCGCAGGGCATTCTCAATCGCTCGTCTCACCAGGCGTTGACTGCCGGTTTTACTGATGGGTTTGATGCCAATACCAGAGTCGAGACGGATTTGTTTTTTTCCATGCTCAGGGGTAGAAGGAATCAGGTCTGTATTGAGGTATTCGATCAGCTTTTTAACCGTTTCTGTGCCTTCGCGCCACTCAATGCCCAGATAAATATCTTCGGTATTTTCCCGATAGATAATGACATCCATTTTGTCTGGGGTTTTGTGGGGTGAGGGGGTTCCGGCGTAGTACCGACAGGGACGTACACAAGCATAAAGATCGAAGATTTGCCGCAGAGCAACGTTGAGGGAGCGAATACCGCCACCGATAGGGGTGGTTAAGGGGCCTTTGATGGCGACTCCATATTCTTCGATCGCCTTGAGGCTATCTTCAGGTAAATACTGGTAGGTTCCATATTGCTCGCAGGCTTCGTCACCCACGTAGATTTTGAACCAGGAGATTTTGCGTTTTCCGCCATAAGCTGCTTCAATAGCAGCATCAAAGACTTTCTGAGAAGCGGGCCAAAGGTCTACCCCCGTACCATCTCCACGAATGAAGGGAATGATGGGATGGTCGGGAACAATGGGTTTACCATCAGCAAAGGTGATTTTTTCGCCAGTTTCGGGAGGGGTGATTTTCTCGTACATAGGGTAATCATTCCTGAGATTAAGGATTTGTGCTTACGAGTGTTCGGTTAAGCACGTACCAGACTACCAGATCCTTTTGGCAAAGGGGTCAAGGATTTATCTTTTTTCCAGGTTTATCGCGCTTTTTTCAAAAAGAAACTTTTAATATATAGCTAGTCTAAATGAGTTGTGCCATAGGAAATGCCCTCTCCCTGAATCCCTCTCCCACGGGATTCTTGACTTTCCCCCTTCTCCTGTGGGAGAAGGGGGTAGGGGGATGAGGGGCAATCGTTACACAACTCATTTAGGTTTACTATATAGGATAAAAACCCCCTATCCCCCCATCTCCCTATCCCCCCATCCCCCTACCCCACCTTGCCATTTACCGCGCACTAAGCGAATTTCATCGTAAGTATAGGACTCTCCTAATGCGTCTTTGAGCAAGGTTAGGGAGACTGCGCCGCGCTTTTCTAAGACTTTGAGAATTTTCTCTTGTCTTTCGGGTTCGACTAAGCGATCTAAATCGACGGGTTGCTTTAATTCAATTAGTTCAGATAAATGGCGGATAATCGTGGTTGTTCGTAAGTCTCGGCGATCGGCTATTTCCTTGATGCTTAAGCCTTCTTGATGCAATTCTAACGTGACTTTTTGGGTTTCTGAGGGTTCATTTTCACTAGGGGGAATGGGTAGAGATTTGGACGCTTCTGTTAATCCTTGTTCCTGACAATATTGACAAATTTCCCCTAGAAATCGGTCGCCATATTGCCGTAATTTATAACTGCCGACTCCCGAAACTTGAGATAAGGCTTGGAGACTTTGGGGACGCTGTTGAGCCATTTGCATGAGGGTAGAATCTGCAAAGATAACATAGGGAGGAATGCCTTGTTCGTCGGCGAGTTGCTTGCGGAGTTTTCTCAGGTTTTGGAATAAGAGTTCCGCTTCTCTGGCTAAAGAACTCACCTTTTGTTCTTGCTTGCGTTTAGGAGGAATAGCGATTAAAACTTGCCGTTGACGACGCATGACGGCCCAGCTTTCAGGGTTGAGTTTAAGGATACTGTAGCCATCCGTGGTTTGACTGACTAAACCTTGATTAAGGAGCGATCGCCCCAACAAGCGCCATTCATCCTTACTCCGGTCTTTTCCGATACCATGGGTCGAGAGTTTGTCATGGCCATTACGCAACACCTTCTCACCCATGGAACCCCGGAGTACATCTATGATATAATTCATGCCAAACCGCTCCTTACACCGAGCCACACAAGAGAGGAATTTCATCGCCTCAACTTTCCAATCTTGGGTTGGTTTCGGGTTCAAACAATTATCGCACCCCTGACAATTCCCTTCTAAATTCTCGCCAAAATAGCGTAAAATAATAGACCGACGACAATCCGTGGCATCGGCATAATCAATCACTTGGCGCAACTGTTGGCGGGCGATGCGCTGTTCATTTTCATCACTTTTTTGATCGATAATCCACTCTACCCGCTTCACATCGCCATAGCTGAAAAACATCAAACACTGGGACGATTGGCTATCCCGTCCTGCGCGTCCGGCTTCCTGGTAGTAACTTTCTAAACTGCGGGGAATATCGTAATGGACGACAAAGCGCACATCGGGTTTATTAATTCCCATACCAAAGGCAATGGTTGCTACCATAATCTGCACATCATCACGGATAAACCGGTTTTGGTTATTTTGACGCACGCTATCCTCTAATCCGGCATGGTAGGGAAGGGCGGAAACCCCATCCTTTTGCAACCGTTGGGCCAACTCATTCACCTGACGACGACTGAGACAATAAACAATTCCCGACCCTCCAGATCGAATCAATTGAAACAGTTCGGCGTAACTTTGGCGGGTTTTGGTTCGCACCTCATAGAACAAATTGGGGCGGTTAAAACTGGCGATATGGATGTAGGGATGCTGGAGATGGAGCTGTTGCACGATGTCTCGACGCACCCGATCTGTTGCGGTGGCGGTGAGGGCAATAATGGGTACTTGGGGATACCACTGCCGAAACTGGGCCATTTGCCGATATTCGGGGCGAAAATCATGGCCCCATTCGGAGACGCAATGGGCTTCATCGACGGTAAAGGCAGAGATGCCAATGGTTTCCTGTATATTGGCGAGAAAGGGGCCAAACCAGTCGGCCATCAGGCGTTCAGGGGCGATGTAGAGGAGCTTAATTTTACCGTTGAGGATAGCATTTTGGCGCGATCGCACTTCTTCAGCGCTCAAGGTACTATTAAGGAATGTAGCCCCAATCCCATTATCCTGCAAGGCATCCACCTGGTCTTGCATCAGAGCAATGAGGGGAGACACCACCAACGTTATCCCCGAACGCAACAGTGCAGGGAGCTGGAAACAGAGGGATTTTCCGCCTCCCGTGGGCATGATCACGAGGACATCTTGGTTCTGTAGCGTGGTTTCAATAATATCCTTTTGGCCCGGGCGAAAGCGATCGTAACCAAAATAGTGTTTGAGGGTGTCTTCTAGGGTGGAGACTGGAGCCATAATCTTCGGAGGGCTGGCGATCAATTCGATTTTACCGTAACCAGAGCTAAGGCGCGAGGGCGATCGCCTTTTATTCGTCCTTCATTACCCCCTCTCCCTCAACCAACGGTTTAAATCCTCTATACTCGTCCAATCCAAGATCATAATCCCCAACTCATCTAAATCCTCTAAAGACAACTGTTGGATTTGGGCTAAAGTCGCTTCAGGAACCTCTCCAAACCGTCGCTCAAGTAGACGCAAAATTAATCCCAATGCGGCCTCAGCCCGACCTTGTTCACGTCCTTCCTCACGTCCTTCCTCACGTCCTTCCTCACGTCCTTCTTCGCGTCCTTCTTCACGTCCTTCTATCCTCGCTTGCACCACATAACCCTGCTGGTCAAGGAGCCACCGTTCCTTTCTCTCTAACTCTTCTGCTTCCTTCGGACTCAAATTAGCTCGATTGGCAATTCCCAAGGCTTTGCCGATTTCTGGCACTTCTTCGAGAGAACTGGGAATCATCTGTAAATTGGGCGCTTCCTTCATAAAATAAATCCATTTTTCCGTCAGTGTTTCCAGTTCTTCCAGGGATTTATTAAATTTTCTTAGCTCCACAAAGATCAGTTCGCTCTGTTCGTCAGGATAGTCAAAGGAGAGGGTTTTCTCTTGTAAGGAAAAGTGGGTAATGATCTTTTCTGCCTTGGGAAACAGGGTAAAATCCACAATTGTTAGGGCAATAACCGGTTGCAATCCTACATAGGGTTTTCCCATGCTCAGTTGATTGCCATAGGTTTCTGCCCAGTTGTACAACACTCGCTTTTTGAATGCGGGGACATTTAGCACTTGCATTTCAATCAGGACGGTTGTACCGTTGCCTAGAACGGCTTTGACATCCAGATAACTATCTTTGAGTCCACTACTCTCCCCTTGATTGTAGGGATCGATGATATCTAGGTCTTGAATGGTTGGATTTCCGGCATAAATGAGGGCATTTAAGAAGCTAATGAGGATATCTTTGCTTTCTTGGGAACCAAAGATGCGCTTAAAGGCGAAATCGGTTTTGGGATTGATAAATTCCATATAGAGGCGCTTGATTTTACCATTGAGGAGGGTGCTTCCCTCTTGTTATATCAAATTTGAGATTAATTGTTCATTGTTCATTGTTCATTGTTCATTGAATTGTTCCAGCCAAGATTGCAGCGCGGATACCAAGTTCTCCTGATCTGGGGGGAAGCCGCGCAGGGGAGCATCCAGGGGAGTATGGGTAATGCAGGCAATGGAGACGGTGGGAGCGAGGAACTGGCACAGATGCAGGAGGGACTCTTGGGGGTCGCCGTTGTGCAGAATTAGGGCAATGTGGGGGCGGGGTTGGGCGTTGATCAGTTCGGTTTCCAGGTCGAAACAGTCGCTAATTTTCGGCAGGGTTTGCCCAGGGAAGAGCTGCTTAAAGATGCGGTTACTCAAGGCTTTGGCGAGTTTATCTTCATCGGTAATGGTGGTTAAGTGTTGGATATCGACACAGACGGGAGTGGTGTGGGGGGTGGGGTGCAGTTGGTTGGGGAGGTCAAGGAGTTGGGCGTTGAGGGTGTCGGTGAGGGCAGTTTTGCCCACGGGGGTTTGATCGGCGACTTCGGGATGGGGGGCAGTGTGGAGATGATGCCAAGCGCGGTAGAAGTCGGGGTAGGGGAGGTCTTGGGCAATGTTCCAGAGGAGTTTGTAGCAGTTTTCAAAGAGGTCAAAGTTGTTTTTGTGGGTTTCATTGCTCAGGTGAGGTTGGAGAGCAGAGACCACACTTTGGCGTTGTGGGTTGGTGGTGATGATCTTCCCTAAACTCCCTACCGCCCGCCACCGGGTACGTTCATCCTCAGTGGTGGCGATCACTTTGAGCAACCCGGCGATCGCCTCTGGGTTACCGGGTGCGATGTTCCCTAAACTCTCTACCGCCTCCCTCCGGATAAATTCATGCTCAGTGGTAGCGATCACTTTGAGCAACCCGGCGATCGCCTCTGGGTTGCCCGGTGCAATCTTCCCTAAACTCTCTATCGCCCCCGTCCGGATAGATTCATCCTCAGTGGTAGCGATAATTTTGAGCAACCCGGCGATCGCCTCTGGGTTGCCTGGATCGATCTTCCCTAAACTCTCTGCCGCCAGCCGCCGGGTAGTTTTATCCTCAGTGGTAGCGATCACTTTGAGCAACCCGGCGATCTCCTCTGGGTTGCCTGGTGCGATTTTCCCTAAACTCTCTGCCGCCTGCCTCCGGGTATCTTCATCCTCAGTGGTAGCGATCAGTTCGAGCAACCCGGCGATCGCCTCTGGGTTGCCCGGATCGATGTACTCTAAAATCGCTACCGCCTGCTTCCGGGCATATTCATCCTCAGTGGTAGCGATCAGTTCGAGCAACCCGGCGATCGCCTCTGGGTTGCCTGGATCGATGATCCCTAAACAATTTGCCGCGTAGCATAGGGTCAATTGATCCTCAGTGGTGGCGATCACTTTGAGCAACCCGGTGATCGCCTTTGGGTTGCCGGGATCGATGTTCCCTAAACTCCATGCCGCACGCATCCGGGTATATTCATCCTCAGTGGTAGTGATCGCTTTGAGCAACACCGCGATCACCTCTGGGTTGCCCGGTGCGATCTTCCCGAAACTCCATGCCGCACACATCTGGGTATCTTCATCCTCAGTGGTAGCGATCACTTTGAGCAACCCGGTGATCGCCTCTGGGTTGCCCGGTGCAATCTTCTCTAAACTCTCTGCCGCCATCCTCCGGGTATTTTCATCCTCAGTGGTAGCGATCACTTTGAGCAACCCGGCGATCGCCTCTGGGTTGCCTGGTGCGATCTCCCCTAAATGCACTACCGCCGTCCGCCGGGTATTTTCATCCTCAGTGGTAGCGATCACTTTGAGCAACCCGGAGATCGCTAACTCATTACCTGGAGATAGAGTTCCTAAAGCATTTGAGAATTGCCAGATTAGTTTCTCTTTACCTGAATAGCTTTGTAACCAATTCAGATAAGCGAGACTTTGCTGAATTAACATCTGCTCAGTTTCACTGATGTTAGAATAACCCGACAACTCTTGATTAACTTGTTTTTCCCAATCTTCACGATCAGTCAGCATGAGTGCAAGATTCTGGCTGAGAAATTGAATCACCTTATCCTGTTTTGTTTTGCCCAGAAAAGTTTTTGCTGTCTTCTCAATTGGCTGAAAATACGTTATCCATTGCTGACGATTAGCGTCAAAGTATCCTAACGCCCATTGGATGATCTGCTGAATAATTTGATCAACGAGCGAGTATTCTGTATCAAAGAATTGAGTAACAGCTTCAAAATCAGAATATTGTGCAATTCCTTCAGCCGCTAAAAAATAAGCGCGATACCAATACAACTGGTAACACCCATCATTAAAACTTACCAACGTCTCAATAAACCTTTTCTTCTTCTCCTTCTCCACATCTCTACGTCCCAACCACAATAAAATCACCTCGCGCCAACGAGATTCAAAAATCCGATAGGGTTGGCTCGAAGGCTGTTCGGGCGAATGATCCGACGGCAGAAAAAAGTGCCCATCTGCCACTGCACAAGCGGCAAAATACTCCTGAAACGTCAAATGGAAAAAGGCATAAACTGGCTCATCGGTGCAAGTATCCCGATAAACCACATTCAACCAGCCCACATTTTTGGCTAACTCAACCCAATCCCCCAACACCTCATGCACCAACCATTCGAGCAACGGCACATTCTCCCTCATCCCCCGGAGCGCTAACTCTGCCAACTGTTGATTTAACTGCCGTTGCTGCACAAACGTCGTCGGAAACCGATCCTGTTTCCAAGCATAAATATTGCGGCAAAACTTCTCATATAACTCTGCCTTCGTTTCCGGAATTTCCCCCGGATTCAACCGCCAACTCTGACACAACAAAGACAACCGCAAGGGATTTCGCACCAAATCCAAAATCCGGGCACTTTCCGCTTCCTGCAACCTCTGCGCCAACTGTTTCCCTAACTCCGATTCTTCCTCCCGCTCAAACCAAGCGGTAATAAACTGCTCCACCTGCTCCCGTTCAAAACATAACGTGCGATAGGTTTCAAACTCCTGTAATGTCGTCAGGTTACTTTCCCAGACATTCAACCGACAACTCAACACCACCCGCGCTTGATTCACCCATCCCGTCAACGACTCGCGAATCTCCACCACGGGATTAGCCGCAGACATTTCATCTGCACCATCCAACAATACCCACACCTTCTCCGTCTTAAACCACTCAATAAACTCATCCTTCTGTTCCGGTGTCGGCTGCAAAACCCCCAATTTTTCCTTTAACCATTTCTCCAGTAAAAACGCCTCCAGCGTCATCCCCTGCAACCGCGCCAAGGGTATCCAAATCGGATAACGTTCTGTGTTAATCAACTTCTGCCCAATCTGGTCTAACCAGGTCGTTTTTCCCGCACCCGGTTCCCCAATAATCGCCAAATTTTCCCCCGCATTGCCGATAACTTGTGCTAAAAATTTCTCGTATTCGTAGCGCTCTTCGATCTCCTTTTCCGTCAGTTGATACTGCTGCATCCCCGCTTTCGCCTCCGGCATCTCTTCCTCCGTCCGTCGCGGTTGCTGCTTGCGCTTCACCAATCCCAAGGGCACATAAACCTGCACTTCGTGCCCCTTCTCCGTGGCACGCTTGCGCCGGGTTTTCTCCTCCCAGAAGGCGCGGTTACAGAGGTCTTTCCAGTTGATTCCCTCTTCAGGGGGTTCAACACTAATCTCGTCTTGTCCAATTTTTTCCTGTTGCTTCGATTTAGCTGGGCGCTTTTCTTCCCAGACTCGCTCAAACTCTTCTAAATTTTTTTGCTTGTCTTTGCTCCACAATTTGAGCGTAAAATTCCAATCTTCGTTACCTTGAGTTTTAGCTCGATTATCCTCCAGAATCTGCAAAAATTCCTTCAAATGATCGTTAAGTGCCTGTCGAATCTGCTCTTTAGTTAAGTGTCCCTCATAGCTATCTTTTTCGGTCAGATAAACCAGTTTTCTCAGTTTCGTCTCAACAACTAACCGGGGTTGCTCTCCCCTTTCCTCATTCCATCGACAGTCCAGCACAATACCATCAACATCCTCTAATTCACGATCAACATAAGCCAACAGTGCCTCTAGTAACCGTTTGGCACGTTTTTTTACGGTCGGCCCATAAGTGAGTTTATCTTTACTCGGCATCGCTGCACTCAATCAAAATTCAACAAAAAGTTTGGGGGGTTTCCAATTTCCACGTCCTACCCCAAACCGGCTTAACTCCCATTATAGCCAGGTTTGAGCCAATGTAACCTACCGTTTGCTTCGCTCTCCTACCCCAAACCGATGATGCGCTCAACACAGCAAATCAAGGTAGGTTGATCATGGAAGACCAACAGGATAAATTTCGACAACGCGAAGCTCTGGAAAACCTGGGAACGAACTTCGTTGACCCCCATATTCAACAATGGGTGAGTGTTCCCAGTCACACCCAGCCGATGATTCCCGCTCCTCCGGTTGTTGGGTTCGGGTGTGCTGCGGTTTGGTTGCTGCTGACGTTTGTCTGTTGCTGGATGATTCGGTGTAAAGAGTTCAGGATTTGATCTTAGCTCAATCCTGAACTCTTTATTTCTGTTGATAGCTATCAATTCAGAGCATTTGGCGTTGTTAGAAGTTGGGTCAGAGTTTCTAGAGCTTGCAATCAATGATTTGCCTTGCTACTTCTACTAGCTCCGGGGGTAAATCATACATATGTTGATAGCGCATAATTTGTTTGCCAATGAGAGCTAAACGCTGCTGAAAACTGGGTACAGTCAGAGGATCGAGTAAGGGGGGATCGTAGGGTTCCACGTCGCCTCGCTGAAATTCGCACGACAGGCTAATCCGGGGATGGGGGGCTATGCTGCTACTGCGTCCTCCCCAATGCATTATTCGGTGATTCCAGCCTAAAATTGAACCTGCCGCAGCCGGGAGAGCGCGGATATCTTGAGGGTTGATGAAGGGATCTTCAGGACGGTTATCGTAAATGGAGTAATAGGGATCGCGATCGGGGGGTAAGACATACATGCAGCCATTGAGGGGTATGGCATCGGTGAAGGGAATCCAGATGGTGATAACATTGGGGAGGCGATCGGGTCTGAGGGTATTTCCGCCGCGATCGCGATGAGGACTCCATCCCGATTGATCGTTATCTGTGCCGACATACCACTCCCAAAATGCAGGCAGTTGCCGATAATTCTCGCCTAATATGGCTGCAATCAGGTTAGAGATTCGGTGCAAGATGAGCCAAAATTCATCATAGACAAAGGCAAAAACAGCCGGCCATCCTTCTAGAGCTAACAATTCAATACCGGCTGCCATGCGAAAGACTTCGATTTCTGGTAAAACGGGATCGAGCTGAAAATAGCCTTCTTGTTGCAGATAAAGAAGTTGCTCTTCTAATGCTTCTGGGTTAAAGGCGATCGCCTTTATGGGTTGGTTGGAGGAATACTCTTCAATGGATAAACCTGGATTGAGCTGCTTCCAGAAATCGGGGTTTTGCACCTGAGTGTAGAGATCCGATATTCCTACCATATCAACCTTTATTCCATAAAATAATGTTTGCGAACCGGTTTGAGGATTTTCCACGTACAGGAGAGTCCAGCAGGAAAGGTGACTAAATCGCCCTGGGCAAATTGTACCGGTTCCCCATCATCAGGCGTAACAATCACTTCTCCGGTGAGTAAGTAACAGGTTTCCGAGCAATCATATGTCCAGGGAAACTCAGAGACTTCTTTCTCCCAGATGGTACAATCCCAGATTCCCAGTCGATCGAGGTGTTCGCGGCTGGGTTGATGCTCAATTTGTATAGTCGAGACCATAATCTTTAAATCTGATGTACTCACCCAAGCAGGGAACGGAGAGGGGGGGATTCGAACCCCCGTTAGCGTTACCACTAAACGACATTTCCAGTGTCGCGCCTTCAACCACTCGGCCACCTCTCCAGGTGAAACTGATGGGAAGTAGGTTAATTACCTACCGATTCATAAACATATCATAAGTTAGCTGATTAGGTCAAGTAAGGGAGAAAAATTTTTCTCCCTCACTTAGGCACAAAGTATTAAAGCTTCAAGCGGGATAAATCCGCAGACGGCGATTCGGTTCTTCACCGAAACTATCAGATTTGAGCCGATAATGCTCCACTAGCTCATGTTGCATCTTGCGGACTTTTCCAGAGCGGGGCAATAGTTCCACCGGTTGCCCCTTGGGAATCACAATCTGTTCTACGGCCAAGCGAGCTTCTTCGAGGGCTTCTAACTCATCTTCTGCACCACTGCGGGCAAATAGATTGAGATCGACGGCCTGATTCACATGGGAAGCATCGAGATCCAACAGTCGTTGCAGAGTCCGAATCATCTGAGGAACCGTGTTGGACTTGAGCGTATGTACCGGAAGATGGCGAGACCGGGCCATTTGCTTGAGTTTACCTTGGGTTTTCAGATGCGATCGCAGGGCCAACACTGCATCCGCACCATCAATATCCTTAGTCAGTAACACCGGCAAATTCAACGTGCGAATCACCTGCTCCAATTGATGACGACTAATACCATAGGGATAAATATGCAACGGCCAATCCTCTCCATTAGGCCCTGCGGGTCGCTCTGTTCCTCCAGCACGACTTAAAGAATCTTCCAGCATTTGATCAAAGGATTCTTGTTCGGGAACTACAGCTTGGGGAAAAGGTGCATATTTAGTGTCATGGGAGACCGGAAACATATGCCCCTGACTGCGCCAACCTTTAACATTCTGGGCCTTCGACCAACCTTGACCTTCTCCTGCTCCACTACTCGATAATGGAATGGGAGTCAGGGGATTAGACTTGCCATTAGGCCCAGAACGGCGACCAGTGGGCCGTTGAATAGCTAACCCATTCTCAGTCGTTTCATGGGTAATGACGACCTCACCTTGCTCATTGACGGTACGCACTTCGGGTGTGGGTTGTCGCCCCCGCAAGAGTCCATCAATCATCTGATCCACCTGTTCGTGGACAATCCACCGTTGACGCTCTTGCATTTCAATGGCAATCTCGAAGGTAGGCGGAGATTTGCGCTCTAAAACGGTTTTTTGCGATCCCCGTCGCCGAGCTTCATCATCCCCTAGGGTAACGGCCTGAATACCTCCGACTAAATCGGAAAGGGTGGGGTTTTTAATCAGGTTTTCCAGTTGGTTCCCGTGGGCAGTGCCGACAAGCATTACACCCCGTTCGGCAATGGTGCGAGCGGCTAAGGCTTCGAGTTCTGTGCCAATTTCATCAATGACAATCACTTCGGGCATGTGGTTTTCCACAGCTTCAATCATCACTTGATGCTGAAGTTCGGGACGAGCTACTTGCATCCGCCGAGCGCGACCGATCGCCGGATGGGGAATATCGCCATCACCCGCAATTTCATTAGAAGTGTCAATGATCACCACACGCTTATGGAGTTCATCCGCCAATACCCTGGCAATTTCTCGCAAAGCAGTAGTCTTTCCTACACCAGGACGACCGAGCATTAAAATAGATTGTCCGCGCTCGACTAAATCCCGAATCATGCCAATGGTTCCAAATACAGCTCGACCCACCCGCAAGGTCAAGCCGATAATTTCTCCGGTACGGTTACGAATGGCACTGATCCGATGTAAAGTTTGTTCGATTCCTGCCCGGTTATCCCCGCCAAAGTGACCCACGCGATCTAGACAGTATTGTATATCTTCGCGGGTTACAGGGGTATCAGTAACATATTCAGCCACTTGTTTGGGAAAGCGAGCTTCGGGGAGCCGACCTAAATCTAGGACAATTTCAATCAGTTGGGCGCAGTTTTCATGGGCTTCTAAGGTTTGGCGAATGGTTACCGGTAAAATATCGAGCAATTGTTTTAAGTCGTCGGCCATATCCTTTGAGGGTTGTTTGGCGATTTGAGGGTTTGCGGATTCCGGCATCCGAGGCAGTTCAAAAGCGTTCATAAAATCAGGATTTGATAAGGGGATAGGATTGGCTTACAAGGGCAGGGGTTTGAGCTGGGAGACTAGGGTATGGGCTAACTCAACTCCTGCCCACAGAAGGTCAGGATGGTCTTCTAGATGGGGATAGGCCAATCCCTGGGAGGATTGATCCGTTGGGCTTTCGGATGGTTCCAAGGGTTCCAAAATGGGCGAGAGTAGGACGCGAGCATAGCTACCATAGGCAACACCTATAATGGGGGATTTTGGATCGTTCCCTGGGTATGAGTTCGATCCAAGCTTGTTTGTCTCTAGGGTTCCCAAGAGTCCTAAGCTTCTGAGCTTGGGAACCGTATAGTCGTTCGTTCCACCTGCTAGTTGTAAGGCTCCTGGAAAGCCGGAGTCGATGACTTTTTGGGCGAGTTTGATGGTGCGGTGGGTGGTTGCGGAGCTGATGTCCCCACTCATGGGACGACCATCGAGTTGCCAGATCACAGGGCAGGACAGGGGTTGAACGAGTTCATGGAGAGACCAAAGATAGTCGATGAGGCGATCGCCGTCTGGACAGCTAATGGCGATTAACCGCAGGGATGCCGCGTGGGGTTGAATCGCTTGCCAAAGACGTTTGAAGTCTGTATGATGGGAGGTCTGGGTATGAATTTCTAGCGCATCAATACCTTGTTCAATCAGTTGAGGCACAAGGATTTGAGGGGTGGAAATGTAGGAGCGAGTCACAATCCGGTTGTGGGGACAAACGGGTACACACCGGCCGCAACCATAGCAGCGTTGGTCAATTACACCGACCTCTGGATGAATTGCCAGTTGAATGGCTTGGGCAGGGCAAACCCGTTCGCAGGGCCGAGGACAGTCTGAAGGACAACAGGATGGGTCAAATTCGGCTTTACGAAAATGGGGATCTTCTCCATCATTGAGGCTGGCCATGATTAGGGGATCGTGGTCTTTACCGGGTTGACCGAGTTGACGTTGCCAGGTTTCGGTTTTGAGACGACGAGCGGCAGAGATAGCTTCTTGAGCGACAGCAATAACAGCCGGATCGGCCGCCACATCAATGCAGTCGGCTCCCGCTAGGGTATAAGCCAACGTCAGATTCCGAATGGCAGGGATATGTTGATAACTGGCTCCGCAAATGAGCTTGAACCAGCGATGATCCCGGATTGAGTTGAGGGCAGGGTACAGTTGAGTCACCCTTTTAAGATAAGGCCTTGTCGCCAAAATGGGGAGGTTTACAGTCACTATAAAATATAGCGCTTCGCGCTAGGGAATGGGGAATGGGGAATAGGGAATAGGCATTGGTAACAAGTTAAGATTGGATTATTTTGTATTATAACAGAAATACAACGCATTACAAGCAATGGGTAATGGCTAATCAGAGATCCTCCCCATCTCCCCATCTCCCCATCTCCCCATCTCCCTATCCCTACCGAGATGTGTCTTCCAGGGCTTGCAGATAATCTACGGCAGCTTCCAGGCGATCGCCATATCCTTGGGCAAAACTGTCAAACCAGAACCCCTCATCCGAATAGGGATCGAGCCGTGCCAACCATTCCCTGGCGCGGGGTTTGAGCGCTTCTCGTTGTTGACGGCGGAGTTTTTCCTCCCGTTCTGCGGCTTCTCGTTTTTGGCGTTCAATGGCACGATTTTGAATGTAGCGATCGCGCATATTATCCAGAACATCATCCGTCTGAGCAGCCGAAGCTTTTGCCGCTTCCCGTTGCGATCGCATTTGCATCGCCCTTAAACGCACTTGCTCTAAATCTGGTTCTGCACCACTCGACGGTGCAGAACCCTGTTTTTTTTGCGCCTCGTAACGTTGTCGAATCTGGTCTAAATCTAATTCTGAAGCCTCAGACTTTACAGAAGGCGCGTTTTTTTCTGGCTTGTAACGTTGTCGAATCTGGTCTAAATCTAATTCTGAAGCCTCAGACTTTACAGAAGGCGCGTTTTTTTCTGGCTGATACCGTTGACGAAGCTCATCTAACCCAACATCCTCTCCCTCTGTATCATTCCCACGTACAAACTGAGACTTAATATCTGCCAGCACATCATCCATCGGCTCATTCTCTTGACTCTGCTTAGGGGAGGGATCGGCAGGGGGAGGTTGGCGCTCTCCGGACTGTTTCTGCTGATGTTGAGCCTTCAAGTCATTCAAGAAATCATCAATAGAACCCATGGTTTGCCAAACCTCCCCAATACTCTAGGAAATTAAACTTTCCCCTTGACCCTAATCATAAATAGCGTTCATTAGCACATCGGTCAGGGTCATGGACTCCATTTCCTCCATGATAACAGTATCCACAATGTCGAATTTCGCACCGACTTCGATCATCCGGTCATCTAAAGCCTTGAGAAACTCCGTCACTTTGGGATCTTTGCCCACTTGAATAAAGGAAATCGCCAACTCTTCATCGCGATCGATTTTAGTCGATGCATCTCGAATTAAGGCGATCGCCCCTTTCTTTTCTTCCTCCCCTTCAATACCATCCGTAATCACCAAAAAGGTTTCCCCGTTCTCTTTGGCTTGACCGGCACTTTTGCGCTCAAAATAATTATTCAGAGCATGTTCAAGCACTTGATCGAACTTAGTGATTCCAGAAGGAGTATTTTCCTGGAAGATTTGCTCTACCTTACTAGCCGTGACATTATCATAGCGGCGGAAGTTAGCAGCAAACAAATAAACCGTAATCCCATCTGGATCGAGTTTTTCACAGAATTGGGCTACCTTAAATGTAGACTCTTGGGCCGCTTGCCACCGACTTTTACCTTCAGGCTGATCTTGCAGCGACATACTATTACTTTTATCGATAATCAGAGTATAGTCGCGGTTTCTGAGAATCTCTTCTGCCATCGATGCGATCTCCTTGATATAGGGTTATGAGCAGGTAATGCTAGGAACCTGATAGGGCTTGTTTCAGGGGGAGCCAACGAACATCGCGATCGCCCCCTAATTCCACAATTACTTTTACTTTAGGCTGTAAACTGGGCAACGTCGCTAGATAACCGAGTTCTTCTGACGATAGAATATGGCCTTCGATAATCCACAACAGTAGCCCTTTTGACTTTGGAGGCAGTTGAGCGACCTGGGTTTGAATAATCGGTGGAATAAAATAGACATCACCCACAGCCGCTTTTTTACCACTGCTCTTTTTACCCAGATGGGCAGGCCGTACTCCATGCACTCCCGTTAAATAAGCTGATAAATCTCCGAACCCTCGTGCATCAAGGGATAGTGCTGTATAACCTGCTGCTCTTACGCGGCGGATATAGCGTCCTTCCTCTCCTCCTT
The DNA here is from genome assembly GCF_030068475.1 of Roseofilum acuticapitatum BLCC-M154. Lineage (GTDB taxonomy): Bacteria > Cyanobacteriota > Cyanobacteriia > Cyanobacteriales > Desertifilaceae > Roseofilum > Roseofilum acuticapitatum. The sequence goes on along the minus strand of NZ_JAQOSP010000147.1, from coordinate 41,745 downwards.
CTAGTGGCACATACATGCCCAGTGCGCCTTCGCTTTCTAAGTCTCGAATGAGCTTCTTACCCGTGATAATTAGTGCCATACTCTCACCTGACCTGATGTAATCCTGGTTTATTTTAACGTGAGTTCGGCATTTTTCCCGTGGGGGGATGGATTCAAGCCGGGGAGCGATCGCCCCAGCCATCAGTCCCCTGATTCAAATACCCACTCTTTCAGCTCCATTTTTAGGATACAGAAACCGGCTTCTTATGACCCTCATTTAGCGCCGCTTCAATTGACATAAAACCAACAAATGTAAGCAAAGAAGCAGAAAAAACTCTAGATGTAGGAGTAAAGATAATTCTGAATTAACTCCTGAAGGAACAGGGGATACAGCTTGCACCATTTGCCGTTTGGGGTCAATACTCATCACCGTTTCCACGTCTTCCATCGATTGTATCAGATGGTGTGCTTTAGGTTGACTTTCGATTTTTTCAGATCTTTTTTTCATGGTGCTTGAGTCCATAAATTGATTAGATATGTCCACCCTAAAGCCGATAAAAAAAGGTATCTACAGATGCATTTCCTAACTTTTCTCGTCGATTACCTCAATTTAGGTTAGGATTTGAGTTAGGATTTTGATCGGGTTTTTCAGAAGATGTCCTCGAAAACGCCATCCCATAAGCTCTTTACAGAAGCGGTGCAGCAGTGGAACCTAGAGACTTTATGTGAGAAATTGAGGGAAGCCAAGCAAAACTATTTGCCTCATCAGCGCAAAACTTTAACGCCTATAGAGCAGTGCGACCTTAGAGGGTTGTTATTGTGGAAGTCTCCAGAGGAGATAGCTGAGGCGCGAGGGGTTAAGGTAGGAACCGTTAGAGATGCTTTATCTAAGGGACTCTATCGCTATGTTGAGGTGATGTTGGATAAAGAAGAGGGCGTGCTGAAGAATTGGGAGGATATACCAACTTGGTTGGAAGAGGCAGGATATAAGACAGAACAGACTGGGGAAAGCTCAGAGAACAAAACAGAAACGCCAGCGCCTCGTGAGTTTCGGCTCAACCCCTATGCTTACAGTCCCCAGACTTGGGTGGGACGGGAGGAGAGTGGCAGACTGGGGGAGAGTCTCAGGGGAGAGTGCCGGATTTTAATCGTAACCGGGATTACGGGGCAGGGGAAGACGGCGCTGGCGGAATGTATAGCGGTCACAGAATTGGCTCAGACGGGGTTAAAACCGATTCGGATCAATTTTGATGATGGGAGCTGGCAACAGGGGTTTGACGGCTTTATAGTCCAGTTCTGGGAGACGTTGACAGGGAAACCCCTACCCCCACAAACGCCAAGCCAACAGGGGTTTAATCAGGTGGTGGCGAAGTTGCGGAAGGAAGGGTATTTGTTGCTGTTTGACTCCATGGAAAAACTGTTGCAGTCGAAAACGGGGCGAATGGTGGATAGTGTGTTTGCGGATGAGGGATGGTGGCGGTTGTTTGAGGCGCTGTTGGTGGGGGAGAGTTGTGAGAGTCGAGTGATAATCACGTCTCAGGATAGGTTAACTCAGTTTGAGCAATGTAAACAGCATCATTTTTGGCAGGAGGAATGTTTGGAAGGGTTAGAGGAAATGGAACAGCAGCAGTTATTTCGCCAGTGGTTTGAGAATAAGGGGATTGATTTCCCGGAAGATGAGGAGAGTTTGGGCTATCTCCAGCAAATAGGGAGAGCGTTTGAAGGACATCCTTTAGTTATTGAAGTAGTGGTTAGTGAACTGTTGGCTAAACCGTTTCAAGGGAATGTCAAGCGGTATTGGCGAAAGTTTGGTAAGAGTTTTACTGAGGAAGATTCTAACAATCGACATCAAACGTTGGAGCAAAGTGTAAAAGAACGGGTAAGAGAGGTGTTATCCCGATTGAAGAAAGATCAAAGAGTTGCTTATTGCTTATTGGTGCGAGGAGCAGTCTATCGGAAACCGGTGGAAGAGTCATTTTATTTGGCGATGGGAAGAGAGTGGGGAGAGGATACAACGTGGCAAGCATTGCAACTCTTGCAGTTGCGAGCATTGGTGCAGGAAACACGGACAGAGGGGCTATTGCAGCAACATTATCTAATTCGTGGGGTTGCTGTAGAATCTCTACAAGAAGAGGAAAATTGGAAACAAGTAGAGTATGCTGCTGCTCAAATGTGGTTAACTGAGTATCAACCTAAACCCGGTGCAAGTCATTTAGAAAAGTTGCAAGGATACTTGGAGAGTTTTTATCATTTTTCTCAACTAGGCGATTGGGAAAAGGCTTGGCAAATCATTAATTTAGGGTCTAGACTTGGAGATTTAGGATATTATTGGGAACAAATAGAAGTTTATAAAAGCCTCTTAGGAAAATTAACCCCTAAAGAAGATATGATTTGTTATGAGAATTTAGGTTCTGCATACTACAATCTAGCACAATATGACAAGGCACTAGATTTTCATCAGCAGCATTTAGCCATTGCCAGGGAAAATGGCGATCGCTCTAGAGAAGGGAAAGCGCTAGGTAATCTCGGACTTGTGTACTATTCCCTAGGACAATATGACAGGGCACTAGATTTTCATGAACAGGATTTAGCCATTGCCAGGGAAAATGGCGATCGCTCTAGAGAAGGGAGATCCCTAGGTAATCTAGGACTTGTATATTATTCTCTAGAACAATACCAACAGGCAAACGACTATTTTCAAAAGTGTTTATCGATTACTAGGGAAATTGGCGATCGCTATGCTGAAGAAGGGGCACTGGGAAATTTGGGAGCTATCTACTATGCTCTAGAACAATACCAACAGGCAAGAGAGTATCATCAGCAGCATTTAGTTATGGCTAGAGAAATTGGCGATCGCTGCGGTGAAGGAAGGGCATTTGGTAATCTAGGGGCTGTCTGTGGTTCTCTTGGAGAATACTTAGAAGCTAAACAGTATTTTGAACAATATTTAGCTATAACTAGAGAAATTGGCGATCGCTCTGGAGAAGCAACAGCACTGTCTAACCTAGGAGAAGCTTTAATCCAACTGGAATCCTATTCAGAAGCAGAGGAAACCTTGCAAGCTGCCTTGAATATTGCTACTGATATCGGTGATGCTAAAAATAAAGTCTACATTCTCAAAAACTTTGCCTTACTCCATCAAGCATTGGGCAATCTAGACCTTGCCCTGAGTTATTGTTACCAAGCCGAGGCGTTAGCCACCAAAGTGGGTATCCCCCTTCCTGAAGAGTGCCAGGCGCTACAATCAAAGATTAGGGAATGCGGGTTTATAGAATAATGGATATGGCATTTGAATTAGAGTTTACACCTGATGCATGGGAACACCTGCAAGGGTTTACAGCACGAGACCGAAATATTATCTTGGAGGCAATATCGACTCAACTCTGCTATGAGCCTAACCTGGAAACTCGCAACCGCAAACCCCTACAAGACAATCCTCTGGCAACTTGGGAATTGAGGGTAGGAAAGTTTCGAGTATTTTATGATATTGAAGATAACAGCGTTAAAATTGTCTATATTATTGCTATTGGATTCAAAGACCATAATAAACTGTTTATTGGCACGGAGGAGATCGAGTTATGATTGAAACCATTAATCTAGAAGAGTGCGATCTCACTGTACAAGATTTTTTTGCACAGTTAGGCGATCGCCACAATGTCGTGATCTGTAAGGATGGAAAACCTTACTATTTCTTTGGAGAAGTCGATGAATTTCAAGGAGAAGTCTTAGCACTCTCACAAAATCAAGAATTTATGGACTATCTCGATCGCTCTCGTCAACGAGGTAAACGAGAAGGGACATTATCCTTAGCAGAAGTGCAACGGCGATTAGAGCAATTAGAAGCGGCTGAACAGACTACAGAGCAAGAAAACTGAGTCCATAAATTACCTGTGCTGATTCTAAAATAGATTTACGTCTTAACCCGTTCCGACTGTTGGCAATTCCTTGCTTACTAACGAAATCAACCTTTATCGTAGGGTTTGGCTTTCATTGTAAAATTGAACATAATAGCAGATAGCCGATCGCCCCCCACCCCAAAAAAAAGATCGAATCACTCTAGACAAACACCGCCAGATACTCTATAGTGGTATATTGTCGCCAAAATTAAGGTTGCTCATCTTCATGAGTCACCCTTAGCGGAGACTCAAGTCTCCATAAAGGATACTGAGCCTTAACCCGCTTAAGTCCAGGCGCTATAAACGAGAACCGGTCATGAAAAAGCCGGTTGTCTAAAGTCTTAAGGCTAATCCCCTTAATGCGAATCTAAATAATTCAGCCAACTGCCTGAGTCTTGCTGTTGAAGTGAGACCGGCATTTGTCTGAGTAACAGTTAGGGAAAATTATAGATCGCTCCCATTCCCTTGGAGTGGGACTAAATCGTTGTCTGTAAACAAAAAGGAGACTACCCAACCTGTGTCTGTAGGTATTCTCGGAACCAAACTCGGCATGACCCAAATCTTCGACATGGAAGAGGGAATTGCCATTCCGGTCACCGTTGTGCAAGCTGGGCCATGCACCGTAACCCAAATCAAAACCCCAGAAACTGATGGCTATAGCGCCATCCAACTGGGCTATGATACTGTACCGAAACGGCGGCTTAACCGTCCCGAAATCGGGCACTTAGAAAAATCGGGCGCTGTGGCAGGAGAAACCGGACTGCGGCATCTGCGAGAATATCGCAGCGATACCGTCAGCAGCTATGAACTCGGTCAAGAACTCAAAGCCGACTTCTTTACAGAAGGCCAGTTGGTCGATGTAGTGGGGAACAGTATCGGTCGCGGGTTTACCGGTTATCAAAAGCGTCATAACTTCCGTCGGGGGCCCATGTCCCACGGTTCAAAAAATCACCGCCTTCCTGGATCGACAGGAGCAGGAACCACCCCTGGAAGAATTTATCCAGGAAAAAGAATGGCAGGGCGCAAAGGTAATGCCCAAATCACGATTCGCAAACTAACCGTTGTGCGGGTAGATGCCGATCGCAACTTACTGCTGATCAAAGGTTCAGTTCCTGGCAAACCCGGAACGCTCCTGAGTATTGCTCCAGCTAATCAAGTGGGCGGCTGATCCATAAAGAAAGAGAGGGCTTCTCTCTATCCAAAGGATCAAAGCAAGTAGAAAAGGAAAGATCGAAACTATGGTTAGTTGCGTAAGGAAAGACTGGCAAGGGTCAGAGGTAGGCATGGCCGACCTTGAACTCAAGGTCGCCAAAGAAGAAACAAGCGCTCACATTGTCCACCGCGCCCTCGTGCGTCAACTTAATAATGCCCGCCAAGGAAACGCTTGCAGCAAAACCCGCGCTGAAGTCAGAGGGGGCGGACGCAAACCTTGGCGGCAAAAAGGAACCGGTCGCGCTAGAGCAGGTTCCATTCGTTCTCCCCTGTGGCGGGGAGGTGGGGTAATCTTCGGGCCCAAACCCAGAAGTTACGAAACCAAGATGAACCGCAAAGAGCGGCGCTTGGCCTTAACCACCGCCTTAATGGGAAGAACCGATGACTTAATTGTGGTCGAAGAATTCGGCGATAACTTACCTCGGCCGAAAACCAAAGAATTGTTAGAGGCGATCGCCCGTTGGGGAGCCGCAGCAGAAGACAAAGTGCTGCTCATCATCCCCGAACGCCATGAAAATCTTTATTTGTCTGCCCGTAATGTCCCCAGAGTGCGGCTAATTCTGGCCGAACAACTCAACGTCTACGACATCCTCAATGCAGACAAAATCATAGCTACCGGTTCCGCTCTCGAAAAAATTCAGGAGGTCTATGGTGAGCAATAGAACCATCGAAGCCAACCGCGCCCTACCTGACCTGATCCGCCGTCCGATCGTCACCGAAAAAGGAACCCGACTCTTAGAAGACAACAAATACGTCTTTGAAGTCCTACCCCAGGCGACCAAACCCCAAATCAAAGCGGCGATCGAAAGCCTATTTGAGGTCAAAGTCACCCAAGTCAACACCTATCGCGCCCCCCGTAAAAAACGGCGTGTTGGTCGCTTCACGGGATACAAAGCTCAATATAAAAGAGCCATAGTTACCCTATCCCCTGGCGACCAGATCACCTTGTTCCCAGAAGTTTAATTGATGAACCGTTATGGGCATTCGATCCTACAAACCCTATACCTCAAGTACCCGTCAGAAGAGCGTTTCCGATTTTGCGGAGATCACTAAAGATCGGCCAGAAAAATCCCTGATCCAGAAAAACCACCGGGTCAAAGGACGGAATAACCGAGGGGTGATCACCTGTCGCCATCGGGGGGGCGGTCACAAACGGCGCTATCGTCTCGTTGATTTTCGGCGGAATAAATTTAACATTCCCGCTAAAGTCGCGGCGATCGAGTACGACCCCAACCGCAACGCTCGCCTAGCCCTACTGTTTTACAGCGATGGCGAAAAACGCTACATCCTCCATCCCAGAGGATTAGCCGTAGGTACAACCGTGATTTCCGGTGAAACCGTTCCCATCGAAGTGGGGAACTGTATGCCCTTGGGTAACATGCCCTTGGGAACCAGCGTTCATAACGTCGAACTCGTTCCTGGTAAAGGGGGGCAAATTGTGCGAGCGGCTGGAGCGACCGCCCAAGTCGTGGCCAAAGAAGGGGACTATGTGACCCTGCGCTTACCCTCCACCGAAGTCAGAATGGTTCGTCGAGAGTGTTACGCCACCATTGGCCAAGTCGGCAATGTGGAAGCCCGTAATATCAGCCTCGGTAAAGCCGGACGGACGCGATGGAAAGGTCGCCGCCCTCAAGTTCGAGGCAGCGTCATGAACCCTGTCGATCACCCCCATGGTGGTGGTGAAGGACGCGCTCCCATCGGTCGCAGCGGCCCAGTAACCCCCTGGGGTAAACCCGCCTTGGGTGCAAAAACACGGAAGAAACATAAAGGCAGCGATCGCCTGATCGTGCGCCGTCGCCGTCGGACTTCCAAACGCGGTCGCGGAGGTCGTCAAGCCTAATCAATTAAAAATTAAAAATTAAAAATTAAAAATGATCGTTTTTAGTTTTGGTTTTTAATCTTTTGATTGACTCCCCTGATTACATAACCTTCAAAGTCTTATGGCTCGTTCGTTAAAAAAAGGCCCGTTTGTTGCCGACCATCTGTTAACTAAAGTTGAAAAACTCAATGATAAAGGCGAAAAACAAGTTATCAAAACTTGGTCAAGAGCCTCCACCATTGTTCCCCAGATGATTGGCCATACGATTGCTGTTCACAATGGCCGCCAGCATGTTCCCGTATTTGTAACGGAACAAATGGTCGGACATAAATTAGGAGAATTTGCCCCCACTCGAACCTATCGAGGCCATGCAAAGAGCGACAAAAAAGCTCGCCGATAATGAATATTCCTCCTAGGAATCATCGGTTTCCCCCTTATTGACTCAGGATGAAAGAAAAACGATGGCAATCGATACTTCTGTAGAAACTCGTGCGATCGCACGGTACATCCGCATGTCTCCCCATAAAGTCCGTCGAGTATTAGACCAAATTCGGGGAAAAACCTATCGGGATGCACTAATCATCCTCGAATTCATGCCCTACCGTGCCTGTCAACCCGTCTTAAAGGTGTTGCGCTCGGCCGTGGCGAATGCCGAACATAACCAAGGATTAGACCCTGGAAGCCTAGTGATTAGCACAGCCGTTGCTGACGCTGGCCCAGTTCTCAAGCGCTTTCGCCCTCGGGCCCAAGGACGGGCTTATCAAATTCGTAAACCCACCTGTCATATTACAGTAGCTGTTGCCCCTGAAGCGGCAAACAGTTAGCTCAACCGTTGATCGATCGAGAGGATTCACTCTGTGGGACAAAAAATACACCCAACTGGGTTTCGGCTAGGAATCACCCAAGAACACCGTTCTCGGTGGTTCGCAGATGCCAAACACTACCCAGGAATCTTACAAGAAGACTTTAAGATTCGTAAATATGTAGAAAAACAACTCAATAATGCCGGGATTTCCAACGTCCGCATCGAGCGCAAAGCCGATCAAATCGACCTAGAAATCCATACCGCCCGTCCCGGTGTAGTCGTCGGTCGAGGAGGTCAAGGCATTGAGTCCTTACGCACCAGCTTACAAAAAGAAATTGGCGACAGCAATCGTCAAATTCGCATTAACGTCGTTGAAGTCACCCGTGTAGATGCTGACTCTGGCCTGTTAGCCGAATATATTGCTCAACAGCTCGAACGTCGGGTATCCTTCCGTCGAGTCGTGCGCCAAGCCATTCAACGGGCCCAACGGGCAGGCATTCAAGGGATCAAAATTCAAGTCAGTGGCCGTCTGAACGGTGCAGAAATTGCCCGTACAGAATGGACAAGAGAAGGACGAGTTCCCCTGCATACCCTCCGGGCTGATATTGACTACGCTTACCGCACCGCTCAAACCATTTACGGAATCTTGGGTATTAAGGTTTGGGTCTTCAAAGGCGAAATTATTCCTGGACAAGAAGAAACTCCCCCACCTGGGCCAAGCCCCAACCGTCGTCGAGGAAATCGTCGTCGGCCCCAGTTTGAAGACCGCTCCAACGAGAACTAATCGTTGTTGTTGACCCATTATTGAATTGAGTTCTGGCCATGTTAAGTCCAAGAAGAACAAAATTTCGCAAACAACACCGAGGTCGAATGCAAGGGTTGGCTTCCCGTGGGAATGTCATTAACTTTGGAGACTTTGCCCTCCAAGCCCTAGAACCTCATTGGATTACTGCCCGCCAAATTGAATCCGGTCGTCGAGCGATGACCCGGTATATCCGGCGGGGTGGGAAAATTTGGATTCGGATTTTCCCGGACAAACCGGTAACCATGCGCCCAGCCGAAACCCGGATGGGTTCCGGGAAAGGAAACCCAGAATATTGGGTAGCTGTGGTTAAACCCGGACGGATTATTTATGAGATTGCCGGTGTGCCCGAAGCCACCGCCCGCGAAGCCATGCGTCTGGCTTCCCATAAATTTCCGATCAAGACTAAATTTTTGGTGCGTGATTCCCAGGGTTAGAAAAGATGCCATTACCTAAAATTGACGAGGTAAGAAACCTTACCGATGAGGAACTGGGGGAGCAAATTGTAGCCGTTAAACGAGATTTATTTCAGTTGCGGCTCAAGCAAGCGACCGGCCAGGGAGAAATTAAACCTCATCAGTTTAAACACCTTAAACACCGCCAGTCCCAACTCTTGATGATTGAGAGGCAGAGACAACTGGCTCAAACTCAAGAGAGTCAGACACCTGTAGAGGACAAATAGGAGTCATAATCTATGGCCGTCAAAGAACGAGTGGGCACAGTTATTAGTGACAAAATGCAAAAGACCGTGGTCGTGGCGATTGAAAATCGCAGCGCTCACCCCAAATACGGTAAAACCGTGGTCAAGACTAAGCATTATAAAGCCCACGACGAAGACAACCAATGTAAAGAAGGCGATCGCGTCTTAATTAAAGAATCTCGCCCCCTGAGCAAAACCAAACGTTGGGTTGTTAGTGAGATCCTTGAGTCTCGTTAGTCACCCAATATTTCAGAGCGTTGATTCCCTATTCTGATCCAGGAATAAACCCATGATTCAACAAGAATCCTATCTCAATGTAGCCGATAACAGTGGCGCTCGTAAGATCATGTGTATTCGGGTTCTCGGTGGCAACCGAACCTATGGTTGCATTGGCGATGAAATTGTGGCCGTCGTCAAAGATGCCAACCCCAATATGGCAATTAAAAAATCCGATGTGGTTCGCGCTGTGATTGTGAGAACCAAAAAAGGATTACGCCGCGACAGTGGCATGAGTATCCGCTTTGATGATAATGCTGCCGTCATTATTAACAAAGATGGTAATCCTAGGGGAACCCGTGTATTTGGCCCAGTAGCTCGTGAATTACGAGATAAGAATTACACGAAAATTGTATCCCTAGCACCGGAGGTTCTGTAATGGCTAAACCCAAACAGAAATCAGTTGCCTTGAAAATGCATGTCAAAAAAGGCGATACCGTGCAAGTCATTGCGGGCAAGGATAAGGGCAAAGTTGGAGAAGTGCTTGCAGCGCTCCCGAAACTCAGTAAAGTCGTGGTTCAAAACGTGAATATTAGAACTAAGCACGTTAAACCGAGACAAGAAGGAGAATCGGGACAAATCAAGACCTTTGAAGCGCCCATCCATAGCTCAAATGTAATGCTCTATTCCACCAAGGAAAAAGTAGCTTCTCGTATCTCTTATACCTTCAATGAAGAAGGGAAGAAGGTACGGATGCTCAAAAAAACTGGGGAAATCATTGATTAAGTTGGCAGGAAATCGCTATGGTACAACCCCTCAAAACCCGATATCAAGAAAAGATTGTTCCTAAACTGATGGAGCAATTTGGGTACACGAATATCCATCAAGTACCCAAAATTCAAAAAGTAACCGTTAACCGAGGACTCGGAGAAGCATCTCAAAATGCTAAATCTTTAGAGGCCTCCCTGAATGAACTGGCCCTGATTACGGGACAAAAGCCCGTAGTGACTCGGGCCAAAAAGGCGATCGCCGGATTCAAGATTCGACAAGGAATGCCCATTGGGGTCATGGTAACCCTACGCAGCGATCGGATGTATGCCTTCCTAGACCGGTTAATCAACTTGGCTCTACCGCGTATCCGTGACTTTCGAGGCATTAGTCCTAAAAGTTTCGATGGGCGCGGGAACTATAACCTGGGTCTGCGGGAACAACTGATTTTTCCCGAAATAGAATATGACAGAATTGACCAAATTCGAGGGATGGATGTGGCCATTACCACAACCGCTCAATCCGATGAAGAAGGACGCGCCCTACTGCGGGAAATGGGAATGCCTTTCCGGGAAAACTAAAGGAGTTTTATCGAGAGAGTAAACGATGGCCGTAAACGACACGATCGCGGATATGCTCACGCGCCTTCGCAATGCGAATTTAGCGCGGCATCAAACCACTCAAGTTCCAGCCACTAAGATCACCCGGAGTATTGCCCAAGTCTTAAAAGATGAAGGTTTTATTTCCGAGTTTGAGACAGTGGGGGAAGGAGTCCAAACCCAGCTCCGGATTGCCCTCAAATATAAAGGCAAAAACCGAAGCCCAATTATCAGCAAACTAGAACGAGTCAGTCGTCCAGGTTTAAGGGTTTATAAAAATCGCAAAGAACTCCCCCGTGTTTTAGGGGGCATTGGTATAGCGATTATTTCAACCTCCCATGGCATTATGACTGACCGTGAAGCCCGTCGCCAAGGTATTGGTGGAGAAGTGCTTTGCTATGTTTGGTAAATTCCTCATTGACCCTTGCCTCAGAGCAAGAATCAATGATTAGACCCATGAACAAGGACAACAAGTAAAAGATTATGTCTCGAATTGGTAAACGTCCTATTAATATTCCTGACAAAGTAACCGTTACCCTTGATGGTCAACAAGTCTCTGTCAAAGGGCCGAAAGGACAGCTAGAGCGCGTTTTGCCTCCAGAAGTCACAATTGAACAAGAAAACAATACCTTGATGGTTAAGCGGCGTAATGATTCCCGTAGATGTCGGGCAGCCCATGGCTTATGCCGTACCCTAGTTTTCAATATGGTGGAAGGGGTATCGAAAGGATTTGAAAAACGCCTAGAACTGCAAGGTGTGGGCTATCGTGCCCAAGCTAAGGGCAAAGCTCTCACTTTAAATGTGGGCTACAGCAAACCGGTCGATTTTGATCCCCCAGATGGGATTGATTTTGCCATCGTTGATAATACGGGTAAAGCTGTTAATCAAGGCACTTTTGTGATCATTAGCGGCATCGACAAAGAAGCAGTGGGCAATACCGCCGCTAAAATTCGTGATGTCCGTCCTCCCGAAGTCTATAAGGGTAAAGGGATTCGCTATCAGGGCGAAATCGTCAGACGTAAAGCGGGTAAGTCAGGTAAGAAATAACCATGAAACGAACCAGACAAGAATTCAGGCAGCGTAGACACCATCGGATTCGCAAATCGGTCATGGGCACTCCTGAGCGCCCCCGGTTAGCGGTCTTTCGATCCAACAACCATATCTATGCTCAGGTGATTGATGATACTCAGCATCATACCCTGGCGGCGGCCTCCACCTTGGAGGCCGAAATTAAAGCCGCTTTGAATGATGTGGGAAGAACTTGTGAGGCTTCTGCCCAAGTGGGTAAGGCGATCGCCGAGCGAGCCATCAATAAAGGCGTTTCCAAAGTGGTCTTCGACCGAGGTGGAAATTTGTACCATGGCCGCGTAAAAGCCTTAGCCGATGCGGCCCGTGAAGCTGGATTAGACTTTTAGGATAGACCCACAAAAACCATGGAAGAAAAAGAAAAAAAAGGCAAATCTCGCAAAGCTAACCGCAATCGGGAAAAAGAAAGTGAATGGCAAGAGCGGGTAGTCCAAATCCGCCGGGTGACTAAGGTCGTTAAAGGGGGTAAAAAACTAAGCTTCCGGGCGATCGTGGTCGTCGGCAATGAACGCGGTCAAGTCGGAGTCGGAGTCGGTAAAGCCAGTGATGTCATCGGAGCCGTCAAAAAAGGAGTTGCCGATGCCAAAAAACATCTGATTACCGTTCCCCTGACCAAATCTAACTCCCTGCCCCATCCGTCCACCGGAGAAGCTACGGGTGCTAGAGTCATGATGCGTCCAGCCGCTCCAGGTACTGGGGTAATTGCTGGGGGATCAGTGCGTACCGTGCTAGAACTGGCCGGCGTTCAGAATGCCCTCGCCAAACAACTCGGCTCCAATAATCCCCTAAATAATGCTAGGGCTGCCATTGATGCCCTCTCCGGTCTCCGTACCTTTGCCGAGGTGGCCCAAGAACGGGGAATTGAGATCGAAAAGCTCTATATCTAGATCCCAACCAGGGACTCACCAGAGAGTAAACCGGTAAGCGCAAGGATAAACACCATGAGATTAGAAGATGTTGCCCCTCAAGAAGGTTCCCGTAAACGTCGCCGTCGCGTCGGTCGGGGAATCTCGGCCGGCCAGGGAGCCAGTTGTGGATTTGGAATGCGGGGGCAAAAGTCCCGTTCAGGTCGGGGGACTCGCCCTGGGTTTGAAGGGGGACAAATGCCCCTGTATCGCCGCGTCCCCAAACTGAAGCACTTTACAGTTATTAACAAACAACAGTACACTACGATTAATATTCGTCAACTGGCTACCCTGCCAGCAAATACCGAAGTGACTTTAGAATCATTGATGGACGCAGGGATTGTGACCACCAATGACGGCCCCTTGAAAATCTTGGGAGACGGAGAAATTAGCGTACCCCTGCAAGTGACAGCAGCCCAATTTACGGCTAATGCTCGGACTAAACTCGAAGGTGCTGGAGGGAGTTGTCAGGTTTTAGAATAAGGCAGATCTCGTCAAACTTTGCATTCCAACTGGCGATCGCGAAGCGATGCGGATCATTATCCCGTCAGCAATGCAGAGTATAGAGGATTTCGCCAAAACTCACCCACCTATTTACCGTCGTCATCGAGGTGTCCCTTAATGACCGTTAGTCGAGACAAAACCCCAAGCGCTCAAGAAACCTTTATCCAGATGGCTCAAGCAGCCGGCCTCAGAGGTCGGTTGCTCGTCACTCTGGGCTTATTAATTTTGGCTAGATTAGGGGTTTATATCCCCGTCATTGGTATTGACCGAGATCAATTTAGCCGCAATATTGAAGGTAGTCCAATTATTGGATTTTTAGACCTGTTTTCTGGGGGAGGGATTTCCCAACTGGGTGTTTTTGCCCTCGGTATCCTTCCCTTTATTAATGCATCCATCATTATCCAACTCCTGACTGCTGCTCTACCCACCCTAGAAGAATTACAGAAAAATGAGGGTGAAGCCGGACGGCGTAAACTCTCCCAAATTACCCGCTATGTTGCCCTAGGATGGTGCATCCTTCAAAGTGTGGGGATTGGGTTATGGCTCAATAATGCCCCTGGGGTGGCCTTAAATCCAGGGCCCATGTTTATTATCCAAACCGTTTTAGCCCTGAGCGCTGGCTCCATGTTGGTCATGTGGTTTGGAGAAGTAATTACAGAACGAGGCATCGGCAACGGTGCTTCATTACTGATTTTTGTCAATATTGTTTCTACCTTACCTACCTCCATCGGACAAACCATTGAATTGGCTTCTAGTGGAGATAGTGGCATCGTCGGACGGACTGTTATTTTGGTGATGGTCTTTCTGGTGATGATTGTCGGTATTGTCTTTGTTCAGGAAGGAACCCGCCGAATCCCCATTATTTCCGCTCGTCGTCAGGTAGGTAGAAAGCTGTATTTAGAAAAAAGTAGTTATCTCCCCTTGCGCTTGAATCAAGGTGGAGTGATGCCGATTATTTTTGCTTCAGCCGTCCTCATTTTACCAGTTACCCTAGCTGAGTTAACTGGAGTCGCCTGGCTGCGGAATGCGGTTCAATATTTGAGTCCAGGAGGAACGTTTTATGTTCCCTTCTACTTGACGATGATTCTGTTTTTCAGCTATTTCTATGCTTCTTTGATTATGAATCCAGTGGATGTGGCTCAGAATCTGAAAAAAATGGGTTCGAGTATTCCTGGAATTCGTCCCGGAAAAGCAACGAGTGAGTATATTGAACGGGTTCTGAATCGGTTGACCTTCTTGGGCGCTTTGTTTTTAGGCATTGTGGCTATTGTGCCCACAGTGGTTGAAGGCTTGACTCGCGTCCCAACATTTCAAGGTTTAGGTGCTACCTCTTTACTGATTTTAGTTGGGGTGGCGATCGACACCGCAAAGCAAATTCAAACCTATGTGATTTCTCAACGTTATGAAGGGATGGTGAAACAGTAGTGTCATGTCAAGGTTGATTTTTATTGGCCCTCCAGGTTCTGGCAAGGGAACCCAAGCCGCTGAACTCTCCAAACGGGAAAAAATTCCCCATATTTCTACAGGAGAGATCCTCCGTAATAGTGTGGCCAACCAAACGGATTTGGGGTTGAAAGCTAAGTTCTATATGGATCAAGGCTCTTTGGTTCCTGACGAGTTGGTGTTTGATTTGGTAGAGGAGCGGTTGAGTCAAGAAGATGCCCAAAGCGGGTGGATTCTAGATGGGTTTCCGCGCAATAGTTCCCAGGCTGAGACCTTCCAAAAGATGTTGTATTCCAAAAATAAGGATTGTGATTATGCCATTTTCTTGGAGGTTCCAGAAGCGATTTTAATTGAGCGGCTTTTGTCTAGAGGACGGGCTGATGATACAACGGAGACCATTCGCCATCGCTTGGAGGTTTATCATGAGGAAACTCAACCTTTGATTGAGTTCTATGGCGCTCGTGGTAAACTGAGACGGATTCGGGGAAATCAGCCGGTGGAAAAGGTGACTCAAGACTTACAACATGCTTTGACTATGGGACATTAGGCTATAACCGCTCACAAAATTGAGTTTGACAAAAAAAGTTTGATAAGATATGTAAAGACCCCGGAAATTTTGTTTTCGGGGCATAGTCATGGGAATGGAATTCCTATACTAAAGACCTGTTGAATTGAGGATGGATTACATTGGCTAAACAAGATTTAATTGAGATGGAAGGGCAAGTTACAGAATCCTTGCCCAATGCTATGTTTCGGGTAGATCTGGATAATGGGTTTAATGTGTTAGCCCATATTTCGGGTAAGATTCGCCGGAACTATATCAAAATTCTGCCAGGCGATCGCGTAAAAGTAGAATTGACTCCCTATGACTTAACTAAAGGGAGAATCACTTATCGATTGCGTAAGAAGTAGACTTTTCTGGCCCTCTCCCTTGTTGGGTTTGACAAAACCTAAGTAAAACTGATAAGATGTTATATTTGTAGACATTGAGAAATAGGACATGAAAGTGCGAGCTTCCGTCCGTAAAATGTGTGAGAAATGCCGAGTTATCCGCCGTAAAGGTCGGGTAATGGTTATCTGTTCTAACCCAAAACATAAGCAACGTCAAGGTTAACTCAAACCGAAGACCCATGGAATGAGTTGGAGAACAGATCGACCCTCCCCCCAGGGGGATAACCTAGTTAAGTTGTTCAAGACGAGGGAGAAAAAGCGTGGCCAGAATAGCTGGTGTAGACCTACCGCGAGATAAGCGGGTAGAAATAGGTCTGACCTATATCTATGGGATCGGATTAAGCCGTTCTCAGAAGATCTTAGCGGAAACTGGAGTGAATCCAGATACTAGAGTTAAAGATTTAACGGACGCAGATATTGTTGCCCTAAGAGGAACTGTAGAAACCCAATATCAAATCGAAGGGGATCTCAGACGTTGGGAGGCAATGAATATCAAACGTCTGATGGACATTGGAACCTATCGGGGAAGACGGCATCGTATGGGATTACCCGTAAGGGGACAACGTACCCGCACCAATGCCCGTACCCGTCGTGGAGTCCGCCGCACGGTAGCCGGTAAGAAGAAAGCAGCAGCTAAGAAATAAATAGTCTGTTGTTGATGGAACTCCCCCTATGGGAGCCTCAAAAAACTCTGAGATAAAGACCAATAGAGTGCAACACAATTATGGCACGACCGAAAAAAACAGGCCCTAAAAAACAAAAGCGAAATATTCCTAATGGTGTAGCCCACATTCAATCGACATTCAATAACACGATTGTCTCGATTACTGCTCCAAACGGAGATGTGATTTCTTGGGCTTCAGCCGGATCGAGTGGATTTAAGGGAGCCAAAAAAGGAACTCCCTTTGCGGCACAAACGGCCGCTGATAGCGCTGCTCGTCGGGCAATCGACCAAGGAATGCGGCAAATTGAAGTGATGGTCAGTGGCCCCGGATCGGGGAGAGAAACCGCTATCCGTGCCCTACAAGGTTCAGGTTTGGAAATTACTCTCATTCGAGATGTCACCCCCATTCCTCATAATGGATGTCGTCCTCCAAAACGGCGACGAGTCTAGGGTAATGGCGATCGCCTCTGCACATTGAGCAGATTGGGCGCGCCTGAGCCTCATCAATGACAGAAAAAACAGCTAGGAAGGTCATAAGATAGCCCTCCTAGGAAGCAGGCGAAGGGAGGTGGCTCTGTGGGGCAGTTTCAGGTTGAATGTGTTGAAAGTTATACCGAAAAAGATCAAAGTCAGTACAGCCGATTTATTCTAGAACCCCTAGAACGAGGTCAAGGAACCACGGTAGGCAATGCCCTGAGACGGGTATTGCTTTCTAACCTGTTGGGAGCAGCCGTGACCTCAGTCAGAATTGCTGGCGTAAATCATGAGTTTGCAACCATTCCAGGCGTTCGGGAAGATGTTTTAGAGATCTTACTGAACATGAAGGAAATCATTGTTAAAAGTCACTCGAATCAACCCCAAATTGGCCGTTTAGTGGCCGCGGGGCCAAAAACAGTGCAAGCAAGCGACTTTGATTTACCGTCAGATGTGGAATTAGTCAATGGGCATCAAAAGGTAGCCACCCTATCGGAGGGAGCAACCTTAGAGATGGAGTTTCGGATTGAAACCGGAACCGGATACCGCTCCGTAGACCGGAGTCGCCAAGATCCAACTTCCCTGGACTTTCTCCAGATCGATGCAATTTTTATGCCCGTGTCTAAAGTCAATTATATGATTGAAGATGCACGGGTTGGGGGTTCCTTAGAACAAGACCGGTTGATCCTTGATGTAACCACCAATGGGAGTATTACTCCCCAAGAAGCCCTATCTCAAGCATCAAGTATATTGGTTGATTTATTTAGTCCCCTCAAAGATATTACCTTTGAGCCACTCAAGGATGAACCAGAACTGACCGATGATCCCAATAGTCAGATTCCGATTGAAGAATTACAGTTATCGGTGAGAGCTTACAACTGTCTCAAACGAGCGCAGATAAATAATGTATCAGATCTACTAGATTACACCCAAGAAGATTTGCTGGAGATCAAAAACTTTGGAGCTAAATCAGCCGAAGAAGTGATTGAAGCTCTGCAACAGAGGTTGGGAATTACTTTGCCCCATGAAAAGGCAAAATCCTAACTTCAGTCATGGGTTCAATCTTGTCTAAACTTTGAAACGTGGAAAAGTGTTATGCGTCATCGTTGTCGTGTCCCCAAATTGGGAAAACCCGCAGATCAGCGTAAGGCTCTACTGAGATCCTTAGCGACTGAGTTAATCCGTCATGGTCGGATTACAACCACTAAAGCCAGGGCGAAAGCTGTCCGTAGTGAAGTGGAAAAAATGATTACCTTGGCCAAAAGTGGAACCCTGGCGGCCCGTCGTCAGGTTTTGGGCTATCTATACCTAAGTGGGAGTTCAGACCCCAAAGAACATATGCTGAGGAAAAAGCAATTGGTTCATGCGCTGTTTGAACAAGTGCCTTCTCGGTATGCCGATCGCCAAGGTGGATATACTCGCATTCTGCCCACGGTTCCTCGTCGGGGGGACAATGCAGAAATGGCGATTATCGAATTAGTCTAAGTCAGACCCAATTTAGGTGATGGGGAATACAGGGAAAAACGAATGAAATCCCGTTGGCAACTCAAAGATTCGGATAATTTGACCGATGAGCGTCAACGGATTGCTCTCGTGATTCAGTACCTGGGAACCCATTTCCAAGGTTGGCAGCGTCAAGGAAAAGGAGAACGAACCGTACAAGAGGAACTAGAAAAGGCGATCGCCTCTGTAATTGGCCAGTACGTTCCCGTTGTAGCAGCAGGTCGTACCGATACCGGAGTCCATGCTGCGGCTCAAGTGGCCCACTTTGATGTCTCTGGGCCCATTCCTCCCCAACGGTGGGCGATCATTCTCAATAGTCGCTTACCCGAAGACATCCTGATTCGCGGTTCTACCGAGGTTCCTCCCACTTGGCACGCCCGGTTTTCTGCCCTTTGGCGACGGTATCGATATACCCTCTATACCCAAGCTAACCCTAACCTATTTGTGCGGCATCTAACTTGGCATTATTATTATCAATCCCTGGATGCCAACCGAATTCAAGCCGCCCTCGACCCTTTACTCGGTCGTCATCACCTATCCGCCTTTCATCGGGCTGGATCGAGTCGCAAACACTCCTGGGTAGATATCCAAACGGCCCAATGCACTGTCGAAGAGCCATTTCTGGCGATCGAAGTCCAAGCCAATGGATTTCTTTATGGCATGATGCGGCTTCTGGTGGGATTACTGGTCAAAGTCGGGACAGCAGAAATCACCCCCACAGAATTTACCCATCTGTGGCAAGAAGAACGGCGAGATTTAGTCAAATATGCAGCTCCAGCCCAAGGCTTATGTTTGCTGCGCGTCGGCTACCCAGACCCTCCGTTTCCCCCAGAGGTTTGGTTTGACACCCAACCCCAGTTTAAATTGGGTTAAACCCAATCGCTCTCTATGAACACAAACGATTAATTATGACTAAAACCTACTTACCTCCCCAAGAGAGTCTAGACCGCAAATGGTATGTGGTCGATGCCGAGGGCCAACGTCTCGGCCGTTTAGCCACAGAAGTGGCCAATATTTTGCGGGGCAAAAATAAGCCTACCTTTACCCCTCATATGGATGTTGGCGATTTTGTCGTCATTGTCAATGCTGAAAAAATTCAGGTGACCGGTAAAAAGCGGGAGCAAAAACTCTATCGCCGCCATTCTGGCCGTCCAGGAGGGATGAAAACGGAAACTTTTGCCAAATTGCAAGGGCGAATTCCAGAGCGAATTTTGGAAAAAGCAATCAAAGGTATGCTGCCGAAAAATGCTTTAGGACGCAAGCTCTTTACCAAGTTAAAAGTCTATGCAGGGCCCAAACATCCCCATGAGGCACAAACGCCAGAAGTTTTAGAATTGAAAACTGTACCCGGAGAAGATAACTAATGCAAGCTACTGAGAGTCAAAAAGATCGGGCTGTTTATTGGGGAACTGGACGGAGAAAATCCTCTGTTGCTCGCGTCCGTTTGGTTCCCGGTCAAGGGGAATTGAAAATTAATGGTAAACCGGGAGATTTATATCTCCAGTTTAATCCCCAATATCTGGGAGCAGCTAAAGCTCCTTTGGAAACCTTGGGTCTGGAAAATGACTATGATGTTCTGGTGAATGTGAAAGGGGGTGGATTAACGGGACAAGCAGATTCGATTCGCTTGGGTGTGGCGAGAGCTTTGTGTGAACTCGATCCAGATAATCGCCAACCCTTGAAAATTGAAGGGTATCTGACCCGTGACCCAAGGGCAAAGGAGCGGAAAAAATATGGCTTACGCAAAGCTAGAAAAGCTCCCCAATACTCGAAACGGTAAGGGTAGGTATGGTTTTTACCTCATCCCCCAACCCCTTCTCTGGCAGGAGAAGGGGAGAGAATTCCTCTCCTGTGGGAGGGGAGTAATTGAAATTCGAGGTATAATAGGGTTTAAACCCACTTAAAGTTAATTGTTTTTTTGAAAGTGTAATCATCATGCCTAAATCTGATATTCACCCTAAATGGTATCCGGAAGCCAAAGTATACTGTAATGGCGAATTTGTGATGACGGTGGGTTCGACTCAACCGGAAATTCATGTAGATGTTTGGTCTGGAAATCATCCGTTTTTTACGGGAACTCAGAAGATTATTGACACCGAAGGACGGGTGGAACGGTTCCAGAAACGGTATAACTGGATGGGAAGTAAGAAGTAGCAGCCATTGCGATTGGTCTTTGTGGGTTGTAGGGGTTTAACCTACAGTCCATGTATTATTCCCTGCTGTACCTCGACTCCGCTCGGTAACCGTAAACAACCTCAATCTTGGACACCTGAACAATGGCTGAAGCATATCTTCTTGACAAACTAACTTCTGTTGAACAGACGTTTAATGAATTGACTCGTCGGTTAGCCGATCCAGATATTGCTACCAACCCAGATGAGGTGCAAAAGGTGGCAAAGGCTCGTTCGTCTCTGGAGGAGGTGGTGAATACCTATGAGATTTGGAAGAAGGCTCAGGAGGAGTTGATCGGAGCGAGGGAGATTTATAAGGATTCAAGTGGCGATCGCGAACTGCAAGAGATCGCTGCGTTGGAAGTGCAAGAGTTGGAGATGAAAATCGATCAGCTAGAGCATCGGTTGACCATTTTGTTGCTGCCCCGCGATCCCAATGATGAGAAGAATATTATGTTGGAAATCCGTGCGGGAACGGGGGGAGATGAAGCCAGTATTTGGGCGGGAGATTTGGTGAGAATGTATTCCCGCTATGCAGAAGTGCAAGGCTGGAAGGTGCAACTGGTGAGTGAGTCCCCGGCAGAAATGGGGGGCTTTAAGCAGGCGATCCTAGAGGTGAAAGGAGAGCAGGTTTATAGTAAGCTCAAGTTTGAAGCAGGCGTTCACCGGGTGCAACGGGTTCCGGTGACGGAAACGGGGGGAAGAGTTCATACTTCAACGGCGACGGTGGCGATCATGCCGGAGGTGGATGAGGTGGAAGTAGAAATTGATGCTAAAGATGTAGAAATTAGTACAGCTCGTTCCGGCGGTGCAGGTGGGCAAAATGTGAACAAGGTGGAAACGGCGGTAGATTTGTTCCATAAGCCGACGGGGATTCGGGTGTTTTGTACTGAAGAGCGATCGCAGTTGCAAAACCGAGAACGGGCGATGCAGATTCTGCGAGCAAAGCTGTATGAAATAAAACTGCAAGAACAGCAAAGTGCAGTTACGGATATGCGGCGATCGCAGGTAGGGACGGGTTCGCGATCGGAAAAAATCCGCACCTACAACTACAAAGATAACCGGATTACCGATCACCGTCTGGGTCAAAACTTCTCCCTCGGAAGTGCCTTAGAAGGCAACATTGAAACTTTAATTCAGGCTTGCATTACCCAAGATCAGCAACTGCGTTTAGAAGAACTCGCCAGTCAAACCGTTCAAGCTTAGACATAGGGGTTTATGGATTCAGAGGTACAGGTAAAACCTGATTCTAATCTATCTGAACTTTATGATCGAGACTTCTATTTGTGGGTACAGACGACAGTGCAGTTACTCCAAGAAAGACAGCTCGATCAGATTGATTTTGAGAGTTTGATTGAAGAAGTGGAAAGCATGGGGAAGCGAGAGAAAAAGGAGTTAAAAAGCAGGCTAACTACTTTAATCGAACATCTCTTAAAGCTGAAATACTGGGAATCGGAAAAAGCGAACAATGCCAGGGGATGGCGACAAACGGTTGTAGAGCAACGTAGGCAAATTCAATATTTATTAGAAGATAGTCCTAGCCTGAAAGTTTTGTTATTTGAGGTCTGGACAGAATGTTATGGAAATTCGAGGAAGGATATTATTAGAAAGTATGAACTAGATCCGGAATTATTTCCGGCTGAACCAGAGTTGACTTTAGATAATCTCCTGGATGAAGATTATCTTCCAGAGTAATAGATTAAAATTCTAGGATGGAGTGAATTCAGTAGGTTCATAGAGTTATATCAAGTTCGCTTATTCATGTCCGCGAAGCGGAAATACCCTAATTAAAAATCCAGGGAGCAAGATGCTCCCACTCCAGTCATATCAAAGAAGCGGAAATACCCTAATTAAAAATCCAGGGAGCAAGATGCTCCCACTCCAGTCATATCAAAGAATTCGAGGAGTGCGGGCATCTTGCCCGCTTCTTAATAAATTTTCATGTCCGCTTGCGGAAACCGGACTTGATATGACATAAGATCAATTTATAAAATGACTATTGCCTTGTCCCTTAAAACTAAAAAACCCCCAGGTTGTAGCAACTGGGGGTATGGGGGTGAAAACTTAAATTTCAGCTCAACTTACACTTACACTGAAGCGACTTCTTTCTTTTGCGCTTCTTGAGCTAAGTATTTCTCTAGTTCGGTGAGTGCGTCTGCATCGACTTTGGTTTGCATGGGGCAGAATTTGGGGCCGCACATGGAGCAGAATTCGGCAGTTTTGTAGATGTCTGCGGGTAGGGTTTCGTCGTGATATTCCCTTGCGCGGTCGGGGTCAAGGGAGAGTTCAAACTGACGATTCCAGTCGAAATTATACCGAGCCGCGGAGAGTTGATCGTCTCGGTCTCTGGCTCCCGGACGATGGCGGGCAATATCGGCGGCGTGGGCGGCGATTTTGTAGGCGATTAAGCCGTTGCGTACATCTTCGGCATCGGGAAGTCCTAAATGTTCTTTAGGGGTGACGTAACAGAGCATGGCGGTTCCATGCCAACCGGCGATCGCCGCTCCAATGGCTGAGGTGATATGATCATAACCGGGGGCAATATCGGTCACCAAGGGCCCCAGCACATAGAAGGGAGCTTCCGAACACTCCTCCATCTGCTTCTTCACATTAAACTCAATTTGATCCATCGGCACATGACCGGGCCCTTCAACCATGACCTGTACATTATGTTCCCAAGCCTTACGGGTGAGTTGGCCCAAGGTTTTCAACTCCGCTAGTTGAGCTTCATCGGAGGCATCATGGGTACAACCGGGGCGCAGAGAATCCCCTAAACTAAAGGAAACATCATGTTTCTTAAAGATTTCGATAATATCATCAAAATGGGTATAGAGGGGATTTTGCTTATGATGGTGTAACATCCAGCGAGCAATAATACCACCACCACGGGAAACAATACCGGTGATTCGACTTCTCACTAAAGGCAAATGTTCAATTAGAATGCCCGCGTGAATGGTCATATAATCCACCCCTTGCTGGGCATGTTTCTCGATGATATGCAGAAAGTCATCGGGGGTGAGTTTCTCAATTCTACCGTTGACGCTTTCTAGGGCTTGGTAGATGGGAACTGTACCAATGGGAACTGGAGAAGCTTTAATAATGGCGGTGCGAATCTCGTCTAGGTTACCGCCTCCTGTAGACAAGTCCATTACCGTATCTGCACCATATTTAACGGCCAGATTCAGCTTATCAACTTCTTCTTGTAAATTGGAAGAATTGGGAGATGCACCAATGTTAGCATTCACCTTACATTTAGAAGCAATTCCGATCGCCATTGGCTCTAAATTGGTGTGATTCACATTGGCCGGAATAATCATCCGTCCCCGCGCAACTTCATCCCGAATCAACTCAGGGGGCAGATTTTCCCGTTGAGCTACATAGTGCATCTCTTCGGTAATCACGCCTTGACGCGCATAATTCATCTGCGTGACATTAGCTTGTCCCCGCCGTTTGGCTACCCATTCAGTTCGCATATGTATAAGTCCTCGAAGTGACAGCTTCCCTCCGCCGGTACTAGCCGGACTCAGGTTCTAAGGGTGTACTCTCAGCCCGATTCGCGATCGGGCACCCCTAGCTTGAGCCAGATTTTAACACGATTTGGGCACAAGAACAGAAAAATTTCGTTAAGCCTCTCTGCTTAGATAGTGAGAATGAGTTAAGACCCTGGTAAGTGTTGGATAGTTCTGCTAGTTTAGAATGGAAACAGAAGGGGAGTTTGTATTGATTGCCCTTTCAGCCGTTTCCAACGGCTGAAAGGTCGAGGATACCTTGCTAAGTTCAAAGATATATTCTTACAATAATTATGAATTATGTTTTCTGACATCATTTACCTTAAAGTATCGCCAAAGGTTGCAGGCCAGTTTCTCCGATCGCCATTCATTCATCCGCTAGGACAATTCAGGTCTAAACACCCGATCGAAAGCTTGATTTCGATAACGCCGATAAACATCAAAATCGCTATCCAAAGTAGCAATAGCCGGAATATCCAGCCTTTCAGAAATAGCAATCAGAGACAAATCTGCAAAATCTCCCGGCAAACTTGCATACCGTTCATTCAGTTCAGCAATCCGCAAAAAATCTTCAGGAAGCAGTGGAATAGATTCATAAAGTTCCCTAGCCATATCCCGAAGAAACTCATTTTGTGTACGCCAATTAGGACTTAAAAGCCATACCACTTCAGTAACGCAAGCCGTTGTAGTTACGAGGTGACTGGTACATCTCTCAAAGAAGACTCGTACCTGTTGATGATAGCGATCTCTGGCACTGTAGTAAGCTACTAAAATGCCACTATCTACAATAATTAGAGGATGATAAGTCATTGTGGATCGAATTGAGGATATTTTTTCTGTAAATAATTAGCAATTGCCTTTTTCCGATTTGCCCGTTCTGACAAATCAGGTGGCGCATCTTCTAGCAAATGTTCGGGATGTCCCCCACGTCTTTCGACAATAGTTTGGCGCGGTTGCAAAGTCAGCCAACGTTCTTTAACCAAGCGTTTAATCAATTCATCGCTGGTCGTTTTTTCCTTTCCCAAAATTTCCACTAAATAAGCTTCCGTTTCCTTATCCAATTCTATACTTAGCATGACAACCTCCGATTAATGTGTATTTAGGGCAATTTTGAATCTATTTCCCTTATTTTCATTATAAGATAGCTTCAAAAAAAATGATTTTTAGGTTTCATTCTTCATCACTACCGCACTGCTAATCCTGTAAATTTACGCATATATGGAGATCTATAGCCTAAGACGATATCAGACTTAGGTACTCCTGATTCAATTAATTCGTTGGCTATACCGACTTCAGTTCCGTCTCGTTGAATCCAAATTTTTCCCTCCCTAATCTCGGTGTGAATAACACATCCAAAAACTCGTCTTTCTCCACACCATCCAACATGAAACATGATATAACGATCGCGCTCAATATCGAAAGCAAGTTGAGCCTCTACTTCCAGATCGTCCCTATTACAGAGACTATGTTTTTTCACAATTGACTGAATGAGTGTTCTATATTTTTCTATTTCCATCGTCAAATCTCCCTCCTAATAGGAGTGTAGTGCATTTAACATCAATTTACAATATGAACGAACCTGAATCACCCCACTGATTGACAATTGAGCCTGGAGTCCTCAACAATAATCAAAAGCCTTTAGCCGATTTCATGAGACCTAAGTTTAAGGATACGATCGCCTGGCAACAAGCCGAACTGCTGATGCAACCCTCCCTGTTGAGGGTGGTGGATAATCTGCGTCAGGCTCTGGAAAGCTCAACCTGGGAAGGAACCTATGAAGAGGTTCAAGACCCCTATCCGGGTCATGTGCTGTGCTTAAAATATCAGGGTGAAGAAGTGCGCGTGAATTTGTGGGAGCTATGTTTCCGCATTTGTTTTCTAGAATATGCCATGACCCATTCTCCCTACGATGCACAGGAAGTCGAGATTGATACGAGCTTAATTGATGATACGGGAAATGTGGATTGGACGACATTGGAAGAGAAAACCAAGCAAGTGATTGCAGAAATGTTTGAGAATTTACCTAAGATGACCTAATTACGCTGTAGCGGCGGGTTTTTCCCAGATCTAGAACACCCCTTAATAACTGTGATGAACCCGCCCTATTTGATTATGATGAAAGGTGACCTTTGAAGAAGTATCCGTAATGATGATGTCTGAAGAAACAGAAATTTTACTCTACGATCGCAGCCATTGGGGTAGAATTGAAGTCAGAGGGAGCGATCGCCTGCGGTTTCTGCACAACCAAAGCACCAACGATTTCCAACGGCTACAACCCGGACAAGGCTGTGATAGTGTTTTTGTGACCTCCACCGCTCGCACCCTGGATTTAGCTACTGCTTATGTAACCGAAGAAAGCGTTATTTTACTGGTTTCTGCCGATCGCCGCCAAAAACTTCTGCAATGGATGGATCGGTATATTTTTCCTATGGATCAAGTAGAACTGGTTGATATTACGGATAAGACTGCCTGTTTAAGCTTAATCGGAACCGAGAGCGATCGCCTCTTAGAAGCCGTAGGAATCCCCCCCTTAAGCGATGCTCCCCCAGGAACCCACCAGCCAGTCACCCTAGGCGACATCCCCCTCAGAATCGCCGTAGGCAGTGGATTAGCCACCCCTGGATATACCCTCATCCTTGACCTGGAAGAAGGTCAGAATTTAACCGAAAAACTGATCGCACAGGGCGCAAAACCCATCAACAATCAACAGTGGGAAACCCTACGCATTCAAAACGGCCGTCCCGCACCCGATCGCGAATTAACCGAAGACTACAACCCCCTCGAAGCCGGATTATGGAACACCATATCCTTTGAAAAAGGCTGTTATATCGGACAAGAAACCATCGCCCGCTTAAACACCTATCAAGGCGTAAAACAACAGCTTTGGGGTCTGCAACTGGCTCAACCCGTCGATCCTGGAACCCCCATCCAAGTCGGAGACCAAAAAGCCGGAAAAATTACCAGTTGTATTGCTACTTCAGAAGGAGCGATCGCCCTAGCCTATATTCGCACCAAAATTGGAGGAAAAGGCCTCACCGTCCAAGTTGCCGACCAATCTGCAACCCTCCTCGATCTCCCCTTTGTCTCTCGCGGGTATTTAGACACCGTATCCCCATAAAAAAACTCTGAGTCCTACCCACACCCAGGTTCCAAAGTTGTCATTGGGTGTGGTATTCGATAAGCTATTGAATATATCATTAGCTTCAATTCTCTGATAATGTGGCTGGGCAATATTTCAAGTTAAAATTACCGTGGCTCGTTGGTTGTCTCCTATCTCTAGGAGTCCTAGGCATTTGGTCAAAATTAGAAACTCAAGACCGGCAGTTCGTTCAAGACTCTATTCTAGAAGAAGCAGAAAGTTTACAAACCCATCTCGAATCCAAATTCAAAGAACAAATTTTAGCCCTAGAGCGCATGGGAGAGCGTTGGGAAGTGGCGGGGGGAACCGCTCAAGTTTTGTGGGAAAAAGATGCTCTCAATTATATTCAAGATTTTGCCGGTCTACAAGCCCTCGCCTGGGTAGATTCTAGTTATCAGATCCGTTGGAGTATCAGCCCAGAAAACCCCGAACTGATAGCCGAGACTGCTCAAAATCAAACTGCCAATTATTACCTCACTCTACAGGACTCATACTACCGCAAAAAAATGACCCTTACAGAACTCTATTTGCTTCCTGAAGGAGACCAGGGATTTTTAATTATTGATCCGCTATTTTTAGAACATGAACAACCCGGCGAATATAGTCAATTTAATGGATATATCGTTGCCCTTTTGAATTTAGAATTATTTTTCGATCATCTTTTGCTCCCCCTCCGTCATCAGCATTATCAATTAATTATTGCCGACCAGGATCGAATCATCTACGAAAAACCCCTGTCTCAACCAGTTGATACCGATTATGAAGCCATCAAAACCATCGATCTTTATAGTCAAACGCTTCAATTTAGACTGTATCCCAAAAAATGGTGGATTCAACAACTCCATTCTCCTTTCCCTACTCAATTTTTAGCCGGAGGCCTATTAACCAGTTGGACTATAGCTATGGGGATCGCGATCCTCCAGAATCGGAAAGACAAACTTGATTTGATTGAAGGGATTAATCAGCAACTGCATGAAGAAGTTTTTGAGCGCAAACAAGCAGAATTAAAACTGGAAGAACGAGAAAAAATGCTCCGTAGTTTTTATAACAGTTCTCCCATCATGATGGGTGTTGTTGAATTACTCGAAGATGATATTTTACATCTGTCGGATAATCAGGCAACGGCTGATTTCTTTGGTACAACACCAGAAGCAATGGCGAATCAGCGAGCCAGTATTATGGGTGCTTCACCCGAATATATTCAGACCTGGATAGGGCATTACCAAGAAGCCATGGAAACCCAAAAAGCAGTGCAATTTGAGTATGAACATCAGGTGGAAAATGGCTCCTATTTCTTGTTGGCTACCGTTAGTTTTATTGGCTGTATCGAGCCAGAGCGTCCCCGATTTTGCTATCTGGTGCAAGATATCAGCGATCGCAAACTTGCCCAAATTGCTCTGGAAAATAGCGAAAAACGATTTCGGATATTAGTATCCCATTCTCCGGTGGGTATTTTTCAAACGGATACTAACGGTAAATGTCTGTATGTCAATCCTCAGTGGGCTGAAATTACAGGACATTATCAACCGGAGAGCTATTTGGGAGATGCCTGGCAACAGGCGCTACATCCAGAGGATCGGGAAATGATTTTTCAAGAATGGGTGGCTTCTACGGAACAAGAGCGTCCATTTGATCTCGAATACCGCTTTCAGAAACCCGATGGTCAAGTGGTTTGGGTTTGGGGAAATGCGATCGCCGTTCGCAACGATAATGGAGAAATCACCGGTTATTTCGGTACAGTCACAGACATTACAGAGCGCAGGAAAACCGAAACCACTAATCGTGCTTTAATGGATGCCATTCCTGACTTAATGCTCCGCTTGAATGCAAAGGGCGAATTCCTGGATGTGATGAATGTCAACCTCAATAGTTTAGAACCGGAAAATCGATTTCCAGGAATGCATATAATCAAACTCCTTCCTCAACTAGCGAATCCAGAGAGAATTAACTATATTCAAAAAACCCTCGATACCCAAAAAATTCACAGTTATGAATATGAAATCACCCTTAAAGGTCAGGTTTACTCTGAAGAATGTCGCTTGATTCCCTTCGATCGCGAGAGCGTGTTGGCTGTCATTCGCGATATTACCCAGCGCAAAGAACAACAAGCCGCTCTGGTTTATCAACTGAACAAAGTTCTATTACTGCAAAATATTACCACGGCTATTCGCCAAAGTCTAGATATTGAAACCATTTTTGAAGTCGCTGCCCAAAAAATTGGTCAAGCCTTTAAAGTAAATCGTTGCTTAATTCATTTGTATAACTCTGAATGGACTATCGCTATACCGGTTTTAGCTCAATATTGGCAAGGGGATTATGCTTCTCTAAAAAACTTTTCTGTTCCCGTAGAAGGGAATCCCCACATGGCACACCTGATGAGTCAGGAAGAGGCTATCGCTTCTGATAATGTCTATACCGATCCATTGCTTGAGAATTTGAGCGATCTGTGCGAAGAAATTCAGCTTAAATCTATGCTGACTGTGGGGACATTTTACCAAGGGAAAATGAATGGAGTCATTGGTTTACATCAATGCGATCGTTATCGCCATTGGACAAAAGAGGAGATCGAACTTATTGAAGCCTTAGCTGCACAAGTTGGTATTGCCATTGCTCAAGCCTCGTTACTCAAACAAGAAGTCAGACAACGAGAAGAACTGATTCAGAAAAATAAAGAGTTAGAAGAAGCAAAAATCATAGCCGATAGTGCCAACCGCGCCAAGAGTGAATTTCTCGCGAACATGAGCCATGAAATTCGCACCCCCATGAATGCGGTTTTGGGGTTTACCGAACTGCTTAAACCTTTAATCCAAGAACCTATTGCTCAAAAATACTTACAATCGATTTCTGCCAGTAGCAAAACCTTACTCTCTCTGATTAATGATATCCTCGATCTCTCTAAAATCGAAGCGGGAAGGCTCGAAATTAACCCAGAAGTGACGAATTTAAGAAACATCTTTCAGGATGTCTATCATATTTTCCTGCATAAAGCCCAAGTCCAAGGGATTACTCTCCAAATTTATCTGGATGACCAGTTACCTGATGCAGTGATTTTTGATGAAGTTCGCTTGCGACAAATCTTATTTAATGTTGTTGGTAATGCTCTTAAGTTTACTGCATCAGGACGGGTTGAAATTACTTCAAAACACTCTTTTAACCCTGACCAAAATACTATCCACTTAGAAATTAGCGTTCGAGATACGGGAATTGGCATTAGCCAAAACGATCGACAACGGATTTTTGATGCCTTTACCCAAAGTCAAGGGCAAAGTAACCGTCAGTTTGGCGGTACAGGGTTAGGATTAGCGATTACCCGTCGTTTAGTGGATATGATGGGGGGAACTATTGAATTAGAGAGCGAATTGGGTCAGGGAAGTTTGTTTATTTTTCGTTTCCCTAATGTTCCGATTAGTTCCAGTCCGGCCGGAAGTACGAAGGAAGATATGGACAGTGACTTAAATCAGTTTCAGCCCTCGACTATTTTAGTGGTTGATGATATTGAATCGAATCGAGAATTAATTCGAGGATATTTTAGAGAGAGTCATCATACTTTATGGTTTGCTGAAGATGGGGAAAAAGCAATTGAGCTAACCTTTCAATACTTACCGGATATCATTTTACTGGATTTAAGAATGCCTCATATGAATGGTCGAGAAGTTAGCGAGTTTCTGAAATCTCATGAAGAAACCCAAGATATTCCGATTGTTATGGTTACTGCTTCTTCTGAGTTTAAAGATGAACAAAAACTCAAAGCTATTTGTGAAAGATTTGTACTCAAACCGGTTAGGAAAGTGGATTTAGTTAAGGTACTTAAGTCCCTGCTGCCACTGACTCAAGAGTTGGTTGGTGCTTCGGAGTCTGAAAATATAGCTTCAGTCACTCCAGTCCTCGATCGAGTTCAGGCTGAGGGGGTTTCAGTTAATCTGACTGAATTGTTAGAAAATTTACGAATTCTTGAAGAGCAGTCTTGGGTAAGCTTATGCCAAACTTTAGAAATTGAAGAAGTTGAGCAGTTTGTTGGTCAGTTACAGGATATTAGTATACAATATTCTTATTTTCCCTTGATCAATTATATTCAAAATTTAGAGCAACAACTGGATAGCTTTGATTGGGATATCATCCCCAAAACGGTGCTGGAATTTAAAACTCTTTTAGAGAATATGGCAGAGGAGGTACAGGAATTTTGATGATACTCCCTAATTCTGAAGCTCAATTAATGAAGCCGGAGGATTGTTTGTTGTTGGTTGTGGATGATAATCCCAGTAATCTGAAAGTTTTGCGAGGCTTGTTATCTCCGGTTGGCTATAAGCTGACGTTTGCGATGGGGGGGCAACAAGCCCTAGAGCGAGTAAAAACGGCAAAACCTGATTTGATTTTACTGGATTTAATGATGCCGGATTTGGATGGTTTTGGGGTGTGTGATATCCTGAAAAAAGATGTAGAATTTAAAGATATTCCAATTATTTTTTTAACAGCAAGTCAAGATATCGATCATTTGCTCCAGGCGTTTGAGAAGGGAGCGATTGATTATTTGACTAAACCGTTTCATCCTCCGGAATTGTTGGCACGGGTGAAAACTCATTTGGAGTTGAAGCACTTACGGGAACAAAGTCAACGCCAAGCGGAAAAGGAGCTGATTTTAGTTAAAATTATTCAGGGAATTCATTACTCTCTGAATTTAGAGGAAATTTTAAATACGACTGTGGCGAGTCTTCAGGGGTTGCTTGGTGCGAGTCGGGTGATGATTTGTCGTTTTGTATCGGAGGGAAAATATGAAGTTTTGGCGATCGCCCCTTTTGCCGATCGCCAAACTTTACCGATAGGTGAAATCCTGGAAATACAACTGTTAGCTGATCCAGAATCCGATCGCCAGAAGACGAGGATTGACGATCCAACAGAGGGGAAGAGAAAGGAGACTAAAAGCCAATTGAGTGTCCCCATTTATCAACAGGATCGAGTTTGGGGGGTGTTGATTGTCGATCGCCATCGAGCTTCCCAAGGATGGAATTCTGGGGAATATCAGATGTTAGTCCAGATTATTGAACAAATTGCGATCGCCATCCAACAGTCCCAATTGTATCATGCGCTACAACAAGCCAATCAAGAACTAGAGCGTCTGGTGAATGTGGATGCCTTAACCCAAGTGGCGAATCGTCGCTATTTCGATCGCTATTTAGAACAGGAATGGCGAAGACTGCAACGGGAAGGGCTGCCGTTGTCTCTGATTATCTGTGATATTGATTATTTCAAGCAATATAATGATACTTATGGCCATTTAATTGGCGATCGCTGTCTGGAACAAGTCGCCCAAGCCCTATCTTCAGCTCTCAAGCGCCCGGCTGATTTGATTGCCCGTTATGGGGGGGAAGAGTTTGCCGCCATTTTACCGAATACGCCTCTACAAGGAGCGATTACTGTCGCCAAACAAATGCAAGAGGCGATCGCTAACTTGCAAATTCCCCATATCGGCACAGAGTTATCTGAACCGATTGTTAGCATTAGTTTAGGGATTGCTTGTACCACGCCTACTTTCAATGCTCCTCTGATTAGATTACTCGATTTAGCGGATCGAGCCTTGTATGAAGCGAAACATAAAGGACGCAATCAGTATGCGATCGGGATTTGAATTCATAAAGCGCTCCTATCAAGTCCGGGAAACACCATAACCCTCTTCTGTCACTTTCCCAAAAAGGAGGTTCAAACCCCGATCCTTTCGTTATTGAAATGGAGGGGAAGGTGAATAATTGCGAGAATAACCCACAGTTGGGTACAATGAACAGTCTGTGACCTATTGAGTTGAAATGACAGACCCTTCAAAGTCCTCACCTTCAGGTTTGGGGAAAGTGTGGCATCAAAATCGGGAAAATGCGATCATTATCGCGATCGCCGTAATTATTGCTCTTGTGGTGCGGATGGCGGTTGCTGAACCCCGGTTTATTCCTTCAGATTCTATGTTTCCTACCTTAGCAGTCGGCGATCGCCTCGTCATTGAAAAGGTCTCCTATCATTTCCACCCCCCCGAAACCGGCGATATCATCGTCTTTGAACCCCCTCCCCAACTGCAAGCACAAGGATACCGCCAAGATCAAGCCTTTATTAAACGAGTCATTGGTCAACCCGGTCAAACCGTGGAAGTCTCTGGAGGGAAAGTCTACCTCAATCATGAACCCATTCAAGAAGACTATATTGCTGAACCCCCAGAATATAATTGGGGGCCGGAAAAAGTCCCCGAAGGACAACTATTTGTCATGGGAGATAACCGCAACGATAGCAATGATTCCCATATTTGGAACTTTTTACCCCAAGAAAATATCATCGGTCGTGCTGCATTTCGCTTTTGGCCCCTCAACCGTCTAGACCTTATTCATCATTGATTGAAGGAGAGACCACAAAGCGTAAATAGGGAAGCAAAGCGCTAATTTCTTCTCCCGATAAACCCAATCGCCGTTGAAAATCCAGCCAATCTTGATACTCACCCTGCTGATTTCTCTGGGTAATAATAGCTTCAGCTAGAGAGCGCTCCATAAAAGGAACCTGTAAAAGTTCCGGTAAAGAAACTTGATTGACATCCCAACATAAATCCCAATCGTAATAGCAAAACTGCAAAATCGGCTCAATGGGGCGTAATTTTTCTACCGGCAATTCCAGAGCAGCCGCCAGATCTTCTAAGCGGTAAAACTGCACTCCAGCTTGCCTGAGACTCACCAAAAACCGGGCTTGATGAATCGAAAAAAAGGGCAATCTTAACCAATCATCCACCGTAGCTTGATTAACATCAATAGTTACCCCACATTGAGCCGCTAAAGCTACTTCTTCCAGGGATTGAAACCGATAATAGGGATTGAGAAACCGACGAGGAGTAGGATTTGGCAATATGGCTCGTAATTGATTTTTGAGGATCTGAATTACCCGATTCCACTTAGCCATAACTCGATCTATTTAACTTTTGCATACAGCCCTTTGCTTGCTTGAAAACTATTAAAAATCTCCCCTTAATGCGTCTAACCCCAAACTCGGCGCAAATCTAACACAAAACCAGGTAAAACTTCTTCACCAGATAACTCACTTGGATTAGATAATATTTCCACTTCTAAACCCCCTCGATAAACTGCCACCGTTCGATTTTTAGGATCGATTAACCAACCCAATTTTGCCCCATTTTCCATATACTCTTGCATCTTCTCTTGCAAGGATTTCAGGGTATCGGACTTTGAACGCAATTCCACCACAAAATCCGGGCAAATATTGGGAAATGTTCCCTTTTGTTCATCTGTCAAAGCATCCCAGCGCTCTTGACTAATCCAACAGGCATCAGGAGAGAAATTCGCGCCATTGGGTAAGATGAATCCGGTAGAAGAATCAAATGCTTGTCCCGGTTCGCCGGTATTTCGCCACCACAAATATAATTCGCCTGAAATACTCCAATTACGTTTTCCAGTTTCCCAACCGGTAGGTGGATTCACGATTAATTCTCCTTTTGCAGTTCTTTCTAGTCGTAAGTCTCGATTACTCGCAGCTAGAGCTTCAAATTGTGCTTGCGTGACATAGAGCTTTAGGGTTGTGGGTAATGTCAGTAAGAGCGTTTCGGTTTCCGGTTTGGTGGGTGTCTGTACCATTTTGACCTCTTGTATCCTATGGATTTATTTTATCTGATTCTAAACTCTAACCCCAAACTCGGCGTAAATCTAACACAAAACCGGGTAAAACTTCCTCACCAGATAACTCGGTTGGATTCGATAATATTTCTACTTCTAAACCCACTCGATAAACTTCCACAGTTCGATTTTGGGGATCGACTAACCAACCCAATCTTGCCCCATTTTCCATATACTCTTGCATCTTCTCTTGCAAGGATTTGAGAGTATCCGACTTTGAGCGTAATTCCACCACAAAATCGGGACAAATATTGGGGAATGTTCCCTTTTGTTCATCCGTCAAAGTATCCCACCGCTCTTGACTTATCCAACATGCATCAGGAGAACGAATTGCACTATTGAGTAAGATGAATCCGGTAGAAGAACCAAATGCTTTTCCCAAATTACCATTCTCTTCATACCAACGACCCAACTGTCCAATAATACTAAAGTTACGTTTTCCAGTTTCCCAACCTGTAGGTGGATTCACAATTAATTCTCCTTTTGCAGTTCTTTCCAGTCGTAAGTCTCGATTACTCGCAGCTAGAGCTTCAAATTGTGCTTGCGTGACATAGAGCTTTAAAGTTGTGGGTAATGTCAGCAAGAGCGTTTCGGTTTCGAGTTTGGCGGGTGTCTGTACCATTTTGACCTCTCTGTATCCTACAGATTGGGGTTCTATAGAGCTATTTTAGGCGATTCACTACCCATTCGCTATTCCTACCACGAAGCGCTATAATAGCAGATTGGGCTAGTCCAGTTTCTCAAGGCAGCGTTATTCACCCTCATTGAGCAGCAGCAATGAAAAATCAGCAACAACGGTTTGATTACGTCAAAATTGGTATTGCTTCTCCTGACCGGATTCGGCAATGGGGAGAGCGCACCCTTCCCAATGGGTCAGTGGTTGGGGAAGTGACCAAACCGGAAACCATTAACTATCGTACCCTCAAGCCCGAAATGGATGGCCTCTTCTGCGAGCGGATTTTTGGGCCGGCTAAAGATTGGGAATGTCATTGTGGAAAGTATAAACGAGTTCGTCATCGGGGGATTGTTTGCGAGCGTTGCGGCGTAGAAGTCACCGAATCAAGAGTCCGTCGCCATCGCATGGGTCATATTCAATTAGCCGCTCCAGTGGCTCATGTATGGTACTTAAAAGGCATACCCAGTTATATGGCGATTCTGCTGGATATGCCCCTGCGGGATGTGGAACAAATTGTGTATTTTAATGCCTATGTTGTCCTCGATCCGGGTAATACTCCAGAGGTTGCAAAGACTAATGAAGAAATTCCATCCCTCAGTTATAAACAGCTCCTGAATGAAGACCAGTGGATGGATATTGAAGACCAGTTGTATTCTGAAGATTCAGAATTAATTGGTGTAGAAGTCGGCATTGGTGCAGAAGCTATTGAGCGATTATTAGCAGATATAGAATTGGAAACGGTAGCGGAACAACTGCGGGAAGATATCCTCAATTCTAAGGGGCAAAAACGGGCAAAGTTAATTAAACGTTTGCGGGTCATTGATAACTTTATTGCCACGGGTTCTAAGCCGGAATGGATGATTTTAAGTATGCTTCCGGTGATTCCGCCCGATTTGCGCCCCATGGTGCAGTTGGATGGAGGACGGTTTGCTACTAGCGATTTAAATGATCTTTATCGTCGGGTGATTAACCGCAATAACCGGTTGGCAAGATTGCAAGAAATTTTAGCACCGGAGATTATTGTCCGTAATGAAAAGCGGATGTTACAAGAAGCGGTGGATGCTCTGATTGATAATGGTCGGCGCGGTCGCACGGTGGTGGGAGCGAATAACCGACCGCTCAAATCTCTGTCAGATATTATTGAAGGAAAACAGGGTCGTTTCCGGCAAAACTTGTTAGGAAAACGGGTCGATTATTCCGGTCGTTCTGTGATTGTGGTCGGGCCCAAGTTACACATTCATCAGTGTGGCTTACCGAAAGAAATGGCGATCGAATTGTTTCAACCGTTTGTGATTCATCGCTTAATTCGTCAAGGATTGGTCAATAATATTAAGGCAGCTAAAAAGCTAATTCAACGGGGAGATCCGAGTGTTTGGGATGTTCTAGAAGAGGTGATTGAAGGTCACCCGGTATTGCTCAACCGCGCTCCGACACTGCACCGGTTAGGGATTCAAGCCTTTGAACCGATGCTTGTGGAAGGGCGAGCGATTCAGTTACATCCGTTGGTTTGTCCAGCCTTTAACGCTGACTTTGATGGTGACCAAATGGCGGTGCATGTGCCGTTGTCTTTGGAGTCCCAATCTGAGGCGCGGTTGTTGATGTTAGCGTCTAATAATGTCATGTCTCCAGCGACGGGACGGCCGATTATTACGCCGTCTCAGGATATGGTATTGGGATGTTACTATTTAACGGCGGAAAATCCTTGGGCCCAGAAAGGAGGCGATCGCTATTTTGCCTCTTTAGATGATGTCATTCGCGCCTACGATCAAAGCCAGGTAGACCTACATGCCTATATTTGGGTGCGTTATGATGGGGAAGTGGAATCCCCCGAAAAGGATGATGAAGTCGTTTCTGAAGAAAAGCTAGAAGACGGAACTATAACCCGTGTTTACCGCTATCGTCGAGTGCGAGAAACAGCCAAAGGGGAACGAATTTGTCAGTATATTCGCACCACTCCCGGTCGGATCATCTTTAATAAGACAATTCAAGACTCCATCCTCAGTGCTTAGTCTCTAATTTGAGGCAATGCGAGGAGTGGGAGCATCTTGCTCCCTTTCCTTACCGTTTGATCTAATTTGGTGCTTTAGGAATGCGAGCATCTTGCTCGCTGTTCCTGGTAGGGAGTGAGACGCTCCCACTCCCAAAAATCTCAACCTCGCTGTTCCTGACTAGGGAGCGAGACGCTCCCACTCCCAAAAATCTCAACCTCGCTGTTCCTGACTAGGGAGCGAGACGCTCCCACTCCCGAAAATCTTACGACCCTACTTTTTGTTAAACTAACTGGGGTAGACAACATATTTGGAGAAATTGCTGTGTTAGATGAACAGGCTAAAAAAACCATGTTACGGAAAATCCCCCATGGATTGTATATCTGTGGCGTAAAAGATGGGGAAGAAGTCAATGGTTTTACTGCCAGTTGGGTGATGCAAGCCTCTTTTACACCTCCTTTGCTGGTCAATTGTGTGAATACTAGCTCGAAATCCCATGCCATGA
Organism: Roseofilum acuticapitatum BLCC-M154; assembly: GCF_030068475.1. Classification (GTDB taxonomy): domain Bacteria; phylum Cyanobacteriota; class Cyanobacteriia; order Cyanobacteriales; family Desertifilaceae; genus Roseofilum; species Roseofilum acuticapitatum. The sequence continues at coordinate 3,779 of NZ_JAQOSP010000147.1, read as the reverse complement.
TTCAATCGAGTGGGGTATTTGCTTTGAGTATTCTGGAAGCGGGACAAAAGGATTTAGCCCAGCAATTTTTTAAGCCTCAACGTCGAGTGGGAAATAAGTTTGAATCTGTCGAATTTTATTTGGGTGAAACCGGATGTCCGATTATTACCGATACATTAGGTTATGTTGAATGTCAGGTTGTCGGATCGGTGGAAAAAGGCGATCATACGGTATTTGTAGGGGAGGTGATTGCGGCTGGAATTCACCGGGAAGGTGAACCCCTATTACTCGAAACCACGGGTTGGAATTATGGCGGTTAAACGCATTATGACGATCGCAATCCTCAGAGAAGCTTAAGTTAAAATTATGCCCTTAATCAAAATTAAAACCTCTGCTCCATCTCCAGAGCGCCAAACCATCGATAACTTGCTCAAAACCCTATCGGCTAAATTAGCGAAACATTTGGGTAAACCGGAATCCTATGTGATGACGGCCTTTGAATCGGATGTGCCGATGACATTTGCGGGCACGTTAGACCCAGTATGCTACATTGAAGTGAAGAATATTGGCGGCATGAGTGCGGCTCAAAGCAAGAGTATGAGTCAGGATTTTTGCCAAACCATCAGTGATGAATTAGGAGTCCCCCCAAATCGCACCTATATTGAGTTTGCTGGTGCTGAACGTAGTATGTGGGGTTGGAATGGTGGCACATTCTAAGGATGGGTAATCGGCTTAAGTGCGGTGACAACCCTAAAATGGTGGGTTATATCAAGTCCGGTTTCCGCAAGCGGACATGAAAATTTGTTAAGAAGCGGGCAAGATGCCCGCACTCCTCGAATTCTTTGATATGACTGGAGTGGGAGCATCTTGCTCCGTGGATTTTTAATTAGGGTATTTCCGCTTCGCGGACATGAATAAGCGAACTTGATATTACGGCGGATTGATAGATTGCTATCATAGTCCAGGTTTTAGCCGCCTAACCCACCCTACACTAATGCCCTATTTTAACACCAGCAGTTTTCTCTGCTATGGGGTTTGGGGTTTATGCCCCATCCCCAACAGCAATACTAATCTAAAGAGGGTAAGCGTTCTGGGCCCCAAATTTGATTACCTTCTTTGATGGGATCGCGCAGAGCATCACAATTGCGCGGTTTTTGGTCAATTTTACGCTGATTTTGGCAAGATTCAAAAAAGATTTGGGCAACTAAATATTTGGGTAAAATTTGCGGCCGAGCTAGGGCTTGATTAAAAAAGTTTTGGGCAGCTTGCCATTGTTCGAGTTCTTTGAGAATCTGGGCTTTGAGATAATGAACTTCGGGATGATTCGGGGTGGCCGTTAGGGCTAAATTGGCGTATTCAAGAGCCTTGTTATAATTGCCTAAATCCCGATAAGCCATGGCAATGCCCCGATAGGTGAGATAGGGGGGATGGCCTAGATTTTCTAAACGGGCGATCGCCTGCTGAGGATCGGCAAAGGGTAAATTTACGGCTAAAATTAAGTCCATATACCCCTTAATTAAATTCAACTCTGGATCGTCGGACTGGATCTTTTCCGCTTCCTTGATAAATTTAAGAACGTCTTGTAACTTGCCTAACGCTTGCGTCGCACCCCTCACTGGCCCATCTTTAGCGACAGCATAGCCCCCTTCCAGAAAATGACCCACTGCTATATACAAATTACCTCGTAAAGGGTTCTGCTGCACTAAAGCCTTTGCTACTTCACGGGTTTGGGTGGCATAATCTCCAAACTGCTCCCAATCTTGCTCAATATAAGCCATAGAAGCCATCATTGCATAAACTAAGGGATCGTTGGCTTCTGTCTGTCTCGCTCGTTGTAAATACTGTTGCCCTTGGGGATAATCTCCACCAATGAAAATTGCCTTAAATGCTGCTTCCGTCTGCTCGCCAATGGCTTGGGGATTTTGTGGGCGGAAGGGATCGCCCGCTTGTAGAGCAGAAGTGAATAAACTTAAGTGCAGGAAACTGGCGATCGCCAAGCTGGAGCAAAATTGAAATAGATTAAGCCGGTTTTTCATAGCAGTTTAACTGAACAGTAGTCAGTTGTATTCTAGTCGGATAGTATACTCGATATGATGTTGCATCTTTAATCAAAAGTTCCCATTCCCCCATGTCCCATGCTCTATCTGCGAAACCTCACCTATCATCCCCCAGCCATTCCCGATCCAGTTCTCAAAGCCATTAATTTAGAACTCGGCCCCCAAGAATTGGGATTAATTATCGGCCCAAGTGGCTCCGGCAAAAGTACATTAATGGAAATTTTAGCCGGTTTAGTCTATCCCACTACCGGAGAAATTTGCTGGCGCGAGCAAGTCTTGATCGCGGAGGATATGCAACAATTGGCGGGATTAGTATTTCAGTTTCCCGAACGGCATTTTTGCGGCAGTACCCTTCTGGAAGAGTTGCGCTTGGGTCATCCAGAGTTAGATTCAGAGCGAGTCAAGGAAGCATTAATGGAAGTGGGGTTAGATCATCTCTCATTGCAAACTTCTCCCCATGCTTTAAGTGGAGGTCAACAGCGCCGTTTAGCTTTAGCAGTGCAACTTATTCGTCAGCCGAGTATTTTAATGTTGGATGAACCAACCGCAGGTTTAGATTGGTCGATGCGTCGGCAGTTGGTGCAATTATTGGCTAAGATTAAGACCCATTGGACTTTGATCATTGTTACCCACGATCCTGATGAGTTAGTGAGTTTAGCCGATCGCTGTTGGCACTTAAACCAGGGAGAATTAACGGCAGTCAAGATCTAGAAGCTGTGATAAGCTGCTGTTGAACAGAGCAAAACGTTTAGGTATAGTGCGATCGTGGTTTTAGAGGTTTCTCCATCTATTCCTTCCCTACCTCCTTCTCTGGAGATTTGGCAACAGACGATGAATTGGCAACCCACCCCCAGCCAATTTAATCAATTTCAACAGCTTTATGGCTTAATTTTGGCGGGGAATCGCCACATGAATTTAACCCGAATTACAGAACCAACGGAGTTTTGGGAAAAGCATTTATGGGACTCCATTCGCCCTCTAGCCTTTTGTCTCTCTTCCTCTCAACTGTCGGATCTAGCTCTCAAACCTTGGCCATGCGATCGCGCCAGCGATGCGGAGCATTATCGCCCCCTGCGAGGTCTGGATATTGGTACAGGGGGAGGATTTCCGGGGCTTCCAGTGGCTTTTGCGTTGCAACCGGTTTATCCACACTTGCAGTTAACATTGCTCGATAGTACCCAAAAGAAGATTTTATTTCTCGAAGAGGCGATCGCCACTCTTCATTTACCCTACGTTAAAGCTCAGGTCGGTAGAGCAGAAGAAATCTCCCATCAACCCGCCTACAATCAACAGTATGATTTTTGCTTAATCCGAGCCGTTGCAAAAGCAGAAATTTGTTTGCAGTATGCTTTTCCCTTTTTAAAATCAGGAGGTCTAGCTATTTTATATCGAGGCCGTTGGAGTCCCGAAGAAGAAAAAATTCTCAAGCAAACTTTACGCAGTTTAAAGGGAAAATTAACCGGGATTGATGCCTTTGTCACACCCTTAAGCCAAGCCACGCGCCACTGTATTTATGTACATAAGCAATAAACCGATCATCCCCAATTCCAAATTTAGGGAGCGAGACGCTCCCACTCCATTAACATCAAGGTATTCTAGGATTGCGGGCATCTTGCCCGCTTCTTCATATCAAGTTCGCTTATTCATGTCCGCGAAGCGGAAATACCCTAATTAAAAATCCAGGGAGCAAGATGCTCCCACTCCAGTCAGATCAAAGAATTCGAGGAGTGCGGGCATCTTGCC
>NZ_JAQOSP010000146.1 GCF_030068475.1 Roseofilum acuticapitatum BLCC-M154 | reverse complement strand
GGCAATGAAATACTTTAATCCCAGGTCAATACCTACTACTTGCCCAGTCGGTTGCGTTTCAATCAGGACATTTACGTCAATTGCGAATTGAGCGTAATACCCGTCAGCACGACGGACTAGGCGAATACGTTTAATCTGCTTTGTGTCATAGTAATTAAGGTCGTAGGTTCCCTTTAATTTAAGATTACCAATCCCTTTCTTATCTGAGAAAGTTATTGATTTCCGGTTCTCCGAAAGCTTCCAGCCAGATGACTTATATTCAACCGAGCGGCAGTTCTTCTTAAACCTCGGAAATCCTTTTTTCCCTTTAACTTTCTTCTGGCAGTTATCGTAAAACCGAGCTATTGCGCTCCAAGCCCTTTCCGCCGCAGATTGTCTAGCCATTGAGTTTAATTCATCGGCAAAGGGAAACTCAGCAGCTAATACTGCACAATATTTATTCAATGTGTACTTATCTACTTTTGAATCTTTATTGTCCATCCAGTAGCGCAAACACTTATTTTGAATAAATTGGCTAGTACGAATGGCTTCGTCTATGGCCTGATATTGCGACTCCTTCCCTTTGACTTTAAACTCGTAAACAATCATGGGTATCGACCAACTGACCACATACTTATGTTAACACAAAAAGCATAAAGCCGTCCTAGAAGGACGGGGTTTTAAACCCAAAATTTTCGATAATATCGGATTCGATGGTCATTTGGGCTACTCCTAATTTCCTGTATTAACTACCCATTTTATCCCCACTCTCTAAACTTTTCTGGGCCTTTTCTCGACAGGTGTGCAACACAGGATCGTCCGGTTCCATTTCCAAAGCGCGATCGCATACTTCCAGAGCTTCCCCATCCCGTCCTAAATTCAATAAGGAAATTGCCTTATTTTTCCAAGCTGCATAGAAACTCGGTTGTAGATTGATCGCCTGCTCAAAACTACTCAAAGCTAACTCAAACTCCTGTAACTGAAATTGAGCCATTCCCCGGTTATACCAGGTTTGCTCATCATGGGGATTAACCGTGATGGCGCGATCGTAGGCGGCGATCGCCTGTTCAAACTTCTGTAACTTAAATAATAAATCCCCCTTCATTGCCCAGGCGATCGCCGACTGAGCATTCAAACTCAGGGCCCGATCCACAGAGGCGATCGCCCCCCGTAAATTCCCCCCTTGCTCCTGCTTCACACTCGACTGCATCAGCGCCCTAACCTGTAGCTCCTGTAACACACCCTCCGGATCGCTCCTCTCAATTCCCATCTGTTGCGCCAACTGTTTCGCCATCTGCGGTCGTAATTGCAACAAACGCAACACCCCCGACAAACTATTCAAAGACGGCAACTCTAGACTCGGTTGAGTCGGTTTTTCAGCCGGTTGAGGACGTTTTGGAGGCTCTTTCTTCTGCTCAGGAGGCTTAACAATAGGCTCTTTCTTCATGACTGGAGGCGGAGCGATGACCGGTTTTTCCTCCACCACTGGCGCTTCTTCCACCCCTTCCGGTTCCCTCGGTCTTGCCAAAAGCGTCGCACCAATCTCACCCGCAAGTTGCCCCAAAGCTTCCCGATAGACCTCCCCCAACCTTACCATCCGTCGCCCTAACTCCAAATTCGGCGATCTCGACCCCAAAACCCGCTCACCAAAGCGCTCTAACCATGCCAACCATTCCCCCTCACTTGCACGCTCTTCCCATTGTCTGAGAAAACCCCGAATTTCTCCCTCTTGCCATCCTTGTTCGCTCACCCCATTCAGAAGCTCATTAAACAAGAATTCATGGTGAGTATAGCTTAGGGGAGGCCCTTGAGGAGCGCTAGAATCAGCAACCTTATTTCCCCCTAACCTTTGCCATAACTTGTGCCACCATTGAGATAAACGAGCCAGGAGACTTCGCCATAATTTGCGCCAATCTAGCATCAGCAATCTTAATTCCTACAGAGCTGCTACCAGATTAATCCATTCTCTGAAAATTTCCACCACTCATCCCCCTTCTCCTCCTTACTCAGCCATCAGAGACCTTAAAAGCTTCTCAAACACCTCAACCACTAACTGCTCTGAATTATCGCGAATAAAGATCCCATAATTCGGATTGGAATTAATTTCGATTAACCATAACTTCCCTGACTTATCTACCGCAATATCAAATCCTCCATAGCTAATGGGAAATCGCTCAAAAACAGGTTTGATAAAATCTTCCATCTGGTTTATCAGACCTTGATCCTGAATATGAATCGCTTGAGCGCCTTCCCAATGCAGAGGACTTAAATTGCCTGTAAAAGTAGCATTTTGAATATTTTTCTCATACAGCAATACCAACGCTTTATGGAGAAAAATAGCCCGATATTCTCTTTCAATCTGGATCGCTTCCTGGGCTAGGGCTAGATAGTCATAATCTTTATTATGGCGATTGAAAATTTGGGATAAAGAGGCTTCAATCTGACTGGGTTCCTGACAGAGAAACACATTCATCCCACAAGATCCTGTGTTTTTTTTCACTATTACAGGCCAGGTGAAATGATGTTCAATATCTGCTCTAATTTCTGGAATACTTTTACAGATAGCATAGTTCTTATAAGTGGGAACCTGGGGATCGACATAGGCAGATGTTTTCGGCATCGCCACCCGATCTTTGAGTAGATGATAAGTATAATCCTTATCTTTGACAATTTTCATCATCGCTCCAGTTAACATGGGAGTAAATCCATTGACAAATAGATAAGGCTTGTCGAGATTAACTTGGATTACATTTCGATTAGGGTGAACCATCTCATAATCCAGGCTTAAAGACTTGCAAGCTTCCAATAAAAGGCGAATATTGGTGAACATTAGGGCCGTTTAAAAGTAGGAATGTGAAAGAGTAGAGAAAGACCTGGATAATCTGAGACGGTCTAGATATCCGTTCATTCTTGAATACCAAAGTAGATGATAGCACAAGGAATTCATTTTGAAAATAGTCCCATCCTGAAATTTTCAAGACCAAATTACATAGATTTTGGGTTGAAACTCAACAGCCCAATTCTGTAATAAATCTCCTTTAATCGCTAACTTCGTTGGGATAGAAAATGAAAACTCTATTTATTTTCGGATTTCCCTAAGTATCACCAGTAATGTTATAATGTCATCTCTCGTTTGCCGTAGACTCAGCCTTGTCCCGACCATGACCCAAACCTCAGATTTTCTCAGTGTTCTCAATCCTTCGCAACGAAAGGCGGTTGAGCATGTGTGCGGCCCGATGTTGGTGGTTGCCGGTGCAGGTTCGGGCAAAACTCGTGCCCTTACCTATCGGATTGCCCATTTAATTTTACGGCATCGGGTGCATCCAGAACAGATTTTGGCGGTAACTTTTACGAATAAAGCAGCGCGGGAGATGAAAGAGCGCATTGAACGGTTGTTTGCCGAGCAGTTGGCTCGCAGTTCTACGGGGCGCGATTGGGAGGATTTGGGGGAGGCGGAACAGATGCGGTTGCGATCGCGCATCTATCAAGAGTATATTAAACCCCTATGGGTCGGTACATTCCATGCTTCCTGCGCTCGAATTTTACGCTACGACATCGATAAATACCAAGATGAAACCGGCAGACGATGGGATAAACAGTTTTCTATCTTTGATGAATCAGACGTACAAAGCCTAGTCAAAGAAATTGTCACCAAAGACTTAAATCTAGATGACAAAAAATTTAACCATAAATCCGTTCGTTACGCCATTAGCAATGCCAAAAATCAGGGATTATCGCCCCAAGACTTCCAGCGAGAACAACCCAACTATCGCGGACGGGTGATTGCTGAAGTCTATGAAATGTATCAGAAGCGGTTAGCCGAAAATAACGCCCTCGATTTTGATGACTTAATCTTAGTTCCCGTCAGATTATTGCGACAAAATGAACAGGTTCTAGCCTACTGGCATAACCGGTTTCATCACATTTTAGTTGATGAGTATCAGGATACCAATCGCACCCAATACGATCTCATTCGCTTGTTATCTACCGGTGGAGTTCAGAGCAATAACAATAAAGATTGGCAAAATCGCTCGATTTTTGTCGTCGGAGATGCCGATCAATCCATTTATAGTTTCCGCATGGCTGATTTTACCATTTTGATGGATTTTCAAAAAGATTTTGGTGATGGTTTGCCGGATCGCAACAGCCAAACTATGATTAAACTAGAAGAAAATTATCGCTCGCGAGAAAATATCCTAAAAGCAGCGAATCACTTGATTCAAAACAATAAGGAGCGGATTGATAAGGTGTTACGTCCCACTCGTGATTCAGGAGTTCCCATTACCTGCTACCAAGCCGATAATGAAGTAGAGGAGGCAGAATTTGTCATTCGTCAGATTCGTCAACTCGAACAAAAGAATCCGGAGGTTAATTGGGGCAGTTTTGCCATTTTGTATCGCACTAATGCCCAGTCCCGTGCCTTTGAGGATGTGTTGGTGAGGCAAAATATTAAATATCGGATGGTGGGAGGCTTAAAGTTTTACGATCGCAAAGAAATCAAGGATGCCATTTGCTATCTACGCTTATTGATCAACCCAGCCGATACCGTCAGCTTATTACGAGTGATTAATATCCCCCGTCGCGGGATTGGCAAATCCACCTTAGATCGACTCTTAGGTGCATCGGCAGAACTCGGTATTCCCCTATGGGAAATCATCAGTGATGAAACCTCTGTGAGAACCTTAGCCGGGCGCTCAACCAAAGCAGTGATGAGCTTTTATAGCCTGATTTCCCGTTGGCAATCTCGTGTAGAAACTGAAACAGCTTCGACGATTGCTCAAGGGATTTTAACGGACTCTGAATATCTCAAAGATCTCAAATACCAGGGAACCGATGAATCGGAAAATCGCTTACAAAACCTACAAGAACTCTTTAGCGCCATTACCCAATATGAGGAAGAAACCGGCGATACCCATCTCTCCAGCTATCTCAATTATGCCCCCTTGCAATCTGAGTTAGATAATCTGGAAGAAGGAGAAAATGCGGTTACTTTAATGACCCTTCATGCTGCCAAAGGTCTAGAATTTCCCATTGTCTTTTTAGTCGGTTTAGAAGAGGGTTTATTTCCCAATTTTCGCAGCATAGATGACCCCGCAGCTCTAGAAGAAGAACGGCGCTTATGTTATGTGGGTATTACCCGCGCCCAGGAACAATTATTTTTAACCCATGCCCAAGAAAGACGGTTGTGGGGTAACCGAGAACCGGCAACTCCTTCGCAATTTTTGGGCGAATTACCCCGCGAGTTATTAAAGGGGAGTAATGCTTATGCTTCTAGAGTTAGTTCCCCTCGATCGGATTCCCCTGAAAAACCCGCAGCAAAAACCGTCAGCAAGCCGGTGAAGAAAAATGAATCTAAGAGTGCAAGTAAGACCAAAAATAGTGCAAAAAAAAATCAGGGTTGGCAAGTGGGCGATCGCGTCCTGCACCGTAGCTTTGGAGTAGGACAAATTACCCATGTATTCGGCAAGGGAGAACAGCAATCAGTAGCCATTCAATTTACGGGTTTAGGGCGCAAAATTCTTAACCCCAAAGTGGTTCCTTTACAAAAATTGCCCTGAACTGAGGAAAAGGTGTTCTAGGTAAGATGGTCAACGTTAGCGTGGGAAAGGGACTTCTTCTCCCCTTCTCCTGCGGGAGAAGGGGCTGGGGGATGAGGGAGGACTATGTATAAAAAATAATTTTTAATTTTTAATTTTTAATTTTTAATTGAATGTCAGTTTTGGGACTACAATGCAGCCAACCTTTAATCCTTCAGGGTTCCCTTACCTAGAACCCTGAATTCGGATCTAAACTCGAATCACGTACACTCTACATTTCACTAAGGGTCAAATCATGGGAGACAATGGGCAAGTTACCGTTGGTATAGTGGGCGCTTCTGGCTATGGAGGCGTGCAACTGGTGCGGATGTTATGCGAACATCCCAAAGTCGATTTAGTTTATTTAGGAGGCGACAGTAGCGCGGGCAAATCCTATGGGGATATTTACCCCCATTTGGCCCATCAGGTGAATCTTACGGTTGAATCTATTGATATTGATAAGATTGCCTCTCGCTGTGAGGTCGTATTTTTAGGGCTGCCCAATGGGTTAGCGTGCAAGATGGCTCCCCAATTACTCGAAAGAGGCTGTTTGGTTCTGGATTTGTCGGCCGATTATCGGTTAACCGATATGGAGGTCTATAAGGCTTGGTATGGCAGCGAAGACCGGGCGGATTATGAGGTACTCTCGAAGGCAGTGTATGGATTACCGGAAATTTATCGCGATCGCATTCCCCATACTAATCTCATTGCTTGTCCGGGATGTTACACTACGAGCAGTTTACTGGCGATCGCCCCCTTACTCAAACAAGGATTAATCGAACCCGATACCCTCATTGTCGATGCCAAGTCCGGCACATCTGGAGGCGGAAGACAAGGTAAAATTAACCTCCTCTTAGCAGAAGCCGATAGCTCCTTCTCAGCCTATGGCGTAACCCGTCACCGACATACCCCCGAACTCGAACAAGTCTGTAGCGATTTAGCCAGCCATGAAGTTAAGGTGCAATTTACTCCCCATCTGATTCCCATGGTACGTGGGATCTTAGCCACGGTTTATGCGACCCTGCGCGACCCCGGTTTAGTCCGGGAAGATTTACGCACCATCTATAGCGTCTTCTATCAAAATTCCCCTTGGGTGCGGGTATTACCCAATGGCATCTATCCGCAAACCAAGTGGGCCTGTGGGACGAATCTCTGCTATCTGGGTTTAGAAGTGGATGCGCGTACCAATCGGGTAATTGTGATGTCAGCCATTGATAACCTCATTAAGGGACAAGCGGGCCAAGCCATTCAATGTCTGAATCTGATCAAGGGTTGGGACGAAACCTTGGGTTTACCCCAATTAGCCTTTTATCCCTAACCCATAGGGGGGAGAGGCAATAATAGCCCTTCCCCCATAAACTTAATCAATTTCAATCGACTGCGGGCCAGAAGACGAAGGAGTATCGGTTTCTGGGGTGCTAATTTGTTGATCCAGCCAGGTCTTAATCGGATCTTCTGATAAATTGAGCCGTAACACCCCAGAACAGAATCCCCCGAAAAAGGCTACGGGTTGTTGGGTCAGTTCTTGAAAAATAGGCGCAAATTGATCGAACATAGTTCAAAAAGAATTAGGCTGTATGGTGCTATTGGGATTGTAGCGTGTGGTTTACCAAAATTCACAAATTGTCACCTTAGCCGATTCGCTAATGACTCATGATAATGACTGCCCCAAAAAGAGGTATCGTTAAGGCTAATGGGTTTTGAATTCTCAACGCTTTATGACACAACAGACACAACTGTACGAAGGGAAAGCCAAAATCGTTTACCAAACCGAAGATCCCGATGTGCTACTCTCCTATTTCAAGGATGATGCTACGGCGTTTAATGCCCAAAAACGGGGAACCATTACTGGTAAGGGACAGATTAATTGTGCGATCTCCAGTCATTTATTCCAAATGCTCGAAGCTCAGGGCATTCCCACCCACTATATTGACTGCCTTTCGGATCGGAAAATGCGGGTGAAGGCGGTAACGATTGTGCCCATTGAGGTCATCGTGCGTAACCGTGCTGCCGGTAGTCTCTGCAAACAAACGGGTTTAGCTCTGGGTACGGAAATCGATCCGCCTCTGGTAGAATATTGCTATAAAAATGATAGTTTGGGCGATCCTCTGCTAACTCGCGATCGCCTCCTGCTCCTCAACCTCGCTACACCAGAAGAACTCGACCAGATTCGCCAAATGTCCCTGGACATCAATCATCATCTGAGCGCCTTTTTCCAGGAGTGTGGCATCATCCTGGTTGATTTTAAGCTAGAATTCGGGCGCGATCGTCACGGCCATATCCTCCTCGCTGACGAAATTAGCCCAGACACCTGTCGTTTATGGAAACAGGACGAAACTGACCCCCAAGCGCGTATCCTAGATAAAGACCGCTTTCGTCAGGATTTAGGCGATGTTGAATCTGCCTATGAGCAAGTGCTAGAAAGAGTTTTAGGCAAGACCAAATGAAAATACCTCTTCAGAAGTGTTAAGTTAAGGGGTTGATTGAGGTGTTTTGGCTGGAGTCGTAGGATTGCCCTAATCCGAATACCCGACTCAACAGCCAAGCCAACTGTTCAATGTGGTGTGTGGAAGTTTACGGAACGTGAAAACAATGCGCTTGTCTCCTGTCTGGTTGACCTTATTAACCACTTCGGCAACTCTCAGTTTTGTCGAGTCTGTCCAAGGTCAAGTTTTAAACCCTACTGCGGAAACAGTAGACCCTTCTCCTTACACGACTGATGAGGATATTCATGGGCAATCTGTGCCGATTATACCAGAGTCAGAGAAAGAATCTATCCCCATTCTTCATCAATCCCTAGGAGTTTCTTCTTCTAAATCTTTAGGAGAAAAACTGGCATTTACGCCTTTTTCGGAAGTAAAAGAAAGTGGATTAACGGAGCAACAAACCTTAGCCTTTACCGCACTTCCTCAACCGCAACCGCTAGAGGAAAAATCTCAACAACTGGCATTTACGCCTTTTTCTCAAGTTAAGGAAAGTGGATTAACGGAGCAACAAACCTTAGCCTTTACCGCACTTCCTCAACCGCAACAGTTAGCGGAAAAATCTCAACAACTGGCATTTACGCCTTTTTCTCAAGTTAAGGAAAGTGCGCTAACGGAGCAAAAAACCTTAGCCTTTACCGCACTTCCTCAACCGCAACCATTGGCGGAAAAATCTCAACAACTGGCATTTACTCCTTTTTCTCAAGTTAAGGAAAGTGGATTAACGGAGCAACAAACCTTAGCCTTTACCGCACTTCCTCAACCGCAACCATTGGCGGAAAAATCTCAACAACTGGCATTTACGCCTTTTTCTCAAGTTAAGGAAAGTGGATTAACGGAGCAACAAACCTTAGCCTTTACCGCACTTCCTCAACCGCAACCGTTACAGGAAAAATCTCAACAACTAGCATTTACGCCTTTTTCTCAAGTTAAGGAAAGTGGATTAACGGAGCAAAAAACCTTAGCCTTTACCGCACTTCCTCAACCGCAACCGTTACAGGAAAATGCCTTAATTGCATCCCTCACGACTCAAGTGAGCCAAAATAATGACGCATCACCCACAGAACCGAGAGTATTAGTAGCAGAAGTGGTTGTGCGTGGAGTAGAGGGAGACTTAAGAAATCGAGTATTTGAGGTGATTAGTACCCAAGCTGGACGTACTACTACCCGTTCTCGACTGCAAGAAGATATTGATTCTATTTTTGCTACGGGATTCTTTGCCAATGTGCGAGCTACTCCAGAGGATACCCCATTAGGTGTAAGGGTAACATTTGAGGTAGAGCCTAATCCAGTTTTAAGGCAAGTTACAATTAATGCTAATCCAGGAACAGATATTCCTTCCGTGGTTCCCCAGGAAGCAATCGATCAAATTTTTGGAGATCAATATGGAAAAACCCTAAATCTGCGTCGTTTGCAAGTGAGCATTCAAGATTTGAACACCTGGTATCAAGAGAATGGGTATATTTTGGCTCAGGTAGTGGATGCACCAGAAGTGGGGGATGATGGGACGGTTACCCTAGTGATTCCCGAAGGGGTGATTGAAGGAATTGAGATTGTTTATCTGAATCGAGATGGGCAGGATACGGAAGAAGATGGAGAGCCAGTTAGGGGGAGAACGCGGGAGTATATTGTTACTCGCCAATTGAGTTTACAACCGGGAGATATTTTTAATCGGGATACGATTCAAGCTGATTTGCAGCGTGTGTATGGCTTGGGTGTTTTCCAGGATGTGAATGTGACGTTGAATCCGGGAACTGACCCCACGAAAGTGGTGGTGGTGCTGAATGTACAGGAACAAAATACGGGATCGATCGCCGCAGGAGGCGGTATCAGTTCTGCCAGTGGTCTGTTTGGCTCCTTAAGTTATCAAGAAACGAACTTTCGGGGTAGAAACCAGACCCTGGCGACAGAAGTGCAGCTTGGAACCCGTGACTTCCTATTCGATGTTAGTTTTAGCGACCCGTGGATTAGCGGAGATCCCAACCGTACAGCTTATACCATGAATGGATTTAGACGGCGATCGATCTCCCTGGTTTATGACGGTGATGAAAACCCGATCCGCTTAGAAAATGGCGATCGCCCCCGCGTGCTGCGTACCGGTGCAGGTATTCGCTTTTCCCGTCCCTTGGGCGAAGACCCCTTAAAACCCGATTGGATAGGCTCCCTAGGCTTACAATACCAGCATGTTTCGATCCGCGATGCCGATAATGACCTCACCGCTAGAGACGATGAAGGGCAACGTCTAGCCTTCCATAATACCGGCGTAGATGACCTGCTCATGCTCCAGTTTGGCATGGTCAAAGATAGCCGTAACAACCCAGCCCAACCCACCGGTGGCTCCCTCACCCGATTCAGTATCGAGCAGTCCATTCCCGTCACCAGCGTCGTCATGAGTCGTTTACGGGGCAGCCATACCTTCTATGTCCCCGTTAAATTCACCGACTTCCATGAAGGCCCCCAAGCCCTAGCCTTTCAAATTGAAGGCGGTGCAACCTTCGGAGACCTCCCCCCCTATGAAGCCTTCATTCTCGGCGGTCTAGAGTCGGTTAGAGGCTTTGCAGAAGGAGATCTCGGCAGTGGTCGCTACTTCCTCGAAGGAACTGTAGAATATCGCTTCCCCGTCGCCCGACTCTTTGGAGGTGTATTATTTGTAGATGCCGCCAGCAACCTCGGATCGGGTAGTGCCGTGATTGGAGACCCCTCCGGACGCAGGGGATTGCCCGGCTCAGGAGCAGCCGCAGGGATTGGGGTACGCATCAATACCCCCCTGGGGCCCATCCGTGTAGATTACGGATTTACCACCGATGGCAGTAGTCGAGTACACTTTGGCATTGGAGAGAAATTTTAATCATGGCGATCGCAACTCTAACCCAACCCTTCACCCAATCCGGTATCGGTTTGCATAGTGGTCTGGAAACCCAAGTCAAAGTTCTACCCGCCCAACCCGGAAGCGGACGCTACTTTGTCCGCGTCGATCTACCCAATCGCCCCACCATTCCCGCCCAGATCGCAGCCGTAAAATCCACCATCCTCTCGACGGAACTAGCCGTTGGACAAGCCAGCGTGCGTACCGTAGAACACCTACTCGCCTCCCTAATTTCCCTCGGCATCACCGATGCCCGAATCGAGATCGACGGCCCCGAAATTCCCCTACTCGATGGTTCATCCGCCCCCTGGGTTGAAGGCATTCTCGACCATCAACCCGATGGGAGACAGTTTCCAGTATCAGAAAAAAACCTAACCGAACCCATTTGGATTACCGATAAAGATGCCTTTGTTGCCGCCATTCCTGCGCCCCAACTGCGCTTTACCTATGGCATCGAATTCGACTTAGCGGCGATCGGTCAACAATGGCACACTTGGCAACCCGATCGCGAACCCTTCAGCACCACCATCGCCCCCGCTCGCACCTTTGGCCTCGCCCACCAAATTGAACACTTACGGGCGCAGGGGTTAATTAAAGGTGGTAGTCTGGATAATGCTCTCGTTTGCGGCCCTGAAGGTTGGCTCAATCCCCCCTTACGATTTGCCAATGAACCCGCCCGTCATAAACTCTTAGACCTGGTGGGAGACCTGAGTTTAGTGGGAGTTCCCCCTGTAGCTCACTATCTGGCATTTAAGGCCAGCCATCACCTTCATGTGCAACTGGCGAAGAAAATTGCCCAACTGATTTAATTTCTGTTTTTTAGCGTCTAACCCATGTCCACAGAAACCCAAACCAACCCAGAAACCTCGGTTCTCGATCCGACAAACATCGTTTTTAGTGTAGAAGAGATTCATAAACTGCTTCCTCATCGCTATCCCTTTGCTCTAGTAGACCGGATTATCGCCTATGAACCAGGTAAATGGGCAGTGGGAGTAAAAAATATCACTTTTAATGAACCCCAATTTCAAGGACATTTTCCCGGCCGTGCCATTATGCCAGGGGTATTAATGGTTGAAGCCATGGCCCAAGTCGGGGGGATTGTTGTGGTGCAAATGCCAGATTTTCCAGCCGGATTATTTGCCTTTGCCGGTATCGATAGGGTCAAGTTTCGCCGTCCTGTCGTTCCCGGAGACCAGTTAATCATTACCGCAGAAATTACCAAAACTCGTCTAAAAGTAGGATTTGTGGTCATGCAAGGCAAAGTAGAAGTCAATGGTGAATTGGCTGTAGAAGGAGAACTCAAATTTTCTATTCTCAGTCAAGCGTAAATTAAGTATT
Organism: Roseofilum acuticapitatum BLCC-M154; assembly: GCF_030068475.1. Classification (GTDB taxonomy): domain Bacteria; phylum Cyanobacteriota; class Cyanobacteriia; order Cyanobacteriales; family Desertifilaceae; genus Roseofilum; species Roseofilum acuticapitatum. The sequence goes on along the minus strand of NZ_JAQOSP010000146.1, from coordinate 28,245 downwards.
GGTTTTTAGAGACAAGATTAAACAGAATGGGGGAGATATGACCACCCTAATTCATCCAACGGCAGTGATCAAAAGTGGCGCTAAGGTTCATCCGACGGTGAGCGTTGGCCCCTATGCCGTAATTGGAGAAAATGTGACTATTGGGGCAAATACAACGATCGGCCCCCATGTGGTGCTAGAGGGATGGACGGAGATCGGAGAAAGAAATGAAATTTTTACGGGAGTGGCTATTGGCTTGGCTCCCCAAGATCTCAAGTATGATGGGGCCCAAACTTGGGTCAGAATGGGTAATGATAATTGTATTCGGGAATATGTGACGATTAATCGGGCTACGGGGCCGGATGAAGCGACGATTATCGGCGATCGCAATTTATTGATGGGTTATGTGCATGTAGCCCACAACTGCATCATCGAAAATGAGGTAGTCGTGGCCAATTATACGGGTTTTGCCGGCCATGTGGTGGTGGAATCGAAGGCCAGAATTAGCGGTCTGTTGGGGGTTCACCAGTTTGTCCATATTGGCAAAATGGCGATGGTAGGCGGCATGAGCCGGATCGATCGCGATGTGCCTCCCTATATGACAGTGGAGGGAAATCCAGCTAGGGTGCGATCGATCAATGCCATAGGCTTAAAACGTTCTGGATTAACTGAAGAAGACTTCAGCACTCTCAAGCAAGCCTATCGAATGCTCTATCGCTCTGAGATGACCTTCAAGCAAGCCCTAGAAGAGTTAAGCACCCTACCGGAAACCGAACCCTTACGCCACCTACAACAATTCCTGCATCAATCTATAACCGACCCAGGCCGCCGAGGCCCCATTCCAGGGAACAAGGAATAGGTCATCCGTGGTGGTACATGGGCCCATGAAAATGAGACGGTACTCCATAACATCGCCCAGGGTATACAGTGCTTTGCGCCGTTATATCAAGTCCGGATAAAGGGTGAAGAAGGGGGCCAGATGCCCGCACTCCTATAATCCCTTGATATTGCTGGAGTGGGAGCGTCTCGCTCCCTAAATTTTTAATCATGGTATTTCCGCTTCGCGGACATGAACAATCGGACTTGATATTACAGCGCTTTGCGCTGTATCGGTGGACAGTAGGAAAAGATCCCCCCTTGCCCCCCTTAAAAAGGGGGGAATAGGAAAGTCCCCCTTTTTAAGGGGGATTTAGGGGGATCAAGATGTCCCATATAACAGCGAAAACTGCTGTATGGGGAGATATGGGAGCAAAGAATAGACTCAGTAGAGAGCTGTTTAGCTGTTCTAGCTAGGATTAAAAACAGTCACTTGTCCCATATAGCAGAGGAAACTGCTGTAATTGTTAAAAAATTAAGGATCATTGGGTAGATTGTCAGGATCGAAACCCATAGCAATCAACCGATCTCTCAATTCTTGCAATGCAGTCTGCGCTTGCTCTTTCTCCTGCCGTTCTCGTTCTTTCTCCTGCCGTTGCCGCTCAGTTTCTTCGGCCTCCGTCGGAATTAAATTCCCAGCCGCATCATAAAACCGCAACCATCGTCGCTCGATTCCTTTATGGCTTCCTTGCCACAATCTCAACCCTAATCCTAACTCTTCTAACCATAACTGATTATTGCTTATCTCTAGTTCTCGATAGCCCTTTTCTTCTAATTGAAACGCTCTAAAATTCTCCTGTTCTCGTTCATAAACAATATAATAGGGCACTCGTAGAATTTGCTCGTACACTTGCCATTTGGTCGGCGGTTCATTCTCTTTACGAGTTATTTCTCCTAAGTCTTCTCGTTGGGTACTCGGTGACAAGAGTTCTACCACCATAAAGGGATTCACTTCTTCTTGCCAAACGACATAACTCATCCGTAAGTCTCTCTGTTCATATAAGCGAGATACTCCTACTACTGCAAACCAGTCTGGACGTTTGTATCTATTGGTCTTCTCTACATCGTAGTAGAGATTCAAATCCATGGCTGAAAAGACCTGCTCTGGGGAATAGGTAGCCGGTTGAAAGGTTTGCTCTAACAATTGAGCCTGTATGGGATGATATTGGTCTGGCAAGCCCGGTTCTCCTACTTCTTCACTGGGTAAGTCGTACATGGTGGGTAGGTCTTCTCTTTTAGGGGTTCGAGAGATGTTGTATTGCTTTTGAGTGAGGTTAACCATTTGACCAGATGGAGTGCTTTTGTTCTATACTATCGCTTTGACAAGCAGTTTACAGCCGGTTACCCATGGCTACCATTTTTATCAGTACCGGTGAAGTTTCAGGCGATTTGCAAGGCGCTCTTTTGGTGGAAGCCTTGTACCGTCAGGGTCGTCAACAGGGTTTAGATCTGGAAATTTTGGCTTTGGGGGGGCAGCGCATGGCTGATGCGGGGGCAACCTTGCTCGGTCAAACTACAGGAATTGGTTCTGTAGGACTTTTTGAGGCTCTACCCTTTGTTTTGCCTACGCTGAAAATTCAGGAGCAAGTGAAGCGCTATTTGCGGCAAAATCCGCCAGATTTGATTATTTTGATTGATTATATGGGGCCGAATTTGAGTATTGGGGGGTATTTGCGCCGCCATTTACCTCAAGTGCCGATTGTGTATTATATTGCTCCTCAGCTCTGGGTTTGGTCTCAGAATCAACGGGATACTCAAAAGGTTGCTGAAATTACGGATTTATTGCTGGCGATTTTCCCAGAAGAGGCGCGATATTTTGGGGAGCATCAGGTGAATGTGAATTGGGTGGGACATCCCTTGATTGACAGGATGCAAGGGTTTCCATCCCGCTCTCAGGCTCGTGTTAAGTTGGGTATTCCAGAGGATCAAAAGGCGATCGCCTTAATGCCTGCTTCCCGTCGTCAAGAGTTGAAGTATTTAATGCCGGTGATGTTTGCAGCAGCACAACAGATTCAGCAGAAGTTACCAGAGGTCAAATTTTGGATTCCCTTGTCTCTAGCGGAGTTTCGAGAACCGATTGAAAGGGCGATCGCCGATTTTAAACTGAATGCAACCCTTGTGGATGACCAAGTACAGGAAGTTTTAGCTGGTGCAGATTTAGCGATTTGTAAATCGGGTACGGTGAATTTAGAGTTAGCCCTCTTAGATGTGCCTCAAGTAGTCATGTATCGCTTAAATGCTCTCACAGCTTGGATCGCTCGCTATATTGTCAAACTCTCTTTACCCTATGTTTCTCCTGCTAATTTGGTGGAGATGAAGCCCATTGTGCCGGAATTTTTGCAAGAACAGGCGACTCCGGAAGCCTTGAGCGAAAGTGCTTTAGAGCTGTTATTAAATCCCCAGATTCGCCAAGAAACCCTACAAGGTTATAGCCAAATGCGCCAAGCTCTGGGACAACCGGGCGTATGCGATCGCGCTGCAACAGCCATTTTGGAATTCTGGCGATCGGCTCAGGATTAATCCCCCCCATCTTCCCACCCCCACCCATGTGTGGATATCCCTACCTCGAAACTTCACCCAAACCTGATATATGTGGAAGAGGTTAGCACTCTCTTCACTAGAGTGCTAATATCACTGAATGATATCAGGTAAACCTAACCCTAAAGGTGTATGGCTAAAATCGTCTCATTTAAGGAAGAATCGCGCAAAGCCTTAGAAAAAGGTGTAAACGCCCTTGCGGATGCCGTCCGTATTACCCTCGGCCCCAAAGGTCGGAATGTGCTTTTAGAAAAGCAATATGGTGCGCCCCAAATTATTAATGATGGGATTACCGTCGCTAAAGAAATTGAACTTGAAGATCCTCTAGAAAATACTGGAGCGCAACTGATCCGGGAAGTGGCTTCCAAAACCAAAGACACGGCTGGAGATGGAACCACCACCGCCACCGTTTTAGCTCAAGCCATGGTCAAAGAAGGACTCAAAAATGTGGCCGCTGGCGCAAACCCCGTAGCGCTACGTCGGGGAATTGAAAAAACCATCGCCCATTTAGTCAAAGAAATTCAAGCGATCGCCAAACCCGTAGAAGGAGATGCGATCGCCCAAGTCGCCACCGTTTCTGCGGGTAATGACGAAGAAGTGGGGCAAATGATTGCCAAAGCCATGGAAGCAGTGACCAAAGATGGGGTCATCACCGTTGAAGAATCTAAATCCTTACTCACCGAGCTAGAAGTGGTTGAAGGGATGGAAATCGATCGCGGTTATCTGTCGCCCTATTTCATCACCAACAGCGACCAAATGACGGTGGAATACGACAACGCCAAGCTTCTGCTCACCGACAAAAAAATCAGCTCCATTCAAGATTTAGTTCCCGTCTTAGAAAAAGTGGCCAGAGCGGGTCAACCCCTGTTGATCATGGCTGAAGACATTGAAGGAGAAGCTCTGGCGACTCTAGTGGTGAATAAAGCCAGAGGGGTACTCAATGCTGCTGCGGTTAAAGCGCCCGGATTTGGCGATCGCCGCAAACAAATGCTCCAAGACATCGCCGTACTAACCGGCGGTCAAGTCATCTCCGAAGAAGTCGGTCTAAGCCTTGACACCGCCACCCTAGACATGCTGGGAACCGCCCGCAAAATCAGCATCGACAAAGACAGCACCGTAATTGTTGCCGAAAACAACACCCAAGCAGATGTCGAAAAACGGATCGGCCAAATTCGTCGTCAACTCGAAGAAACCGACTCTGACTACGACAAAGAAAAACTTCAAGAGCGCATCGCCAAACTCGCTGGTGGAGTAGCCGTCATTAAAGTAGGTGCAGCCACCGAAACCGAACTCAAAGACCGCAAACTCCGCATCGAAGACGCACTCAACGCCACCAAAGCCGCCGTTGATGAAGGCATCGTTCCCGGAGGCGGAACCACCTTAATTCACCTATCCAAAAAAGTCGAAGAACTCAAAGCCCAATTAAACGCTGAAGAGCAAATTGGTGCAGAGATTGTCGCTCGCGCCTTAGCTGCTCCCCTACGTCAAATCGCCGATAACGCTGGCGTTGAAGGTTCAGTCGTCGTCTCCCATGTACGGACAACCGAATTTAATGTGGGCTACAATGCCGCCACTGGCGAATATGTAGACATGATTTCCGCCGGTATTATTGACCCCGCCAAAGTCGTTCGTTCTTCCGTACAAAATGCTGGCTCCATTGCCGGAATGGTTCTCACCACCGAAGCCCTAGTCGTTGAAAAACCCGAACCCAAATCTGCTGCTCCCGATATGGGCGGCATGGGCGGCATGGGCGGCATGGGCGGCATGGGTGGCATGGGCGGCATGGGTATGATGTAATTACCCATGGAAGGTTTTCCTATCCATTTCACCTAGCTTTATGAATGGGCAGCTTGTTCTTCTGGACAAGCTGCTTTTATCTTATCCATTACAGCAGTTTTCGCTGTTATGCGGTAGACTTTGATCCCCCTAAATCCCCCTTAAAAAAGGGGACTTTCTTATTCCCCCCTTAAAAAAGGGGGACTTTCTTATTCCCCCCTTAAAAAAGGGGGACTTTCTTATTCCCCCCTTAAAAAAGGGGGACTTTCTTATTCCCCCCTTATTAAGGGGGGTTAGGGGGGATCTTTTACTACTGCACCTCATTACCGCGCAAGGTGCTGTATTTGTTCCTCCATCTCCCCATTTCCCCATCTGCAATAATTAATTAAAAGGCCCCGCTAAAATCACCTTAGCTAAAGCATTAATCACATCACTTTCTGATTCCTGACTTAAAGATTTATACCATTCTTGAGTAACGGACATATCTTTTCCATAAATAGTATCCGTGCGCTTTCTTGCCTTTAACACTAATTCCGATGTCCGAGGTTTACGGGCAAGTTCATATCGTTGCAGAGCATCTTCTACACTCACATTTGTGGTCACTAAATAGCGGCATAAAACTGCCGCATCTTCCATCGCTTGACAACCGCCTTGACCTAAAGTTGGTGTAGTGGCATGACCCGCATCTCCGAGTAAAGCGATCCGTCCTTTCACTAAAGTATTTAAGGGATTTAAATCATGAATTTCCAATCGATTCGTTTCTAAAGGATTCAGGGTTTCAATTAATCTTTGTACAGGACTGGGCCACTCCTGGAAAATCTCCGCTAACTCCTGTTGTCGATTTTCTGGAGCAACTTCTGTCCCTTTCTCCATAGGACAGCCAAAGAAAAAATAGAAGCGATCTTTTCCTATAGGCATCATCGAAGCTCGTTTACCTTCTCCCACATAAATCACCCAACATTCCGGATCGATCTCTTGTCGATTCGCCTCCACTAAACCATTCCAATTCACATATCCTGCGTATCGAGGTTCGCTGCTTTCTCCTGTCACCACCGGGCGAATAATCGAGTGAATGCCATCAGCAGAAATTAACAGATCTCCACGGGTAGTTCTGCCATCTTCAAATGTGGCAGTTATCCCATCTTTCTCCTCCGAAACCTTCACACATTTACAATTAAGCGTGACATTTTCTTCGCCAACCGCTTGCAACAATAACGCTTGTAAATCTGTACGCGCAACAGGATAGGGGCGTTGTCCAACTTCGTTAATTAAGGGATGTAAATCAATCGAATTTAATAGCTTGTCCTGATGGCTACGATACTCCATCTGATTCATCCTGCCACCCATTTGAGCAATTTCTTCCCCTAATCCTAACTGATTGAGGACTTTAATCCCATTTGACCATAACGAAATGCCTGCACCGGCTGGCCGAAATTCTCGCACCTTATCATAAATTTCAATCTCATATCCGGCTTGTTTGAGAGCAATTCCGGTGGTTAATCCACCTATGCCAGCGCCAATAATAATCGCTTTGAGATGATACATAATTTTGATGTAAATTTTCTAGGAATGGGTTTATGTTAGCGTCTTTCTCTATATACATGAATAGCCCTCACCCCCAACCCCCTCTCCCACGGGAGAGGGGGCTAAGAGCCAGTAGTGGCTTGGCAAGCTTAAAACTGTGGCCAACGCGCTGTTAGAGGAATGAGGAGCAATCAGTTATAACGGATTTAGGTTGGCGATATACTCTCGATCCAATTTTAGCAGCGTATGCAATAAAACCATTGTCCCTTGTACACAATCTTGAGTGGGGGTATACTCCTCTCCAGAATGGCTAATTCCCCCTTGAGAAGGGACGAAAATCATCCCCATATCGGTACAGCGTCCCAATTCTTGAGCATCGTGACTGGCGCGACTCGGTAGGGAGAGATGGGTTAATCCTAATTCTTGGCAAACGGTGGTGATGTGCTGTTGAATTTTGGGGGAGGCTAAGGTGGGTTGAGTGTTTAATAAGGGTTCAAGGGTAATTTGAGTTTCTGTAGTGCTGGAAATTTGCTCTAGTTGTGTTTTTAATTGCTCTACTAAATGGTCAATGGTTTGCCGATCTAAATCGCGAATATCGACAGTCATCTTAACTAATCCGGGAATAATATTAGGGGCATTGGGGAATACTTGAAATGCGCCCACGGTGGCAACGGGATCGCCGGGAGCAGATTGGGCTAAGTGTTCAACAGCTAGGACAATGCGAGCGGCGGCAGTGAGGGCATCTTGACGCATGTTCATGGGGGTGGTTCCGGCATGGTTTGCCTGACCTTTGACGGTGAGGGTATAGCGTTGTTGTCCAACAATGCCTTGAACAATGCCAATTTTTTTGCCTAGTTTTTCTAGGACTGCTCCTTGTTCGACATGCAATTCTATGAAGGCGGCGATGTGTTGGCGAGTTTGTTTGGCTTGGGTTAAGTTGTGCCAATTTCCTCCTATTTTTTCTAAGGCTTCAATGATGGAAAGGTTGACCTTGGTTTGATAGTCTTTTGGGTTAAGAGATGCGGTTCCTGAAATGGCTTTGCACCCAATCATGGTGGTTTCTTCATCGGTGAATACGATGACTTCTAGGGGATGATTGAGATGGTGTTGATGGTCGTTTAAAATCCGAACAATTTCAATTGCGGCAACGACTCCAAAGGCTCCATCAAATTTGCCTCCAGAGGGGACAGTATCGAGATGGGAACCGGTTGCTAAGACGGGAAGATGGGGCTGTTTTCCGGGATAGGTTCCTCTTAGGTTTCCGGCACTATCGACTCGCACTTTCATTCCGGCTTCTTCCATCCACTGACGGACGAGGGTGCGTGCTTGTAGATCTTCGTCGGAAAAGGCGAGACGACAAATGGTGCGATCGCCGTTTTGGCCAATTTTTGCCAGTTCTTCTAGGCTATCTTGGAGCCGTTGAGTGTTAATTTGCAGAGCTTCAATCATGATAATGGCGATATAATCCTGAGATGACTGCTAACGATCGAAAGCGATGTCACTGCAATTTTATCAACAGTTACGGAATCTATTGCCAAGGGGAGATGTGGCGATCGCCACAGTCATCAAAATAATTGGCTCAGTTCCCAGGGAAGTGGGGGCGAAAATGGCGCTCTGTGCAGATGGGACGCTCTTGGAAACCATTGGGGGGGGAGCGGGAGAAGCTAAGGTTTTAAGCATCATGGAGCAGGTTCTCGCATCGGGAGATCCGCAGAAAGTGGCGATCGACCTTTCCGGTGCGGTTCAGCGCGTGACTGAGGGGGTTTGTGGGGGTCAAATGCAGGTGTGGGTGGCAAAATGGTCGGGTGAAGCGGCGATCGCCCTCATCCAAGCTATTCTAGATGATCTCAATCAGGGTTACTCTGTCCGTCTATTGATCCCCTTTTCTCCCGGTTTATCCCCCCATATTCTCACCGCAAATGATGCCCAAATTTCCCCAGAACTAGGATTTATAGACTTAATTGAACCATCCCCCATGCTACTCATTATCGGTGCAGGTCATGTGGGTGAAAAACTGGCACAAATTGCCACATTTTTAGGCTTTCAAATAATCATTCAAGACGATCGCTCCCAATGGGCCAATTCTGAGCGTTTCCCCTCAGCTCTATCTATTTTTATCGATCCCATCTCTCAAGTTCTAGAACAATGGCCCTATCATCATCCCCTTTATATCGCCATGGTCACCCGTGGATATGATTACGATCTCGAAGTCCTCAAAAGTCTGCTAGAAAACCCTATTCCCTATCGCTATATTGGCATGATTGGCTCGATAAAACGGGTGAATAAAGTCCGAAAATCCCTTGCAGATCACTCCATTCCCTTAGAAAAAATCAATTCTATTTATGCACCCATTGGACTCGATATCGGAGCCTTAACACCCGCAGAAATTGCCCTCAGTATTGCAGCCGAATTAATCTTAGTCCAACGGGGCGGAACTGGCGTACCTTTATCCCAAAAAAGCAATACCCATTTTTAATTTTTAATTTTTAATTTTTAATTGATCTTCCCCTGGTCTTGATTAATGCAACTGGGTTTTTGTACATGCTGACAAACCTTTTGCCAGAGTTGTTCGCGGGTAGCTGGCGGCCCATAGGAAAACAAAACCCGATCTTTGCCCACCATCTTTTGAATCTTCACACCACAAACGGGACAGCTTTGTTCTGACATCAGCTTAATTCCACTATTGGTCAACAGTTTGGGACAGTATAGCGCATCCTTTCAAAAAATTTTAATCTTCCCTCGCTCCCAACGCCATTAAAGCCTGTTTCTGGATTTCCGTTAATCCCCCAATCCTCGTAATATTCATGCCTTCATAAGGGCGAGGAATGGTGAGGATATTAGAGCATTGTCCTGTCCAAACATTCCACAAGCGAAGAGTACAATCAGCGCTACCACTAATTAGGGTTTGACTATCCGGAGTAAAAGCCACCGATCGCACCGTATGTTCATGTCCCTCTAGTGTATTCAGGCATTGCCATTTTTGCACATCCCAGAGCTTGATAACCGCCCCTCGATCGCCAGGAATGCAACCACTGGCTAAGATTTGACCATTCGGACTCCATGCGATCGACCAAACCCCTTCGGTATGTTCCTCCAGAGTCCTAATACATTCTCCCGTAGAAACCTGCCACACCTTCACCGTGCAATCATCGCTACCACTGACCAGGAATTGACCATCAGGGCTAAATGCGATCGCCTCCACCTTGTTTTCATGTCCATTTAGAGTCTTCATCAAGCATTCGGTTTGAAGATCCCAAATCTTAATCGTTCCATCATGATCCGCTCCCGCCAAAATCGGATAATTTTGATACTCAACAGCAGGATTGAACACTAATGACCAACTCCAAGTCACCTCACCCGGCAAAGAAGTCCATTGCTTAGTGCTAAAATTCCATACTATGCTTAATGGAACTGATGAGAGAACCCCATGAATGAGGCCAAGCAACTTTCCCTGAAGATCGCCGTGGTTGGAGATGTACACGATCAATGGGAAAATGCCGATGCACAAGCCCTACATGCTTTAGGAGTCGATTTAGTTTTATTTGTGGGTGATTTTGGGAATGAGTCGATTCCGGTGGTGGAGGCGATCGCCGCGTTAGACTTACCCAAGGTGATCGTTTTGGGAAACCATGACTGTTGGTACACAGCATCCCCTTGGGGTCGCAAAAAATGCCCCTACGATCGCCAATTAGAAGACCGAGTAAACCACCAACTTCAGCTCCTCGGAGAGACCCATGTAGGCTTTAATTCCCTCGATTTTCCCCAATTTCAGCTCAGTGTGGTCGGCGCTCGTCCCTTTAGTTGGGGAGGCCCGATCTGGCAAAATGGGGGCTTTTATCAAGAGCGTTATGGCGTAAATAGTTTTACGGAATCTGCGAATAAAATCATTGCGGCTGCCCAGAAAACCGCTTATGAGACCGTGATTTTTATCGGCCATTGCGGCCCCCAAGGTCTAGGAAATCAACCGGAAGACATTTGTGGCAAAGACTGGAATCCTTTGGGAGGAGACTTTGGCGAACCGGATTTTCGGGCGGCGATCTCGGCGACTCGACAGCAGGGAAAACAGATTCCCTTGGTCACCTTCGGCCATATGCATCACCGTCTGCGGCATACTCAGGCACAATTGAGAGAGGCGATCGCCCAGGATAATCAAGGTACACTCTATCTCAACGCTGCCAGAGTTCCCCGCATTATCACCACCGATACCGGAAAATCACGCAACTTCTCCCTGGTCACCCTAGAGAACCACATCATCACCCAAGCCAGCTTAATTTGGGTCAATGAGCAGTTCAAAATAGAGACCGAAGAGATCCTCTATTCATGCGGCCCATCTGTGGTCAAAATAGGCTATACTAATCAACTGTGACTGGAGAGATGGCAGAGTGGTCGAATGCGCTCGACTTGAAATCGAGTGGGCGTTAACAGCGTCCCGTGGGTTCAAATCCCACTCTCTCCGTACCGTTTAATCCTTATCAGAGCAGGACTCTCACCCCCGGACAGCTATTAATGTCCTTCAACCTGCACCTAAATTGCACCTAAACTCACAATAGCACTCCCCCAAAGGGGGGGGTCAAGTAATAGGTTATGGGGTAATATTATATCCATTGCAGCTAAATCACCCGATTTCGGCTCTCACCCTTAAGAAATGCCGCTATATTTTTCTCTACTTCCGTGATTAACCGCGCTCTTGATTCTCTAGAAATCCAGGCGATATGGGGAGTGATGAATAGTCTGTTTTGGTTTTGGATATGAAATAGGGGATGGGTTGCGTCTGGAGGCTCTTTTGCCAATACATCTAAACCTGCGGCAGAAATTTCGCCATCATCCAAGGCTGAGGCTAAAGCGGTTTCATTGACAATTCCTCCGCGACTGACATTGAGCAAAATGGCTTCGGAAGACATTTGTTGCAGTTGAGGTTTATCGATAAGATTGGCTGTTTTTTCGTTTAAGGGGGCATGAATGGAAATAATCTGGGACTGTTGCAACAGTTGCTCTAAACTAACGCATTCAAAGGGTTGTTCTCTATTTTGACCACTGGTGGAAAAATAGGAAACCTGACAGCCAAAAGCTTGGGCGATATCGGCGACTTTGCGGCCAATGGTTCCCATGCCAATAATGCCCCACTGTTTGCCCGCGAGTTCAGAAAAGGATTCTCCTAGATGGTTAAATGTGGGACTTTTACACCATTGGCGGCTGCGGGTATAATCGTCGAAATAACGGGAATGGTGGGAGAGATAAAAGAGCATGGAAAAGGTATGAGCAACCACACTATTGGTGGAGTAACCTACGGCATTGGTAACAGTAATTCCCCGTTCGGCTGCACATTGAAGGTCGATAATATTGTATCCAGTTGCAGCAACACAAATCAGTTTTAGGGTGTTGGTGGTTTCTAGAATGGGGCGATTAATGACAACTTTATTGGTGATGATGATTTCAGCGCCTTGAATTCGGTTCGGGACTTCTTCGGGTTGAGTGGTGGCAAAGGTTTCGACTGTTCCAAATTTTTCTAATCCGCTCAGGTTTACGTCACCGAGGGTAGCTGCATCTAGAATAACGATTTTCATAAGTACCGAATGGGAAATGTTGATCGATTAGGGAAAATAACCTCTAGGGGTAATCATCCATGGCCCTTGGGTTCGGGTGGTAGGATTGCCGATGAGGACGGTAGTTAACATATCAATGTCAAGTTGGGCAAATTCGTTTAAGGTGGTGAGGGTAATTTGCTCGTTTTGGCGATAGGCACAGCGAACTAGGGCGACGGGGGTTTGGGGATGACGATATTGGAGGAAGATTTCTTGCGATCGCCGAATTCCCTCAGTACGCTTCTGAGATTTGGGGTTATAGATAGCAGTGACAAAATCTCCCTGGGCCGCAGCTACCAAGCGCTTTTCAATCACTGGCCAAGGGGTTAATAGGTCGCTTAAACTAATGGCGCAAAAGTCATGCATTAAGGGCGCTCCCACCCGTGCAGCCGCCGCTTGGAGGGCCGTAATGCCGGGGAAGACTTGCACGCTCGGACTCATGCCATCCCAACCCTGGTTTTGCAACTCTTCTAGAACTAATCCGGCCATGCCATAAATGCCACAATCTCCAGAGGAGACCATGGCTACCGTTAATCCCCATTGAGCTAATTCTATGGCTCGTTCTGCCCGTTGGCGCTCTTGGGTGATGGGGAAGTGTTCAATGATTTGACCGGGACGGCGCAGGGGGGAAATGAGGTCTAAATATAACCCGTATCCTAAAATAGCATCGGCCTGAATGACGGCGGTTTGGGCCGCTGGGGTCATTTGTTGCAGCTCTCCGGGGCCCATGCCGACTAACCAGAGTTGACCGCCTCTAGGGATGTATTCTTGGGGAGATTGGGCGATCGCCACGGTAACCGCTCCGGCTAAGTCCCGAACGCGATAGATTTGTTTGCTCACCACCAGTTCAGAGACCCCGGCCGCTGTCAGGGCGGCGGCTTCGGCGACGCTGGGTGTGCCTACGGTTTCGGCGACCAGCGCCGAGGGATTGGGCACAGGAACCCCCTTTAACTCCTCGGCTGGATAGGAGATCAGGGGCCAGTTTTTCGCTTCACACAGAGCCAATAAACCCGGCTCATCGGCTTTGCGGTCGAGGGTGGCAATCCCGGCGATCGCCCCTTCTGCTAAATGGGCAGCGCCTAAAACCTGCTCCAGCGCTCCGGAAATCACCCGCGCATCGGTTCCCCGCTCGCATCCCATTCCCACCCACAATACTCTCGGATGCCATTGCACCTTGGGAAAGGTTCCCTTAGAGGTAAACTGGCGTTGGGTGGCGCTGATCCAAACTCTGGCCCCGGCGCTGCTAGAGTCTAATTCAAACTCAAAGGGATGATCGTTAGGTAGATGCTGTTGCCACAGGGTCGATCCGGCATCTTGAATCACTTGTACAGAATTTTGTTTAGCGATCGCCGCGCTCACTCCTGTCCAGTCTCCGCTTCCTCGTCTCCATCCGAAGGGCAAACCCAAGGTATCAATGGCAGGTAAGTTGAGGCTATCACAAGCGCCGGTAATAATGGCTTTTGCGCCCAATTGAGTCGCCACTAACCGCGTCAGGCGATCGGCTCCTCCCTGATGTCCCCCACAGACACTAATCACATGATTTCCGGTTTCATCCACCACTACTACCGCCGGATCGGTGCTTTTATGATTCAATAGGGGGGCAATCAGACGCACCACCGCACCCACCGCTAACCCAAAGATCAGCCCTTGATGGTTAGCCCACAACTGGGGTAAGGTTGCCGACAATGTTTCCGGATAGACTTCATAAATGAGTCTACTATCGGCGGATAAGGCTTGAGCGCAAGCGGGAGAAACCACCAGCACTGCGCCTAGGGACTCGGTGATGGCAAACAGACGATATGCCGATCGGGGGGTGGTGGCGATCGCCACTAAAGACCCCACCTGCCCATTCTCGGATTGAACCATAGTTTTATATCCTAAATTACCCGTTTTTTGCCTTGGGTTTGTGGGTAGAAGCCACAGCAAGATCTTTCAACTGGCGAGTATCCACGGTTGCAGGAGCGTCGGTGAGCAAACACCGCGCTTGCTGGGTTTTGGGGAAGGCAATCACATCGCGAATGGAGTCTTCACCGGCTAAGAGCATAATAAACCGGTCTAACCCATAGGCAATTCCGCCATGGGGAGGCGTGCCATATTCAAAGGCTTCCAGGAGAAAGCCAAATTTGTTATGGGCTTCTTCAGGGGATAACCCGATCGCCTCAAACACTTTTTCTTGAATCTCTCTCTGGTAGATCCGCAGGCTTCCCCCACCAATTTCATTGCCGTTATAGACCAGATCGTAAGCTCTGGCGCGAGCAGTTTTGATGTCGTCTAAGTCTTCTGGGTTGGGCGAAGTGAAGGGGTGATGCATGGCTTCCAGGCGCTTTTCATCGGCATTCCATTCAAACATGGGAAATTCGGTCACCCAAATTAGGTTAATTTGGTTCTCGTCTATTAGTCCCATTTGTTTACCGATCGCTTGTCGCAACCGGTCTAGGGTTTTGTTTACTGTCGCCGTATCCCCAGCTCCAAACAGGAGTAAATGCCCGGCTTCTGCTCCGGTGCGTTTTAAAATTTCCTGTTTTTGTTCGGCACTGAGGTTATCTTTGATCGCGCCAATGGTGTCGATTTCTCCATTTTCTCGGACGCGGATATAGGCAAGACCTTTGGCTCCGGCTTCTGTGGCTTCTTTGAAGAGTTCTCCACCGGGTTTAATCGCTACATTAGAAATGCGATCGTTGCCGTTAGGTATGGGTAAAATTTTCACCGAGCCACCGGCAGACACCGCGCCAGAAAAGACTTTAAATCCGCAATCTTTGACCACATCGGACACATCGACTAATTCCAGTCCAAAGCGGGTATCGGGGCGATCGCATCCATAACGATCCATGGATTCTTTGTAAGTGATGCGGGGGAAGGGTCTGGGAATGTCGATGTTTTTAATGGTTTTGAAGATATGACAAACCAACCCTTCATTGAGGTTAATGATGTCTTCTTCCGACATGAAACTCATTTCCATGTCTAGTTGGGTAAATTCGGGCTGGCGATCGGCTCGTAGGTCTTCATCCCGGAAGCAACGCGCAATCTGATAATACCGGTCAAACCCAGAGATCATAAGTAATTGTTTGAACAGTTGTGGTGATTGGGGCAGGGCGTACCATTCTCCCTGATTCACCCGACTAGGAACCAGGTAATCCCTTGCTCCTTCTGGGGTAGAGCGGGTCAAGATTGGGGTTTCGACTTCCATGAAGTGCTGTTCGTCTTCTAAGTAACGACGGATAGCTTTTACGACTTGATGGCGGAGCTTTAGGTTATGGCTCATGCGATCGCGTCTTAAGTCTAAATAGCGATATTTCAGCCGCAAATCTTCCCGTACTGACTCTTCTTCGTAGCTCGATACCTGAAAGGGCATTTGCCGGTTAATGCCGTTGAGTAGCTCAATTTTATCGGCATAAATCTCGATTTCTCCGGTGGCAATTTTGGGGTTGAGTGAATCTTCTGGCCTCTGGGTGACTCGTCCCTCAATTTGTACCACATACTCATTTCGCAGCTTTTCAGCGAGTCCATAGGAATCGGGTGTCCGGTCTGGATCGCTAACAATTTGTACAATTCCGGTGCGATCGCGCAAATCTAGAAAAATTACACCACCATGATCGCGACGGCGATCGACCCAACCGCACAGGGTTACCGTCTCGCCAATGTTTTTTCCTTGTAATTCTCCGCAATAGTGGGTTCGCATGGTGGTTCCTAGCGTTCAGTAGAGTTCATTATTAACACAACTTTCCCATTATCTAACAAGAATGGCGGTACTGGCGATCCAAAATTTTTCTCTCCCTTGACAACTCGAAGTCATTATGAGTATGATTAAGCTAAGACAAATTCATAATGAGTTCGTTTTAGACCCCTATCAGGAGATTAACCCCTTATGTTGCAGAACAAAGAAGGCCAAACCGTACCCAACGTCAACTTCCGCGCTCGTGTCAACAACGAATGGAAAGACATCAGCACCGATGAACTCTTTGCCGGAAAAACCGTGATTGTCTTCTCCCTTCCCGGAGCATTCACCCCCACCTGCTCCTCCACCCATGTTCCCGGATATAACGAACTAGCGGATGTTTTCAAAGCCAACGGAGTCGATGACATTATCTGCATATCGGTGAACGACACCTTCGTAATGGAAGCATGGGCGAAAGATCAAAAAGCCGACAAAATCACGTTCATTCCCGATGGTAACGGAGACTTCAGTGCCGGTATGGGCATGTTAGTAGATAAACAAGACCTAGGATTTGGTCAACGCTCTTGGCGTTACTCCATGCTCGTCAAAAATAAAACCATCGAAAAAATGTTCATCGAACCGGAAAAACCCGGCGATCCCTTCGAGGTTTCCGACGCAGAAACCATGCTCAAATACCTTAATCCCAGCGCCATCAAGCCGAAAATGATTTCTTTATTCACTAAAGTCGGCTGTCCCTTCTGCGCCAAAGCCAAAACCCTGCTCAAAGACAAAGGCTTAGAATACGAAGAAATCACCCTAGCCGATGCAGTAACCACCCGTTCGCTAAAAGCCATAACCGGTAAAACCAGTGTTCCCCAAGTCTTCATTGATGGTGAACATATTGGCGGTTCAGAAGAATTAGCGACTTATTTCGGTTCTTAGCCCGAAAAGAGAAGCCTCTAAACTTCGACCAGGGGATGGGGTTGCTGCTCTAGAATTTGCCAAATGGTTTGTAAGATCTCTTGAATGCCGGTTTGGGTTGCAGCCGATAAAAGGAATACCGGAAAACCCGTGTATTCTTCTAGAGAAGCGGCGATCGCCTGCCAATCTTGACTGCGATCCACCGCATCCATCTTATTTAAGCCAATCACTTGGGGGCGGTCTACCAATCCCCTACCATAGGCCACCAACTCTTGTTGAATCGTATTATAGACGGCAAAAATATCCGGTTCTGTACTATCAATCAGATGCAATAAAACCCGCGTCCGTTCAATATGTCTGAGGAAATCATGACCCAATCCAATCCCTTCGGCAGCTCCTTCAATTAACCCTGGAATATCAGCAAACACTGTTCCATCTCCCGTCGGTTTCCGCACCACTCCCAAATTAGGCACTAAAGTTGTAAAGGGATAATCCGCAATTTTCGGTTGAGCGGCTGAAACCACAGAAATAAAGGTCGATTTACCCGCATTGGGTAAGCCAATAATCCCCACATCTGCTAACAGTTTTAACTCAAAACGAAACCGTCCTTCCTCACCTTCTAAACCGGGAAGCGCATAATCCGGGGCGCGATTGCGATTACTCAAAAAATGTTGGTTTCCTAATCCCCCTTTTCCCCCTTGAGCAATCACTAAAATTTGTTCATTTTCTACTAAATCCCCAACCCATTCTCCCGTTTCTACATTCGTAATCACGGTTCCACAAGGCACTTCTAAAATCAGATCTGTACCATTGGCTCCGGTGCGATTATTGGGGCCACCGCGCTTACCATTGTCAGCTCGAAATAAATGTTTGTAGCGAAAATCCAATAAGGTTTGTAATCGCTCTGTTGCTTGGACGATCACCGATCCCCCTTTACCTCCATTGCCACCGGAAGGGCCACCGGCCGGCACATATTTTTCCCGACGGAAAGCCACGAGTCCATCGCCACCATCTCCGGCTTTTACTTGTACTTCAACCTGATCTATAAATTGCATACTTGAGCGAGATGAATCAATTTTTATGGTTAT
Source organism: Roseofilum acuticapitatum BLCC-M154 (assembly GCF_030068475.1). Taxonomy (GTDB): domain Bacteria; phylum Cyanobacteriota; class Cyanobacteriia; order Cyanobacteriales; family Desertifilaceae; genus Roseofilum; species Roseofilum acuticapitatum. The sequence goes on along the minus strand of NZ_JAQOSP010000146.1, from coordinate 10,306 downwards.
TGAGAAATAGTAGGGTGCGTTAGCGACAGCGTAACGCACCCCTACTGCCGTGACGACCCTAAAATGGTGGGTTACGGCGGATTGATAGATTACTTTCACCGTCTAGGTTTTAGCCGCCTAACCCACCCTACCCTAATGGTCTATTTTAGTGCGGTCACGAGACTACTGCCGTGACGACTCTAAAATGGTGGGTTACGGCGGATTGATAGATTGCTTTCACCGTCTAGGTTTTAGCCGCCTAACCCACCCTACACTAATGGTCTATTTTAGTGCGGTCACGACCCTACTGCCGTGATAACCCTAAAATGGTGGGTTACGGCGGATTGATAGATTGCTGTCACCGTCTAGGTTTTAGCCGCCTAACCCACCCTACACTAATGCCCTATTTTAGTGCGGTCACGAGACTACTGGATTTATCTTCTGCAAGAAGTCGATTAAAGTCCCAGTTCAGCTAAAATATCTTGGGCATGGGTAGCCGTATTCAGATTAGCCCCTTCGTAGACTTTGATGATTTTTCCTGAACCATCAATCACATAGGTTACACGCTTGGAATAACCGCCGCCTTCGACATCATAAGCTTTAGTCAATGCGCCATCCGTATCGGCCAAGAGGGGAAAATTTAACCCATATTTTTCAGTAAACTTCTGGTGAGAGGCTTCATCATCCATGCTCACCCCTAAGACGGCAATTTCTTTGCCTTGATATTCCCCATAAGCGTCCTTAAAGCTGTTGGCTTCTTTGGTACATCCGGGAGTATCATCCTTGGGATAGAAGTAGAGAACGACGGTTTTGCCAGCAAAATCAGAGAGGGAAACCGAGTTACCATGGGTATCTTTGGCGGTAAATGCTGGGGCCGTTGTGCCGACAGATAAAGACATAGAGATTATTTTCTCGTTAACTTAAAGAACTTCTTGGTTAATTTTACAATAGTGCGATCGCAGTTAGATGAGGTTGCTGGCGATCGCCGCCTAATCTCCTCAAGCACCATGCTAGATTAGAAGAAGCGAGCATGAGTTTTTACCAGTTACGCCCTACTCAACTCTTTTCTTTGTCCCCACTTGTGCCTATGTCTTTGGTTCACTCGTCCCCCCTTCCTGAGCAGGATAGCCCCACTTGGAGGCGTGCCGATCGCGCCTTACGCTGTTCTCCCTTTCAGCTCAAATTATTTACTGACTTGAAAATCCGTAGTATTCCCTTAGCGGCGATCGCCACAGAAGTCGGATTTAGAGCCAATTATACCCGCGCTCCCCTCACGGAAATCGCTACTGAAGATGCCCTACTCTGGTTAATTCAGGTCGGTATTTTACGTCGTGAAGTCGATGGACAAGGCATTACAGATCGCTTTCGTCTCACCCCCTTGGGCCGTCAACTGATTGAATATGGGCAAAAGCAAACCGGAACCCTTCCTGCTCCCTCCATCGGCGATCGCCTTTACAACCGCATTCATCAACTAATTCCCTGGTTTTTGCGATAACCCCAGAAAAGAACTATAGCCCTCACTCGCCTGGAATGATTGAATTGAGAGCCACTATGAAAGCGATTATGGTAGTGGGAACAACCTCCCACGCAGGAAAATCCCTATTATGTACAGCTTTGTGTCGGATTTTAGCGCGGCAAGGTTGGCATTTAACCCCCTTTAAGGGGCAAAACATGGCCTTAAATGCCTATGTTACCCCCACAGGAGGAGAAATCGGCTATGCCCAAGCCGTACAAGCTTGGGCCGCTGGAGTCCCCCCCCAAGTATCCATGAATCCCATCTTACTCAAGCCCCAAGGCAACATGACCTCCCAAGTCATTTTGCTCGGAGAAGCAGTTGGCCAAGTAAGCGCCGAAAACTACTATAAAGACTACTTCAATCGGGGATGGGAAGCCATTACCCAATCCCTAGAGCAGTTGTCCTATGAGTTTGATTTAGTCGTCTGTGAAGGGGCAGGATCGCCCGCCGAAATTAATCTCAAACATCGAGATTTAACCAACATGCGAGTGGCTAAACATTTAAACGCCTCTACAATTTTAGTCGTAGATATCGATCGCGGCGGTGCATTTGCCCATGTAGTGGGAACCTTAGAGTTACTCGACCCTGAAGAGCGCAATTTAATTAAGGGAATTGTCATTAATAAGTTTCGCGGTCAGCGCTCCCTGTTGCAATCGGGCATTGAATGGTTAGAAGAGTATACAGGGATTCCAGTTTTAGGAGTGATTCCTTGGCTCGATATGGCCTTTCCGGCGGAAGATTCCCTCAGTTTGCTAGAGCGAGATGGGGGTAAATCCAAGGGGTCAACCGATCTAACAATCGCCGTCCTGCGCTTACCCCATATTGCCAATTTTACCGATTTCGATCCCCTAGATTCCGAACCGAGTGTCAAGCTTCAGTATCTCAGTCCCCATGAACATTTGGGATATCCCGATGCCGTGATTATTCCCGGCTCGAAAACCACGATCTCCGATTTGATGACCTTGCGAAAAAGTGGCATGGCTCAAGAGTTAAAGGATTATGTGGTCGGGGGGGGAACTGTCTTGGGTATTTGTGGTGGCTTCCAAATGTTAGGTAAAATGATTGCCGATCCGGAAGGTTTAGAAGGGGAAGAGGGACGCTATCCGGGTTTAGATTTATTACCTATTCAAACGGTGATTTTAGGAAAAAAAGTGGCCCGTCAGCGATCGGTTACTTCCTGTTATCCCCAAGAGAGTTTACCCATTACTGGGTTTGAAATTCATCAAGGACGCACCAGTTTAATTTCTGGGGGAGATTACCATTGTTTATTTGATGATCCTCAATTGGGGATTGTCAGCGATAACCAAGGGGTTTGGGGAACCTATTTACATGGCATTTTTGATAATGGCCCTTGGCGACGGATGTGGTTAAATCGCTTGCGTAAACAGCGAGGTTTGTTAGCATTACCTACAGGGGTTCCCAATTATCGGGAACAGCGAGAATTGATTTTAGATATTCTCAGCGATCGGGTAGCGGAACATTTAAATATTCGGCCGCTTCTGTCGTAATGCATCAGGTTTGCAGTTCAGGAGAAAATTATGGGTAAGGCGATCGCCGTCCAATTTTTGCCCGATGACGTGACGGTAGAAGCTCAAGTCGGAGAACCCTTGCTAGAAGTGGCTCGACGAGCTGGGGTGACGATCCCCACGGGGTGTTTAATGGGGTCTTGTCATGCTTGTGAAGTGGAAATTGTAGGACGCTCTACCCTTTGTGCTTGTATTAGTGGAGTTCCCGCAGGAGCTGATCAGATCACAGTGAATCTCGATAGCGATCCGTTATGGTAAGTCTATAGAAGCAATTTCACGCAAAGATTACGGAACGGTAAATGGCTAAGTTGTAGTTACTTGTGCCATTGAGATGCAACTGTCGAATTGCTTAAGTGTTATGACGGATCAATCACAGATGAATTCAGGTCTTCCCTATCCGGGTTATCACATAGATATAGAGCTGATCGAAATTCTATTCTTGAATCACGAGCGGCTGTATCCGTGGAATCCCTTAAATTTAGAGGCAGAGTGTTATTTCTCGGAAATAGAGAATTCTATGGGAACTCACACCCCAGATCTAGTTGATTATTTGGATGAAGGATGTATTCAATTTTATCAAAATCTAGATCAGTTATGGGAGTCTGCTAACCCTGTAACCGCCAAGGGTTTAAAATCTCGACTAGAAGCCAAGTTTAGTCAGATGGTTCCCCAAGAGATTTTAGCGATCATTGCATCTAAGGCAGAGCAATTAACAGCTTCTTCATCCTCGATCGCCGATCAGTTAATTCACTGTGTGCAAGAGAGCTTATCCCAGTGGGATATAGATGATCTTTTGGTCTTAGCTCGTCCCTTTGCCTATGCGATGCGGGGAGGAGAAGAGAAAACGGCTTTAGATCGGGTGGTACAAAGAGCGAGTACCCTAGATTGGGAATCGGCTTCAGAACTGGAAAAGGCAAGGTTAACTCTAGCGGTGGCTCGATATGCGATCGCCTGTCGCGATCGAGATGAGTTCAGTGAACTGCCTATTTAATCCGAGTCGCAAAATTTTGCGATCGCGTTGGAGATAGGGCACGAGCTTTCAAAATCGCCGCAGCTAAGAAGGCATAGGACAATACACCAATGGTGGCTAAACAGATCAATCCAGCGAATAGGGACACTTGGGAAGCAACAAAAGTTCCCGTCGTATTCCAGAGTCCGTGTAATACGGCAGCACTCCCATAGCCCACGGCCAGAATTTGCCATCGTTGTTTAGGCTTAAGAACGCTCAGACCGATAAAATAGCCTAAATAGCCGCTATAGGCTAAATGTCCTGAAACCGATCCGAGAATGCGAGGAATTAATAATTGTAATCCTGCCAGTTGTCCCATATCGCCCCCAGAAATGGCGGCAATACTTTGAATTTGGGAGGGCACATACAAGCCGAGGGTTTCAATTAAGGTGAACCCGACAGCAGAAGCTGTACCGATTAAAATGCCATCAAGGGGTTCTCGAACGCCCCAGGTTTGGCGAGATGAAACAAAGCGCACTTTACCCCACAACAGAACCAGGAAGATGGGTAGGGCTTTGATCAGTTCTTCTAAGAGTCCTGTGCCTAGGGTTTGACGGGCTAAGGTGGGTAAAAATTGGTCTCCGGTTGCCCATCCTGCCAGCCCTTGATAGAAGAGGGGCGCGAGCAGTTGTACCAGGGGAATGGCGAGTAGGAGTGTCCAGAGCGCCGATCCGAGCAATAGCCACCAGGGTTTATGCTTGCCGCAGAGTTGATAGATATAAGTGTAGGCGATCGCCGCTAAATATCCTCCTAAAACCAGATTAAACAGTTCCGGGACTCTGAGGAAAAAGAGCAACACGGCAACCAGGGCAGTTAAACTAGCAGGGATCAGATAAGCTTTACGGGTTAATTCTTGTCCGGTGGAGAAGATGGGAAACAGTTGGGTGAGGGTAACAGACTGGGTAGCGACAGGGGCAGAATTACTAGAGGGAGAGACGAAGGTAGGAGCCGCGACAACTGGTGCAGAGCGCAGTTCGACTTCAAATTCTGGCCCTTTCATACCCAGCATAATGCGATCGCCATGCTTTAAGACCTGGCATCCCCTTAACAGAGTTTGATTAATATAGGTTCCGTTCGCACTACCGAGGTCACCAATTTCCCAATAGTTGTGCTTTAGAGAATATCGAATCACCGCATGTTTGCGGGAAACAATGGTTTGTTGATGAGCATCCAGGGCAATTTGGCAACTGGGATCGCGCCCGATGATGATTTCTTCTGTTCCCCATAGGGGATAGGGGGGACTAGACTGAGTTTTGCCCAATCCCCTTATGGGTTTTAAGAATCCTTGAGGCTCAGTGCCGCTCATAATTAACCATTAATCATGATTAATTGTTGTTGTTGGCATCTTGGACGGCGGCAAAAAAAGACCAGCCGGTGACGGGGATACTGATGGCCAGAATAATGCTGGTGGGGGTCACTCCTAGGTCAGGTGTGCCAGAGGAGAGTTCAAAGATACAGCCCGTGGCGGCGATCGCCGCAATACAGCACAGAGCTAAGAGTAAGCCACTTTTGGGAGTTAAAGCCATGAATTGTGCCTAGGAGTAAGGTTTAACATCTTGGCTAGAAAAGCCAAATTTTTTCAGTTCTTCATTCAGGGCGATCCCGTTTTCTACGCGGTCTACAAACATCACTCCCTGGAGATGATCGAGTTCATGCTGAATAGCACGGGATAGGAGACCGTCAGCTTTTAAGGTTTTCGGTCGGCCATACTCATCTTTGTAGCTCACTTCGATCGCATCCGGTCGCTGCACATCCATGTAGACACCGGGCACACTCAGGCATCCTTCTTGATAGGTACAGATTTCACGACCGTAGGATTTGATAGTGGGATTGATTAAGATTAAGGGAATATTGGCCGCCTCTTCCGGATCGCAGTCAATCACCACCAGTTGTTTGGCGATCGCCACTTGCGGTGCTGCCAAACCAATGCCATCGGCACTATACATGGTTTGCAACATTTCTTTAGCCAATTGGCGGATGCTCTCATCCACTTTTGAGATCCGTTTGGCATTGCTCCGCAGGACGCGATCTCCCAGGGTATGGATATCGAGTGGGGGGCGATCGAGTTTTATCTTTTCTACCAGAACGCTAGAAGTCATAAGGTCTGTATCTTAAAGAAGCTAAAGGTCGTGAATCATCTTGATCTATTGTAACCAAGGGTGGTCTTGACTTAGATTAGGGGCGATCGCTCGATGAAGGAGGAAAGGTTTGCTTAAATTCCTCAATCAGGTCATCCATTTCTTCTAAAGCTTGATTCACATCGAGCCGCAGACTGCCTAAATTAGGCTGCTCTAGTAACTGTACCAGAGCTTCCCGTTTGCTCTCCAGGAGGGTCACTTTGTCTTGAATAGTCGATAGATCCATTATTTTCTTCAATTCAGGTAGGATTTCTCTTAGCTTAACAAAACTTGATACTTTTCTCGTTCAGCTCTGGCATCAAAAAAGTGCTTCACCCAATAGACAAGTGAAGCACTCTTAGAAAAACAGGGTTTAGACAGATAGAAGAGGGATGAAGCCTATCCGCTTACTTCTTCTTCATGCCCTTAGCCATTTTCAGGAAGTCTAAACCTCCGGTGTTGCTATTGGCAGGACGACGTACAGGAGGAGTCGGTTCTGAGGGTTGACTGCTCACTTGAGGCTCAGGAACCACAGGCGTGGAGCGCATCATTTGACCTTCAGTGCGGATTTGCATCTCCATAGAAGACGCTTCAATCACTTCAGCAGCACGCTTACCTTTGGGATAGGTGTGTCTGACTCGCTGCTTTCTACGCATGAAATTAATATCGCCATAGGTTTTGGCATCATCAGGGGAGAGGAAAAAGTCTTGAGACATGGGCTTGGCTGTTAGTTAATGAATGGTATAGACAGTTGTTATGTTAAATTTTATCAAATTTTCTCAGATTTGGAAGATTTTTTTATATTTTTTTGAATTTATGTTTATCTTTATCTCTTTATGTGCCATAATTGGTATATATTCATTAATAGATACAATGGTTCGTCTAAAGTAAAATTTGCTATACAATTAGGATTAACTGTCCGTAAGTCGTATTGTTGAGTATAAATGCTCTTGCCACTTATAATGGAGTATTGTTGGATGCCAGAGTTTGTATATCCCCAAAGCCGCCAAGTAGAGCAGATTGATGATTACCATAGTACACCCGTATCCGATCCCTATCGATGGCTAGAAGACTTAGAATCAGCAGACACTCAAGCATGGGTTGAAGCTCAAAACCAAGTCACCTTTGAATTTTTAGAGCAAATTTCCACCAGAGAACCTCTGAGAGCGCGTCTTGAAGAACTCTGGAATTATGAGAAATATGGCATTCCGTCCAAACAAGGCGATCGCCTCTTTTATTTTAAGAACTCCGGCCTACAAAATCAATCCGTTCTCTACTTTCTCAAAGCGTCAGATCCAGAACCGCAAATCTTGCTCGATCCCAACAGATTATCGGAAGACGGAACCATTGCCCTCTCCAGAATTGCCCTTTCTGAGAATGGGGAATATCTCGCCTATGGCTTATCGCAATCGGGTTCCGATTGGCAAGAATGGAAAGTCAGACAAATTGAAACCCAACAAGATCTCGGCGATCGCTTAAAATGGATAAAATTTTCTAGCGTTACTTGGTCAAAAGACAATCAAGGATTCTATTATAACCGCTACGCCGAACCCCAAGAAGGGAAAGAATATCAAGAACAAAACTACTACGAAAAACTCTATTATCATCGCCTCGGCGATCGCCAGTCCGAAGATCGACTCATCTATGAGCGTCCCGATCAAAAAGAATGGGGGTTTTCTCCCCAAATTACTGAAGATGGAAAATACTTACTCATAGGGGTTTGGCGTTCTACGGAACTCAAAAATCTAGTTTTCTATCAAGACTTAAGTCAAGAAAACAGCCCCATTATCGAATTAATACCTGAATTTGAAGCCAGCTATCAATTCATTGGCAATCAAGGTTCAACCCTCTGGTTTAAAACCAATTTGAACGCTCCCAAGTGGCGCGTCATTGCCATCGATCTCAAGCATCCAGAAAAAGAGCATTGGCAAGAAATTATTCCCGAATCCAATGATGTGATTAGCCAAGTGAGTCTGCTCAATCATCAATTTGTGGTTCAATCCATGAAAGATGCTCATTCTCAAGTGAGTCTCTATAGTTTAGAGGGAGAGCATCTTAAGGCCTTAATTTTGCCGGGTTTAGGTTCTGTGGGTGGGTTTAATGGTAAACCCGATGATACTGAAACCTTCTATAGCTTTACCAGCTATACCACCCCCACCACCATTTATCGCTATGACTTTCTCACCGGAGAAAGCACCTTATACCAAAAACCAGAGGTGAACTTTGATCCGAATGAGTATGAAAGCAAGCAAGTTTTTTATTCCAGTAAGGATGGGACAAACATTCCTCTGTTTATTACCCATAAGAAAGGGATTAAGTTGGATGGATCGAATCCTACCTTGCTCTATGGCTATGGGGGGTTTAGTATTTCCTTGACTCCTGGTTTTTCCGTCAGTCATTTGGTGTGGATGGAACTGGGGGGGATTTACGCGGTTCCCAATTTACGGGGTGGGGGAGAATATGGTGAGGATTGGCATCAAGGGGGAATGAAACATAATAAGCAAAATGTTTTTGATGATTTTATCGCGGGCGCGGAATGGTTAATTGAACAAAAGTATACTTGTTCAGCAAAATTGGCGATCGCCGGTGGCAGTAATGGCGGGTTATTAGTCGGCGCTTGTCTGACGCAACGCCCCGACTTATTTGGTGCTGCTCTTCCTGCTGTCGGAGTCATGGATATGTTGCGCTTCCATAAATTTACCATTGGTTGGGCATGGTGCGATGAATATGGCTGTGCCGATAATCCCGAAGACTTTGAAATCCTCTATCGCTATTCTCCCTTGCACAACTTGAAACCCGGAACCACTTATCCTGCTACCCTAATTACAACTAGCGATCGCGACGATCGCGTAGTTCCTTCCCACAGTTTCAAATTTGCTGCTACCTTACAAGCTGCCCATCAAGGTTCATCCCCAGTCTTAATCCGCATCGAAACCAAAGCAGGGCATGGCGCGGGAAAACCCACCAGCAAACAAATCCAAGAAATTGCCGATAAATGGGCTTTTCTCACCCAAGTTCTCGATATTGCCTAAGTAGATTGATATCAAATCCATTGGGAAACTGAGCGCCCGTTACCGATGCCCCCTCTAAATTCGCCTCCGATAGATTGGATAAACTAAAATCTGTATCCATTAACACTGCTTCACTCAAATCGGCTTGAGTGAAGTTAGTCCAAGACAGTTGAGCGCGATAGAGGGTGGCTCGGTGCAGATCCGCCGAACGAAAGGAAACCCCCATTAAATTACTCGATCGCAAACTCGCCTCTCGCAAAATTGCCCGACGCAAAGACGCTCCCATCAGAATAGCCCCACTCAGATCCGCCTGTTCCAGATCCGCTTGCTCTAACATGCATTGAGCTAAGATGCTATGGCCTAACTTAGCTTGCTGGAGCATCGCCCCATTGAGGATCGCATAGCTTAAATTGGCATATTCGAGGATTGCATGGTGCATCGAAGCATTAATCAGTTTAGCTCGACTCAAACAAGCGCCCCGTAAATTAGCATGGTTTAAGATCGACTCATTGAGATTGCTGTCACTCAGATTCGCCCCTTGTAAATTCGCTCCCTGGAGATTAGTATCGCTCAAGAAAGCTTCATGCAAACAGGTTTCTTCCAAATGTGCCCCGATTAAATTGGCTCCCGTCAGCGTCACTTGATTCATAAACGCTTGATTAAACGTCGCTCCTCCTAGAGTTGCTCCGGTCAAATTCACTTTGACTAAATTCGCTTGGGTGAGGTCGATTTCACAGAGGTTGGCTTGGCGCAAGTCTGCGTTGGCTAAATTGACTCGGCAAAATTTCCGTTCTCCGGCACGATAGCGTGCTAATAATTCTGAAGCCTTCATGTCGCGTTCCTCATCAGTTGGGTTTTAGGGGAAATCGTCGGGTTTCTCTCCTTGTTGTCAATCATATTCTGAGATTTCTCTGCGTACCAGAGTGGTGTGGGGTGTTAGAAGAGAGGAGGAAAAAGAAGGGGATAAAATGCGATCGCTCTTCATATCATGTCCGGTTAAACAGTTGTCATATCAAGTTCGCTTATTCATGTCCGCGAAGCGGAAATACCCTAATTAAAAATCCAGGGAGCAAGATGCTCCCACTCCAGTCATATCAAAGAATTCGAGGAGTGCGGGCATCTTGCCCGCTTCTTAACAAATTTTCATG
>NZ_JAQOSP010000145.1 GCF_030068475.1 Roseofilum acuticapitatum BLCC-M154 | reverse complement strand
CCCAATATTATACTTGCCGTACCCACCGATTTTTGATAGACAGGCTCCATAATCGGAGAAGTTAGAATGTCTATCCTATCACAAAAGCAATTCCACGATGAGGAAGCGGCTTACGAATACGTTGAAAGCCACATCTGGCCTGACGGTCCAGTATGCCCCCATTGTGGCGAGACTGAGCGCGTCAACAAGCTCAAAGGCAAGTCCACCCGCATAGGGGTTCACAAGTGCTACTCATGCCGCAAGCCTTTCACTGTGAAGGTCGGGACCGTTTTCGAGTCCAGCCATGTCAAAATGCACCTGTGGCTACAGGCAATCTATCTTATGACTTCCTCTAAGAAGGGCATCAGCACCCAGCAGTTGCACCGCACCCTTGGCGTCACTCTCAAAACCGCTTGGTTTATGTCTCACCGCATCCGTGAAGCCATGCGTGATGGAGCGCTCGGCAAAATGGGCGGCGGTGGCGGCATCGTTGAAGCCGATGAGACCTATTACGGCAAGAAAGACGGCAAACAGGAGCTACCCGCCTATCGTCGTGGTCGCCCTTACCTCAAAGGTGGCGTTGGTCCTGCCAGCAAGCGCGCGATTGTCTCACTTGTTGAGCGCGGCGGCTCCGTCCGGTCTTTCCATGTGAAGCAATCCAACAAAGAGAATGTGACCAAGATCGTCCGTGAAAACATTGACGCGGAAACCGCTTTGTTCACCGATGAAAGCCCCCTTTATAAGGCTGTCGGTCAAGAGTTGGCGGATCACCAGACCACTAAGCATAGCGCTGGCGAGTATGTCCGTGGTGAAGTCCACAGCAATACCGTTGAAAACTACTTCTCTGTGTTTAAGCGCGGTATGCGCGGCACTTACCAGCATTGCGCCGAGAAGCACTTGCACCGTTATCTCGCGGAATTCGACTTCCGCTATAACAATCGCGTCGGTCTAGGCGTTGACGATACTGACAGGGCTACCGCAGCCCTGCTTGGGATCGTCGGGAAGCGTCTGACCTATCAAACAACTCGTTCAGGGGTGTGAGCCTTATGGGATCGAAAAACCCTCAAAATACAGGCCCAGACAAAGAAACTACCGATGGGTCAAAGTCCCCATCGAAGAAAAGGAAGATGACGCCTGAAGAGCAATCCGCGCGATTCATAGAGACCGCGCGGGAACTTGAGTGTGACGAGTCTGGAGACCTTTTTGAAAAGGCCGCCAAAAGGATTTTGAAATGAAATCTCGATTGAAATCGCTTAAAGTGGTATTGTGTCACTATGTCTGACGCGAATGTCATAGGTGCATTTAGTGAGCAGCAGATATGTAAGCTGTCTGGCCTTTCTAAATATCAGGTAAGCCGCTGGAGGCGCGCCGGGTTCGTTTCGCCTGAATATAAGGGCAGCCCCGATGCGCGCGGAGCCTATAGCAATGTGTATTCTTTCAAAGATCTTCTGATCCTTAGGGTCCTCGGCAATCTGAATAAAAATTACAACGTGCCTTACGGAGAACTAAAGCGGGCGGGAAAGAAGCTAAACGAGCTAGGCCTTGGTGATTGGGCTTCTACGCGAATTTGGGTGCTTGGAAAACGAGTGGTTTTTGACGATCCCGCCACCGATCAGAAATTTGAAGCGACATCCGACCAGTTTGTTATCGAGATTGCTCTAGAGGCTGTGACCTCCAGCGCTCGCGAAGCCATTCGAGAATACAACGAGCGTGGCGATGATAGGGTTGCTGTCATCGAAAAGAAAAGACAGCTCAAATCCTCTCAGGAAGTGTTTGGCGGGACACGAATTACGGTAAAAGCAATACAAGGCTATATTCAAGCAGGATACTCAAACGATCAAATCATCTCCGATTTTCCGGACCTTACCGATAAGGATGTCGAGCTTGCGAGGTCCTTGGCGGCTTGACGGCAGCGGAGCCCATAAACTTTTTCACAGATCAAGATGTTCCAGATGGTATCGGGAACTACCTCGTTGGCCGTGGCCACAACCTAAAACGCCTTCGTGATGTGATAGCAACTGACAGCCCAGACCCTATCGTCGCGACCACTTGTCGTGAGGCAGGATGGGTTTTAGTTACCTTCAATTGGAAAGATTTTAAGGCGATCATCCACCGGGAGCAGGCCATTCAATTTAACGGAAACGCGCCAACGCACCGTGATTTGAAAACCCTCCATAGGCTAGAGTTTGGCTGTCATCACGTCGATGGATTGAACATGATCCAAATCTACATTGACGTTGTTGAACGAGAATTGATCAACGCTACGCCAGACGTAGAAGCGCGAGTTCAGATTTGCAAAAACCACATCAAAGTTTTTCGAGTTGGTACGGCAAGTATAATAGTCTG
>NZ_JAQOSP010000144.1 GCF_030068475.1 Roseofilum acuticapitatum BLCC-M154 | reverse complement strand
ATAGCGAGCAAGATGCTCGCACCCCCATCTCCCCATCTCCCCATCCTTGTGATAGCGAGCAAGATGCTCGGACCCCCCTCGGCCCCACGCCCCCGCGCCCCCGCCGCACCGCACCCCCCGGCGCGCCCCCGGGCCCGCCGCCGTGGCGCCCACCTCCCCCCCCAACACCCGGGGGCCGCAGGCGGCCCAATACAGCACTTGGCGAGATCCCCCGTCCTACTTGCGACTATCGAGAGGGAACACCTAACTGATCTAAATCGGGTTCAATGCCAGGAATCAGGGGTAGGGGTGGGGGCGCTCCGGGGGTGGGGGCTAAGGGTTGTCCGACGTTAGATAAATTAGGATAGAATCCTCTGGGTTGATCGCGGGCTTCGATGCAATTGTTGATTAGCACTTGGGTGCTTAAGTCCATATCCCGACTCATACCGACGACGCATTGGGCAAAGCGTTGGGGTAAAAGACTTCGCCGACAAGTCTCTAGGGCAGTGGTGGCGATGAGATCGGATTCATCTAGGCGATTAATATCGGTTACGCAACTGGCTAAATCTAGGGGACGACGCACTTGACGACAGGTTGATAGGGCGGCTGAGGGGCCAATATCATCATTATCATTGGCAATTCTAATGACACAGGCGGAAATATCCTTGGGATATAGGGCTGCTCCACAAGCAATAGAGCGCTCTGGGGCAGAGATGCCGATCTGGGCTAACTCATAATTGCAGGTTTCAAAGGCATTACGGGCGATCGCCGGTTCAGAAGACCCCAATACAGCACTGAAGGCGGTGAGCAAAAGCCCGCCCATCAAGGGATTCAAAGCAGAAGTTAAGGGAAATTTACCATTAGGCATTCTTACAGCTCCTCACGAAAAGCAACAGGGCAAGCAGTTGTGTCTAATTATTGCTTGAAGTGAGATTAGAAGCTACAACTGCTCTCTAATAATTTACAGTGGATAAGGTATGGAAAACTAAGTTTATGAAAAACAGAGGACACCTTACCTATGCATTTAAGTGAACTCACTCATCCCAACCAATTGCATGGCTTGTCCATTGCCCAATTGGAACAAGTCGCTCGTCAGATCCGAGAAAAGCATCTACAAACGATCGCCGCTAGTGGAGGGCATTTGGGGCCCGGTTTGGGGGTAGTTGAGCTGACTTTAGGTCTCTATCAAACCCTGGATCTTGACCATGATAAAGTGGTTTGGGATGTGGGTCACCAAGCCTATCCCCATAAAATGATTACGGGACGCTACAACCAATTTCATACCTTACGGCAAAAAGATGGGATTGCAGGCTATTTGAAACGCTGTGAGAGCAAATTTGACCATTTTGGTGCGGGACACGCTTCTACGAGCATTTCTGCGGCTCTGGGGATGGCTTTGGCACGGGATAGGATGGGCGAAAATTATAAGGTGGCTGCCATCATTGGGGATGGCTCGCTAACGGGGGGAATGGCCCTAGAAGCGATTAACCATGCGGGTCATTTGCCCCATACAAGGCTGTTGGTGGTCTTGAATGATAATGAAATGTCGATTTCGCCTAATGTGGGGGCGATTTCCCGGTATCTGAATAAAATGCGCCTGAGTCCGCAGATGCAGTTTTTGACGGATAATCTGGAGGAGCAATTTAAGCATATTCCGTTCTTGGGCGAAACTTTTACTCCAGAGATGGAGCGAGTGAAGGAAGGGATGAAGCGCTTGGCAATGTCTAAAGTGGGCGCTGTGATTGAGGAATTGGGCTTTACTTATATGGGGCCGGTGGATGGCCACGATTTGCAGGAGCTGATTGCTACGTTTGAACAGGCACACAAAATCGAGGGGCCGGTGTTGGTGCATGTGGCGACGACGAAAGGGAAAGGCTATGCGATCGCCGAAAAAGACCAAGTAGGCTATCATGCCCAAAGTCCCTTTAATTTGGCTACCGGTAAGGCTATCCCCTCCAATAAGCCCAAACCCCCGTCATACTCCAAAGTATGGGCACATACCTTGACTCAACTAGCGGAAAATAATCCCAAGATTATCGGCATTACGGCAGCCATGGCGACAGGAACGGGTTTGGATAAACTGCACGCCAAGTTACCCAATCAGTATATTGATGTGGGCATTGCCGAACAACATGCGGTGACTCTGGCTGCGGGGTTAGCTTGCGAAGGAATGCGGCCGGTTGCCGCTATTTATTCGACTTTCTTGCAACGGGCTTATGACCAGGTGATCCATGATGTTTGTATCCAAAAACTGCCGGTGTTCTTCTGTTTAGACCGGGCGGGAATTGTGGGTGCAGATGGCCCGACTCACCAAGGAATGTATGATATTTCTTATTTGCGCTGCTTGCCCAATTTGGTGCTGATGGCTCCTAAAGATGAGGGGGAACTGCAACGGATGATGGTGACGGGAATTGAGTATACGGATGGCCCGATCGCCATGCGCTATCCTCGTGGTAATGGTTACGGTGTGCCCCTGATGGAAGAAGGTTGGGAACCCTTGGAAATTGGCAAAGGGGAAATCTTACGCAATGGGGATGATTTACTTCTGGTTGCCTATGGTTCCATGGTGCATCCTGCGCTCCAGGTGGCTGAGTTGTTGAGCGAACATGGAGTGGAAACGACGGTGGTGAATGCTCGTTTTGCTAAACCCTTAGATACGGAGTTGATTGTGCCTTTAGCCGAAAAAATCGGCCGGGTTGCCACCCTGGAAGAAGGCAGCTTAATCGGTGGTTTCGGTTCGGGTGTGGTCGAAGCGCTGATGGATGCTAATATTGTGGTTCCGGTTCAGCGTTTAGGTGTTCCTGATATCCTGGTGGATCATGCCACACCGGATCAGTCGAAAACGGAGTTAGGATTAATGCCAGCACAAATGGCTGATTCAATTCGCGATCGCTTTTTCCAACACCAACCCACCCCCGTCAACGCTTAGTCTTAGGGAATGGGGAGCATAAGGGGCGGGTTTACAAAGGTCATGGCTTAGTTTCCTGATAGGTTGAAAAACCCGCCCCTACGACTGGTGTTCCTGCCCACCCTATGGCTACGGCTAGAAACCCGGTTTCTTGAAGAAACCGGGTTTCTGGTTCCCCGTTCATTTTTAATTTTTAATTTTTAATTGATTTTCCGGTGACACCAGAGGGAGGGGGCGATAAGTTCGCCGGCAAGGGAGCAATTTTGCACCGCTTGCATGACACCGGGCCATTTTTCTTCGGTGTCGTCGAAGAGCATAGTGCTGCCGGGTTTGAGTTTGGGAGTGTAGTGGATGATGTCCGCTTTTACGTCGTCGTATTTGTGCCCCGCATCAATGAAGATCAGGTCTACGGACTCGTCGGCAAAGAGGGAGGATGCGGCGGTGGTGTTCATGACATGGAGTTGGATTTTGGGGTTGAGTCTGGAGATAGCAAAATAGGGTACGTTATTAACGCACCCTATCTGACTAGAAAAAAGCTAGTGAATCAATGCTTGAGCTAGTTAAATGAAGTTGGAAGCTGTTAACTGAGTTGCAGTTACACCATTCAAGAAAGCTAGTACAACATCATTTGTAGCGCTAAAGGTATTGGTAGCACCAGCAGCATCACCTGTTTCAACAAATACATATGCGCCCGCAACACTATTAACTGTAGCATTGGCAGCACCAATCTGACCAAACGCGAGACCATCACCATTACCACCAACACCACTACCACCAAATGTACCGCCAAAGTTGTAGGTTCCAATAGGAATATTTCCGACTGCGGCGGCGATGGTAGTTGATGCTTCTACCACTTCAATCCTATCACTAGCAACCTGAAAATCGGTTATCCAATCAGCATCAGTAGCAACCAAGGCCGGCGCGGTACCATCAGCATCAAAGGTTATAAGTGATGTCACGGCATATCGGAAGGTATCTTCACCAGGGGTATTACTTGGGGTAGTGGTTGTTGAAATATCACCGGTTAATCCACCGGTGAGAGTGTCACTTCCTTTTCCGCCTTCTAGCAGATCGTTGTCACGACCACCAACCAGGCTATCATTGCCATCTTCACCTTGCAAGGTGTCAGCTTGGTCTCCACCAAAAATATTGTCGACACCATTTCCACCTAAGAGGCTGTCTTGACCAATACCACCATCTATAAAATCATCTCCTCCATTACCATTGATGGTGTCGCTTCCTTCTTCTCCAAGCAAAGAATCGAGGAGGAAAGTACCAGCTACAGGAGTATTTTCATCACCTCCCTGGATAGAGTCATCACCTGCTCCGCCAATAATCGTGTCCCTTCCATTGTTTCCACCCCGGAGGATATCATTACCTTCATCTCCGGTGATAGAGTCATTACCTACACCACCAATAACGCTATCTGCGCCATCTCCACCGGAGTAAGTCTTGTTCTCAGTTGATGTTTCTCGACCAATGGTGTCGTCACCTGCGTCACCAGAGATGGTATCGTTACCCGATACAATAGCTGCGTCTGTCGGTATCCGATTCACTCCATTCGTGCTATCAAATACCAAAGCTGCGTCTGTATCGATGTAGTCATTGCCTTGACCACCATGGATAGAGTCATTACCACCGCCACCAACAATGGTGTCACTGTCTGCTCCACCTAGTATGGTATCATTCGAGGCTACACCATCATCGTCACCCCAAATAATGTCAGTACCGCGATCTCCAGATAGAAAATCATTGCCACCTCGACCTCGAATGATATCAATTCCTTGACCTCCAAACATGCTTTCATTGGAACCCCCTGAACCATACAGAGAATCATCGCCTTGACCTCCGAAAGCTTGGGGAAGGTTTCCACCTTGGAGAACGATGGTATCGTTACCCAGATCGCCGGACAGGATATTAAGGGCGAGAGGTCGCTGACTCCCTACGATACTGTCGTCACCTTGACCCCCGAATACAATCAATGTAGGGGATAGGTCAGCACTGATGACATCATTTCCTTGGTAGCCATAGACGATATCTTGAGACCCTAGGTTAGCCTCATCAACACTCAGATTGATACCTGGCTCGCCTTGGTTAGTTCCGAACCAGTAACGAGTTGCAAACTGGTTGGGAAAGTCTTGTCTTGTAAATCCGCTCATCGTTCACTCCACAACGTTGTTAGATGTACTTGTATATTTGTGCAGAGACACATTTTAACTTAACTGTCCTTGAGCATGATAACCGAAAATTTGCTCAATGGGCATTTTTTCAGAAATTTGGCTCTGGGGTACAGGTCACAGTATAGCCTACTGGCTGGGGGTTAGAGGTATTGGCAATTTTACCCAAACACTCTAACGGCACGTGACAGAGACAATGATACCACCAGATTTTGAAAATGTGTCTACCTGCACGGGAATTTTTTCAAAATTTAATCGGTGGTTTAGGTTTTCATGTCCTGTGTTTATCTACAGGTGGGGCTTGTGGATTCCGGATGCCCTCTCGCGATCGCCCGGTGGGGGAGGGCGGGTTTAGGACAGGTATCGGTGGGTGTCGTTATGGGTGGGTTTAACCCGCCCCATGCCGATCGCCTGGTGGTGGAGGGCGGGTTTAGGACAGTTATGGGTGGGTGTCGTTATGGGTGGGTTTAACCCGCCCCTACGGTTTGGGCTTGTTAATTTTTAATTTTTAATTTTTAATTTTTAATTGAACCGGCGATGTTGTAGGGGCGGGTTTTACCCAGGTTTAGGATACCCACCATCAATGACGTAAACCCGCCCTATCCCGATGGTCAATTGTTCATTATTAGATGAACCGGCGAACGCCCGGTCGAGGAGGGCGGGTTTAGGAGAGTTCTGGGTGGGAGTCCTAATGGGGTGGGTTAACCCGCCCCATGCCGATCGCC
>NZ_JAQOSP010000143.1 GCF_030068475.1 Roseofilum acuticapitatum BLCC-M154 | reverse complement strand
CCAGCGCCTATGCTGAAGATTGGGCAATGACCCAAAAAAACTTGGGAACTGCTTAAAGTGATCTCCTGCGGGGAGAGCGTGCGGAGAAACTAGAGCGGGCGATCGCCTGTTATCAAGCCGCTTTAGAAGTGTATACCCGCAGCGCCTATGCTGAAAAATGGGCAACGACCCAAAATAACTTGGGAACTGCTTACAGCGATCGCCTGCGGGGAGAGCGTGCCCAGAACCTGGAGCAGGCGATCGCCTGTTATGAAGCCGCTTTAGAAGTGAGAACCCGCAGCGCCTATGCTGAAGATTGGGCAATGACCCAAAATAACTTGGGAAATGCTTACTTATATCGCCTGCGGGGAGAGCGTGCCCAGAACCTGGAGCGGGCGATCGCCTGTTATGAAGCGGCTTTAGAAGTGTATACCCCCAGCGCCTATGCTGAAAATTGGGCAATGACGCAAGAAAACCTGGCCTATCTCTACATTGACCTTGACCAACCCACTACTGTTCTCCAACACTTGCAAGCCTGTTTAGAAGTGTTAACCCCCTCTTCTTTTCCATTAAGTTGTCTCAAAGCAGGACGCAACTTGGGTAACTTTGCCTTCAACCGCCAAGACTGGGAAAACGCCATCTACGGCTACGATCATGCCATCCGCGCCATTGAACAAAGCCGCTACTGGGCAACCTCGGAAAAAACCAAACGAGAACTAATTGCCGACTCCCTCGACATCTACGAAAACATGGTACAAGCCTGCATTCACCAGCAAGACTACGCCCAAGCCCTGCTCACCGTCGAACGCAGCAAATCTCGCACCCTCACCGAACTCCTCGACAGCGCCAACCTCTACCCCAAAAACGCCACCGACCGCCAAAAACAACAGATTAGCGACCTCCGCAGTCGCCTCGCCATCTACCAACAACAACTCGCCTTCACCAGCAGCGACACCAGCACCAACCCCCTCTCCCCCGCCACCATCCGCCAACAAATTGAAGCCGCCAACCAGGACTTCCAAAACCTCCTCGAAGAAATTGGCGACCCCACGTTCACCCTCACCCAAAAACCCCCCACCCAACTGCCCAACTTCTCCCAACTCCTCGACAGCCAAACCGCCCTCATCGAGTGGTATCTCCCCAACAACCCCGACCTCGGCTTCTACGCCTTCCTGATCATTCCCACAGCAGAGGACACCTTCCAAATCATCCCCCACCACTTCACCAACCGCCAACAACTCGACCAAGCCATCAGGGACTACCGCAGCGACTACAACGACCACCAAACCTGGCTCGATAAACTCGACCAACGGCTGCAAACCCTCAGCCCCGCCTTAAATCTCCCCGATTTACTCACCCCCCTCCAAAACTACCAACGGCTGATTCTCGTTCCCCATCGCGAACTGCACCTCATCCCCCTCCACGCCTTACCCGTCTTTCTCCCCTCTCCCGGTGAGAGAGGAACTGGGGGAGAGGGCAACCCCTTTCTCCCCTCTCCCGGTGGGAGAGGGGCCGGGGGAGAGGGCAACACCCTGCAAGACCAGTTCCCCATCCAATACGCTCCCAGTTGCCAATTCCTCAACATCCTCCATCAACGTCCCCCCCTAGAAGAACCCTCCTCTTCCTTCTTTGCCCTGCAAAACCCCACCGAAGACCTCGCCTTTGCCGAGTTCGAGGTAGAAGTCTTGCGCTCCCTCTTCAACCCGGAAAAAGTTCTCAGCCGCCACCAAGCCACCAAAGCCAACCTGGAAAAACCAGAAAACCAAGCCTTCTTGCAGCAAAGCCGCTATATTCACCTCTCCTGTCACGGCCAATTTAACCAAGATGACCCCCTCAACTCCTATCTGCGCCTCGCCAACCAGGAAAAACTCACGTTTCAAGACATTTTCGCCCGTCTCAATATCCCCAACTGTCGCCTACTCATCCTCTCTGCCTGCAAAACTGCCCTCGTCGAAACCTCTTCAACCGATGACTATGTGGGGTTAGCCAGTGCCTTTTTCTATGCCGGAACCCGCACAGTCGTCGCCAGTCTCTGGGAAGCCGAGGAATTTTCCGCCGCCCTGCTGATGATTCGCCTCTATCAAGAACTGCCCCACTACACCTCAGTGGTGCTGGCCTTGCAAGCCGCCCAAGACTGGCTCCGCACCATTTCCCGCGATGATGTTTTAACCTGGTTAAAGGATGACCTAAAATTAGATGAAGCCGAGCTGAGGATTTGTAAACGGACACTTCGCCGGTTCGAGGAAACATCCCCCTTTGCTTCGGCTCGCTATTGGGCAGCGTTCACCGCTAGTGGGCGATAATAGAATAGATCGATTTCTGTCGGGGCGATTCACGAATTCCTCCCAAACCTAGCCCACAGCGCTTTATCGTTTGACAACCATCAGGAAAAATTATGGCTTTTGCAGATCCCAGTGAAGTCAGCCAACAAGAAATCGGCAAATTTATGAAACTCTTGCACGCGGAAAGTCGTAAACCCAAGAGTGAAATTTTTCCCGATCGCTCCTGGGAGACTTTGGACGAACTCGACGCAAGTTTGTCCAAGCTGGGCGAGGATTATGAAGAGATTCAGGATGCGATTTTAGATTGGTTAGAGAAGCATAAGTATAAGGCTATTCAGGTGGCTTTACAGACGGTGAGAACAGACCCTCTCAAACCTAATGAGACCCCACCTCCGCGCCCAGAGTCAGACCAACCGATTACGAATGACAGTTTGCGTTCTGCGATTAAAGATGCCCAAAACCAAAATAAACGCCCCTCTTAATCATCCAAATAAACCCTAATCCCACAGCCACCCGTAGGAGCATGTCATGTCATTAGCCATCAAAGATTTAGTAGAAATGGTCGAACCTTTACCCGATGAAATCCAACAGCAAATTGTCGCCCATGTGCGCGAGTATATTGCCGATTTACAGGATGAACAACGGTGGGATGAGTCCTTTCGTCGCACCCAATCCGCCTTAGTTGCAGCCGCACGACAAGCGAAACAAGAACGGGCTGCGGGAAAAGCAACCAAATGGGAAATATGAATACAGAAATAAACTCAATTTGTGCCCTAAATATCCGCTTGTTCAGTTATCACTTAAAACCTCTCCATTTCACAAATTTTACCGAACAAAATATTCATATTGCTTCGGTTACTTCTTACTATCAAGGTCTATTAAACTCTTATCATATCCTCACTCCAAATAGCCAGCCAGTTATCCTCAATTTCCGTGGCGATTTCCAGGATCTTATCGATTCTAAATTAGCCAATTTTGATTTAATCCCAGATTCCGAAGGAAGAGGAATTGTCTGGATTAGCTTACCGCCAAAATATCAGGGATTTCTTTATCCTCAGTTCCTCAATGATACCTATGGTTTTGCTCTCACCTTATTTTGTCCGCAAGAATCAGACGATAACGAGATTTCTTTCTCTGATTTATCCCAAGTCAAACCCCCAAAGGAATTTTTCTCTGGCACGTATTCAGGTGAACCGAATAAAACCGGAGAAATTCTGAGCCAAGCCTTTTGGGGCACTACCCTTTTTTTGAGTGGTTTTATTGCCCAAGACCGTCCAGAAAAAGCCGAGAGCTTAAAATCTGTTGCTAATGAAGTATTAAAGCAATTTCTGCAACTCGACTCCCTAGAGCAAGCCCCACCATTTTACCACTGTGGGGAATTCTTAGGGGGCTATATTTACGAGTATAAAACTATTTTTCGGCTCCATCCCTATGGAAAGATTCTGATTTTATTGATTTTTGAGGAAGACACGACCAAGAAGCTCAAGCAAATTCAGTGGGATTTACCGGAACTGTTTTTGTACGATCATAAAAATCAACAGAATTTTCTCGATAGCCGCAAAGAATATAAAAAAGCCCAGAAGGATATTAAAAAAATTGAAAAGGCGATAAAAAAGTTTCCTAAAAATATTCCGACCAGTATTCCTCCAGATTTATCAGACGAAGATTTAAAGAAACTGAAACAGCAAATCAAAAATCTGTTAGACTTGTCTTTGCGCTATTCCCAGCGAATTCGCAGTCTGGAAACGTTTCAGAATACGATCGCCATTAATCAAGAGAATTATCTCGATACCCTGAGCCGCATGGAAACTAATTGTGACAGTAATTTAAGTGTTTGGCGCGATAAAACCGATCGCACGTTTCAACGGTTTCAGCGACAAATTGCGGCTGATTTGGTCTATCTCCAGCAAGGGGAACGACTGTTAGACACGGCAATTAATACCATTCGTGGTTTAGTGGAAATTGACCAAGCAGAAAGCGATCGCAACCTAGAGCATCAAATCCAAACTTTCGGTAGCGCGATCGCCGTCGGTGCGATCGTTGCCTCCACCTCCGCGCTCATCTTTGACTACCCCTGGACTTCTCCCTTGCAACAAAATCATGGCGATCGCATCCATCCCTTTATCATCGCCGTTCTGGTGAGCTTTGCCTTCGCTGCTGTCGCCTGGGGTGGCGTAAAACTGTTAATCTGGTGCAGTGCTAGGGGGCGATCGGGTCGCAAAAACCGTTAATATCCCAGAGGTAAACCAAAGATGACCGCTAGAGAAAGACTCATTCAAGCCATTCAAACCCTACCCGAATCACAGATCGATCGGGTTTTAGCCTATATCAATCAGGTCACAGCAGACGACAGCGAAACCCAACAGCAACTGTCTGAGCCTGGGGAATATTTTGACGATCGATGGTGGAATAACTTATACCAGTTTACCCCTGACTTTTTAGAGGTTCGAGAACAACCTGAACTCCCAGAACGAGAGGATATCTTTTCATGAGGTTCTTACTCGATACCAATATTTGTATTTATGCGATCAAGCAGAAACCTCTCATTGTAAAGGAGCGATTGCAGAAGGTTAATCCTGGAGATGTTGGAATTTCCATCATCACCTTAGCAGAACTGGAGTATGGAGCAGCAAAAAGCCAAAATCCCCAGCGCAACCGAGAGACCTTAACTCGCTTTTGTTCACCGTTTCAGATCGTCGATTTCTGCCCAGAAGATGCACAAAAATTTGGTCAAATTCGAGCCACTTTAGAGCAACAGGGGGAACCCATTGGCAGTTATGATTTACTGATTGCAGCCCAAGCGGTGAATCGAGGAGTGACATTAGTTACTAATAATATTAGAGAATTTAGCCGGGTTGAAGGGTTGAGTCTAGAAAATTGGGTTGAGGAGAGTTTGAGCTAAAGCGATCGCAACCTAGAGCATCATGGCGATCATCTCCATCCCTTCATTATCGCCGTTCTCGTCAGCTTTGCCTTCGCTGTTGTCGCCTGGGGTGGCGTAAAACTGTTAATCTGGTGCAGTGCTAGGGGGCGATCGCCAAAATCCAGATAAGCCGCTCTCTAAATCATCAAACGAAATCCTAATAGGAGCAGATCATGTCATTAGCCATCAAAGATTTGGTAGAGATGGTAGAGCCTTTACCCGATGAAATTCAACAGCAAATCGTCGCTCATGTCCGCGAGTATATTGCCGATTTACAGGATGAACAACGGTGGGATGAGTCCTTTCGTCGCACCCAATCCGCCTTAGTTGCAGCCGCACGACAAGCGAAACAAGAACGCGCTGCGGGAAAAGCGACAAAAATGGATTATGAGCAGTTATGAAATCTGAGGTTCTGCCTTCATTTTGGCAGCAGTATCGTCAGCTTAATCATGAAGTTCGAGAACGTACCCGCAAGGCCTATCGGCTATGGGCGGACAATCCCTTTCATCCCTCTCTCCATTTTAAGTGTATTAACTCAGAGGAGGAGATTTGGTCAGTACGAGTGACGCGCAATTATCGAGTTTTGGGATTCAAGGAAAACGATACAGTAACCTGGTTTTGGATTGGCAATCATGATGATTATGAACGCTTCTTTGGCTAACCTAGTTATCTGATATTAAGGGGCGATCGCAACCCGATTAATCCACCTTCAGATCGGGATTTAAATCCGGTCGCAGTTTTTTCGCCCCCCTTAAGTAGGCATGAGTAACATGGGTATCCCCAGGCAAGTAAGCATGAATCAGAAATCGGATACAGTGAGATAAGGCTCCTTCCACATGCATTTGTTGCACATCTAACAAAGGCACTTGATCCCATCCTTGCCGTTGCCGGGCGATCGCTGCTGGAAACACCGCATCCAAATCGCGAGTCACTGAAAATGTCACACTAATGAGTTGGTCAGGACAAAGCTGGTTTTTTCGGTCTAGCTCATCGAGTAATTCTGTGACCGCTTCCTGGATCGCCTCAACCGTATTTTCTTCTACTGTCGTTGCCCCACGAATTGCCCGGACTTGCCAACCCACGTTCCTCTTCTCCATGCTTAGTAATGATTGCTGGTCTGGTTTAAATACAGAAAAAATCACTCCCTCTTCAAGGTCGATACAACCATAACGGCAAGCCATTGGTTGATGCCTCAAACTCCAACCAGTCCATCGCAGCCGGCAATCCTGATTTTACCCGATTATCGCCATTAATCATACGACTCCATAAAGGTTTTGGTTCTTCAATGGTTTTACACTCAGTTTTCTGAGGGTCAAGACCCACCAATTCCGCCAACCAGAGACGCGCATCTTCTTCCGTTCCCAGGCGATCCACCACCCCTAATGCTAAAGCCTGTTCCCCCGTGAAAATGCGACCATCAGCAAAACTTTTAACCCGATCGACCTCTAATTTCCGAGATTGGGCCACGGTTTCGACAAACTGCTGATAACTGGTATCGATCATCTGTTGCAGAATATCTTGCTCTTCCTGAGTTAATTCTCGGTCAAAGGCCAAGATATCTTTGTAAGGCCCAGATTTCACCACTTTGAACGACACTCCAATTTTATCTAAGAGCCGCTCTAAATTATTGCCCCGCAATATTACACCAATACTTCCCGTAATTGTCCCCGGATTAGAGACGATATACTCGGCTCCCATGCCAATATACACTCCACCAGAAGCAGAAATATTACCAAAACTGGCCACAATTTTGATTTTCTCTCGCAGTCGCATTAAAGCGGCATAAATTTCCTGAGAATCGCCCACGGTTCCCCCAGGAGAGTCAATCCGCAGCAGCAGAGCCGGATATTTTTTCTCTTCCACCGTCTTGAGGGCTTCTAACACCCGTTTGCGAGTTCCAGAGGCGATCGCCCCATTAATTTCAATCCGAGCAATTTGTTTGCGTGCTTTTGACTTAAAAAACCAAATCATAATTAACCTAGATGTTGACAGAAAACAAGACGAATCAGCCCCCTTAACCCATTATCCCTTGAGCCACTTATCTTTAAGCGGTTCTTCTCCACGGATTTTTTTACCGAAAAATTGGGTTTAGAGCAACGTCCTTCTAGGACGGCTTCTCTAGAGTCTTAATATAGTCTCTTAGAACTTCAGACATGGGAACTTGCTTGGCTTTGGCATAAAGTTTAAGTGTCTCATACTCGGTTTCAGACA
>NZ_JAQOSP010000142.1 GCF_030068475.1 Roseofilum acuticapitatum BLCC-M154 | reverse complement strand
TATCGCTATCTGGGTTAAAATCTTCTCGGAGAATCGAGCCAAATACAGAGACTTCCACGATACCCGACTGCTGGCAAAAATCAGCCAGTTGTTCTCGCGTAATTCCTAGGCGCTCATCAAGCAGGCGATCGCATATTTTTGTACTCATTAACCTCTTCCCTTGAGATTGAACTCAATTATAATTCACAAAGAAACCGGGTTTCTACGAGAACTTGGGAGAGAGTCGAGAACCTGGGCAGAAACCCGGTTTCTAATCCCCACCTAGCGCTCTAAGAACGCCAAAATCTGCTCAATCAAGCGGGGATGTTTCGGGGAGAAGGTTGGCAGCGAGGGATGGGGTGGCTCGGTAACGACGCAGAGTTTACCCTGGAAGCGGGTGAGAGCCTCCAGGAAGGTGTCGCTGAAGCCTTGGGGGGCTGGGGGTTGGGGGTTTTCGTAGAAGATCAGAGCTAGGGGAGGGTTGCTGGTGTCGCATAGGCTTTTCCAGTAGGATTGTAAGTCCTCCATGTCATCTGGCTGACCGCTTTGGCTTGTGGGACAGCCTTGTTCGAGCATTTGATCATACACATAGTTTGCTGGATTATCGCGATCGATAAATGTACTGCCATCAATAATCCAGTTGTTCCGGGAGAGCAGCGCGTAGGAGTTGGGGAAATTCGGCGAGGTTGACGGGAGAGGGGAGCGAACCGTGCCAAGCTTGGTAGAAGTCAGGATAGGAGAGACTTTGGGCAATCTTCCAGAGAACTTTGTAGCAGTTGTGAAATAACTTGTTCGAGTTCCCCAACTTTCGCCTTGAGCCACTCTAATTCACGCGCTGCTTGATTACTTGGTATTCCCCGATAGTAAGTGGCTGGAACTTCCAATGGCTTCTGACATTGAACGGCTAACTGTTTCAGAGCCAAAAAGAGCGATCGCCGCAGTTCTTTTTCTACATCATGATTGAGAGGAATTTGGCGCTGTTGCAACCGTTCAAGCTGCCGATCTAAACCAGGAGCCAATACCTTAGCATCGGCACGTCCGGTAACAAAATTAATCAAAACGGGCAATAAAACACCAGATAACGGATCGATCATGGGAGAACCACACCCCAGCCTTGAAGAGAATTATGCTTAACGATGAGTATAGCGTTCGTCATTTAATCCGGGAATTTTTCGGCGATCGCCCCCAGGATACCCAAGAGATTTATTATGGGATACACCAACATCTGTTAAAACAAGGAATAGACCCCTCCAATCCGTAATCACTTAATTCATTACATCCCTCACCATGAACCCCACTTCCCTAAAAAGTCCCCTTATTTACCCCGAACCCGATGGAGCGCCCATGGCTGAAAGTGACCCCGCCCGCGATTACCTTGTTTATGGCGTAGAATCCCTGAAATTCTACTTTCAAGAGCGTTCGGATGTTTACGTTTCTGGTAATCTCTGGCTCTCCTATGAACAAGGAGTACCCGATGCGGTGGTTTGTCCGGATGTATTCGTGGTTTTTGGAGTAGAAAACCGCCCCCGCAGAAGTTACCGCGTCTGGGAAGAAAATAACCGTTATCCGGATTGGGTTTTGGAAGTGACTTCCATGAGTACGCGACACAAGGATGAACGGGATAAACCGGTTACCTATGCTCAGATGGGAGTAACGGAATATTTCCAATATGACCCCAGTGGGGATTATTTGCAGCCTCGGTTGAGAGGACGGAGATTAGTGAATGGAGAGTATCAGTTATTGACGCTGAATGAGTTGGCTGATGGTACGTTATCGGTGTTCTCTCCAGTTTTAGGGTTGGAGATGCGGGTGCTGCCGGATGGTAAATTGCGCTTTTTTGACCGGGAGAGTGGGGAGTATTTGCGGAGTCCGGATGAGTCGGAACGCGATCGCTTGCAGGAACGCCAACGGGCTGAACAAGCAGAATTGGCTCTAGAAGAGGAACGTAGACGCGCTCAACAAGCAGAAGCGAAGTTACAAGCCTTACGCCAGCGTCTGCTAGAACAAGGGATCGATCCCTCTACTCTGGAATAGGCTGAACAAGGAGAGAGCGATCGGATCGGTTATCCCTGATTTACCGAAAAATTGGGTTTAGAGCAACGTCCTTCTAGGACGGCTTCTCTAGAGTCTTAATATAGTCTCTTAGAACTTCAGACATGGGAACTTGCTTGGCTTTGGCATAAAGTTTAAGTGTCTCATACTCGGTTTCAGACA
>NZ_JAQOSP010000141.1 GCF_030068475.1 Roseofilum acuticapitatum BLCC-M154 | reverse complement strand
TACTCATTAAC
Organism: Roseofilum acuticapitatum BLCC-M154; assembly: GCF_030068475.1. Classification (GTDB taxonomy): domain Bacteria; phylum Cyanobacteriota; class Cyanobacteriia; order Cyanobacteriales; family Desertifilaceae; genus Roseofilum; species Roseofilum acuticapitatum. The sequence continues at coordinate 69,490 of NZ_JAQOSP010000141.1, read as the reverse complement.
TAATGACCATGCCTGCTTCAGGTAATTGTCAGACATATGCCTATTTTCTGCCTATTTACTTTTCAAGGTGGGTAAATGGCAGATTTGGCAAGGGTTACAGCCTACGCTATTGCGTTAAGCTAGTTAGGGGTTGTCGGTTCAAGTCCGCCTCCTGGCATCATAGAAAAACGTTGTCTCCCGTAATACTTTGGATCAGTTTGCCTAAAAAGGTCGAAGGAATAATCACCATCAAACTCACATAGAGCCAAAGCCGATAGCTTTTAATCTGCAATTGCATACTGATACTGGACTGCAAACATCATATTTGCCCCATCCGGGAAAAGCAAAGGCTAAACTGAAGAACAAGACAACCCAGAAAAAATCTCTGGCTGGTCAATTGAGATGATAAACTATCCTATGGGAAAACTTGCGCCTTGTACTTTAAGTCATCTTAAAGACAATCCGCGCAACATCACAATCCTGAGCGAGACCTCATCTTAAAAGGTCAGTCGAGGTATGGGTGGTAATAACTCAGACCCAAAGCTGTGTGCTGGTTTAGGCTTGCTATCAGTCTCAGGTCAATGATGCCCACCTACACTTGTGAACCATTTATTTTCAGTAGATCCTATGACTGCAATAGCCGAAAAGCTCAATTACGACATCAAAGATATTTCCTTAGCCCCTTTAGGCAAACAGCGCATTGAATGGGCAGGACGGGAAATGCCAGTTCTCAAGCAAATTCGGGAACGCTTTGCGAAAGAAAAACCCTTAGACGGAATTCGGCTCGTTGCCTGCTGTCACGTGACCACTGAAACCGCGAATTTGGCGATCGCCCTCCAAGCAGCAGGCGCAGACGCGATTTTAATTGCAAGTAATCCCCTCTCTACCCAAGATGATGTCGCCGCTTGCTTAGTGAAAGACTATGGCATTCGGGTTTATGCCCTTAAAGGAGAAGACACCCCAACCTACAAACGCCACGTACAAGTCGCCCTAGACCACCATCCCCAAATCATTATTGATGATGGCAGTGATGTGGTTGCTGAACTGGTGAAGGAACGCCAGAGTCAAGTTCCCGAAATCATCGGTACAACCGAAGAAACCACCACCGGTATCGTGCGCTTGAAAGCCATGTTCAAAGATGGGGTATTAACCTTCCCCGCAATGAACGTGAATGATGCGGACACCAAGCACTTCTTCGATAACCGCTATGGAACCGGTCAATCTACCCTTGACGGTATCATCCGCGCCACCAATGTTCTGTTAGCCGGTAAAAACGTAGTTGTTGTCGGTTACGGCTGGTGCGGTAAAGGCGCAGCGCTGCGGGCCAAGGGTCTGGGTGCAAATGTTATCGTTACCGAAGTAGACTCTGTTCGTGCCATCGAAGCCACCATGGACGGTTTCCGGGTAATGCCCATGGCCGAAGCAGCTCCCCAAGCCGACCTGTTTATTACCGTAACCGGGAATAAGCATGTGATCCGCAAAGAGCATTTTGAAGTGATGAAAGACGGAGCCATGGTATGTAACTCCGGTCACTTCGATATCGAAATTGACCTCGCCACCTTGGGTAAAATGGCCACCGAAGTTAAGGACGTGCGCCCCTTCACTCAACAATATGTTCTGCCTAGCGGCAAGTCTGTGGTGGTTCTGGGCGAAGGTCGTTTAATTAACCTGGCTGCGGCTGAAGGACACCCCAGCGCGGTAATGGATATGAGTTTCGCCAACCAAGCGATGGCTTGTGAATACCTGGTGAAAAACCACGGTAAACTTGAAGCCGGTATGCATTCCATTCCCCAGGAAATTGACCATGAAATTGCTCGCCTGAAGTTGCAAGCGATGGGCATCAACATTGATACCCTGACCGATGAGCAAGTGGAATACATGAATAGCTGGACGGTCGGAACCTAAGATTGTTAGGTTAGGGTAGCGTTCTCAATCCCCCTACCCTTTCCCCCATTTATGGCTCAACTTTCAGTCGAATTTAAACGTTATTTTTGGCAAGAAAACCGCTCTTCTGAGGTGACTTTAGCAGAAATGCTGGAGCTGGCAGGAGAGCGGGTTTTTGGTTTTTTGTTTGTGCTGTTGTCTTTGCCGTCTGCCTTACCCATCCCTGCACCGGGGTATTCGATTCCGTTTGGAATTGTGATGTTTTTACTGGCGATACAGCTAATTTGGGGCGCGAAGCAGCCTTGGTTTCCGAAACGAGTTTTGCATGGAAAAATGCCGCTCAACAAGGTTCAGGGTGTTCTAGATGCGGGGATTCCGTGGCTTCAGAGGATTGAGGGATTAACGAAACCTAGGCTGACTGCGGTGTGTACGAGTTTACCGGGTCGAGTGGTGTTGGGAGTGGCGATCGCCCTGATGTCGATGTCGATGATGATTCCGATTCCCGGAACGAATACTTTACCGGCGATCGCCATTTTTGTCATCGGTTTTGGCTTATCTGAGGATGACGGCTTTATCAGTTTAGCCGGACTCGGACTGTCTCTAGTGGGAGCAACGGTTTCCGTGGGGATTATTTTCTTTGGCGTGAGTATTTTAAGTTGGCTGAAAGATCTGATTTTTTAGGAAAGTGGCGATCGCAAACCATGAGAACAGCGATTTTATCAGATACAGCACAAGGGTTACATTAATAAACCTCCACTCTCCATTGCTGGCAACTATAAATATTCTAGACGATATGAGTTTTGGACAGAGGTGGTTTAGGCTAAAATTATAGATAGAATCATTCTCTGTGTTGTTATGAGCGATCGCGACATCATGACCATTGAGCCGGATAAACGGGGAGGCAAACCCTGTATTCGTCGGATGCGAATTACGGTTGAAGACGTTCTTGGCTGGCTTGCTGCTGGAATTTCTATGGCTGAGATTATTGAGGATTTCCCGGAGCTGACAGAGACAGATATTACGGCTTGCTTAGAGTTTGCGGGCGATCGAAGCTCTCGAAGAGGTTTAGAAATCATTAATTTATCAGGTTAGATCTGCCTAGTTTATCAATAAATTTCAATCGAGCTACAGTTCATCAATCGTTACTAATCCACCTTCCGTAAACTGAATCACCAGCTCATATTCAGCAAGCAAAGCAGTTCCAATTAGGGGTCTGCGTCCTGTTGCGAACACACGAGTTTCTCGCTCCTCGTTATTCCAAAGAATAATTGCTTTATGTACGGGCAACATCACCGGGCTATTATCTGCTAGACTTACGAGAAGGTATGATAATAATTGGATGTCCATCAGATACGATGCCTGAAATCACTCGACGACACGCTCCATGACACCACCACCAAAAGATGCTGCGACGTTATATCCGATTTTGAATCCAACAAGCCGAGCATTGGGGTGCTTTTCACTCAAGTCGTCAGCAGCACGCAAGCCATTTTCATCAACTTTATAGTCTCCTGTTTCAATGTCAATGATGACCATTTTGCCAATATTCTCGTCTAACTCCACCTGCTGACGAATCTGACTTTCGTACAAATGCTTTGCACGTTGGGCAACTGCTTCACGGCTTAAAAGGATAGTCTGCATAGGCTGATTGGCGATCGCGACACTACTATTATATCGTCATTCTGAGCGATCGCCGAACGTGCTATAAATGTAGAGATCAGTCTTCTCTCTGTAATTATGAGCGATCGCACCCTAAGTATTCTAGACGATTTATCCAGAAAATCACAGAAGCTGCTACCAGAACATCAGGAACTGTTGTTAGTTTTTGCTGAGTTTCTACTGGAGAGGCAAGCTCAGTCCATGCCAAGTTCTACTGCAAATGAAGTAGAATCCTCTCACATTCCACAACGGGTTTTAGGTTTACATCAAGGTATGGGTTGGATCAGTGATGATTTTAACGATCCTCTGCCCGATGAATTTTGGACAGAGGAAGCATGAACATTTTACTTGATACTCATGTTTTAATTTGGTTAGCCATAGAACCACAAAAGTTATCAAGACAAGCAACCCATATAATTATGAACTCGAATAATACTTTATCTTTCAGTTTGGTGAGTATTTGGGAAATGCAAATCAAAATTCAGCTTAACAAGCTCAGAATTAATTTGCCTGTTTCGGAAGTTATAGACCGTCAACAACAGGTCAACGGCTTGCAGATTTTACCCATTGAACTGACCCATATTTTTGCTTTAGAACAACTCCCCAATCCCCATCGCGATCCATTTGACCGATTATTAATTGCACAAGCATTAGTGACTCAAATACCAATTTTAAGTGTTGATATCATATTCGATCGCTATCCAGTACAACGATTGTGGTAATACTTTTAACTGCTATAGGAACTGACACAGATCGATATTACGGCTTACTTAGAGTTTGCGGGCGATCGCGAACATCGTTGAATTGCTTTGGCGATCGAGGTTCTCGAAGAGGCTTAGAAATAATTTTCCTGTCACTGGTTGCTTGCCGTTTCCTCAAGTCATCACAAATCGCTTTCACATCATAATTGAATGCTCTAGCGTGTTCCTCCCGAATTCTATAGATTTCTTCTAAAATTTCATCTCTCCACATTGTTTAAATTCCCATTAACTCGTAGGGTGTACAAATTGTGGGTAGCTCATACCCAGCATCACAACTAATCTGAACCAGCTTTTTCTGAATTTGAGCGTTGGCGATATGTTTACAGTTCCATGTTAGCAAATAGTCTAAGCCATAGATTGTAGCGATCGCCATACGCAAGGCATCGTCAGCAGCTTTGCTGGGGAGATTACTTTTCGAGAGAAACTGTATTGCCAGATCTTGAACTGCTTCATTATTTTGAAAGTATTTCCAAGCGATCGCGAGTGTTTTCCACTGTTGCGATCGCCACATCAAGGGCTTCAAGCAACTGACTTAAGCTTTCCTGTTCTCCTTGAATCACTTGAGTAATACTATCCACAGATTGCTGCACAGTATTACGCAATTTATTCGCGACTTTTTCTTGTAATTCAGTAGATGCCTCATCAGCTACACGCCAAATTTGGTCTTCAAGTTGCTGTTTCGCTTTCCTCTCTTCTGCTTGACCGGTCATCCAACGACGAACCGCAAAAAATACCGCACTACCAACAGGAGTGAGAAAGACACCAAGCAATACAGCCAGAATTGCATCAACCGTGACAATACCAATAATATCATCTACAATGCTACGCTGAATTTCAGAGACAGCTTTGTTAACTGCCTCTTCAAGTGCTTTTCCAGAACCACTTAAGCCTAAATTACCTCCATCAAATGACTTGATCGATACTCCCCTTGACAATTTCTCTTTGAGAACTTCATTTTGTAGTTCAGCAAGCTGTGCTTTAAAAGTAGCCTCTAACAGTTTGCCAATCGAATCTGCTTCGTCACTAACAGTCCGTTTAATATCTTGGGGTCTAATACTCTGACGTAATAGATCTTCAATCTCACTTTTCCAACGTGACTTTAATTCTTCTTGTACTGCTTTTGCTCCAAATGTGTCAGACCCCCACCACTGTTTAGGCCACAATCCCTTAATTCGATCCATCACAGAAACACTAGGTCTCCATTGATCGAATCCCTCTTTGATTTGGTAAAAAAGATCGTTCTTCAAACGATTCTGTAAATTATCTAACCGAGAATTCAAAAGGATCATAATCGAATTGGAGTCAACTGCAATTTTAACTCCCATTTGTTTTAGCTTTTCAACCAATTCATCAACCGAGCGTTGAGTTCTTTCGTTGGCTAATAATTCTCTGCTCTCAGATAAAGATTTTTTCAAAATAATCTTTGGACGTTCCAGCTTGATTTGCAGTCCTTCTTCCAGTAAAATATTTTTAAGAGCATCAATTACTTCTTCAAGCTCAAGCTGTCCATAGCGATCGTAGCTTCCAGTTTCGTCGTCAAAAATTCTTTGACTGGTAGTCGCTCGAACAATAGTTAATGTTCGCTTAAACAGATCGCTTAAACCTTTAAAGTTTCCATTTTTTTTAGTCTTGCTGTCACCCCAAAGAATCCACTCTTGTTTTTTTTGCCATTGTTGCTTTTGCTTTTCAGAGGGTAAATCTCGTGCCACCGTATTCCACTTATTGATAACAATCAAAGCTTTTTTATCAGAAGCAGTGTTAGGTGTTAGCTCATTAGTATCTCTGAGACCTACAATATGACTAACTACAAAATCATAGTCATCACGAGTTAGATCGGATTGAGCATTACATAAGAAGATTACACAATCTGCTTTATTCACAAAGGGAGCGATCGTTGTATTATCATGAACAACTCCTCCTGTTCCTGGAATATCAACTAACCGAATACGACTAGAATCAACCAAAAATTCATAGACATTCGTTGTAGCAACTTCACCAGCAATAACGACATCATCTCGTCCAACCTCGAAATTATTGCAAGATCGAAGTTCTTGATTCAGGCGATCTGGATTAACATTAAGTAAATCGCAGATCATTGAGGTTTTACCTGCGCTCACTGCACCCATAAAAACCAGAGTAAAATATTGGACATTTTCTGTGCAATCCCAGAAATCATCGTTGAGTTTCTGGGCATATTGACGCAACGTAGTGACAAGCGCAGAAAATTCTGAAAATGACTGAAGTTGCTGACAATGAGTTTCTAATCGAGAACAATAATCTTCCTTTAATTCAAAAATCGGTTGAAACTTTTGAGAAATATCCTTGATAAAAACTGGAGCAAAGTCATCGAGTAATGTTTGAGTATCAATGTTAACCCTAAAAGTTTTATAGCTAAGTTGTTGGTTCATGGTTGTTCCTCCTTTAATTGCAGTTCGACATTACTGTTGATTCAAAAAAATATCTCTCAAATAATCAATTGATACAAACTTCTGGCAAAAAGATTCTAATAATTGGGCATGAGACAGGTAGTATGAGTATTCTTGAAATAAAGTCATATTATTAATTTTAGAGCGTAAAGTATCAGAAATTCGATCGTCTAATTCAGATAACCAATCCTTTAGATAATCTACAGCTTTATTCAAGCAATTGGTTGATTGATCTAGGCTGCGATTGAATGTATAGCTATCCTTATCCAAAAACCAGTAATCATCAAAAGCATCCCAAATTTCATAAATAGAACTTTTTAGCTCTGATGTGATTGAATCCCCATTGGGGACACTGATTTGAACATCACCAAACAGACTGCGAGCGATGATTGATACATTGGTACGCAAATTACGGGAAAATTGATTAAACTCTGACACCATTTGCTCTTTATATCGTTCTCGGCATTTATTAATTCTTTCTTTCTTCCATTGAAAATTATCTCCCTGCCAAAATCGTTCTGCACTGGTTGTTGTATAGCTATTACTCATTTCTTTGTAACAAGAATCTCGAATAGATATAATCCGCTCGGCAAATCTCTGAATTTCTCGTTGTAATGAGTCATTAATTTCCGATCTGACGGCTTTAATGGATGATGTCATGCGCCGATCTAAATCTTCTTTCTTTTCTTGGATTGTGGCATAACCGATCAGAATAAGTACATAATTTGCCGCTATTTGAAGTAAATCATACTCCGCACGATAGATAGCTGTATTGGAGCTTGCTTCCAGAGAAAGATTAATGACTCGCTGTAACTCATACTCTAAGGCGGAATTTGTATTTTCTCTGGCTTGCTTAACTGAAAAGGGTACGATAGGGATTTCATAGTCAAAGAGTTTTGAAATTCCTTCAAATTCCATTTGAGAATTACCATTGGTTAAGAAATTAATATATTTTTGTATTTGTTTTTTTTGTACTTTTTCTGGTAGATCTTGTAAGGAATCAATTTTATTAACAACAATGATGATTCGCTGCAAACCTCCACTTTTTATGACTTCATCACTTTTGAGAAAATCGTAAAGGTGTCTTGGGATTGGATAATTAATATCAAGAACCAGTAGGAGCAGATTTGCTCGACGTATAATTCCTCGGACAACTTTATCATCTTCGTCACATAAAACAGCGCCTAATCCTGGTAAATCAATAACGATAGTCTCTTCGTCAATCTTGGCTTCTTGAGCTTCTGAAGTTTCACGAATGCACGCTTCTTCAAAAATACCCGATTCTCCACAATGTAAGAGATGGTTTCCTAGAGCGGATTTTCCCGTATTTACCATACCAACTAAGGCAATTATTTTTAAGTTACGATAGCTCTCTAGAAATTCCCATAAGTTTTGCAGTCGTTGAATATCTTGGCTAACCGTCTCACTAAGATTGATTTCGGTAAACGTGGAATTAGATTCACCAGATACAAGAATGGTTTGCTCAGGAAGAGTAGTTAGAGCTTCTATAAAATGCTCTTTGACTTCTGAAAGAGTGCTGAAATCAGTCAAGTTTATCTCCTTCTGATAACTATATAACAAGCATGAACGTGCTTAAGAATACTAAGGAAGTGCAAACTAAGATGATTCAATGGTAGATTGCCAAATTTGATCGAGAATTGGTAACTTGAGTTCCAATAAAGTTGAATCGTAAGAAGATAGCCTTGGGTTGACACTTAAGTGATGAGAAGATATTTCTGCGCGAATTCCTTCTATAACTAATTCAAGTGTAGCCTCTAAAGACTTAAACTCATTATCGACTAACCGCAGTGTCTTTTCCACTTTTTTCTGTTTATCCAGTCTAATTTTATGAGTTTTTATTGCCGTGGAAATACTTATTCTTTCATCTTCATCTTCTGCGTTTTCATAGTCTTTTGTCGCCTGCTCTAATTCTTCAACAATTTCATCACAAAGCCGTTGATTGTTATCATGGGCTGATTTATAATAGAGACTAACCAATGCTTGGTCTGCAAATTGAGCGATCGCGTCTGTTTGCGGCTCAGAAATTATCGTTCCTATAACGCGATCTCGCTCCTCCAATGCTCTTATAGCGCTCCATGACTTATTTAATATAGCTTCCCATTGGTTCTCATGACTTCTTGTTAGCTTAGATATAAAGCTTTTTCTCCACTTAGCATGTTCTAGCTCGCGACCAAATTTTCTAGCGACTTGAAAATCTTCTTTCCACTCTGACGAAATAAGTTTTCCCTTATTGTCATACCCTTCAATACTAAGTTTGTTTTGTGAATAAAAATGTATCTTAATTTTCCCTTTTTTAGCATTAATTGAATGAATTGCGTTTTTTTGTCTGCCTTGATATTGGGCTTCGCTTATAGCATTTGCAGTGACTTTTATCGGTGTGGTAATTATCCAATAAGCCAAATATATAATCATTCCTATTATTATTGCAAAGAAAATTACCCATACCATGACAATAGCCTCTTCCTAACAAGGTTTATTTTTTCTAAAAACGAAAACACATTGTATTGTGTTCAACAATACAATGTTTGAGCTAATATCAATTACTGGTTTGAATTGGAGGATTATTACCAGGATAAGGATATCCTGAAGAATTTTCAAAATTCTCAACTTCTTGAACAATTCTTTCAGATTTTTCGCAAGGTTCTTCAAGTCCGACTAAAGATAATATTACTCCAGCCTCATCTCCCCTTTCGGATGCATCTATTACTTCAACTACCCCAGTCAAGCATTTGCTTACAGTTCCAAGATCGTTGTGCAAACGTCTAATTTCTTGAACTCTTGTGTTTAGCTCTTGTTCCTTGGTACTAAGCGTCTGCTGAGATAAAGAAACTTTACCTTCTAACTCAGAAATTTCTTCGGCCTGTTCATCCACAACACTTTCCTTATCTTGAAGCTGCTGGGTTGTTTGATCGAGGTTTGCTTGAAGTTGTTGAATCTCATCTTGAGCATTATCTAACCGTTCATTGAAATTGTAATATACCATCATTCCAGGCACTAGAATAGCCACAGCTCCAGCCACAGCAGCAGTTAGTAAATTGTTGTTACTCATATTACGTCACCTATTTAGATACAGAGTTTTACATAGAAGACAATATTGACAACAATTGAAGATGAAATTTTGCTGTAACTAGGGCTTCTATGGAATGTTCTTGAACTTCTGAAAGAGTTGTGAATTTGACTAATTTCACATTCTTCCGATAACGATAAAACAAGTATGATAGATCTTAATCGAATTAAACAAGTTGAAAACAACTGATTTTTTGGTCAAGTTTATGACATATTATTAAGCACAAGCCAGAAAATCCCTGGTTTTCTCAGTGAAAAGTATGGTATAATACGTGAAACCTTTATTCTACGTTGATTTCATGGATGTTACAGAAATGTTGCAGTTCATCGATCGCCTAGTCGAGAATCAAACGGGTAAACATCTAGACGATTTGCAGAAGAACATCGTTCAAGGCCTGTGGGAAGGCAAGACTTACCAACAAATGGCTGAAGACATTCCCGGTCGCTACAGTGAAAACTATATCGGTGACGAGAGCCGCAAGCTTTTCAAGGTCTTATCTGATGCATTAGGTGACGAAGTTAAGAAAGCTAATTTTTGTTGGACGTTAGAGCGAGCGGTTAATTCTCAAGTGGTTCAGTCACTACATAGCCATATTACTTGCCCTACCGATCGCCAAACCACCAGCACCGAAGCAACCAAATCCACTGCACCCCAATCAAATCATGATTTAAGCCTTGCTCCAAAAATCAGGACATTCTGCGATCGCACCACCGAACTCAGCACACTCTCTGATTGGCTCTGTAACCAAAATATTCCCCTGATTTCCGTAGTTGGCATCGCCGGGATTGGTAAAACAACCCTCGTGAAGCGCTGGATTGACTTAAATTTAGAGAAATTTGATACCATCATCTGGAAAAGTATCCCATTCTCCCCTAGCTTAAATACCATTATCGAGGACATCTTAACCACGGTTAATCCCGATACTCTCCTCACCCATCCTCTGCTGACTCAATTATTCCAGCTTTTACGCGATCGCCGATGCTTGCTTGTCCTGGATGACTTCCAACACCTTTTTATACCCGGTCAACTCGCCGGACACTATAAACCAGAAGCCCAAGATTACCAAACCCTACTCACCAAAATTACCGAAATTGACCATCAATCCACCCTTCTCGTCATCAGTCAAGAAAAAAATCAACAGATGATGGCTTTAGATACAGAACTTTATCCCATCAAATGCTTAGAACTGGGCGGATTTGACACCACAGAACTATTGAAAAATTTCGGCTTAGGAGAGAGCGACAGCGCCCTGCAAATCCTGAAAAACTATGAAGGTCATCCCATTTATCTTAAACAAATCTCTAGCTTAATTCAAACCCTTTTTTCCGGCAATATCGCTGAATTCCTCACCGAAGACCACCTGATTCTCACTCAAACCATGCAAACTCGCATGAAAGAGAATTTTAACCGTTTATCTCCTCCTGAACAAGAAATTGCCCTCCACTTAAGTCAAAGCAATCTTCCAATTTCGCGGGAACAGTTAAGAGCCGACTTATCCTTATCCTCAACCGACTTAATTAACGGATTAGACTCCTTGAAGCGACGCTATTTACTAACTGCCATAGAATCAGAAGGAATTGCCTTTGATTTATCTCCCGTCTTTCGAGAATATGTGATATCTTTAACCTGATATCGCAACAATTCTGCCTTCGTTTCCCGCTTCGACTTGTTGCCGAATACCGGTTTCATACTGACTAAAGCATCTAATGCTTCCATATCATCACGATGCTCTAAAACATAGGCTCTTAACTCTTTAATCGACATTTGATCAAAGTTCATTAATAAACCTCCACTCTCCATAGCTTTTATCAGATGGCTTTACAGAGCTAAAGTCTTGCACAATGAAGTAGAAATGGTATGAAACGACCTCTCTGGCTCAATGGCGTGCAGGTTTGGCAGCAAGTGTCACAATAGGAAGAAGTGTGCAATTGATTCCTGTAAAAGCGAGACGCAAAGGTAAACCTGTGATTGAGGTGGAAGTCCATCAGCAACTGCGAGCGTTTTTGCGCTTGTCTGCTTCTCCTTCCTGGCCCCATCAGTTAACGATGGCCCGGTTGGTGGCGCGGGCTATGCGTTTGGGACGGAGTGCTTTAATTCAGACGGGTCGCCCCCTTTATCAAGGACAACCTTATCGGGTGAGTTATTTGGTTCCCTTGTTGATGTGGCCGGGGCCAGCCATTTGGGTGGGGCCCCAGGAGGTCTTACAGCAGTTGCAGATGGTGGAAATTCCCCAATTACAGGAGACCTTAGCTCTCAGTTGGGTGAAGTCGGTGGTGGTGGCCGATCGCTGGCCCCATGCCGATTTTTCCGGTATTTTGTTGACGACTCCAGAACAGTTTTTCGGCGATCGCCTCCATCCCCACACCCCAGGAGAGCGCTTCCCCCTTGGTATTCCCACCCTCATTGATGGTGTAGATGACCTAGAGGACTGGACAAGAAAACAGGTGAACCAATGCTTAACTCCCAAAGACTGGTCAGATTTAATGTTAGCCAGTCCCCAACACCGAGACCCCATTCGCGACATTCAAGTTAAGCTCACCAAATCCATTTTTCAGCATCCCCCCAACCCCTACGAGTGCTGTTTACTGACTGAGGAGGATCGAGAGGCGATCGCCCAATTATTCGATTACTTCGACGACTATCAGCTTATCCTCCCCTCTCCCTGGCAACAGTTCAGCCTCCCTTCATCCTCAGAAGAACATCTCCTATGGGCCGATATTCATCGTTCTACCGGTCAATTTACCCTTTGGTCTGGCCCCATAGATATCGCCCCAATCCTGTCTCCCCTATGGGCTAATCAACCCGTAGTTTTAATTGGGCAAACCCTGGATCGAGAACCCAATGCCACTCGCTATTGTGCCCAAATGGGACTCCAGGATCTCACCTGCATTCAATTTACCTCTAGTAATCAAGATTTAATCCATCTCTATTTACCCGATCGCCTCCCCCTCCCCAATACCCCCCAATTTCAAATCCAAGTCTTACCTGAAATTCAAGGGTTACTCAGTGTGCGAGGAAATCAAAGCAATTTAACCGTTATTTTAGTCGCCGATGTGCCCCTCAAAGCCCAAATTGCCGCCACTTTAGCTGGTGAATTCGGCTCCAAAGTACAAGTGGAAAAAACCAGCTTAGAAAGCCATGGGATTTTAGTCTGTGGTTGGGAATTTTGGCGATCGCATCAAAGCATCCTCCCCACCCCCGGTTTATTGATCATTGTCGCCTTACCCATCCCCTCCTTAGAACATCCCCTCGTGGCTGGACGAGTGGCCTATTATAAACAAAGGCGCTTAGACTGGTTTCGAGAATATCTACTACCGACTGCCATCCAAAACCTGAAACGGGCGATCGCCCCAGTCCGTCCGGGAGTCGTCGCCCTATTAGATACCCGCGCCCTTCACCGCAGCTATGGCAAAACCATCCTCACCTCCCTCGAACCCATTGCCCGCATTAATTACCGCGATCTTACCTGGGTCAGAGACATTTGGGAGCAACATCCCTAAAATGATCAGTAAAATCCGATATTTAGACAACATATGTCATCTAAAAAATATCAAAAACGCCGAAACCGCCAAAATCAATGGATCGCCTTTGAACTTTTATTAGGCTTTTGGATTATCTTGCCTTTATTAATAATCGGCGGATTTAATTTTCTCATCGATCCCTATGGAGTTTACAATCAATTTTTCACCCTCCGAGAACTCAATGATTACAAGCCCAACAAAGAAGATAATGACAGACTCTATAAAGCCATAGACATCATTCATCTTCAACCCAATACCATTTTACTCGGTTCATCTAGGGTCAAACGAGGTTTAGATCCCGATCATCCCGCTCTAGATACTTTTCCTCCCGTTTATAACTTAGGTCTCAATGGGGCAAATATCTATGAAATCAGACGATATCTTGAGCATACTTGGGTCAATAATCCTAGGCTTAAGCGCGTTATTTTAGGACTCGATTTTTTTACTTTCGATCGCCATATCCAAAATCAGCCAGGTTTTGCCGAATACCGTTTAGAAAAAAAGCAGATTTCTGGGAAAGATGCTATCAATACTACGTTATCTTTAGACACCTTAGCCAGTAGCCAGGAAACTATTAAAGCTAATTTTGACACTCCAAAATCCGAGCAATTTTCAGCACACAAGGGATTTTTACCCTACTTTAAGATTCATGATGGCAATACAGAAATTCGCTTTCAGGGGTCAACTAAACTCTTTTTTATAGAGCATCAAAATTATCAGCTATCAGCAAAGTATATGAAGGACTTTAAGGCTATTGTCAACCTTTGCCAAGAAAATAACATAGAGTTAATTGTATTTATTTCTCCCGCTCATGTCATTCGATCGCAATCTATTTATGCCAGTGGAAAATGGTCAGTTTTTGAAGAGTGGAAGCGTCAAATCGTCGAGTTAATGGGTTCGGTTTGGGATTTTTCTAATTATAACTTGGTTAACACAGAAGAGTTAAGCGAAAAGATGAATTATTATGTAGATGATTCCCATTATACTAAGCCCATTGGCGATTGGGTTCTCAATCGCATTTTGGGTTATCAAGAAGAAGAAGTTCCCCCAGATTTTGGAGTTCTCTTAACTCGTGATAACCTAGATCGAGTTTTAGCCCAAAATCGCCAAGATAGAGATCGATGGCAGGAAGAATACCCTCAATATGTGGAGTTTGTTCAATCGATTCAGGCAGATGTAATGAACAATTCCCAAAAATAGATGAATCTTATCCCAGCCAAGCATTTCAGCTACCAATGCTGGGGAAAATTGCGAGTTCCCAACTTTTGCCGTTTTTGCAGCCGTTCCATACGCGCTCGGATCTCTTGAGCGCGTTTCTGGGCCGGAGATATATATTCCTGGGGTTCGGGTTTTTTCGGTTGGGGTTGATGGGTCAGACACTCGTTTAAACTCTCTAGATGGGGGGCAAGATCTAGAGCGGTTAGCACTTCCTGAGCTGAACGATATCTTTCGTCGAGATCGACCGCCAACAGTTGATCGATAACATCCGCAAATTGGTCGCTGACTTCCACATTATTGCGCCACCATTGTTTAGGGCGAAAATGGGGGAGGTCATCATCGGAGGAAAACTGACCGGTTAACATATAAACACAAGTAATGCCTAGGGCATAAAGATCGCTGGCAAAGGTGGGTCGTAGGGCTAATTGTTCGGGGGGAGAAAAGCCAAAGGTTCCCACAAAAGCCGTAGAAGCAGTTGCTGTAATGGTATGATTCGATTCGGTTTCTTGGATTAAGTATTTGACTGCACCAAAATCAATTAAAACCAATTCTCCTGTGGAAGACTGGGATCTACTATGTCGGCGAATAATATTGGGGGGTTTAATATCCCGATGGATGACTCCTTGCTCATGAATAAATTTTAATAGGGGTAAAATTTCTAGGAGAAAGGACTTGACTTGCTTTTCTGTATATTGGCCGTAATGTCGGATCTCGCGGGAGAGGGTTCGCCCTTGAATGTATTCTTGAACGAGATAAAATTCCCCCTCTTCTTCAAAATAGTCGAACATTTGGGGAATTTGGGGATGATTCCCTAACTGGCTGAGAATTTTGGCTTCTCGGCGAAAGCAGCGACGGGCCCTTTCGAGTCCTTTGGCATGTTTGACTTTAGGGCAAAGTTGTTTAATCACGCACCAAGGCTGTTGGTTTGCGCCTAAATCTTTAGCTAGAAAGGTGACTCCAAACCCACCCCGTCCCAGGAGTTTGTACATTTGATAGCGATCGCGAAATAACTCGTCTTCTCCACACAGACGGGCTAAATCCGTTTCCCAGGTTACGTTGTTAGGAAACTGAAGTAATTTATTGGAGGCTTGCTCATTCGCCATATTTCTCCCCAAACTTGGCCGAAGTATTGTCGATTGCGGATTCTTAACTTTAGTGTAGCAATCTTAAGAGCATTAGGGGTTTAATAGGTCGATGGCTCCCACCATTGGGTGATGTCGTACCCCAACTGCTCGACCATCGATCGCAGACAAGGTAAGCTCAGACCAATCACATTCATATGACAGCCTTCGATGCGCTCGACAAATATGCCCCCTTTGCCTTCTATGGCGAAGGCTCCGGCACAGTTGAGGGGTTCTTTGGTGGCAATATAGGCTCTTAAGGCGCGATCGCTCACACGGGCAAAATAGACCGTCGTTACTTCTGCGGTAATCACTGAAGTCTTTTGATTTAAGTCTAACAAAGCATAACCCGTATATAAATCGCCTTTTTGACCGCGCATTTCCTGCCAACGGCTCATAGCTTCGGCAGCGCTGGCAGGTTTACCATAAATTTGACGGTTGATTGCCAGTATGGAATCACACCCCAAAATTAGGGGCAGGCGATCGCCTTTTTCATATTCCGGGGCGATCGTTTCTGCCTTGCGTTGGGCCAAGGTTTTCACCAAGGTTTCTGGGTCTGAACTTTGCACTTGGGACTCATCAAAATGGCTCGGATGCACTTGGGGAAAGATTCCCGCTTGTTGGAGTAAGCGCAACCGAGCTGGGGAGGCCGAAGCTAAGACCAAGGGAGGAATGGTCATCATTTCATCATGGATCTAATAAACATTAAACGATTGAACCACTTGTTCAAAGAGAGTATGCAGTTTTTGCCAGCGTTTTTCCGTTGTCGATAAACTAAACGTGAGCAATTTTCCGCGACTGACGGCCACACTGGTGAGGTTATGACGCAGGGGTTGGTCAGGAATATTGACCTCATACTCCAACAAGTAATAGAGCTTATCACCAAGGGTTTTAGAACCTGCGTTCACCAATTCTGCACTGCGTCCTGTATTTTCCGGGGCGATCGCGGTTTTTGAGAGTTCATATCCCACTTCTGTTGCGGTTCCGAGATCGCTTAATTCTTTCTCTCCCTCCACTGGGTTAATGACCACGGATAAATTTTCCGTTCTCTCTACTAAATCGTGGAAAACCACATCCGGCCCCCCACTAACTTTCACTGCCACCCAACCATTGGGGTATAAAAACTCATATCCTTTGGTGGCATTGACATACTGTTGCAGTCCACTGGTCGCAGAAACGCAACTGGTCAACATCAGGGTTAATCCCATGAGGGTGGCGATCGCTAGGCGTTTGAACATTCGACTTTTTCCTCAATCCTCTGTAGGAATAAGGGTATCATAGAGAGGAAGACCTGAGTCACCGATGAGCATAACCGGGAAAAAACTGACATTAGATGTCCAAAATCATGGCGCTCACTCAAATAACTCCTTCTATTGCACAACCTCCTCTAAAGAAGCTCCCTAACCCAAGCCCGAAATGCTTTCATGGTTTTATTCCTGCCTTCAACTTTACTGCGTTCTAGGTATTCAGGAATAATTTGGGTTAAAGAAAGTCCAGGAAAATGAGGACTTTCATCAGATTGAATATAAACACCATCTTGCAGCACATTAATTTCTAAACTTGTACCATTAAAGCGCCACAGTTCCCCCACTCCCAAGGCTTCATAATTATTAAACCGAGTCCGAGAGGTAAGATCAATTTCAATAGCCAAATCGGGGGGCGGGTCTACACTTAAATCAATTCGCTTTTGACCGCGAACTGCTGCCTCATTTTCGATATAGAAACATTGGTCAGCTTCAAGTCCTTGTCTCATGGTTTGACTTTTAAAGGTCGTCGAGGCCAAATTTCTGAACTCAATATCAAGTTCTTCTAGCAGAATCTCTACTAGATTACCAATAATTACTTTATCGTCTTCGTGTTCGGGTAAGGGTGTCATGATTTCTAATATTCCTTGGCTGTAATTAATCCGAGACCCGCGTTTTTCTCCTAAATTGTCTAGCAAGTCTTCGTACATCTGCCAACTAATGTCTTTCATTAAAAGTTGATGGCCGGGAAGAATAACTAACTGTTCAAGAGTGACTTGCATAGTGTTGACCTTTGTATGGATTGTCGGAATGCGGCAATATTATTCCATTATGACTTGATAGCGATTCTCCTGGGGAGACGCGATCGCGCTCCGGGTCAAATAACAATTTAACTCCGGTCTGGCGATGTGATTCATTTTTAGCATGACTCTCATGTAAACTAAAAGGGAGATTAAAATACAAACGTCAAAATCGTTACCCAGAAATCGAGGAGGTTAATCTAGATGGATGCAATGGAGTTTTTTCAGCGCAGTGCAGGCACATGGCGATCGCGGCGTTCAACCCATCACCTGGCCTTTCGGCGTGCAGAACTGGGAGAACTCGAAATCACCGTTAGCGCCTTAACTCCAGACGATCCCAGAGTGCAAGAAATTTGCACCATGCATGAAGTGGATGGCCAATTAGCTGCCGGAGGCGCACTGGTGCAATGGCACGGCAGTATGGGTTGGGATCGGGAAGGAGAAGGTCATGAAGATTCAACGGTGATGGTGATCGTTCCTGATGTGGATAACCCGCGCAAAGGTAAACTCTTGCGGGAAAAAGGCTATGCAGAAATTGTCCCCGTGGCTGGACAGTATGAAATGGATGATGAAGACGGACTGAACTTAATTACCGAATATGAAACCATGAGCGCGATCGAGCGATTTTCGTTCGCCAGCGATTCGGACGATATTCGGATGCGAACCAGTACCGTGAAGCGCTTCGGCGGATTTAACACCGCCTCCTTCTGCATTGAAACCCGGATCGGTTCAGCCGCAGACACCAACGCTACGGCTGTGCCAGAAGCCCTCAAATCCTCTTGGGAAAAAGAATCGGCGGTTTCTCTGTTGGGATGGTAACTCAACAGTCTATTAGAGAGGGTAGGGGGTAAAGTCAGTTTCAGGAATCAAGCAAATCTTAAAAATGCATCAAAAGTTCGTTCTCAGTTTTTGAATAGGCTGTAGAATGGCACATCACCACTATGGCGAGAACTGCAAGAACTGTATGAACGAACGTATGATCCCTGAAGAACAATGTCCGATTCAGATTGAAGATGACCGGACAGGAATGAGTGTAGAGACACTTAAACGTGCCTTTGCAGATAACTTATTTTACTTACAAGGAAAGTATGAATCCTTAGCCACCCAAGATGATTTTTACATGGCTCTCGCCTATACTCTGCGCGATCGCCTCCTGAGTCGTTGGCTCAAAACCCTGAAAACCTACCTGGAAAATGACGTAAAAACCGTCTATTATCTATCAGCCGAATTTCTCATGGGTCGGCATTTAGGCAATAGTCTGATTAATCTGAACCTCTATGAGCGAGTCCGTCAAGCGGTCGAAGAATCGGGTCTCGATCTCGAAGAAATCCTCGAACACGAACCCGATCCCGGCTTAGGTAATGGGGGTTTAGGTCGGTTAGCTGCTTGCTTCCTCGACTCCCTAGCTACCCTAGAAATTCCTGCCGTCGGCTATGGGATTCGCTATGAATTCGGAATTTTCCATCAGATTATTCAGGATGGCTGGCAAGCGGAAATTCCTGACAAATGGTTACGTCTGGGTAATCCTTGGGAAATTGCTCGTCCCGATCAAGCTGTAGAAGTCAAATTTGGTGGCCATACGGAAACCTACCACGACGAAAAAGGACGGCCAAGAATTCGTTGGATTCCCGGTACAACGGTGATGGGGATTCCCTATGATACGCCGGTTCCTGGCTATGATACCAATACCGTTAACCCCCTACGGTTATGGAAAGCAGAATCGAGTGATGATTTTGATTTCAGTGAGTTTAATGCGGGGAACTATGATGGTGCAGTTTCGGAAAAAATGCGCTCTGAAACTATCTCCAAAGTTCTCTATCCCAATGACAATACTCCCCAAGGGAAACAACTGCGACTGGAGCAACAATTCTTTTTTGTCTCTTGTTCCCTCCAGGATATTATCCGGGTTCACTTGATGCGTCATAAAACTCTGGATAATTTACCAGAGACGACCGCCGTTCAACTCAATGATACTCACCCGACGGTGGCGATCGCCGAAATGATGCGTTTATTGCTTGATGAACATGGCTTTGATTGGAATATCGCCTGGCGCATTACCCAAAAAACCTTTGCCTACACGAACCATACCCTAATGCCAGAAGCCTTAGAACGGTGGTCAGTGAGCCTATTTGAAGCCGTTCTTCCCCGTCATCTGGAAATTATCTACGAAATCAACCATCGTTTCCTCGAAGATGTCAAGCATTGGTATCCTGATGATTTAGAACTCCTCAGCCGTCTCTCCCTGATTGAAGAAGGCGCAGAAAAGAAAGTCCGCATGGCTAATTTAGCCTGTGTCGGCTCCCATGCCATTAATGGAGTGGCTGCCTTACATACAGAATTACTCAAACAGGATACTCTGAAAGACTTTTACAAGCTTTGGCCGGAGAAATTCTACAATAAGACCAATGGAGTTACCCCCCGTCGTTGGCTCTTATTAAGTAATCCCAAATTGTCAGAACTTTTTACCCGTAAGTTGGGCGAAGGGTGGTTAAAAAATGTGGATCAGTTGCGTCAACTGGAAAGCTCTGTCGAAGATCCAGAATTTCGATCGGAGTGGCACAAGATTAAACAGCACAATAAACAGTTGATGGCGGAATATATCCGCACTCACAATGGGTTGGAAATCGATCCCAACTCCTTGTTTGATATTCAAGTAAAGCGGATTCATGAATATAAACGCCAGCACCTGAATGTGTTGAATATTATCACGCTGTATAACCGGATTAAGCAGAATCCAGGTCTGAAGATTCAACCGAGAACCTTTATCTTTGGGGGTAAGGCTGCACCGGGATACTTTATGGCCAAGTTAATCGTTAAGTTGATTAATTCCGTGGCTGAAGTGGTGAATAAAGACCCCGATGTGCGCGGTCGAATTAAGGTGGTTTTCTTGGCTAACTTTAATGCGTCCTTGGGGCAGAAAATTTATCCCTGTGCCGATTTATCCGAGCAAGTTTCGACGGCGGGTAAAGAAGCATCGGGAACGGGAAATATGAAGTTTTCCATGAATGGCGCTCTGACTATTGGTACGTTAGATGGGGCAAATATTGAAATCCGGGAAGAAGCGGGTGCAGAGAATTTCTTCCTGTTTGGTTTGACGGCTCAAGAGGTGGCAGAGCTGAAACAACAGGGATATAAGCCTTGGGAGTATTATGAACAAAATGCGGAACTCAAGCAAACGATCGATCGCATTGCTTCTGGATTCTTTTCCCATGGCGATCGCAACCTGTTCAAGCCTCTGGTGGATTCCTTGATGTACAATGACCCCTATATGCTGTTTGCTGACTATCAGGATTACATTGATTGTCAAGATAAGGTGGATCTGGCCTATGCCGATCAAGAGAATTGGATCAAGATGTCGATTTTGAATTCAATCCGCATGGGCAAATTTTCTAGCGATCGCACCATTCGTGAATATTGCGAACAAATTTGGGGCGTTAAACCCGTAAAAGTTGAACTCGAAGAATATAATCAAGCCTTAGCGGGTTTGAAAGTTCCCCAAAAACTGGGGTCTTAGCCTTGGGATTGAGTAGGATGGGTTTTATGGCGATCGGATGATCTTATATAGCAAACCTAAATGAGTTATGTAATACCTGCCCCTCATCCCCCTACCCCCTTCTCCCGCAGGCATTGCCCTGAGCCTAGCCGAAGGGAGAAGGGGGAAAAGTCCCTCTCCCTTGGGAGAGGGATATAGGGAGAGGGACTTTCCTGTTGCACAACTCATTTAGACTAGCTATATCAAGTCCGGTTATTCATGTCCGCTTCGCGGAAATACCATCATTATATCAAGTCCGTTTGAATAGTTGTCATTGCGACCGCAGGGAAGCAATCGCTAGGACTATCGAGATTGTTGAGATTGCTTTACTCCACTGCGTTTTATTCGCAATGACATATTAGAACTGATCCAACGGACTTGATATTAAAAACCAAGGGAGCGAGACGCTCCCACTCCAGTAATATTCAGCCATTCGAGGAGTGCGGGCATCTTGCCCGCTTTTTTTTCCCATTAATATCAAGTTCGCTTAAATACCCTAATTAAAAATCCAGGGAGCAAGATGCTCCCACTCCAGTCATATCAAAGAATTCGAGGAGTGCGGGCATCTTGCCCGCTTTTTTTTCCATTAACCGGGCTTCTCTTTTGAGATTAACCAGACTTGATTCTGACAACGCTGAGTCATCACATTAAGTCACAGATTGTAAAGTATATCTACAAACTCTTCCCAAACGCTACTCCCATCAGGTAAGACAAGATCAGATTCACTGAGGGAAGAGAGAATGTCCCGTCGTCGCGCCATGCTCGGAATAAGACAATACCGCCAACTTCGTCGTGGGATTGGCCAATATTACCGCAAGCATAGAGTATTAGTATTCATCTTGCTCTTTGTGCTGACCTTGACAGGATGTAGAATCGGTGGGATGCGATCGGGAAATCAACCCCTCCCTAGCGTCTCTCCCCTCCCCTTAGCCACTCCCCCCGCTTGGATTGAGAGCATTAACCCCACGGAAGAAGCTAAACCCCTGAATCAAATTAATGTGATCTTTACCGATCCTCTGATTCCCCTAGAAAGTCTCGACTCTCCCCAACAACGAGACTTACTCAATAAATTTGAAATTACCCCCAGAATACCGGGAACATTTCGCTTTTTAACCCCGCGCATGGTAGGATTTCAAGCCGATCGCGCCCTTCCCTTAGCTACCAGGGTACAAGTAACGCTCAAACAAGGCTTAAAAGACCTGAATAACCATCAATTAGACCGGGATTTTGCTTGGACATTTAACACCCTTCCCATTCAGCTTTCCAATCTTCCGGGCACGAATCTAGACAGCAATGGCAACCCGGAACCGGTAGATATTAATCCCCAACTCAAATTTACCTCCAATGTTCCCTTAGACCTAAATTCCTTAGCCGAGCATACTCGCTTAGTCTCTGCGGGGAGCGATCGCGACATTGCCCTGAATATTGCCCTCGATGAAAACAGCACAAACCTCACGCCCCAAACAGAATTCGATCCCTCCCAGCAACAATACGACTATATCATTACCCCCCAAAAAAACCTCGAAAAAAACACCCCCTACAGCCTAGAAATCTCCGCCGGATTACAACCCGCTAACGGCAACTTAGCCAGCGAAATCCCCTTTTCTAGTCAATTTAAAACCTACAACGCCCTCAACTTTGACGAACTCGAAACCACCGGCGAACCCGGCCCTGGTGGAACCTATGGGCGATTTATTAAAGGTAGCCCCCAATTGAGATTTAATAATCCCATTGTCGCCGAATCTGCCGTTAATACCATTACGATAAATCCCCCTCCCGCACCCAACGCCCCTCCCCTAGTGCGATTCACCTATGAACCCAACCTAATTCAGCTTAACCCCTGGGCATTAGAGCCGGATACCAATTATACGATTACCATCGGCTCTGAATTAGAGGATCGATTTGGGCAAACCCTAGAAAATCCAGTTACTCTACAATACGAGACGGGAAATGTAGCTGCGGATATTTGGGTGCAGCGTGGATTAAATATTTTACCTAACACTGAAGATTTACAGCTTGATATTTCCAGTGTTAACCTCCCCGATGGAGAATATCAAGCCGCATTTCGTCCCCTAGAACCCACCGATTTAGTCTATGTAGACTCTGCCTATCCTCAAGGGAATGGCAACGATATTTTACCCTCCGAAAATCAATGGCAATCCTATCAAGTTTCTGGTCAACAAAACCAAACCCTTATTAATTCAGTCAACTTAAAATCAGAATTAGGCGGAGAATCAGGACTACTCGCCTATGGGGTGAAAGCCAGAACCAACTCCTATGAAGAAAATGGGGAGCGGCAATGGAATACCCCCACCTTTTATGGATTAGTAGAACTGACCAATCTGGGAGTATTTGCCCAATGGTTCCCAGAGTCGGGTTTAATTCGTGTCAATCACCTAGATGATGGGCAAGCCGTTCCTGGTGCTACAGTAGAGATTTATCAATCCCAATTAGGAGCAAAATCGAGACCCCAACCTAGAGCTTGTGCCACGGGACAAACCGATGATTTAGGATTACTACAATTAACGGCCCAAAACTTGCGAAGTTGTATGGGAGGAAGTCGGTTTTCTGAAGCTCCCGAACTGCTCGTTATTGCCAGAGAAGGTCAAGATTGGGCATTCACCCGCACTGAGTCTTATAGTGGGGCTTATGGTTATGGCATTTATGCCGATTGGGAAGATACAAAACCTGTTTCTAGAGGTACAATATTTTCCGATCGCCAGCTCTATCAACCCGGAGAGCAAGCCACATTTACCGGAGTGGCGTACTATCTGGAACAGGGAGACCTGAAAACCGATACGCGAGCCAATTATCGGGTGAAAATTCAAGACCCCAAAGGCAAGGAAACGGACTTAGGAAACTATAGAACGAACGGTTTTGGCACATTTTCCCTGGAGGTTCCCTTAGCCAAAACTCAGGAAGTGGGAGAATATGTCATTCGTGCCGAAGGTTCTGGCATTACCTTAACCGGTAACTTCCAGGTGGCTGAATTTAATCCGCCCAATTTTAAGGTGGAAGTTGGCTTAAATCAAGAGGTGGCCCAACCCGGAGATTCTATCACAGCCACAACGAGCAGTAATTATCTGTTTGGCGCTCCTGTTATTGGTGGCAGCGCAGAATATTATGTCACTCGTCGCCAAACCCAGTTTAATCCCCAGCAATGGCAAGGGTATACTTTTGGCCCGCAATGGTTTTGGCCGGAAGAAGCGCCTGTGGTAGAAACGGAAGTGTTGCAAACGCGGCAAACCCTGGATGATTCCGGTTCTGGGGAGCAACGGTTTAACCTAGATGCCGATTTGCCCTATCCCATGACCTATCAGGTGGATGTGTCGGTTTCGGATGTCTCGAATTTGTCCGTGAGTGACTCGCAAACCCTGACTGTGTTGCCGAGTGCCAATATTATCGGTCTGAAGAGTAACTTTGTGGCGGATGCGGGGCAAGCCTTTCCTGTGGAAGTGGTGGTTACCGATGCACAGGGGAACCCGAAAGCGGGAGAGCGGGTGAGACTGGAGTTACAGAAAATGACCTACTCTAGCGTAACTCGTGTGGTGGAAGGAGGACGGAGCGATCGCACCCAAGTCGAATATGAAACCGTGGGCGAAACCTTCGTCCGCTCCGCTCAAACCCCCACCACGGCTGAACTCACGCCCCCGGACTCCGGTTCCTATCGCATCCGTGCTAACTTTGCAGGCAGTCAAAATAGCGCCACTGCTACCGACTTGCAAATCTGGGCAACCGGAGGCAGTGGGGTGCGTTGGGGTCGAGGAGATGAAGATAAGCTAGAAATTAAACTAGACAAAGAGACCTATAAGCCCGGAGATACGGCAACCGCGCTGATTCAATCTCCCTATGAACAGGGGCAACTCTACTTTGCCATTATCCGCGATAAACCCCTATTCCAAGCCCTGCAACCCGTGCAAGGCGGGGCCCCCCAAGTACAGTTTGAAGTCACGCCAGAGATGCTACCGAATGCCGCATTCGAGGCGGTTCTGGTGCGTCAGGGCGAGTCCTTGGAAACCGCAAATCCTGAAGATGTGGATAACTTGGTCAAAATCGGGTTTGCGCCCTTTAAGATTGATTTGAGCGATCGCCTCTTATCTGTCGAAGCTACCCCATCTAATCCCCGAAGGCAACCAGGGGAATCCCAAACCGTACAGCTACAACTCAGGGATAACACCGGCTCACCGGTAGCAGGAGAACTGACAGTAATGGTGGTCAACGAAGCCATCTTACAACTGACGGGCTATCGCGCCCCCAACCTGCTCGACACCGTATACGCCGAGCAACCCATCTCTACCCGGTTTAGCGATAACCGTCCCGATGTCGTCTTGCAACCCCAAGCTTCCCCCCTGGCTAAAGGTTGGGGATATGGCGGTGGATTTTCTGCGGGAGGAGCCGACACGCGCACCCGTCGAGACTTCCAACCCTTGGCCTATTACAACGGTTCCGTGATTACCAATAACCAGGGACAAGCCAGTGTCACGTTTACCCTACCCGATGACCTGACCACCTGGCGGGTGATGGTAGTTGCCAAAGATGGTAGTCTGCGCTTCGGCAATGGGGAAACCACATTTATCACCAGTAAGCCCATCCTGACGAATCCGATTTTACCCCAATTCGTGCGACCGGGCGATCGCCTAAATGCTGGTCTCTCGATCACCAATACCACGGAAGCCACCGGTAACTTAGACATCACCGGAACCGTCAGTGGCGGGTTAACCTTCGAGTCTACTAATAATAGTATGGACTCTCGTCAGGTGCGATCGAGTCAGGGAACCCTGGGCGAGAGGTTCCCCGTAGCCGTCAGTGAACCTGGTACAGCTACGGTAACCTTTGCGACTAATTTCAACGGCCAACCCGTGGATGCCTTTGAAGTGCCCTTAGAGATTAAAGCATTAGAAGTGACTGAACAGGTGGTCGAGTCCGGAACCAGCACCAACACCGTCACCCTACCGGTCAATGTTGCGCCCGATACCGCCATCGATACGGGAGGATTAGACATTAACCTCGCCAGTACCTTAATGCCCCAAATTCTCGCGCCTGCTCAACAGGTATTTGCCGAGAACCCCCTGCCCTTTGCCGAACCCATGGCAAGTCAACTGCTGATTGCGGCAAGTCTGCAACGCTTGAGTAGCCAATATGGACAAGCTGTAAATACCTTCAATCTGTCCCAAAAAACCAGTGAGGCACTCAATCAACTCGCGAGTCTGCAACGGGAAGATGGCGGATTTAGTAGCTATCCAGGAGTGCGCCAGTCTGACCCGTATCTTACGCCCTATGTGGCCGAGGCGATCGCGGCAGCATCCAACGCCGGATTTTCCCCAGACGGTATCCAAGTTGACCCACTCAAGCGCTATCTGCAAGACCTGTTAGCTGACCCCGAAAATGAGGATTTTTGTACCTCTGCCCTCTGTAAAAGTACCCTGCGCCTAGAAACCCTCATCGCTCTAGCTGCCTGGGGAGATGTGCGAAATGAGTTCCTCTCGGATATCTACAGCGTCCGCAGCGAATTCGATCCCGTTACGCAGATTAAGTTAGCTCGCTACTTGTCCAATTTCCCCCAATGGAGGACAGAAAGCCAAAGCCTGTTTAATCAAATTCGCGAGTCTATCTATCAGACGGGACGCAGGGCAACGATTAATTTACCCGAACGCTATCAATGGTTGTCCTCAGCAACCACGGCACAAGCGGAAGCCTTGCGTTTGTTCATTGCCCAAGATGCTTCCCCCGCAGAAACTGGGCGCTTGTTAACCAGTTTGCTCTCCTTGCGTCGCAATGGCACTTGGGGCAGTACCTATAATAATGCCCAAGCGCTGGATGCTTTAGTTGCCTACGCACAAACGGAAAGCACGCCCCCCAATTTTGGCGTAGGGGTGACGTTTGCGGGTCAAAGTTTGGGTAATACCCAGTTTCAGGGTTACGAGAATTCGACCTGGAATTTGAGCGTCCCCATGGCTCAGTTACCCAAGGGAAACAGCGATCTAGTATTGCAAAAATCTGGCCCCGGAAACCTCCATTATCTCGTCTCCTATGGCTACCGCTTAACGGGAAGTCAACCGGGACGGTTAAATGGTCTGCGGGTGGTGCGTCAGGTGCGCCGAGCGAATGAGGAGGAGGTGCTGCGAACCACGGGACTCTACGATCGCGACCAACCCTTTGAAGTAGAAGCGGGTCAAGTGTTTGACGTAGCCTTAGAGATTATTACGGATCATCCCGTGGATCATGTGGTGATTACAGACCCCCTCCCAGCCGGTTTCGAGGCGGTGAATACAGAGTTTCAGACGGCGAATCAAGCAGTGCAAGCGGATGCCGATAGTTGGCAAATCGACTACCAACAGGTGTACAAAGACCGAGTGGTGGCTTACGGCGATCGCCTCACCCCTGGGATCTATGAAGTGCATTATTTGGCGCGATCCGTTACACCGGGTTCCTATCTCTGGCCGGGTGCAGAAGCGCACTTACAATATGCTCCAGAGGAGTTTGGTCGCAATGCTTCGTCTCGGTTACTGGTGGATAATTGAGTGATAGGGCATGTCATTGCGATCGCAGGGAAGCAATCTCCAAAACTACCGAGATGGTTGAGATTGCTTCATTCCACTGCGTTCCATTCACAATGACATACTGTAACTGATCCAACGGACTTGATATGACTATGGCTTCTCAACATCCCAACCAATCCCAGGATTGGCTAGATCTTGCCCGTGAGCGAGGAAATGATGCAGACGCGATTTACCAAGCCAGATCGACCTCAATCGGCTGTGTTTATATGGCTGGATATGCGATAGAATGTAGCCTAAAAGCATTACTGCGCGATCGCAATGTGGGATTTCCCAAGCATGGTAATGAGGGACATAATCTCCGGGGTTTATGGGAAGCTGCAAAATTTCGCCTCTCAGATTTGCACGACTCTAAAGGAGCAAAGACATTTTTTATCGAATCCTGGGATACATCCTTACGGTATCAACTCAGTTTGGATAGTAGTATCTCTATTGCAGAATTACTAGATGGAGCCAAACAATTAACCAGACAGATACAGCAGCAACTTCGTCGTCAATCTAGGAGGAAAAGTCGATGAATCACCAAGATCTTAAACAACATATTCTTGATAATATGTCATCGGCTACTTTAGAGGTTCAAGACTTGCGAGTTCAACCCGATCCTTTTATGGGCTGGCGTATTGCTGTCATTTCTCCAGAATTTCAGGGAAAATCACCCGCAGAACGCAAGAATATAGCCTTAAAAGGACTGGAAGACTTGACTATTCAGTGGTTAGATTTGCTTACTCCTGAAGAGCAAGAATGGGCCGGTTCTCTCCCTATTGATTCTACCTTAGAAGACTTACCCCTTTGGCCGGAAGCATTAGCCAAATCCCCCGATCCTGAAGCAATCCTGTTTCCATCCGATCTCGATGATGACCTTGACCTCCCCATTGTAACTACTTTCTATTCTCTCAGAGGTGGAGTGGGGCGATCGACAGCCTTGGCTTATACCGCTCAAATTCTTGCCAGTCGAGGAAGAACTGTACTCTGTGTGGATCTGGATTTAGAAGCACCAGGGTTAGCCGCTTTATGGGGAAAAGAAGATGAAATTGAGGAGGGACAGGGTTTGGTTTCTATTTTATTGAGTTTGGATCGAGGGGAAAATCCTAACATCCAAAATCATATTATTAGAGTATCAGAAACAGAGGAAATTTATTGCCTGCCAGCAGGATTACCAAATGCGAATTATGCTCGTTTGCTCAACTTTATTGATCCAGGTGCATGGTATCGTGAAGACCAGAACCCATTACGGCAGTTGATAGAAGCTCTCAGTCACAATCTAACGTTTAAGCCTGATGTTATTTTACTCGATGCGAGGACAGGAATTACGCCCCTGAATGCTCCTCTGCTATTTGATTTAGCTGACCTAGCTATTATTGTATTTTTTCCCCATCCTCAAACTCTAGTCGGGACAGGTGAACTCGTTCGCGCTTTACTCTCAGCAAAGACAAGACGAACAAAATTATCTTTAACACCAGAACCTCGATTTCTTGTTTCTCCCATACCTGCGAGTCAAGCACCAGAAGTGGTGGAGAGATATCAACATCGAGCCATTGATTGGATTGAAGGATGGCTGTCTATTTTACGGGAAAAGCGATCGAGTACAGAACCGATTAAAGCCCCTGAAATTACCCACTTTATTCCCTATCGTGAAGTTATTGCTACTTCAGACAAAATCTTGCTTAATCGCGATGCATGGCGTGATTTTGAGGCGATCGCGGAATGGCTAGAGCGCTTTCTACCTACAGCCAGCGAAGAGCAGATTCCCAGTAATTTGTCAAGTAGTAAAAACCAAATTTTGCAGGAATTGCGATTCTCAGGAGGAACAGCAGAATCCCAAGATAATTTTCTAGAAACCTTTGTACAAACTGACTTGGTTAACAGGGCACTTCAATCGAATATTTCATTAATTCTAGGTCGAAAAGGAACGGGTAAAACAGCAATTTTTAGACGCTTACTAGAAGACTCAAATTTTAATTCTATTGTTGTTTTATCTCCGAGTCCTCTTAAAGGTAATCGTCCTTGGATAATCAATTCGGAAGGATTTAGTTTTATTAGTCAAATATTAGAAAGGAATGGAAAGAACTGGCGAGATTTTTGGTTGCTACAAATTTGTTTAGCTTGCTGGATTTCCTGGGATGGAGAAGCACCTAAACCGGATACAGCTTTTTTAGAAGTTTTAGGAAGCCATCCAAGGAGCGAATTAGAAGTCGTTCGCTGGTTTGAAAATCTCCTACCTATTTCTCAAATTGGCTTATTATCCAGAGATTGGTTAACCCGTTTTGATGGCGCGGTAAGATCTCCTCTATTCCTACTCATTGATGGATTGGACACAGGCTTTGGCAATACTCAGCCCGATCGAGATAGACGGACTCAAGCGATTGAAGGTTTACTGTCTTTAGTAACAGATATAGGTGAGAGTCTGCAATATTTGAAATTCAAAGTTTTGTTGCGCGAGGATATCTGGAGAACGCTAAAATTTGATAATAAAAGCCATTCTTATGGGCGTTCAGTGACTTTAGTCTGGAAAGATAAGGCAACGTTCTTTAAGGTTCCGATCAAACAAGCATTGAAATCTGAAACCTTTAAACAAATGGTAGAATCAGTTGATCAAGGTGGAATTTGGAACAATTACGATCGTTTAAGTGAATCACAAGTCTTTGCAATCTGGAATCTTCTAGTGGGAGAACGAATGAGAGGTGGTAAATCTGCCTTTACTCGAAATTGGGTCTGGAAACGCATCGCTGATGGAAGTGATAATCACAGTCCTCGCGCTCTTTTACAACTTTTTGCAGAAGCTAGAAACTGGGAACAGAGAGAACAGAAACAGAATCCCTATGAGAAGACGATTATTCGTCCCCGTGCTTTAAGCTCTTCTCTGGAAAAAGTTTCAGAACAAGCCTTAAATGCTTTAATTAATGAAGAGTTTCGGGAGCTTGAAGAATTAGTCGATCGCCTGAAGGAGATTGGGTATTCTCCGTTTAAAGCAACTGAGATAACAGGATTCGACGATCAGTTGAGCCTAGCGAGGGAAGTCGGGTTGCTGTCAATTTATGAAGGGAGTGAAAATGAGGTGGAACGGTATAAAGTTCCCGATCTTTATCTGTCTGGAATTGGAATGACTCGCAAGGGACAAGCATAATTGTGGTGCGATCGCACCAGCGATGGGTCGCATTATCGCTCTTAATCCTCTCCCTCTCGGCGAATCAAATACCGAACTTCTTCGAGTAACACATTAAACCTGGCATCGTTTTCCGCTTGTCGTTGCGTTAATAATTCCATGCGGCGATCGCTTTCGGCTTGTCGCTCCTTAATTAATTCCATCTCTTGTTGATGTTGAGCTGCCACTTGCAATAAAGCTTGGCTAGTTACTCTCAACCCATCTATGCTGTCTCTAAGTTCATCTACACTGTCCGCTAACCGATCAATCCTTTCATCTGTCCAACGCTCTCTGACCATTTTTCCTCCTGATTTAGGTAATCTTGGGCTTCTGCATAAATTATATCTTCTGCTTCTAGTTCGTGAACTTGATAACCATTACGGAGCAAAGGATACGTTTTCCTGAGTCGATCGGGCGCTACACTGGGAGACTCCTTCATAATGAGAGAAACGAATCAGGAGAACTACAACGCTTATGTTTCTAGATGATTATCGTCCACATGCCCAAGAACGGGCTGCTCTGGGTATCCCTCCCTTGCCTTTGGATGCCGCTCAAACCTCCGAGTTGTGCGAGATGCTGAAAAATCCGCCAGAGGAGCTGAAAGAAGAACTGCTGATGTTATTGCGCGATCGCATTCCGCCTGGAGTGGATGAAGCGGCTTATGTGAAAGCCGGGTTCCTGACTGCTGTGGCGAAAGATGAGATCCAGTGTCCGTTGATTTCCCATCAGGGGGCGATCGACCTGCTGGGGACGATGGTGGGAGGATATAATGTGCGATCGCTCGTCGATATCCTCAAAAGCAATGATAACGGCATGGCCAGTGAAGCGGCTGGCGCTCTGAGTAAAATCACCCTGGTTTTTGATGCTTTTAATGAAGTTCTAGAACTCTCAGACGTGAACCCCTATGCCAAACAAGCGATCGACGCTTGGGCAAACGCCGTCTGGTTTATCCGCCGTCCCAAACTGGCTGAAGCCATCACCGTCACCGTCTTCAAAGTGCCCGGAGAAACCAACACCGATGACCTCTCCCCCGCACCCCACGCCACCACTCGCCCCGACATTCCCCTCCATGCCCTGGCTATGCTAGAGTCGCGGATGCCGGAAGGGTTGCAAACCATCGCCAAACTCAAAGAAAACGGCCATCCCGTCGCCTACGTCGGCGATGTTGTCGGAACCGGTTCCTCCCGCAAGTCTGCCATTAACTCCGTTCTCTGGCACATCGGCGAAGATATCCCCTTTGTACCCAACAAGCGGGCAGGAGGATACATTCTCGGTGGTAAAATTGCCCCCATCTTCTTCAACACGGCTGAAGACTCTGGCGCACTCCCCATCGAATGCGATGTCAGCAAACTGAACACGGGCGATGTGATCACCATCCATCCCTACAAAGGGGAAATTACCAACCAAGCGGGAGAAGTCATTTCCACCTTCACCCTCAAACCCGAAACCATTCTCGATGAAGTTCGTGCCGGTGGACGCATTCCCCTACTCATCGGACGCAGCTTAACCGATAAAACCCGTGAAGCCCTGGGATATGAACCGAGTCCCCTATTCACCCGTCCCAGTCTGCCCAACGATACCGGTAAAGGGTTTACCCTGGCGCAAAAAATGGTGGGCAAAGCCTGCGGACTGCCCGGTGTGCGTCCCGGAACCTCCTGCGAACCAATCATGACCACGGTCGGTTCCCAGGATACCACCGGGCCGATGACGCGGGATGAGCTGAAAGAACTGGCCTGTTTGGGCTTTAATGCCGACCTCACCTTACAAACTTTCTGCCATACAGCGGCCTATCCCAAACCCGTAGACATCAAAACCCACAAGGACTTACCCGACTTCTTCTCCACTCGCGGAGGGGTTGCCCTGCGTCCGGGAGATGGCATCATTCACTCCTGGCTCAATCGGATGCTCTTACCGGACACCGTAGGCACGGGGGGCGACTCCCACACCCGGTTCCCCCTGGGTATTTCCTTCCCCGCCGGTTCCGGGTTGGTGGCGTTTGCGGCGGCTCTGGGGGTGATGCCCTTGGATATGCCAGAGTCCGTGTTAGTCAAGTTTACCGGTGAGTTGCAACCGGGGGTAACGCTCAGGGATATCGTCAACGCCATTCCCTGGGTAGCCATGCAACAGGGTAAGCTCACTGTCGCCACCGAGAACAAGCAAAATGTGTTTAATGGTCGGGTGATGGAGATGGAGGGCTTACCGGACTTGAAGTTAGAGCAGGCGTTTGAGTTAACGGATGCCACGGCAGAGCGATCGTGTGCGGGTTGTACGATTAAGTTGAGTACGGACACGGTGGCGGAATATCTGCGCTCTAATATTGTGCTAATGAAAAACATGATCGCCAGGGGCTATCAGGATGCGATGACCTTGACTCGTCGTATTGCCAAAATGGAGGAATGGTTAGCAAACCCAGAGTTAATGTCAGCCGATGAAAATGCGGAGTATGCTGATATTATTGAGGTCAATTTAAACGAGATTAAACAACCGATTGTCGCCGCTCCCAATGACCCGGATAATGTCAAGTTAATGAGCGAATGTGCCGGGGATAAAATTGATGAGGTATTCATCGGTTCTTGTATGACCAATATCGGCCATTATCGGGCGGCGGCGAAGATTTTGGAAGGGGCAGGAACGGTCAAAGGTCGCCTGTGGATCTGTCCCCCAACCCGCATGGATGAACAACAGTTACGGGATGAAGGAGTGTACGGTATTTTCGCTGCTGCTGGTGCAAGAACGGAGATGCCGGGATGTTCCTTGTGCATGGGAAATCAAGCGCGAGTGGAAGATAATGCCACGGTTTTTTCGACTTCTACCCGTAATTTTAACAACCGCATGGGTAAAGGTGCGCGAGTCTATTTAGGCTCGGCTGAGTTGGCAGCAGTCTGCGCTCTTCTCGGTAAAATCCCCACTGTTGAAGAGTATTTAGATATTGTGGCTAAGAAGGTTGATCCGTTTAAGGCTGAGTTGTACCGTTACCTGAACTTCAATGAGATTGAAGGTTTCGAGGATTTCGGTCGCGTGATTCCTGTGGAGGAGATGCCCAAGTTAGAAGAGGCTGTAGTGTAGTATAATGGTTAGGGTGGGCCGGATAATGGCTCACCTTCAAAATTCAGATATCTGTTGATTAAATCTTAAGTATACATATTTTATGTCTAATATTCCAACAATTGAATCGAAAAATTTGAGTATTGCAGACTTGTTTCAAGATTTTTATACTGTACCTAATTTTCAGCGTGAATATGTTTGGAAGGAAGATAACGTAAAAAAATTACTTGAAGATTTATTTGAAGGATTAGGACTATATGAATATGAAAGCTCTAATCAGTTCTCGGAATATTTTTTAGGTTCTATTGTTGTTTGTCCAGATAGAACTGATGATAAAAAAACATTTCAGTTAATCGATGGACAACAAAGATTAACTACAGTTTATTTGATTTTTTGCGCCATTAGAGACTGTATTAAAGAATTAGGAGATGAATCAAGAGTAACTGAAAACTTAATCAAAGGTTTTGCTCAAGATATGAACACAGGTGAGGATATTGATAAATATAGATTGTCTCTACAATATGATAGCTTAGGGCAAAAAATACTGGATTGTATTTTAGAAGGAGATAAGTATGAACAATCCTTACTTAAATCTTCACAATCTGCTCAAAACATAGATAAAGCATGGAAACTCATCAAAAATTTCTTGAATGATAACTTAGAAGCTAACTCTAAAAAATTCAAAGAAGCTTGTTCATTTATTGCTAATCGAACTAAGTTGATTAGAATAGAAAGTCCAAATCTTAAAAATGCCCTTAAGGTTTTTGAGACCATTAATGAAAGAGGAATCGGACTGAATCCTGTAGATTTACTAAAAAATTATTTGTTTATTCATACTTCTAACGGCAATAACTATAATCGAGACTGGAGTAGCTTAACTAAAAAATGGCAAGAATTTCTTACAATACTCTCTCAACATAAGCAAGAACCTTTATCATTTATGCGATATTACTTAATGTCTCATTATCCAGTTAACTTGTCTAATACTTTTCCAGAAGAAGAAATTTATGATTGGTTTCTTGAAAACCAAGAAAAACATGAAATACAGAAAAATCCAATAAAATTCATTGAAACTTTAACGTTGGCTGCTGAACACTATTGTAAATTTACAATAGCTAAAAATATTGATAATTCTGACAATTATCACTTAAAAAATCTTGCTCAAATCCAGGGACGTTCCAAACAACAATTAATATTATTATTAAGCGGACGTTTTTTAAGAATAGATCTTTTTAATAAATTATCCTTGTATCTTGAAAACTTATTTTTTGTTTACGCTATTACAAGAAAAACTAGACGCAAAGATTTTAATTTGGGTCGTGAGTTTGCGCGTTGGTCAAAACACTTAAGATTGGTGAAGACGAGTGAGGAACTAGATTCTTTTATTGAAAAATACTTTATTCCTGAACTTAATTCTTTAAAAGACGATTTTAGGCAATCTTTGCTTCAACTATCTGAATCTAATTTAGCGAAATATCGTCTTCGCTATATTTTAGCTAAAATTTCACAATTTGTTGAAAAAACAGCATATGGAAATAGTAAAGAATTAGGATTTTATCTTGATAAGAATATTACCATTGAACATATACTACCACAATCTAGGAAGAATTTAAAATCACAAAAACTAGGAAATTTAACTTTGTTAGAAAAAACAATTAATAGTTCTATTTCTGACAATGATTATGATGATAAATTATCGGGATATCAGCAATCTCAAATTTTAATAACTCGTTCTTTATCGGAAATTCCTCATGTTGGTAACGATACACAGCTAAATCGTGCTATGAGTCAGCTTGGTTTAGTTAATTTCAAAGTATGGGATGATTCTTCTATTGATCAACGCCAAGAAATGTTGGTAAATATCGCTATGAAAGTTTGGGGACTAGATATTTAGTCGGGGAAGTTGCTGTTCTGATCGCCTAAACCGTGATAATCACTGGGATAGGGAGAATGGGAAGGGGGTTGTGGGGGCGATGCTATAATACCAGTATCCTCAACTCACACATAGGAGGAAAATGCCAGCAAAAGACACTTACCATGATGCCGTAAAAAATGCCTTAATCAAGGAGGGTTGGACAATTACTGCCGATCCTTATCCTATTAAATACGAAGAAGTTAAATTAGTTGCCGATCTCGCGAGTCAAAAAACAATTGCTGCCACTAGACAAGAACGACAAATTGTAATTGAAATCAAAAGTTTTCTCAGTCGCTCTCCTATGCGGGAATTCGAGACAGCACTAGGTCAATACCTAATTTACAAAACTTTCCTTTCCATTAACCAACCTGACTGTGAAATTTACTTAGCAATTGGAAAAGATATTTATCAAAAGTTTTTTGAGCAATTAGCAATTCAACTGATTATCCAAACCTATAAAGTCTTATTATTAGTTGTGGATCTGAATCAAGAGGAGATTACCAAATGGACAAACTAATCCACTATCAAACACTGATCAAGGATATTTTAACTGAGTACGATCGCATTTCTG
Organism: Roseofilum acuticapitatum BLCC-M154; assembly: GCF_030068475.1. Classification (GTDB taxonomy): domain Bacteria; phylum Cyanobacteriota; class Cyanobacteriia; order Cyanobacteriales; family Desertifilaceae; genus Roseofilum; species Roseofilum acuticapitatum. The sequence goes on along the minus strand of NZ_JAQOSP010000141.1, from coordinate 33,027 downwards.
CACAAGTCCCCGATCCGGATATCGATGAAGTGTTAATGTTTGACGATGACAGAAGTCAATACCTCTGGTTTAATATTGGCTGGAAAGATGGCAGAAGAATTAAAGCTGTTTCTGTCTATGTGAGAATCAAAAATGAGAAAATATACATAGAAGAAGATTGGACAGAGGAAGGTATTGCGACTGAGCTACTGAGGGAAGGTGTACCGAAAGAGGATATTGTACTGGCGTTTCATGCGCCTGAAAGCCGAAAGTTTACGGAGTTCGCGATCGCCTAAACCGTGATAATCACTGGGATAGGGAGAATGGGAAGGGGGTTGTGGGGGCGATCGCCTGTCGAATTTAGGCTAAACTCAATGTTTATAATTCTGACCAATTCTCTAAACTCAAACCTTGAACTCTGGCTAAATCCGTATCATTAGAAACCATAATCAAATTCTTAACCATTGCACTCGCTGCAATTAAAACATCTTCAGTTTGTATCGGTAAACCCCTTAATCTCAAATTAGCATGAATTTCAGCAGCTTTCTCTAATATAGCTAAATCATCTAAGAAAATAATTTGATAATCTTGGAAAATTTGATTAAAGCGTTCCCGTTGTTTAGGAGCATCAACAGCCAGGAAGCCTCTCCTGACTTCAAAATAAGTAATGCAACTAAAATTAATTTTTCTTCTTTGAAATTTTAGTCCTTCTAGTTTAGCTTTTATTTTCAAATTATCTTTGACAGCTAAAGAAATAATATTGGTGTCTAATAAATAACTCATAAGTCTACTACTTTCGTTTTATCGCTTCATCAAAGATAGCCATTTGCTCAGGAGTAAAATCTTGACCAATTTTTGACAAAAGTTCTGTAGCCATAACAAAACTACAATGTTCTTTTAACTCAGCATCTGGCATACTATCAAATTCTTCAAAGCTTAAGTTATCTTGAGCAAGTTTAACTAAAAGTTGAATCATTTCTGAATCATTAAGATCTTCTTGGAATAAAGGGCGTTCTTCCATCAAAATCGAAACTACATCCCCAATTCTCTTGACTATCGATTCTTGTCTCAGCTCTGTGGATAACATGATACTTACCTCCATGCAGTTTGGATTAAGATAGTCTCATCATAGCCTAAAATAGTGTTTCACGAGCCAGAAACCGGGAAGTTTACGGAATTTGCGATCGCCTAAACCGTGACACTGACTGGGATAGGGAGAATGGGGAGGGGAGTGTGGGGGCGATCGCCTGATGGGGTGGAGTGGGGAGAGGGCGATCGCCTTAATCTTAAGTTACAATAAACCCAAATTTACAATACCCAATCCCTAACTTCACAATATGACCATTCAGATCAATTTACCTCAAGAACTAGAACAAGAATTATCGATTGAAGCCCAACAAATTAACCTCTCCTTATCCGAATATATTTTACATCTCCTTTCTCTAAGACAAGTCTTGAATAACACTCCCAAAACCGGCTCAGAGTTGATTTCTTATTGGCAAAAAGAAGGATTAATCAATTCTCGTCCTGAAATTGAGGATAGTCAAAACTATGCTCGTCAAATTCGTTATCAAGCTGAACGCCGTCAACCGTTCTAAATGGAAAAATTAATGCTTGTACTCGATACAGATATTCTAATTGATGTTCTCAGAGGTCATCAACCTGCAATTGAATGGTTTTCGACCTTATCCGAAATTCCGAGTATTCCTGGTTTTGTAGTGATGGAGTTAATTCAAAATGCCCAAAATAAGCAAGAAGTCAATCAAGTATTTAAGTTAATTGCACCCTTGCCAGTCATTTGGTTAACTGAAGCTGATTGTACAAAAGCGCTATCAGATTTTAGCCAATATCATTTGTCTGATGGTTTAGGTTTACTCGATGCTTTAATTGCTCATTGTGCTTTAGGTCAACAAGCAACACTATGTACTTTCAATATTAAACACTATCGAGTAATTCGTAACTTGAAAATTTCTCAACCCTATGTGAGATCTCTTAAACCCTGATACTGACTCAGAAGGCGATCGCTGGGTCTGGAAATGCGATCGCCTGATGGAGTAGAGTAGGGAGAGGGCGATCGCTGGTTCTGGAGAGGCGATCGCCTTTGCTATAATACCAGTATCCTCAACTCACACATAGGAGGAAAATGCCAGCCAAAGACACTTATCATGAAAGCTTTAAGAATGCCTTGATTAAAGATGGTTGGGAAATTGTTCGCGATCCCTATACAATCAGATACGAAGGAATGACCTTATTTGCTGATGTAGCAGGGAAAAAGCTATTTTCCGCACAGAAAGAAGATAGCAATATTGTAGTCGAGATGAAAAGTTTCATCAATCCGTCTGCGGTTCATGAATTTCAATGTGCTTTAGGGCAATACATTTTATATCGAACTCTATTATCTCAAATTCATCCAACTTACTGTCTCTACCTAGCTATTGACCAAGATATTTATGAAACATTTTTTCAGAAAAAAGGTATTGAGTTAGTCATTCAACAGTATCAAATATGGTTGATTGTCATCGATCTTACCCATGAGGAGATTGTCCAATGGATAAATTAGAAAACTATCGCTCTCTAGTGAAAAAAACGTTAACCGAATACGATCGCATTGCCAGCCAAACCCCCAACTTGGAGGGAATAGATACAATATTATCCTTTGATGAAGAACGAGATCAATACCTTTGGTTTGATATTGGTTGGACTTCCAGAAAGCGAGTCAGAGCGATTTCGGTTTATATTAGAATCAAAAATGAGAAGATTCATATTGAAGAAGACTGGACAGAGGAAGGTATTGCGACTGAGTTATTGAGAGAAGGAGTGCCGAAAGAAGATATTGTGTTGGCGTTTTATTCTCCAGAGAAGCGGAAGTTTACGGAATTTGCGATCGCCTAAACCCTGATACTGCCTGGGATAGGGAGAATGGAGAGGGGAGTGTGGGGGCGATCGCCTGATGAGGTGGAGTGGGGAGGGGGCGATCGCCTTTGATATAATACCTGTATCCTCAACTCACACATAGGAGGGAAATGCCAGCCAAAGACACTTACCACGATGCCGTCAAAAATGCTTTAATTAAGGAGGGTTGGACGATCGTTGCCGATCCTTACCCTCTTGAATATGAAGATGTTGAGCTTTATCCGGACTTAGCTATAGAAAATGAACAAAGGCAGCGCAAAATAATTATTGAAATTAAAAGTTTCATAAGTCGATCCTTAATCAAGGACTTTGAAAATGCTTTAGGGCAATATATTTTTTATCGAAACATGATTCAATTAGCTCAAGATGAATATCAAGAAATTTACTTGGCAGTGAACGATCAAATTTATGAAACATTCTTTCAAAGAAAATCTATTCAAGGGGCAGTTAAGTTAAATCACGTTTCTTTATTAGTTGTCAATATAAAAGACGAGGAAATTGTACAATGGATAGATTAACCAAATATCGCCAATGTATTCAAAAAATCTTGACGGAATATAATCACCTGGCTAATTGTTCGCAGAAAAAGAAATATAAAACTTGTTTAATCTTCGATGAAAATCGAGACCACTATCTATGGATGTCTATAGATTGGGTGAATGAGAAAAGAATTAATAACACTCATGTTCACATTCGGATCAAAAACGAGAAAATCTACATAGAAGAAGATTGGACAGAGGACGGTATTGCGACTGAGCTACTGAGAGAAGGTGTACCGAAAGAGGACATTGTACTGGCGTTTCATTCCCCTGAAACTCGCAAGTTTACGGAATTTGCGATCGCCTAACCCCTGATACTCCCTGGGATAGGGAGAATGGAGAGGGGAGTGTGGGGGCGATGCTATAATACCAGTATCCTCAACTCACACATAGGAGGAAAATGCCAGCAAAAGACACTTACCACAATGCTGTCAAAAACGCTTTAATTAAGGACGGTTGGACGATCGTTGCCGATCCTTACAAGATTAAATATAAAGATGCTGAATTGTTTGCGGATCTCTCAGCAGAGAAAACCATTCTAGCAGAGCAGCGCGATCGTAAAATTGTCGTCGAAATTAAAAGCTTTCTTAGTCCTTCATTGATGCGAGACTTTGAAATTGCTCTAGGACAATATATTCTTTACCGAAATTTTATTGGTTTAACTGAACCGGAATATGAAATTTATCTGGCGATCAAAGATAGTATTTACCAGAACTTCTTTAGGCGAGAATCAATTCAGGAAGTAACAAAACTAAACCAACTCTTTTTAATTGTGGTTGATATGGATAAGGAGGAAATTGTAGAATGGAAAGACTAGAGCATTATCGTTGCTCAATTAAGAAAATTTTGACTGAGTATCATGAATGGGTCTCTGCCTCATATCATCTAGACCGAGAAAGTTGCTTAGTATTTGATGAAGATCATGACCATTATCTTTGGATATTTATGGCATGGGAAGACAAGAAAAAAATTAGAAATATTCACGTTCATATTCGGATTAAAAATGAGAAAATTTATATAGAAGAAGATTGGACAGAGGAAGGTATTGCCAATGAGCTATTAAGGGAAGGTATAGTAAAAGAAGAGATTGTACTGGCGTTTCACGAGCCAGAAAGTCGGAAGTTTACAGAGTTTGCGATCGCCTAAACCCTTATACTTCCTGGGATAGGGATAGTAGGGTAGGGGGTTTGGGGGCGATCGCCTCGGATGGGAAGAGCGATCGCGAATAAAAGACATAGCCACCACTGCAATTAATAATTACCCCTACTTCGTCACTATTCCCAGTCTAGTTGTTTGAGACAGTTTTGAAAAGCTGTCTTTGCAGAACCTCGACCCGCACTAATTTTAGTTCCACCTTTTCCATCGGGAACAATAACTGTATCTTTCCAACATGGCCCTTGTTTTGACCAATCGATATCTTGAGCAATCTGTTTCACCATTTCTTCATCAAAACCGTCATTTTCATTGTATTGACGAATATAGTGCAAGAGAGAGCCTAAAATTTCCAAGCCAACACTAATGCCTAAAATGCAAGACTCACGAAATTTTGCGGCATCCTTCCAATACAGTTGGTCTTTGCCAATGATCTCTCCAGTTAAACGTGCTGTTTTTTGCCACTCTCGGCTTTTGTTTGGAAATTCTGCGGTTTGTGAATAGAAAAGAAAAAAGGAATTTAGACAGTTACTCAGTTCCTGTCCATACTGTTTGACCAAATCCTGTTTGTTCACCTCAGATAACTTGTCATTAGGAGAGCCTGTAAATGCACAACTGACCAGCTTGGCTACATAATTAATAGTGTAAATGTAACCGGTCTTAGATCCGGGTGTGGATTTTATCTTTTGTGTTTTTTCATAAAACATATTGACATTTTCAACAACAATTCTAGCAATTGCATCTTTCCCAAAGCCACTATAAGCGACCAAAAGGGATTGAGGAATTGCAAGAGTTTGAGCCATATCACAGAAATCAGTTTGACATTGTTCAAACTCACCCTCAAGGACTAAGTTAATTGGAAAAGTACAATCTTTAATCAGATCGCGCTGTATTCCATCAGATTCAATTAATTCAACAATTGCCCTTCTGCGATGTTGTCCATCAGTAATTTCTAGTGATGTATTATGCAAAATAACCATAACATACAAATCTCCCCAAATCTTTTGATATTGGATTTTGGATGGATCGACATTAGCAGTAATTGCTCCCAAAATCCACTTATTTTTTGATTCAGCCCGTTCAATAATATAGTTTTTAATCCTTTTTACATGCTCATCATTAATGGGACGATTTTTTCCAGAACTGGGATCATTACTATGATGAGTAACACTCCTCCCTCTTAGAAGGGTAGGGATTTCCGCAGCATGAGCATTGATTTGAAGCATCAAACGACCTCCATGCTTAGATCCGATGGCCAAATAGGTTTGTCCTGTTCTATACCACTTGACCATAATCGGTTGAATGCTATCAGTGATAGCTTTAGTCAGTTCTTCCGTCACCAAAGAGTCATCGTCTCTCTGATTGTCGTTAGCTTCAGAGAAAGTAGTCGTTTCAGAAACCATAGTGCTTGTATATTGTACGATTCGTTATTACCACAACCATAGTAACACAATTCCTGAAGAGTGCCACATCTTTTTTTGTAAAATCACACTTGACATCGCGTGTGACGGGCGCTATGTTTATATTGGTTTCCCAAGTAAGTAGAAAATTATGAATAACGAATTCAATAGTAAGGATGTTGCTATGGCTGCCATGAATCATCCCAAAGGATATGAAATCTTAGCCCTAGTACATGACTTAGTACAAAAAAATACTTTGATGAGTTTTGCTGCTGACGCTTCTCCCTCATTAAAGACGATTGAAGTGACCAATACCTCTGGTTACACCTCGACTCAAAAAGTGTTTGATTCTACTCAATTGCCTAGAAGCCTGGAACTTCAGCACGAAGGTGTCAACCTTGAGAGTTCAGAGTTACTCGCAGTTGTCGCACAATACCCACAAAGATTAAAAACAGCAATTAATGCTTGGTTAAAATGGGCTTATTGTACAGATGTTGAATATCCTACTCGATCTTTAATTAAAGCAATTAAGGAGAATTGGGATTTATGAGGCTCTATATGATTGTTTAACTTTTTGAGAGTATCTCTATTTTGTTCGGTTGTGGCAAAATACCCTAGAGTCACGATTTATAATAGGGTGCGTTAAATAACGCACTCTATTTTTTGGAGAAATTTCAGATGGGAAGATTGATCCAAAATAACAGATATTCCTCCCTAACTCGATAATCCTTGATCTGGTCGATATTCTGGTAAATTCACAGTAACGGTTGTCCCTCGATCCGGTTGCGATTCTATTTTAATACTGCCCTGATGATTATCAACGATCGCCTTCACTATCGCTAATCCTAACCCCGATCCTGTCGCCACTTGACCTTCCGGATCTCGTGCATCGCGGCTGCGAGCCGGATCGACTCGATAAAAGCGATCAAAGAGATAGGGTAAATCCCCTTTAGCAATGCCCATCCCTGTATCTTTGACTTGCAAGTGTATTCCAGAACCCTGGGTTAAACTCACCGTAATCGTTCCTCCAGCCGGGGTATATTGCAGAGCATTACTCACTAAGTTCGTGCAGAGACGACTTAACTGAGTCCAATCTCCAGCAACGGTAAACGGGTCTCGATCGCCAGCAGAATCGGGAGCCTCTAGGTTAAACTCTAAGGTTAACTGCAGCGATCGCGCAATCAGTTGCTGTTCTTCAATCACTTCCATCACTAAAGCATCTAAAGGAATAGGTTGCCATTGCTGCTCCACCATGCCACTATCTTGCCGAGCTAAAAATAACAGATCGTTGACTAACCTTCCCATCCGTCGCGTCAGTCGTTCGACGACTTGTAAATGTTGATGTTGTTGAGGATCTAAACTCGGATCGGCAAGGGCAACTTGAACGTTGGTTTGAATGGTGGCAATGGGGTTTCTTAATTCATGGGATGCATCGGAGGTAAATTGCTTCAGTTTCAGATAGCTTACTCTCACTGGTTCCATGGCTAAACCCGACAAGAACCAACCGATCGCCGCCACTGCTATGATCGTTAAACTAACAACTGCTGCCAAATCCACCATTAACTGACGGGTAGGTTTCGTCACTTCAAACCAAGGATGGCTAACGCGCAGGTATCCTAACACCTCCCGACCCACTTGTACACGGTCGGTCACTTGTCGCAGTAGAATATCATCCCTATCATTCCAAAGATTTTCCTGGGGCGATCGCCCAATTCGCACCGTTTCCCCCATGCGATTAAAATGGAGAGGCAGATCCAGAGGCGTTTCCCAAGTTGACCATAATAACTCTCCTGTGGGACTAAACCATTCTAAATCAATGCGATCGTCCTCCGTCGGTTCCACCTGGTTTTGAAAACTCGCTTCTAGGTTAATCTGGAAATGGGGAGATTGACGATTAGCGCTAGACAGAGCCTCAAAAATCAGCGATCGCTCCACCACCTCCACCACATGATTCAAGGTATCATCAATCCGCTCAATCAACGTCGCCCGCACATACCCATAAATCCCCCCAGCAAAACACAGCAGCAGCACCGCAGTCACGGCAGTGTACCACAAAGCTAAACGGCGACGAGTCGTTTGAAACATCGAGAAATTTTAGGCACTAGGGATTACTATTATCCTCCTCGATCGCGCCCAATTCAATGACGACTTCCTCAAAAGCTGGCAAAGATTGAGCCGTTACCGCTTGAGTCAACAGCTCTCCCAGGATCTCCAGATTATCGATCTTCCGCACTTGCTCGACTAATCTTAATCCAATATCACCAAAACGGACTTCCAGGATACGGAGAATCGCTTCTTGTTGCCCTTTAGCTCGTCCCTCTTCGCGTCCCTCTTCGCGTCCTTTCTCAATACCAAACCGTTCAACACTGGTAATATAAGGCATATAGCTCTCCTGTTCTAACGTCTCAATTTCTCTCCATAAACGCCGCTCTTCTCGCTCTGGTAGAGCAATGAGCCAGTCAATCAACCGAAATAGCTCGATAATATCCTGGCGGGATAATCCCCGTTGATAGAGACTTTTGACTACAGCCAGTTTATTCTCATAGCCCCCCTCTGGGTTTTCACCCATGCTCTGGGCTGCTCTATGAGCTTGAACCAGGGCAGCAAAGGGGTTAGGGTCATTGTCTAGCTCACTGACATTGTAATCAAGAAGCTTGACAATGGGAAAGGTTAAGCGGGCCTGACATCCCCAAAAGTCTCGCTGATAACGATAGGGTCGCCAAGAGGGGCGATCGTCCGCTAAAACGGCTAAACTGGCGATATTTCGACGATAGGTGTCAAAGATTCGACTATTGTAGATATACATGCGTTCAGCAAACTCCGATTGGGCTTGTGATTGCACTTCGATGTGTAACAACACCCAAATTTCTTCCCCATGCCTATTCCAGACTTTGACCAGTTTATCCGCGTCTCGTCGCCCGGTTTCGGTTTCGCGCTTAATTTTCTGGAGTTCGGTATCCAGGAATTCAAAGCCCTTTGCCCAAGCAATCTCTGCCTCAATCAGGGGAAAGAAAAAGCGCATAAAATCACGAAAGTAAAGCGAAATAGCCTCTTTCCAGGGTGAATCAAAATCGGTCATTCCTGCACCTTGAATCCTTAATCACTCTATGATAGATCGCCTCTTTGCCCCCACTCTGAATAGCTAGGGTAGGTCTAAGGTAAAATACGGAAGCACTGACCATAGACGGTGAAAGGCAAGAATGATGGAATCACTAGAAGGGGTGAGGATGGAGAATAATCTGGTGAAGAGTCCAGAACCGGCGCAGGTGATGGATATTCCCATTCATTTATGTGAGGATTATCCCGGTTGGTTACTGCATCAACTCAGGCAAGGCCAAGGGGCCCATGTGGTGACTCTGAATGCGGAAATGACGATGCAAGCGCGGGAAAATCCGGCTCTAGCCCAAGTTATCCGCCAAGCGGATTTGGTGATTCCTGATGGGTCAGGAGTGGTTTTATACTTACAATGGCAAGGCTATCAGATCCAGCGCTTTCCAGGGATTGAATTAGCGGAAACTTTGCTCTGTCGTATGGGTGAGTTATCCTCGCCAGAGGAAGACTCTAGAGGGGCGTTTTTCTATGGCGGAGAGCCGGGAGTTGCCCAAGATGCGGCGCAAATGTGGCAGCAGCAGTGCCCAGATCTGAAGATTTCAGGGGTGCAACATGGCTATCTGTCGGAGGCTGAAGAGCAAAATCTTTTAGCTACATTGAAAGAAAAACAACCCTATTTAATTTATGTGGGCTTGGGCGTTCCTCGTCAAGAATTGTGGATTGCCCAACATCGTTCTCTGTGTCCGGGTTCTATTTGGATTGGAGTGGGAGGAAGTTTTGATATTTGGGCAGGACGAAAGGATCGCGCTCCGGCTTGGTTGCGCGATCGCAATTTAGAATGGGTGTATCGCCTCTATCAAGAACCGAGTCGTTGGCGCAGAATGTTAGCCCTCCCTCGGTTTGCCTGGTTATCCTTAACGCAGTCCTTCTGATGCATGAAAACCCTCAAGCAAACCCTACAGTCGGTTCAGCAATGGTGGCAACCCTCTCCTTCCCCAAAATCTTCGACTTCGGGAAAAGAAATTATCATTGAGTTTGAGAAGGTTAACAAAACCTATGAGAAGGGTACTTGTCCCCTGCGTCAAGTCTCCTTAGTCGTCTATAAAGGGGATTTTCTGTTCATTACGGGAGCATCTGGAGCCGGAAAATCCACCTTTCTCAAGCTCATTTATGGAGCAGAAAAACCGACATCGGGGAACTTGACCGTTTTAGGGGAAACCATGACTGACTTAAAGGGCGATCGCCTCTGCCAACTGCGGCGTAAAATGGGTATCGTCTTCCAGGACTACCAACTCATTCCCCAAAAAACCATCGCCGAAAACCTCACCTTCGTCCTTCACGCCCAAGGCTTGAGCCAACCCGAAATCCAGCGTCGTCTACCCGCTACCCTGAGAATGTTAGGCTTATCCCACAAAGCCAACTCTTTCCCCCGTTACCTCTCTGGAGGAGAACAGCAACGAGCCAGTTTAGCTCGCGCTCTCGTTGGTACACCTCCTCTCCTCCTAGCCGATGAACCTACGGGTAACCTAGATTCCCACAATGCGATGCAAGTGATGAAAATCTTGCAAAAACTCAATCGCATGGGGATTACCATCCTAGTAACCACCCATGACGAACGACTGATTCAGTTTTTAGGCAAACCGGTGTTCTCTTTACACCAAGGACACTTGAGCCAAGTGGATTAAAATTCTACATCTTCACCGGGTTCTGGCGCTGTTCCACCCACCCCAATTTGGGTATTGTAAATGGTGGCTTCCGTAATCGTCAGGTCTTCCATATCCGCTTGGGTAACATCGACTTCAATCAAAGAAGCACGAGTAAAATTAACCGCTACCAGATTAGCTTCATGTAAACTGGCTTGATTGAGGAATGCATCCGTAAGGTTAGCACCTTCCAGATTTGCACCAGTGAGATCTGCACCTTCTAAGTTCGCTTCAGTCAAATTAGCACCCGATAAATCAGCATTGCGTAAATCTGCCCCAATCAAATGTTGCAGGCTTAAATCTGCACCAGAGAGGTCACATCCCATACAAGCACGAGTTTCGAGGAGTTGTTGCACGTGAGCGGGATTTTCAGCTTTCGCTGGACTGAACCATAGAAGAGGAGTAAATAGGGCTAAGATTGCTGCATTGGTAAGTTTCATATTTCCTGCCTCCCACACTGGTGTATAGATCGGATGTTATAGTTTTGAGTATAGGAAAATTCTCCGGGAATTTCTTCACCCAGGTGGAGGATTTACAGTTCACTCCTGTGGGGGATGTGCGATCGCCCCACTCTATGGTACAATTGCTTAGAAATCCCGTGCAGCTAAAACATCCATTCCATAGAAATACTCACCCGACTATCCTTGCGCTCCGTGGAATTTTGCTTTTCAATCTCCGTTCCTAAGCGCCATTTCTTCGTTAGAGCATAACCCATCGAGAGAGTCGTTAAACCGATTTCTGTGCCACTTCCAGGATTGACAAAGGTTTGCGAAAGGGATAAATCTGTACCGCCTCCCCGTGAAGGAATCAAGATTAGCCGCATCCCTATATTAACCCCTCCCCTTGAATAGTCAGGGGTTCCCAGATGGTGATAGCCTAAAACGGGAGCTACGTTAAAGTATCCACCCAAAGGTAGCAAATGATAATGGAGATCCAAGGATAAGTGCGATCGCTCGCCCCCAAAAGATCCCTCATACCCCCCACTCACACTTAACCGGGTTCTCCCCAACCACCAATCTTCCAACCCCACATGAAACCCCCCCAGATGCTCCGAGGAAGGAAACTGGGAATACCCCCCTCTCAGTCGCGTGGGAAGACTCGGATCAGTTTGGATCTCCTCCAGCACATTCGGCACGTCCTCTTGCCACCGTTGTAAAACCGGAGACTCTTCTAAAACCCCTGGCGGTACATCGAGTGCATCCGCATAGGCGGCGATCTGAATTCCCCATAGTCCCAGCAGAGATCCCAGAATCAGATAGACGAGAGATTTTGCCCTCTCCCTATATCCCTCTCCCACGGGAGAGGGACTTCTACTCCCCTTCTCCTGCGGGAGAAGGGGCTGGGGGATGAGGGCAAACTGTTGATAACTCATTTGAAAACTGCTACATACCCTAATTAAACCCAAGAAAAAGGCTCTGCCAATCTTGGCAGAACCCTTTCACCTCATGAAAAAATCCGATTACAGCACAGCGCCTTGCATATTCGTTACATCAATAGGCTTCATGAAATACAATTTGATGAACTGTACGCCATTAGACAGGAAGTGGGGCAGCTTTTGCAGGGGTTTCAAGAACTTAGGACTGCTAGAGGCATCAATTTCCCGTAATTTCTTATTGTTCTCGACGCAAATATCCAAATATTCATAGAATTTCGGATTTTCTACGTCTAGCATAACCGGGAATACCCGACCCGCCGTTTCATTGGTTTTCTTAATCACATAGATGTCATATTCGCGAGCATCCAAACCAATAGACGCATAGAAATCTGACCGTTGGATATCATTGAGGAACATCGTCGCAAACACCGACAACAGGAAGAAGCGACTCCACAGTTTAGCTTTCCAATCGTTCAGGATTTGGGGCTGAGACTTCATAATGGCATCAAAGAAATCACCATGGCGGTTTTCGTCCTGACACCAATTTTCAAAGAAGCGGAAGATGGGATAAACTCTATTTTCCGGGTGTTGCTCTAAATGCCGATAGATGGTGATATAGCGCCAGTAGCCAATTTTTTCTGACAGGTAAGTGGCGTAGAAAATGAATTTAGGCTTGAAGAAGGTATAGCTGCGACTTTTGGTCAAAAAGCCTAAATCTAGGGACAGATTAAAGTCAGACATGGCCTTATTCAAAAATCCAGCATGACGGGCTTCGTCACGGGACATTAAGTTAAAGCATTCTGCCAAAACGGGGCTTTTATCTTTGAGGCGACGGCCCAATTCTTTATAGAGTAAGAAGCCAGAAAACTCAGCCGTGCAAGAGCGTTCGAGAAATTCCACAAACAAGCGACGAGTTTCACCATCGATATGATCCCAGGATTGGTTAAATTCTTCGTCACGGATAAAGTGATGGCGATTATAATCGGTTCTAAATTCTTCTAGAATCGCTTGCAATTCTGCTTCATTTACTGAGATGTCCATCTTGGCCATCTCATCGAAGTCTGTGGTGTAGAATCGAGGAGTAAGGATAGTTTCCTTGGCCGGGATTTTTACTCCGGGACGGATTTCTTGAAAAGCGGGTTTTTCAGCCGAGCTTACCATAGGTCTTTAACGATTGGTTTTGAGTTATGAGTGTCTTCCCTGATGGGGGTTTGGATCTCCGATGAGGGAGTGCTTTTAAAGTATCTAGGGTCTTAGTCTAACAAGGTCTGAGGCAGCGATCGCCATTTTTATGTTAAGAGTTGCAACAATTTCGTTACGTTTCTTGATTGATCTAGAGAGCGATCGAGCTAATTTCCTGATTAACACAGGGGATACAGCTATTCTGGGAGTCTGAGATCCGGCGATCGCAATGGCTTCATATTCCTTAATCTTGGATATACTCCATACCCTGAACCAAAGCAAACTCCGCCCGCACCAACTCCCGTCCCAGGTATGCCGCATGATCGAGCATCGTCACCGCACAGGGAGGATCGCTTTCAAATAACTTCACACAAAGCTCCTTAGCCGTTCGTGCCGTATAAACTTGACTTGCCGTACGCTCCACCTTCCCCTTCGCGGGAATCACTTTCCCCGTGTCCGGATCGACCGCCAGACCGCGATCGTTGATAATATTGGTAAAATGCTTGGCACAAATCAGTCCAGCCTTTCGATCCAGGTAAATAATAAAATACCCCCCCGGATCGAGGGCAATCTCTCGTTTCGAGAGTTCGTTATCAATGGCAGTAATCTCTTGGGCAATATCTGTCATAACTTAAAGAACAAATCGCTAACTGGCGTGAAAGATTAGGGTTAAGATGATCCAGATCTAGGGTAATGCAACTACCAGACAAACATCAATTAACAAGGGGCTTTTTAAGGTGGCGCAACAAAAACCAACCATTTTAGTAACCGGTGGAGCAGGCTATATAGGCTCCCATGCCGTGTTAGCCTTACAACAGGCCAACTATGAAGTGATTATCCTAGATAATCTCAGTTATGGCCATCAGGATTTAGTGGAAAATGTTCTCAAAGTCCCCTTAATTGTCGGAGATATTGGCGATCGCATCTTACTCGATCAAATCTTCCAAACCTATCCCATCGCGGCCGTCATGCACTTTGCCGCCTTTATTGCCGTTGGCGAATCTGTCCATAAACCCGGCATGTACTACAGCAACAACGTTCATGGCACACTAACCCTACTCGAAGCCATGCTAAACGCGAAAGTGAACAAGCTGGTTTTCTCCTCCACTTGCGCCATTTACGGAGAACCCCAAACCCTCCCCATCCCCGAAGATCATCCCCAAAATCCCATGAGTCCCTATGCAGCGAGTAAGGCCATGGTAGAACGTATCCTAACCGATTTTGATAGCGCCTATGGCTTAAAATCCGTCCGTTTCCGCTATTTTAATGCCGCCGGAGCCGAACCCGGAGGCTTATTAGGCGAAGATCATCATCCCGAAACCCATTTGATTCCCTTGGCGCTGCACACCGCTTTAGGAAAACGGGAATCTTTATCCATTTTTGGCACAGATTACGACACCGAAGACGGAACCTGTCTGCGAGACTATATTCATGTGGTCGATTTAGCGGCTGCCCATGTGCTGGGTTTAGAATACCTCTTAAAAGGCGGCGAAAGTGAAGTCTTTAATCTCGGCAATGGCAATGGCTTTTCCGTCAGACAAGTAATTGAAAGCGCTCGCCAAGTGACGGGATGTGAAATTAAGGCGGTTGAGTGCGATCGCCGTCCCGGAGATGCACCTATATTAGTTGGTAGTAGTGATAAAGCCAGAACTCTCCTCCACTGGACTCCCCTCTATCCCGATGTTGAAACCATTATTCGTCATGCCTGGCAATGGCATCAATCTCGCCATGGGTAATGAGTAATGGGTCATCATCTCCCCACTCCCCCCAAATAGAAACAGGGTCAACAACCGTTGACCCCTAAACACCGTCACTTTAAGATCTAGTGCAATCGGTTAACAAGCACCGGTTCGACGTAAGACCACATGAATCGTTTGCCAAATAATCTGTAGATCGTAGAGAGGAGTCCAGAGGGATTGATATTCTAAATCTAGACTGACAATATCCTCAAAATTCTTCACTAAGGAACGGCCGCTCACTTGCCACTGTCCCGTTAAACCCGGCTTCACATCCAAGCGTCTCCAATGATGGGGTTTATAGCGAACGACCTCCTCATGGATAGGGGGACGAGTCCCGACTAAGCTCATATCTCCGAGTAGCACATTCCAGAATTGGGGAAACTCATCTAAACTACTTTTGCGTAAAAACTGTCCAACTTTAGTCACGCGGGGATCGGATTCATTTTTAAAGATTAAGCCACTAGCCTTGTTTTTCACCTTAGACTTGAGGCTATCCGCATCGGTGACCATCGAGCGAAACTTGTAGATGGTAAACGGCTTACCATGGAGTCCATAGCGGCGCTGACTAAAGAAAATGGGCCCGGGACTATCGAGTTTAATGGCAATGGCGATCGGAATAAAGATTAGAGCTAGAATCAGCAAACCCACCAGACTGCCCACAATATCGATGGAACGTTTAATTGGGCAATCTGTAGAAGGATGATGGGGTCTAGGCAAAACTGATACCAACTCCCAGCTTGAACCTAGGGGATAGTTACTATTCATGATACTTATCGTCTTATCATTATGTGAGACGGATTCAATTTGATGCCGGTGTGTGCTTATACTTCCTTCATCGTAAGTCAAGCGTCTAGGCTTTGGGTAGAGTTAACCCCTAAACTTCTTTAAATCTTTGCAATTGTGCCCTCTTTTGCCGAGTTTTATGAAGTTTTGATGAAGTTAAGGGAGGGACTCACTATAGGATTTATACTGAAAAGAAGATTCGATAATTTTAACAATACCTATCAAAATATTGATTCTGCAACTGCACCAGCGATCGAGATCGACAACAGATAAGCAGCTTTGAGTTAATCGAATCCTGAATACAGGGCTGCAATCGGTAAAGATAGCGGAGATGACGATCTATTTTCTGAACCTAGGGGACTCACTCGCTGTTGCCAGGTAGAGTTAATGCACTTAAACTGGGTTTGTTTCGGAATCCATTCGGATGATCCATAACCATCCAATCCAATCTCCTACTCTTTTTCTTTCTTATCACCTCTTGTGAACTTAACCGATTATGATCGCAAATGGATAGCAATCATCTAAACTGCTACCAATCCTCTCCTTCTCCAACACCAGACTTGACTTCACATAGGGGAGTCCAGTCGGTTCAGGAGAATTGTCCACACCATCGATCTCATGCTCGAAAACTTAGTCAAACAATGGTAGAGATGCCAGATCCCGATTCTTTGAGTCAATTGAAATCAGGAAAAGTTTGGATCGTTAGTAAGAAGCGTCGTAATGGACTGATTGTCTATAAGCGCTGTCATTCAGAATTTGCCGGTCCTGGGGCTGCTGTGGGTGGTATCTGTGATTCAGATTGCCATGGCTGTTTACCGATGGGTAATCTGGAGTTAGTCCTTCCCCAAAGTCCAGAAGAATTGTACCAAGCTTATTTAACTCGCATTCAGTGGACTCGTCTTCTCCATGGCATTACGAGTGATAGTGTTTCTGTCAAACGGGCGCAAAAAATTCTTCAGAATTTTGAGGGATTTTTTGGTGCTAAAACGGTCTCTAGTACACCAGATGAAGCCTTTGCCCTCATGGTTGGCGTTTTTCCAGACACCGTTCATGAGGCTCGATTACTCAGTTAGGGATGGCAGTGGAGGTTAAAAGGTGATGGAGTCTTTGGTAGGTGCGTTGATTTTCATCAGAATTACCAATGGTGATCCTCAGTCCTCCTCCGGTATGGCGGATGAGAGTGCCTTGGGTTTTGAGGCGATCGCCAATTTCTGCATGGGTCAGTTGGCTGGTAGAATTTAGCCGAGCATAGAGAAAATTCCCGCGACTGGGCCAAACTTTGAGTAGAGAAAGTTGATTGAGTTTTTCATTGAGTTCTTCTCTTTGTTGTAACAGGGCATCAATGGTGCTAAGAATCGATTTACGGTTCTGGAGTACCAAAAGGGCCGCGAGTTGAGAAAAAGTCGGTAAGTTATAAGGCAATCGCACTTTTTCGAGAGCATTAATGAATTCAGGGTGACCGATTGCATAGCCAACGCGATGGGAGGCTAACCGAAAGGCTTTGGAGAAGGTGCGTAATATCACCCAGTTAGGATGTTGAGCTAATTCTGGGACGAGGGTGTGTTGACTAAATTCAAAATAGGCTTCATCAATTACGACCAAGATTTCTGGAGGCAGTTGTTTTAGCCATTGGATTTCTGCGGAGGTGAGGGGGTTACCGGTGGGGGAGTTGGGATGTACCATAAACACCACCCGGATGGGGACTGAAGTCTCTGATTCTATGGCTTTTTGAGCTGCTTCTAGATCGGTTTCAAAGGTTTGGGGATGGCGATCGACGCTCATGACGGGAATACCTAGGGTTTGGGCTAAAATTCCATACATGGAGAAGGTGGGATTAGCGGTTAAAATGGCCGCTCTCTCCCCTAAGCAAGTGGCCATGAGGATCGAGCGAATCAGTTCATCGGAGCCATTGCCGAGGCAAATTTGAGTGGGGGAAAGGGCTGGTTCTGGCACAATTTGGGCGGATTCGTTGGCATATTCACAGATGGCCTGTTTTAATTGGTGATGACTGCCATCGGGATAGCGATTAGCTTCTAGGGGATGAAGATAAAGTTGGGCTAATTTCTGTTTGAGATCTTCGGGTAAATCGTTGGCGCTTTCATTGGTATCGAGTCGATCTAAGGTCTGGGGATGAGTGCCAATGATGTCTCCTGGGTGGGGTTGATAGGCATTCAGTTGGGCGATCGCCGGACGGATGAAAGACAACATAGACTTAAACTCACTCAGAAGTAGTGCTGAAGATGGGATCAGCATATCAAATTTTGCTCCGGGTCAGACAGCAATTTCCGCTAAAAAATCTTGAATACCTAGGCAAATTTGGGGCACTCGATCGCCTAAACCATGATCGCTCTCTAATTCGATTAACTTGACCCAAGGTCGGCTCTGAGCATAGTCTCGACTCTGTTGAATGGGAATCACTTCATCGTTTAAGCCATGGAAAATTAGGGTGGGAATGGCACGGGTGAGCGCAGAAGATGGATATTGAAGCAAATCGGAGATGAAGCCGTAGTGTAGGGGGAGCGATCGCTTTTCTCCATAATGATAGACGGGCCAATAGCCTTGTTTTTGCCATTCTTGCCGGTCAGACTCGATAAATTGAGTCACCCAATAGCCATAAAATTCAAAGGCAGGAGCCAGTAAAACTAACCCCTGCACTTGAGGATAAAGTTGTCCTAACCAAGCCGCCGTTAATCCCCCAAAACTCGAACCGATGATATAAACTGGTGTTTCCGGGCACGGAATTGACACTCCCCGCACTGAAGTGACGGGGATTCCTGATTCAGCGAGACAACTTACCCAGCAGACTTGCATCTACTTGACAGAGGTCGTTCTCTCCACAGGCGTGAATTTGGGTATGCCCTACCCTATTTAGCCCACTAGCTAAGATATTTAGAGCCGCATTGTGGTCACGGTCTAGTACAGTACCACAATGCCCGCAGCAATGCGTTCTTTGACTCAATGTTTTGACAATTTGCTTACCGCAATTTGAACAATTCTGACTGGTATATTGGGGAGGCACTGCAATAGTCATCCTACCAAACACCTTGCCAAAATACTCAACCCATTGGCGAAACATTGACCAGCTTGCATCAGTGATTGACTTAGCCAGCTTGTGATTCTTAATCATATTCCGCACTTGCAAGTCTTCATAGGCAATCAGATCGTTAGATCGAACTACGCACCTTGCAGTCTTTACCGCAAAGTCTTTACGCTGCCTACTTATTTGCAAATGTTTTTTAGCTAACCGCTTAATGGCTTGGCGGCGATTAGCAGATCCCTTTTCCCTTTTAGAAACTTTACGCTGCAACTTTTTGAGTTGTAGCTCTGATTTTCTAAGGTATCTAGGATTCTCAATGACCTGACCTTTTGAATCCGTATAAAAATGATTAAGTCCAACGTCTAAACCAATCGTTGTATGTGTTGGCTCTATTTCTTCTTTACGCTCAATATCTACACAGAACTGAGCATAATACCCATCGGCACGGCGAATTAATCTGATGCGCTTAATTTTCTCAATGGGGTAGAAGTTTAGATCGCGACTGCCGACTAATTTTAATCTGCCAATCTTGAAGCCATCAGTCAAAGTTAAGTATTTCCGATCTTCACTCAGCTTCCATCCTGTTGTTTTATATTCAACTGAATGACCATGCTTCTTAAATTTCGGATACCCTTTCTTACCTGATACTTTCTTCTTGCAGTTATCCAAGAATCGACTAATCGCAGACCAGGCTCTTTCTGCACTGGCTTGCCTTGCTTGAGAATTGAGTTTCTTAGCAAAACTAAATTCTTTTGCCAAGAAAGGCATGTATTTGTTTAAGTCGTATTTATCTGTACCATAATTGTCCATCCAATATCTCAAAGCTTTATTACGACAAAACAGAGCAGTCCGGATCGCCTCTTCAATGAGGTTGTACTGCTCTGTTCTTCCTTTTAGTTTTGATTCGAGGACTAGCATGGTGACTTACGCATTATGCTGACTATTTTAGTACAAATTCTATTGATGGTGTAGAGAGAGAGAGAGAGAAGCTCTCTCTCTCTAATACAAAGCCGTCCTAGAAGGACGGGGTTTTAGACCCATTCTTCTGATAACTCACCTTCTATTCATTATTCAGGATTCAACCTCAATCCCTATCGATTTCCCCGACGATTCCCAGGGCCATTTTCTGAGCCAGAACCAAAGCGATCGCGTCTTTGATTCATCATCTCACCAAACTGTTGCCGTTGAGTATCATCCAGCACATTGCGAATTTCCATCATGCTCTCAAAATGAAGATTACCCATTTGTTGAGCCAACTGTTGCACCTGCTGATGTTGGGCGCGAATTTGGCTATCATTGGCATTTCCCGTCATTAACGTCCGCAACTGCTCGCGAGCTTGCTCCATCGCATTGCGATTTTGTTCAAATTGCGATTCATAGCGGTCTCGAATCGCTTGAATTTGCTGTTGCTGTTGTTCCGACAGATTCAAATTCTGCATCAATCCCCCCGGCCCGCGCTGACCTCCTCCACGCTGGCCTCCTCCCCGTTGACTCACCCTTATTCCTTGACTCTCCCCATTACTTTGCCCGTCTAACACGCTACGATCCCAGTTACCGGAATTGCCATTACTGCGAGCAGCAGCCACTTCCTGACCCAATCCCCGATTCTCCCAATTGCCACGGGGTTTAGCTTCCGCCATCCCCGCACCCAACATCAAAACACTTAAGGTAACCGCACAAACACGAGTGATAGACATAGGTTTAACCGACATCATCTTGAAAGACCTCTTCAATTGAATGAATAACTAATTGGTGGATGGGAAAGATTCCTGTAGAAACCAAGGATCTTCAACCCAGGCAGACTCTTGGTTAGAGGGACTCACCGTCCCCTCCCAAGTGGTTTGCAAAAATCGATCTAATGACGCTATTTCTTCTTCAGATAGGGGTTGGCTGGCCATTTGGGTAGACCAGCGAGCATATCCACCGATCCCCAAAATTAGACTAGCGGCGATCGCCCCGAAGAACCATACCTTTCTCCTTCTCTGACCCCTAGGACTTTCCGGATGAAGGCTCTGGATCTCTTGCAGAATCTGGTCTTCGAGTCCCTTAGCTTCCGGTGGAGGACAAGGCCGGTATTGATGTAGAAACTCTACTAGGCGATCGTCTTTTCCCGACTCACTCGATGAAGAGCAAGAATCGATTGGCTTCATAATTGCACTCCCTGTTCTTCCAAAAACTGACGCATGGCTGCTCGACCGTGAAATAACCTCGATTTCACCGTTCCCAAAGGGATCTCTAAAACCTGGGCAATTTCCTTTTGGGGCATATCTTCCAAATCATGCAAAACCACCACAGTGCGATGTTCCCAGCTCAAATGTTCTAGACCCCGACGCACCAAATCTTGGTAATGCAATTGCATTAAATCAGATGTGTCTTCAGACACAGATGGAAGATCCACCCTCAAGGACAATTGATGCTGTTGAGCTAATTGTCGCCGGCGATCGAAGGCTACATTACAAGTAATTCGGTAAAGCCAAGTGGAAAACTTGGCCGTTTTCCGAAACTTCGGTAGTCCTTTCCAAACCCGTAAAAAGACCTCCTGAACCCCATCATCTAGATAGGATGACCCACAGAGTTGATAGAGGGTAGAGCGCACTGGGGATTGATAACGGCGGTATAATAGGCGATAGCTCTGGGGATCTCCCTGAACACATCGACGAACTAATTCTGAATCATTTAATTGGGATTCAGAATCGCCATTGCTCTGATGAGAGTCCCAAACATGAGCTAGTCTAGCAGCCACGCAACCCGTTCCTCGTCATTAGTGATTTCTGTATGTTTAGACTATGGGGAGGGACAGAAGGTTCAATCGGGTCAGTGATAAACTGAAAATTCTAGAGATTTAAATTCTAGATAAAATCAAAGATTACGAAGCTACCATCTTGTCTAACCCCGAATTTTATATGGATTTATTAGAGTATCAGGCTAAGGAACTATTTGCCCAGATTGGTATTCCCATCTTGCCGTCTCAGTGCATCAACCATCCGGCAGACTTGAAGGGATTGAAGATTCCCTATCCCGTAGTCCTAAAATCCCAAGTGCGGGCTGGGGGTCGAGGTAAGGCTGGAGGGGTGAAATTTGCCGAAAATACGATTGATGCGGTGGCGGCAGCCCAAGCAATTGTGAATTTACCCATTATGGGTGATTATCCGGATGTGATTCTGGCTGAGGCTAAATATAATGCCGATCGCGAGTTGTATTTAGCAGTGGTTTTGGATACCCATGCGAGACGACCGGTACTATTAGGGTCGAATAAAGGAGGGGTCGATCTCGATGCGGTGATGGAACACATGCAAGTGGTGGTGGTGGATCGGAGCTTTTCACCCTTTTATGCTCGCCGCTTGGTGTTGAAGATGGGACTTCAAGGACGCTTAATTCAATCGGTGAGTCAGATTATTGAAAAAATGTATCGGTTATTTGTGGATAAAGACCTGGATGTGGTTGAGATTAATCCTTTGGGAGTGAGTCCAGATGGTAGTGTAATGGCTTTAGATGGTAAGGTAACGGTGAATGATGAAGCCTTAAGTCGCCATCCGGATGTGATGGAGCTATTGCATCAACATGCCCCCGGATCGGTTCATGCTCCTGGGTCGATATTCGACAATAATGGCGATCGCGCCAGGGATGAGTGGCATTATCGCCCCCAGAAACCCGATAGGGTTAAAGATTTGGACTTCCATCTCATGGATTTAGAGGGCACGATCGGTGTGTTATCGAATGGAACAGGACTGATGATGGCTACCCTGGATCTAATCTATAGTAGCGGTGGCAATCCAGCCCGGTGCTTGGAAATTGCCGGTGATTTTCAAGGGGGATGGTTGGCGGATCAATTCTGCGAGCGCATTGATCGGGGGTTGGAGTTGGTACTCGATCAAGATCCAGTGGAGGTTATACTGGTGAATTTGATGAGTGGCTTAACGCCGAGCGATCGCATTGCTGAGACGATTCTGAAAGTATTAGAACAGCGATCGAGATCGCCTGCCTATGACCCCATCCCCATTATCCTCAGATTGGTAGGAGATCCCTTGAGTCCGGCGATCGCCGAACGATTGGCTCAATTCCAAATCACCTGGATCGAAGACCTAGAAGCAGCGATTAAAGCGACTTTAGCTCCCAGTAAGCTGTAAGTATTCTGTAAAACTAAGTGCCAGAATGACCCATGAACTTTAGTCAGACTCAAAAAGTATTAGTCCAAGGAATTAACCAGGCTTTAGGACGAGTCCATGGCCGGTTGATGAAGGAGTATGGCACAAATGTGGTAGCCGGGGTGAGCGCAGGAGACGGCGGCCAAGACATTGAAGGGATTCCCACCTTTGATTTGGTGGAAGAGGCCGTGAGCCATATGGAGGGAATTGATACCTCGTTGATTTTTGTACCGCCCTATGAAATGCTGGATGCGTCTCTAGAGGCGATCGCCGCCGGAATTCGCAATCTGATTTTAATTCCCTCTGGAATGCCTCCCCTGGATATGGTGAAACTGCTGCGGAAAGCGGAAGTGACGGAAACCTTGGTCTTAGGGCCCAATTGTCCGGGGATTATTGTACCCGGTCAAGTCTTGTTAGGAACCCATCCGAGCCAATGCTATACTCCCGGCCGCATTGGTTTAATCAGTTGCGCGGATACTCTCACCTATCAGGTCGCTCTAGAGTTAAGTCAAGCCGGATTGGGTCAATCGATAGGAGTGGGTTTAGGCCGGGAAACTATTTTAGGATCTTCTTTTGCCCAATGGTTACAAATATTAGAAGAAGACGAGCAGACCGATGCGATCGTTTTGGTGGGTGAGATTGATGGACTAGGGGGAGAAGAACAAGCAGCCCAATATATTACAGAAGCCATTGATAAACCGGTAGTCGCCTATTTAGCGGGTCAACGGGCCCCCCAACCCCGTCGTAAGGGCCATGCTGCCACCTTAATTGCTTCCCGGTTATTGGTGAGGGAGACGAAAGCAGGACGGGGTTCGATGGTGAGTACAGATATGGGCGATCGCAAGTTAGAAGCCTTTCAAGCCGGTAAAATTCCCGTAGCCGAGAAACCGAGCGATATTCCTAAGTTGCTTAAAAATCAATTAAAACCCACTTCATCAACTAGAGGACGCAGAACTCAAAAGTAACGATTGGGCATCAAAAAGGCTGATACAAAATAAAGAAAGAAAACCCATGTTCTTGCCAAGTTCTTCGATCCACTGGACTATCGGTTAACGCCATTCCCCACTGTACTCCAGCAGTAAAATTGTCTTGTTGCCAGAGCAATCCTATTCCTAGGGAAGATAACTGTTGGTTATCCCTACCAGAGAGATTCCAACCGATGCCATAATCAAAAAAAGGAGTCAATTGGATTTGGCTATCCCACTGGGGAATTTTAAATAGGGGAAAGCGCAATTCTAAGGCAGAAAACCAACCACTATCGGTTAATATGCCATCTTGACGATAGCCGCGCACTGTATCTAATCCCCCTAAGCGAAAGGCTTCTAGAGGGAGTAAGGGGTTAGTTGCCAGTTGTAAATGACTGCGCCAGAGTAAGAGGTTTTCTTCACCCCAGAGTTTAGACCATTGTCCTTGTAAGTGCCAGGCAAAAAAATGATTATCGGGAAGGGGATCGGGGTTTTCAGTCACTCCGAAAAGATTGATGCCGAAACTGAATTGAGAGCGCAAAAATAAAACTTCTGTGGGATTGCGTTTTGTCCATTCTTGGAAGAAACGTAAGGCGGTTACTTTGGTGTGTCCTCGATCGTCTGCACCTAAAGCAAGGGGAAAGGCTCGATCCTCTAAAAAAGTTTCACTTTCTTGGCGTGATAATGTCACTCCGATCGCCAACTCTTCCGTAGGATTTTGTAAAATCGGTTGCCGGAAAGCGAGTTCATAATAGCGCGATGCCGTTTCTACATCTAGGGGATTCAATGGCTCTTCAATCATCTCGCTGCTTGTCCTACCATAGGCCAGTTCTAGGGTTCCATTGCGCGGATTAAGGGGAAAAGTATAGCCAACCTCAACGCTGTGACTGCCGTCAGTCTGGTAATAATCGAAATTGAGGCGATCGCCCCATCCCAACAGATTGCCCTCCGTCAGTCCGAATCCTCGGCGAAAACTGCCCACACTAGGTAAACCAGCATTATCAGCCACAATCCGTCCTTGTAAGGAATCCGCTTCCCTAATCTTAACCCTGAGCCGACTTAACCCCGGTTGGGCGCTGGTGGATAACTCACTCGATAGACGCTCAATCAGGGGATTGACTTGCAGCAGTTGCAATCCTTGTAATAAACGATTCACATTAAAAGGCTTTTGAGTGGCTAAACGCAGACGCTCTTCAATATATGCAGTGCGTAACAGTCGGTTTCCCGTCACTTCAATCTCCTCGATTCCCCCTTCTATCACTTGAAGGATAACCCCCCCTCCTTGCAGTTCTTGGGGGGGAATAAATGCTCCAGAATTGATATAGCCGCGATCGTGATAGGCTTGGGTAATCTCGTAGCTCACTTGGAATAACTCGGCTAAGGACAGGGGACGGTTGGTGAAAGGAGCAGTGAGAGTGGCTAATTCTTCAGCACTCAATACCGTACTTCCGATGACCTCAAATTGCTCAACTGTAATCTGGGTGGGCAGATCGCTAGACTCCGCTAAGGGAAGAGGAGGCGCTGATTCTTGGGCCTCGATCGCCCCGTGATGGATGCCCAAAGAGCATAAACCCCCAGAGAGCGCTACTAAAATCCATGAAGAAACCTTAAACCCCTGTCGCCAAACCATACCAGAATGAGGAAAATAGAAGCAGAGACACAACACTAGGGAGAGACCTGGTGGAATGGGTGACGGTTAACTCTCAATCGTCAACTATCCACGCTTTGACTATCCACTGTCAACTCTAGACGATCGCGTTCATGCCTTATGGTAAATTGCTACAAGTATGGGAGGCTTTGGTAAACCGATTCTATGAATACTCAAGACCCCAATCCAGAAACCTTTGTGGTACAAATGGCATCCCTGCTCGATTTGCCGCCAGAATGGGCGAATCAACCCGGCACGATCGAAAATATGACTCGGTTGATGGCGATCGCCCAATCCCTAAACCAATTTCCTTTGCCTGAAGATCTTGAAGTTGCTCCCATTTTTAAGCCATGACCTTGGATCTTGATTATCTCGATGCAGTTGCGATCGCCCGTGGAGTACGCAACCAACAATATCGTGCCCAGGAGATTCTAGAAGCGACCTTAAACCGTATCGATCTCTATAATCCAGCTCTCAACTGTTTTACCACCCTATTGGCAGAGGAAGCCCTGGACAAGGCCAAAGCCATGGATCGAGGCTTGGAGCGGGGAGACAGACCAGGGGCCCTAGCGGGGGTTCCCTTTGCGGTGAAGAATTTGTTTGATATTGCTGGAGTCACCACGGTTGCCGGTTCTAAAATCCATCGCTCCCATGCTCCTGCTCTCTCAGATGCCACGGCGATCGCCCGTTTGCAAAGAGCGGGGGCTATCCTTATGGGAGCCTTGAATATGGATGAGTATGCCTATGGGTTTGTCACCGAAAATGCCCATTATGGCCCCACCCATAACCCCCATGACCTGACCCGAATAGCTGGAGGCTCATCGGGAGGTTCAGCAGCCTGCGTTGCTGGCGGTTTAGTGCCCTTTAGTTTAGGCTCAGATACCAATGGTTCGATCCGGGTTCCGGCGGCGTTGTGCGGCGTTTATGGCTTCAAACCGACCTATGGCCGTCTCTCCCGTGCTGGTGTAAAGTTGTTTTCCAGTAGCTTGGATCATATTGGCCCCTTTGGGCGTTCCGTTCGGGACATCACAACGTTGTTTGATATTTTGCAAGGGGAAGATCCTCTCGATCCGGTCTGTTGCACCCTGCCCCCTGAACCTTGTTTACCCCAACTGCATCAAAAAATCGAATCTTTACGAATCGCGATCGCCGATGATTATTTTACTCAGGGGGGAGAACCAGAGGTGTTTGAAGCCTTGGAAAAGGTCGCCCAGGTGCTAGGTGTAACCCAGAGGGTGAGCTTACCGGAAGTGGAGCGAGCAAGAGAAGCCGCTTATTTAATTACCGCTAGTGAAGGGGCGAATCTGCATTTGTCCGACTTGAAACGCTCTCCCCAGGATTTCGATCCGGCGACGCGCGATCGCTTTTTGGCAGGGGCCATGATTCCGGTACAATGGTATTTAAATGCACAGCGTTTTCGACGCTGGTATCGCGATCGCATCCGGGAAGTCTTTCGGGAAGTCGATGTTATTCTTGCCCCCACTACTCCCTGTCTGGCTACCCCCATCGGTCAAACTACCCTAAATATTGAGGGAGAAGACATCCTGCTGCGTCCCAATTTGGGTCGCTATACTCAACCCCTCTCCTTCATTGGATTACCCGTCTTATCCGTTCCCATCCATCGACCCCATAAACTCCCTGTAGGGGTACAAATTATGGCCGCTCCCTACAATGAGGCGCTCATTTTGCGCGTGGCTGCTGTTCTAGAAGCTCAAGGGGTAATCTGTGCCTCCGTAGCCTCTAGATAACCTAAACCTTAAGGATGTCCTCAGTTTCTGCCAACCTGAAAAAAGGAGTTTCTACAGTAGACAAATGGGGGATTAGGATATAAAAACTACCATAAAATCCTGTTTTTAATATCTATGACCTTATTCGCAAAACCCTTTTATCAGAGAAAATCCCTGAGAACGGTTTTAATTCTTCCCTTTGTGATGCAAATTTCTGCCTCAGTGATCTTAACGGGTTGGTTGTCGATTCGCAACGGACAACAAGCTGTTAATCAGCTTGCTCTGGAACTGAGGGAAGAAATAGTGACTAGAGTACAGCTTTATTTAGATCGGTATTTAGAAACCCCCCATCTAATCAATCAACTGAATCTTGAAAATTCCACACAGGGTAACTTTAACCTTCTGGATGCCGCTAGTCGAGAACAGCAATTTTGGAAACAGCTCAAAATTTTTCCGAGTATTGGCAATATTGCCTTTGGTAGCCATAATGGGGACTTCACTGCCATTGAATATACTAGCGATCGCTCCGATATTATCCTACAAGTCTCTGATGCCTCCACCAACTACCAAATGACCACCTATAGTTTAGATGAAAATGGCGATCGCACCGGTATTATTGCTGTCCAACCCGCCTTTGACCCTCGAACCCGGAACTGGTACAAAAATACTCTGTTACAAAATGCACAATCTTGGAACCCTATTTTTAGCTTTTTTTCTGATGATAACCTTTTAGTTTTACCAACAAGTATCTCCGTTTATGGCGAACAAGGAGAACTTTTGGGAGTCTTAACCGTTCGTCTGTATCTCTCTCAAATTAACGACTTTTTATCCAGCTTAAAAATTGGCAAGACTGGGCAAATTTTCATCATGGAACGGGATGGCACGCTCGTGGCCAATTCTACCCTCACCCCCGTCACCCTAAACACCATAAAAGGGGTGCAACGAGTCAAAGCCGAAAATGCCGAAAATGCTCTAATTCGCCTAGCCGCTCAAACTCTAAAACAAAAATATACAACTTTAGCAGCGATTCATACAGTAGAGCAACTCGATTTTAATCTAGATGGCGATCGCCAATTTGTTGAGGTTATTCCCTACAGTGACAAACGAGGATTAGATTGGTTAGTGGTGATTGCCGTCCCAGAATCCGATTTTATGGAACAAATTAATACGAATACTCAGATTACCATCATCATGTGTATTGGGGCTTTAATCTTGTCCATACTCTTAGGGATTATCATGGCTGAATGGGTCATAAAACCTATTATTAGTATCAATCAAGCTGCTAAAGATATTGCCACCGGAAAATGGGAGAGCCGGATTGATATTAATCGTAACGATGAAGTTGGTCAACTGGCTCAGTCCTTCACCAATATGGCAGAACAACTGCAAAATATTTTTTTAACTTTAGAACAAAAAGTTGAAGAGCGAACCGCAGAATTACAGGAATCTAACCAACAATTAGCTAGGGCAAAACAGCAAGCAGAAGTTGCGAATCAAGCCAAGAGCGATTTTTTAGCCAGCATGAGTCATGAACTGCGAACCCCCCTCAATGGCATCCTGGGCTATGCCCAACTCTTGCAGCGCAGCTCCACATTAGGCGATCGAGAACAGCATAGAGTTAATATTATTTATCAATCTGGATCTCATTTACTGACCTTGATTAATGAGATTTTAGATTTATCCAAAATCGAGGCAGGCAAATTAGAATTAGTTCCTGCTCCTGTCTGTTTGCCCTATGTCTTGCAAAGTGTGGTAGAAATTTGTAGAATTCGTGCCCAAGAAAAGAACATTCAGTTCATTTATCAGCCTGGCAACCAATTACCTGAACGGGTTGAAGTCGATGAAAAAAGGTTGCGACAAGTTTTAATTAATTTATTGGCTAATGCCATTAAGTTTACAGATCATGGTTCGGTGATATTAAGGGTAAATGTACTGGAATTATCACAAACCAATGCTTCCATTCTCTTTCAAGTGATGGATACCGGAAGGGGTATTGCTCTAGAAGACCAGCAGAAACTTTTTGAAGCCTTTGAACAAGTGGGAGATCTGGGTCAACAAGCTCAAGGAACCGGTCTGGGATTAACCATTTCCCAACGCATTGTGCAACTGATGGGGGGGACTCTTGAGGTTAAAAGCCAACTGGGTGAAGGGAGCGAATTTTTCTTTACTCTTCATATTCCCTTAGCTCACAATGAATTGCCCCAGGGCAAAACTATAAATTTAAAATGGCTGTATGAGACTCCAGAATACCCAGGCAAGAGAGAAGAAACCCTAGAAAAAAAAGCCCCTGATTTTATATATTTACCTCCCCATCAAGACCTTGAAGAATTATTAAAACTTACCCAAGAAGCCGATACTATTGCTATTCGAGAAAAAATAGCTACTTGGGAAGGAAATTATTCAGAGTTTTCTGAATTCATTCTTCAACTCGCCCATGAATTTAAAGTGGAAGAAATTGAAGTTTTATTAGAACACTATTTATAGAGAGTTAGGTTGGTAATGGGGATGGGTAAGGACGTTCTTAATCCTCATCATCTAAAAAGTCATCGGATGAATCAGAAGAGCGTTTCTCTTTCAGTTTTACTCGATTGGACATGGCACTAATACGTCGTAATTGCAGCACTGCCCACTCTGCCACTTCTTGCACTTCTTCATCAGGATCGTCAACTGCATGACACATCATATGGCTGACTGTGGCAATCAGTTCATACATGCGAGTAAAATCTCGAATCGCATTTTTTCTCACTTCGGGATTCTCATCCTGCAAAGATAAGGATAGGGCGCGATTCATGGGCTTAATGGTTTTTATGCCAATTTCCGATAGGGCAGATAAAATTAGGGTGCGCTGTCCTGAATCCGAATCAAAGAGTAAATTAAGTAAGGGTTGCACGGCTAGAGAGTTACCCCGTTGTCCCAATTCCCAAATGGCTTGGCGGCGTTTTTGGGGATCGATATTTTCTAAGTCTTTAATTAAATCCTCAACTAGGGTGAGTTTGGGTAACCGGGTGGTTTCATTAATGGGCAAAATCTGATGATTTTCTTCGGATTCTTGGGGTGATTCTTCTGGAGGTGGATCTTCTTTTTTCAGTTCTGGATGGCTTGGTTGTCCTGGGAGGATTGGCTCAAGTTCCTCTTCCGATAAGCTTTGTGATTCTGTTTCTCGATCGCCAGGATCGGATTTCCCATTACGGAGTTTTTCTAGAGTGGCTTGTGCAAGGGAAGGCATGAGTTCAGGTGATGAGGTATCTGGATCGTCTTCTTCGTCTTCAAATTCGTCTTCTTCATCTCCTCGGTTGAGTAGCTTAAGCAGGATAAAAATCGTTCCCCCTAAAACGGTTAAACCGCCTAAACCCATGATGACCCAACCGAGTATCCCTTGTTTCTTGGAGGGTTTTTTATTGTTTCGGGGTTTGCTTTCTTCGGTGGGGGTTTCCTGGGGAGTTTGGGTAAGGAGGGCGGAGTCTAGGCTATCCCAAGTATTTTGACCCACTTGCCCATCGGGAGTTAAGCCTTGGGCGTTTTGGAAGGCGATCGCCGCTTCCTGGGTAGTTTGGGCAAAAATACCATCGACTTCCCCTTGAAAATAGCCTAGGGTTTTGAGCTGTTGCTGAAGTTGGCTTACGGCTTCTCCTTGAGCGCCTAGGGAAAGAAAGGGCCTGGGGGTACGGCTTTTTTCGGCTTCTTCTAAGGCAATTTGACTATTGTTGCGATAAAAGTAAATCCGATCTTGGGCTTTGGTATAACAGTCATCTTCTGGCGGCACTTGAGTCATGAAGTCGGCTGCTTGTTGCCATTGCTGGGAAATCTGAGTCCATTGGCCGGCTGTGGTGGCACTTTTTCCGGCTTGATTGGCTTTTTGGGCTAAGTCTAGACCCTGGGCGCAGGCATTTTCGGAGGCTTGGGCGAGGAGAAAAGAGGGGTTTTCAGGGTGAGGGAGGGGAAGGCGGGCGATCGCCGTCCCAGAACTGATGATTCCTAGACTGGCAAGGGTACTAAAAATGCATAGGGGGAGGCGATAGGACATTAGGGTAAGCCGTTGCCGGAAAAGCGAGTTGATGGATCGGGATCTATGAGTCTGTGATACCTTGGATTGCTCTGGGTGGCAAGCCTACTTACCCTATTTTACGAGCTATGCTCTGGTAAGGGGGGCTTCAGCAGATGCTCGGAAGGGGTTGAGCAATTTTGTAGGTATGGATATGGAGGATTCTAGGAAGATTTTACCATAGGCTAAGACCAAGGTTTATGGGTTATGTTTGTCAATTTCGACTCTCTGTTGAGCGAGGGAGGAATCCGGGTTCGGGGAAAATTTAAGGTTAAATTTGGCCGCTAAGGTTTCCCGTTGGTTGACGAGGTAGATGCTGATCAGGGTTAATCCTACACCTAGCCATTGTAGGGGACTGAGGACTTCTTCGAGGATCAGATTACCAAAGAAGAGGGCAAAGACGGGGGTGAGGAAGGTGAGGGAACTGAGGCTGGTGAGGTTGCCGGAGGAGGCGAAGTAGAAAAAGAGGCCGTAGGCGATCGCACTGCCAAAGGTGGTTGAGTAGGCGATCGCCAGCCAATCCGTGAGCAACAGATGATCCCACTGATGGCTTTCCCAAAGTCCAGAGCCGAGCATCAGGGGCAGTCCACCCAGGATCATATGCCAACCGGTAGCCATCACCGGATCGGCATGACGGCTCACATAGCGGATCAGAATCGTTCCTATCGCCATGGAGAGGGCGGCAAAGAGCATTAAGCCTTGTCCGTTCTGGAAAATCTGGCCGATCTGGATCTCCTCTAGAGGGAAGCCGCCTAAAATCCATTCATCGGGTAAGCCGATCAGACTGATACCACTAACTCCCAAGATTAAGCCCAATGCCCCCCACCAACCAATAGTTTCCCCGAATAACCAGGCAGCCATCAGTGCGACGGCTAGGGGTTGGGAGTCAATCATCACGGAGCCGAGTCCAGCATTGGTTCTGACTAATCCTTGGGCGAGAAAGCCCTGGAAGAGGGTTCCATCGATCAGGGCGAAGAGGCTAATCCATAACCAGGCTTTGATGCCTTGGGGTTGGGGACGTTGGGTGAGCCAACCGGTGAGCAGGATTAACAGTCCGGCAGGAACGAGGCGCAGGGTAGCCACGAAGAAGGGGGTGGTGTGGGGGAGGGAACCTTTCATGGCAACCATGGCGGTTCCCCAAAAGAAGAAGGGGGAGATGAGCAGTAGGGAGAAGAGCCAAGGGGATTGAGAGTTGAGGGATTTTAGATGCATGTTTCCAGAGTTGAGGGTGACAGGCGAAGATCTGCCCTCTCCCTGAATCCCTCTCCCACGGGAGAAGGGGCTGGGGGATGAGGACAACGGTTAAGATCTGCCCTCTCCCTAAATCCCTCTCCCACGGGAGATGGACTTTTGCTCCCCTTCTCCTGGGGGAGAAGGGGCTGGGGGATGAGGGAACTTGGCAAATCGTTAAGAGACATTTTGACACTCCACTGCCTAAAGGCGAGTGGATTCTTGGTTCAATGAGTCCACTTACTCTAGATTCCTTGCGGCTACTGGGTTTTTAACGCGGTTGATTACCCTATCCGCTATACTCTAATTATACACATTATTAGAGATTATGGCAAGAACAAAACGACTGCAACTTTTATTGTCTGAAACCGAGTATGAGACACTTAAACTTTATGCCAAAGCCAAGCAAGTTCCCAT
>NZ_JAQOSP010000140.1 GCF_030068475.1 Roseofilum acuticapitatum BLCC-M154 | reverse complement strand
AAACAAAAAAGCCCTTCACTTACGTAAAGGGCTTCAAGGAAGGCGGCGACCTACTCTCCCACCTGGTGTGGCAGTACCATCGGCGCAAACGGGCTTAACTTCCCTGTTCGGAATGGAAAGGGGTGGGCCCCGTCGCCATGGCCACCTAGATTTTATCCTGAACTTTTACACTGAGCGAAGTCGAAGTGTGTTTCAGGACCTCCTTGTCCAAAGGTCATAAGGCGCAAGAAGGGAATTTCATCAAATTGATATGACATATGTTGGGACGGACCTTGCGGTCGTCAAAAAAGAGTCAACGAAGTATGTTCTTACATAAGGAACCACCAAGAGGGCGGTTGCGCAAGCTTACGGGCAATTAGTACCGCTCGGCTGCATGCATCGCTGCACTTCCACCTACGGCCTATCGACGTGGTCATCTCCCACGGCCCTTTAAAGAGATCTCATCTTGTGGCGGGTTTCGCGCTTATATGCTTTCAGCGCTTATCCCATCCCGACTTAGCTACCCGGCGATGCCCCTGGCGGGACAACCGGCGCACCAGCGGTCGGTCCAACCCGGTCCTCTCGTACTAGGGTCAGATCCACTCAAATCTCTAACGCCCGCAGTAGATAGAGACCGAACTGTCTCACGACGTTCTGAACCCAGCTCGCGTGCCACTTTAATGGGCGAACAGCCCAACCCTTGGGACCTTCTCCAGCCCCAGGATGTGACGAGCCGACATCGAGGTGCCAAACCCCCCCGTCGATGTGAGCTCTTGGGGGAGATCAGCCTGTTATCCCCGGCGTACCTTTTATCCTTTGAGCGATGGCCCTTCCATGCGGAACCACCGGATCACTATGCTCTAGTTTCCTACCTGTTCGACCTGTATGTCTCACAGTCAAGCGCCCTTGTGCCATTGCACTCTGCACACGATTGCCAACCGTATTGAGGGCACCTTTAGAAGCCTCCGTTACTCTTTTGGAGGCGACCACCCCAGTCAAACTACCCACCACGCACTGTCCCCCGTTAGGGGTTAGGCCCCGATCAAACAAAGGCTGGTATTTCAACAACGGCTCCTCCACGCCTGGCGACGCAGATTCAAAGCCTCCCAGCTATCCTACACATTGTTTGACCAAGGTCAATACGAAGCTATAGTAAAGGTGCACGGGGTCTTTTCGTCCCACTGCGGGTAACCGGCATCTTCACCGATACTACAATTTCACCGAGATCATGGTTGAGACAGTGCCCAGATCGTTGCACCATTCGTGCAGGTCGGAACTTACCCGACAAGGAATTTCGCTACCTTAGGACCGTTATAGTTACGGCCGCCGTTTACCGGGGCTTCAGTTCAATGCTTCACCACAAGTGGCTGACATCTCCCTTTAACCTTCCGGCACCGGGCAGGTGTCAGGCCCTATACGTCATCTTTCGATTTGGCAGAGCCCTGTGTTTTTGATAAACAGTCGCCTGGGCCTATTCACTGCGGCTCCCCCGGAGGGGAGCGACGCTTCTCCCGAAGTTACGCGTCCATTTTGCCTAGTTCCTTAACCATGAATCTCTCGAGCGCCTTAGAATTCTCATCCCGACCACCTGTGTCGGTTTACGGTACGGGCCGCATATCTCGCTTTTCTTGGAGGCAACGCCGCTGGATTATCGACGCGGCCGTGGCCTTGTCGTACTATCGCTTGCGCTTCAACGTGCTATTCCGTCAGCACGCACCAACTAAGTTGCCCCGTCACTTTTAGTGATATGCGGGTAGCGGAATATTAACCGCTTGTCCATCCACTGCCCCTTCCGGGTTCGTGTTAGGTCCCGACTGACCCCCGGCTGATTAGCATGGCCGGGGAAACCTTGGTCTTTCGGCGTGCGGGTTTCTCGCCCGCATTATCGTTACTTATGCCTACATTTTCGTTTCTGTACGCTCCAGCACACCTCACAGTGCACCTTCAGCGCCGAACAGAATGCTCCCCTACCCATCTTTCGATGCCATAGCTTCGGTAATGTGCTTATGCCCGATCATTATCCATGCGGGACCGCTCGACCAGTGAGCTGTTACGCACTCTTTAAATGAATGGCTGCTTCCAAGCCAACATCCTGGCTGTCTATGCAGTCCCACCGCGTTTTGTCAACTTAGCACATATTTGGGGACCTTAGCTGATGGTCCGGGTTCTTTCCCTCTCGGACATGGACCTTAGCACCCATGCCCTCACTGCCCTGAAACATTATATAGCATTCGGAGTTTGTCAGGAATTGGTAGGCGGTGAAGCCCCCGCATCCAATCAGTAGCTCTACCTCTATATAACTATCAGAACGCTGCACCTAAATGCATTTCGGGGAGTACGAGCTATTTCCGAGCTTGATTGGCCTTTCACCCCTACCCACAGGTCATCCCAAGACTTTTCAACGTCAACGGGTTCGGTCCTCCACTATGTGTTACCACAGCTTCAACCTGCCCATGGGTAGATCGCACGGTTTCGCGTCTACTACTACCGACTAAAGCGCCCTGTTCAGACTCGCTTTCGCTACGGCTGCGCACCTGAAGTGCTTAACCTTGCCGGTAAAAGTAACTCGTAGGCTCATTATGCAAAAGGCACGCCGTCACCAATAAATTGGCTCCGACCGCTTGTAGGCGTATGGTTTCAGGGTCTGTTTCACTCCGTTATTCACGGTTCTTTTCACCTTTCCCTCACGGTACTGGTTCACTATCGGTCTCTCAGGAGTATTTAGCCTTGGCGGATGGTCCCGCCGGATTCACACAGGGTTTCACGTGCCCCGCGCTACTCAGGATACCACTATCTTTAACGCTCCTTGCCCGTACGGGACTGTCACCCATATCGTGCAGCTTTCCAACTGCTTCCGGTTCGTCGCGCAAAGAACATTGTGGTCCTACAACCCCGTCATTGCCGGAACAACAACGGTTTGGGCCGATCCGATTTCGCTCGCCACTACTCTCGGAATCACTCTTGTTTTCTCTTCCTCCGCCTACTTAGATGTTTCAGTTCAGCGGGTTCGCCCACCTTACGGTGTGACTGGCCTTCAACCAGCCGGGTTGCCCCATTCGGACACCCACGGATCAATGCTCATGTGCAGCTCCCCGTGGATTTTCGCAGCTTATCACGTCCTTCTTCGCCTCTGAGAGCCTAGGCATCCCCCATACGCCCTTCTTTTGCTTGTCGCACCTGTACCCTAAGATACAAATGCCCTCTCGTAATCCTTAATGTTCTATTCTACTTCGTGTTTCTTCTTTGACTTCGCACAGATCGATATAAATCAATCCTGCTCCGTCCCAATATGTCAATGAACTTGTGGCCGATCGCCACCGATATCTAAAAATCAGCGGACGACCTTTGCCGTGGTGGAGAATATCGGAGTCGAACCGATGACCTCCTGCGTGCAAGGCAGGCGCTCTAGCCAGCTGAGCTAATCCCCCATTATCAGTTGTCAGTTAACAGTTATCAGTTAACAGTACTATATAACGGTAACCCAACATCTAGAATTTCCTAATCTCAGTACTCAATGAACTTATCATCGTAGTCTCAGGCAGACTCGAACTGCCGACCTCTACATTATCAGTGTAGCGCTCTAACCAGCTGAGCTATGAGACTGTCTTGGCCTATTGCCAGTATTTGTAACATATTATGAACGACAGCGCAATACTATAACAACCACCTCGTGCAGGACCCGATATTCCGGGCGTCTCTTTCTCTAGAAAGGAGGTGTTCCAGCCGCACCTTCCGGTACGGCTACCTTGTTACGACTTAGCCCTAGTTACCGATTTTGCCCTAGGCCGCTCCTCGCGGTGACGGACTTCAGGCACTCCCGGCTTCCATGGCTTGACGGGCGGTGTGTACAAGGCCCGGGAACGTATTCACCGGATCATGGCTGATATCCGATTACTAGCGATTCCAGCTTCACGGGGTCGAGTTGCAGACCCCGATCCGAACTGTGACCGGTTTTGTAGATCCGCGCCCCCTTGCGGGGTGGCTTCCCTCTGTACCGGCCATTGTAGCACGTGTGTAGCCCAGGACGTAAGGGCCGTGATGATTTGACGTCGTCCCCACCTTCCTCACGGTTTGCACCGGCAGTCCCGTTAGAGTCCCCATCTTGACATGCTGGCAACTAACGGTAGGGGTTGCGCTCGTTATAGGACTTAACCTGACACCTCACGGCACGAGCTGACGACAACCATGCAGCACCTTGCAGGCAGTCCGAAGAAAGGGGTATCTCTACCCCATGCAGCCTGCATTTAAGCCCTGGTAAGGTTCCTCGCGTATCATCGAATTAAACCACATGCTCCACCGCTTGTGCGGGCCCCCGTCAATTCCTTTGAGTTTCATTCTTGCGAACGTACTCCCCAGGTGGGATACTTATCACTTTCGCTTGGCCACGGAGACCGAAGTCCCCACAGCTAGTATCCATCGTTTACGGCGTGGACTACCGGGGTATCTAATCCCGTTCGCTACCCACGCTTTCGTCCATCAGCGTCAGTACATGGTTGGTCACCTGCCTTCGCGATCGGTGTTCTATGTGATATCTATGCATTTCACCGCTACACCACATGTTCCGGCAACCCCACCATGACTCAAGACCTGCAGTATCAAAGGCAATTTTATGGTTGAGCCACAAACTTTCACCCCTGACTTACAGGCCCGCCTACGGACCCTTTAAACCCAATGATTCCGGATAACGCTCGGACCCTCCGTATTACCGCGGCTGCTGGCACGGAGTTAGCCGGTCCTTATTCTTACGGTACCGTCAGACACCTACACGTAGGTGCGTTTCTTCCCGTATAAAAGCAGTTTACAACCCATAGGGCAGTCATCCTGCACGCGGCATGGCTGGATCAGGCTCCCGCCCATTGTCCAATATTCCTCACTGCTGCCTCCCGTAGGAGTCTGGTCCGTGTCTCAGTACCAGTGTGGGGGATCCCCCTCTCAGGGCCCCTAACCATCGCTGCCTTGGTGGGCCGTTACCCCGCCAACTAACTAATGGTACGCATGGCCATCCCTGTCCGATAAATCTTTAACCGAAACATCATGCGATGTAACGGTACCATGGGGCATTAATCCAAGTTTCCCTGGGCTATTCCCCTGACAGGGGCAGGTTCCATACGCGTTCCGCACCCGTGCGCCGGTCGCCGGCAAAAAAGCAAGCTTTTTCCCGCTGCCCCTCGACTTGCATGTGTTAGGCCTGCCGCTAGCGTTCATCCTGAGCCAGGATCAAACTCTTCATTGTATTTCCTTGAATGTCTGTCCGACACCCGAAAACACGAGTCCCCGCATCAAAATGGTTCTTTATAATTCTTACGCTGTCGTTACAATATGTATATGAACTTGTTTGTTT
>NZ_JAQOSP010000139.1 GCF_030068475.1 Roseofilum acuticapitatum BLCC-M154 | reverse complement strand
TACTCATTAACTAATGACCATGCCTGCTTCAGGTAATTGTCAGACATATGCCTATTTTCTGCCTATTTACTTTTCAAGGTGGGTAAATGGCAGATTTGGCAAGGGTTACAGCCTACGCTATTGCGTTAAGCTAGTTAGGGGATACCAGTTCAATCCTCGTCACGGGCTTATTTATCTGAAGTATATGGTGACTCAGTTTCTACATGCTCAGATAGCCCTCTTCTGTCACTTTCCAAAAAAAGGGGTTCAAACCCTGTTCTTTCCTTAGAGATAAAACTCCGTTTCGCTTCGCGATCGGGGGCTGTAATGACGGAAATTATAACGAATTTCCAAGAGTGACAGAAGAGGGATAACTTTTATCTCATTAATTGCTCGAAAGAGCAATTAATAGAGATGCCCTTTATTGTAGGGGCTAAATCCCTACAAAACCTCACGCCCTAAATAGGGTTGCAGCACTTGCGGAACCGTCACCGCACCGTTGGGTTGCTGATAGTTCTCTAGGATGGCGGCCATGGTACGCCCGATCGCCAATCCCGATCCGTTTAAAGTATGTAAATATTGGGTTCCCTTTTTCTTGGCTTCCCGGAAGCGAATATTCCCCCGTCGCGCTTGAAAATCACCACAGTTGGAACAACTAGAAATCTCCCGATATTTCTCCGAGGAGGGTAACCAGACCTCCAAATCGTAGGTTTTGACGGCGGAAAATCCTAAATCTCCCGTACATAATTCAATCACCCGATAGGGCAATTTCAGCGCTTGCAGCACTGATTCCGCCTGCTGTACCAGGGTTTCTAACTCTTCTGCCGAGGTTTCTGGACGCACAAACTTAAACATCTCCACCTTATTAAACTGGTGTAGACGAATTAACCCCCTTGTATCTCGTCCATAGCTGCCTGCTTCCCGACGAAAACAGGGGGTAAAGGCACAATGATAGAGGGGTAATTCATCACTATTGAGGATTTCATCGCGATAAAGGCTGGTAATGGGGACTTCTGCGGTGGGAGTGAGCCAAAGGTCGTCTTTTTCGCATTTAAAGCTTTCTTCAGCGAATTTGGGTAACTGTCCCGAAGCGGTGAGGGAGTCGCTATTAATCAGGAATGGGGGCATAATTTCGGTATAGCCTGCCTGAATATGGCGATCGAGCATAAATGAAATTAAGGCCCGCTCTAATGCTGCACCTGCTCCCATCAACGTCACAAAGCGACTTTGGGCAATTCGCACAGAGCGCTCAAAATTCAAGATTCCCAGTTGTTCGCCAATTTCCCAATGGGGAATAATATTCGGATTCTGGGGTAAATATTCATCTCCCCAGCGCCGCACCTCCACATTCTCGTCTTCGCTCTTGCCCACTGGGGTAGAATTATCAGGAAGATTGGGTAAGGGTAAGAGTAACTGGGCTAATTGGGCTTTTAGCTCTTTTTCTTGGGGTTCGAGTTGTGCGAGTTCAGCCTTAACCTGGTTCCCTTCTTCCTTGAGTGCTTCGATTTCCGGGGATTGGGGAGAAGTCCCCGATTTGATCATTTGCCCCACCTGTTTGCCAATCTCGTTACTTCTCGCTTGCAGTTGGCTACGTTGGGTTTCCAGATCCCGTTGTTGGCGATCGAGGTTTAAAATAGTCTCAAGGTCATAATCTGGCCCTCGACTGTTCAGTTTGGCTTGAACCTGTTGTGGATTCTCTCGGATTTGTTTAATGTCCAGCACCGGTTTTTCCTGTAAATAACGCTGACCCTACACCGATCAGAATATCATCTTGCTAGTCCGGTATACCCCTATGTTAGATCTCAATGAACGTTTGGCGATTGTCCGTAAAGTGCCTATTTTCCAGGAAATTGAGCATGAGGAAATTTTGGAACACCTGAATGCTGCTTTACTTGAGTTATGGTATCCTGCTGGTCATCTGATTTTGGATGAGGGGCGAAAGGGAGGATTGCTGTATATTCTTTTGTCGGGGAAAGTTGAGGTGATCAAGGATAATGCGGTGTTGGCACAATTGGGTAAGGGCGATTTTTTCGGCGAGATGTCGATTTTTAATGCGGCTCCCCTCTCGGCTTCGGTTCGGGCTGTAGATGAGTGCGAGGTGCTTTTGTTGACTCAGCAGCAGTTGTATGAGGCGATCGAGGTTTCCCCAGGGGTGGCGATTTATATTATCCGTATTTTGTGTAAGCGGGTGAATCAGATGAATCAAGCGTTATCTGAGTTTCAAGGGCAGCGATTGGGGTAGTTTGAAGAGGATGATTGGCTCTTGCACGTCTGTCGGGTTTCGGTGGAAACGATGAAAATAATTGAGGAAATTGCGGCGGTTAAGGGTTGACAAAAAGGAAGTGAGTGCGCGATAATGGGAATGGTGACTAAAAATAATCAAAAAAGAGTGAGAGGCGATCGCAAAAACCAGAACTCCCGTCAAGCGTGAACTTTTGCACCCGATCGCTCGTCTTAAAATCTATAGAAACAATATCTGCACCAGGTCTTCCTGAACTCTGTGAGGATGGGATGAATAGTGAATCAGTTATCAGACTGTAGCTGAGTTTCTATTGAGCTGCCCCGATCGATGGGGTGAAGGAGAAGGTTATCATGTTGAACAATCGCCAAATTGCACCGATCGCAATCCTATTTTGTCTAGGGATGACCTCTCTTGATGGCGATCGCCTTTCATCTCAACCCCCCTTAGAATCTTTTACTACTTCTGAGCAGAGTCAACCGAATCTCATCCAACCCTTAGTCAACCCAGAAGCCAGAGATCAACGAGGCGGACGAGGAGATTGTACCTGGCTAGGATGTTAGTATCAATTAACAATTAACAATTAACAATTAACAATTAACAATTTTCATGTCGGCGACAGCCGAAACAATGGGTCTTGGTTGGGGGCCCAATGTCCCCATTCCCTATTCCCTATTCCCCATTCCCTAGCGCATAGCGCTACACGAACTTATGACCATAGACTTAGGGCGATTTTACCAAGCTTGTAACCCATCCACCCCCTTAGACTTAGGCAATCCCGATAATCGCCGTTATTATATTGACTTCTCCTCTGTACGGGGGGGCAAAATCGTCAAAGCCTTGGGTCGTACCATCATCACCCTATCCCCCGATCGCCCCACCTGCCAACTGTTCACCGGCCATATCGGCTGCGGAAAATCCACCGAACTCTTGCGCTTAAAAGCTCTGCTAGAAGAACAAAACTTTGAGGTCGTCTACTTCGAGTCATCAGAAGACCTGGATATGGGCGATATCGACATTACCGACATTTTACTGGCGATCGCCCGCCAAGTCAGCGAACACCTACAGCAGCGCTCCATCCAACTACAACCGCGCACCTTCAAAACCCTGCTCAAAGATGCCGTAGACTTCCTCCAAACCCCCATCGACCTCAGTGCCGAAGCCTCCATTCCCGGAGTCGGAGACCTCAGCGCCAACACGAGCGGCGAAATGGAATTCTCCCTTCCCCTCGGTATCGCCAAAATCACCGCCAAAACCAGAGAAAGCCAAAAACTGCGCCATCGTCTCCGCAACTATCTCGAACCCCGCACCGCCAGCATTTTAGAAGCCATTAACCAAGAACTCCTACAAGTCGCCACCGAACAACTCAAACGTCAGGGAAAAAAAGGATTAGTCGTCATTGTCGATAACCTTGACCGAGTACACAATCAAGCCGGGCCCACCGGACGACTCTTACCCGAATACCTCTTCATTGACCGAGGGGTACAACTGCGTCAACTCAACTGCCATCTTGTCTATACCCTTCCCCTCTCCCTGATTTTTTCCAGTGAATGCGAAACCCTCAAAAACCGCCTCGGAGGAGGAATTACCCCCAAAGTCTTACCCATGGTTCCCGTCAAAACCCGCACCGGAGAACCCTTTCCCCAAGGCATGGAACTCTTGCAGCAGATGGTCTTAACCCGTGCCTTTCCAGACCAAACCCTAGACCAACAGCAGGCTCATATTTTAGAACTCTTTGACCATCCCGATACCTTAGACCGGCTCTGTCAAGTCAGTGGGGGTCACATGCGAAACCTACTCGGAATGCTGTTTAGTTGTCTGCAACAAGAAGACCCGCCCTTTTCCCGCGATATACTAGAAGCAGTGATTCGAGACCGTCGAGATTATTTAACCACCTCCATTAAAGATGAAGAATGGGAACTCTTATATCGCGTAGTCAATCAGCAAAGCGTCCAGGGAGACTTAGAATACTTGACCCTATTACGCAGTATGTTTGTCTTTGAATATCGAGATTCAGAAGGGTCTTGGTTTGCACTCAACCCCGCCCTATGCGAGCATCAAAAATTCAAACAATGGTTAGCACAAAACAACTCTGGGAAGATTGCGACTTTATAGAAAATGAACGGGCCCTAAACCAGTTGGCGCGAGCCATTACCCTATCTCAAGGACAATTTTCCCTAATTCTGGTACGCTGTAACTATCGACAACTGCGAGACTATCTGTTAAAGCAGCTATCAGAAGTGTTGAAGGAGAGATCGCCCGATTTTCGCCCCTTTAGATGCTTGCAATTATCCCCCGATGTCACCCATCTCTATCGCAGCGTTAAAGCCGATTTAAGCCTGACTCAAAACCCACCCTCTGCACTATTGGTCTTAGGGCTAGAATCGGTCATTAACTTAGA
The DNA here is from genome assembly GCF_030068475.1 of Roseofilum acuticapitatum BLCC-M154. Lineage (GTDB taxonomy): Bacteria > Cyanobacteriota > Cyanobacteriia > Cyanobacteriales > Desertifilaceae > Roseofilum > Roseofilum acuticapitatum. The sequence goes on along the minus strand of NZ_JAQOSP010000139.1, from coordinate 19,304 downwards.
AGAGATCTTAATTTCCACCAACGTAATTCGGGATGAATTTCGCAAACAGCTTAATGGTCCCTTAGTCTTATGGGTCAACGATCGCCTACTCTATCAATTTTTGCAGCTTGCCCCCGACTTTGCCAACTTTGCCGCCAATCCCATCTCCTTCGACCTCACCACCAAAGCGCTCTCGACCCTCATTCTCCAAAAATCCCAAACCTTATTAAATAATCTCTTAAGTCGTGAGCAGAAACAACTGCTCACCTTTCCCCTATCGTTTATTGCTCCCAAACGGGGAGGATGCGGCCAAGATCGAGCCGAGTTAGAATTTGCCCTCTCCACCTTAGAGCGTCGAGAAGCCCTTTTCGATCCAGGTTTAGAAGCGAGGGTAGCCATTCTTTTAGGTCACGATCGACTGATGCAAGGTCAGATTGAAGCCGCGATCGGCTATTATCAAACCGCCTTAACTTACGAACAACAGTTATCCTCTAGTCCCAATTTAGAGCATCAAGGCTTACTGTTATTTTATCTGGGACTCTGTTATTTTTATCCCGCCCAACAAAACCAAGAACAGCAAGCATTATGGGAACAATCTTGGTATTATTTTCATCAAGCTATACAGTGTTTTCAAGACGCTGGACGGCAAGATTTAATGGCACAAATTACGGGACAAGTGAGTGATGTACTGCAACACTTAAAAGCCTGGGAAACCCTGTTAGAGTTTACGCAAACTTCCCTAGATTTACATCAGCAGTATGGCTTACCCCTTCAGTTAGCCCTCGATTATGGTTTTTTAGGCAAACTTGCCCTAAGACAAGAAGAATGGGAAACAGCCCGCGATCGATTCGAGCAATGTTTAGCCATCTTAAATGCAGAAGTAGACCCCAGTGACAGCAAGACTTTCACCCCCTTATCCCAGGGATTATACCCTCTGCTGTGGTCTCAGTTATTTCAATTACAATTCGTTCGAGGTTTGCGTCATCTAAAGCAGTATGAACGAGCAAATCAGAAATTAAGTGAAGCAAAACAGAAGCTAAAAATAGCGATTAAAGAAAGCAATTCTCGCCACGATCCACATCGCTATTTACGCTTATTAGAAGAAGTGCGATCGCTCTATTTCCACGAACAGTGTTATCAAGAAGCCTTTTTACTCAAACAGGAACAGCGCGCAGTCCAATCCCAGTATGGATTACGTCCCTTTGTCGGTGCAGCTCAATTAAGACCGACTCAACAAGCGTTCAATCCCCTCTTTTCTAATCAGATAGAAACCGATACAGAGGTCGGAGGAGTCGCTGAAGCTATCTCTACCTCGAACCGTCAAAAAGATGTGCAAAACCTACTCTATCGAATTAGTCGTTCAGATTATAAAATAACCGTCATTCACGGGCCTTCTGGAGTCGGTAAAAGTTCGATGGTTAGTGCGGGATTAGTCCCGACTTTGCATCGAAAAACCCTAGGCGATCAAATTCCTGTACCCGTAGTCATGCGGGTGTATTCAGATTGGATAATTACCTTCGGTAAAGCTTTAGATGAATCCTTGAAACACTTTCAATTTACTCCTAGTAAACTCTCGGATTATACCCCAGAATGCTATCTGCAAACCTTTGGTAAAATTGCCGATCAAAATGGACTAACGGCACTCATTTTTGACCAATTTGAAGAATTTTTCTTTGTCTGCACTGAACCTGAAAAGCGACAAGTATTTTATCAGTTTTTAGGAAAATGTCTCCATCAAGCGGGGCTAAAAATCATTCTTTCTATTCGGGAAGATTACTTACATCATTTATTGGAAATTGAACAAAGCTTATCCTTAGAGGCGATTGGGTGTAATTTACTGGATAAAAGTAATCGTTATGCATTAGGAAATTTCTCCAAAGCACATACCTTTGAAGTGATCAAAAACTTGACTCGTCACACTCAATTTGAACTTGATGATGACTTAATTGAAGCTTTAGTTGATGATTTATCTAGGGCAACCCATGAAGTTAGACCCATCGAACTCCAAATTGTCGGTTCACAACTTCAAGATCTCAATATTACCACTCTAGAGGAATATCATCAGGTTGGGCCCAAGCATAAATTAGTCGAGAATTTTTTAGAATCAGTGATCAAAGATTGTGGCGAAAAGAATGAGTATCACGCACGGAAAGTCGTTTACACATTTACCGATGACGAAAAGAATCGTCCCTTAAAAACCAAATCAGAAATCTTAGCCCAAATGGGTTCAGATCTTTCTGCGGAAACCCTAAAATTAATTTTAGATATTTTTTGTGGTTCGGGTCTGATTTATCCAATTCCTGAACAACCCGAACCCCGCTATCAGTTAATTCATGATTATTTGGTTGAATTTATCCAAACTCAGAAAAAACATGCGATTAATCAGGAGCGGTCAATTCTTCAGAACCAAAACGCAGAAAACCAGAAACAAATCGACCAGTTACTCCATCAAAATGTAGAGATTTCTCAATTGGTTCAAGAGCGTTATGAACTGCTAGAAAATGAATTAGCTGATTATATTTCCAATCCTCAAAATCATGCTATTTCTGACTCTGAAGCCCTAAGTCAAGAAAAACAACGGCTCTCAGAAGGTCAATTTGTTCTAGAGACATTACAAAAAGAGAATAAATTATGGAGATTATTAAAGCAAGCCAGAGATAAAGAGAAAAAGAGCGAAAAACAGCGCAAGATTATCTTAAACTCCCTGTTGGTTGGTGCGGGTTGTTTCATTGTTGGTTTAACCGGATTTTCCTGGAATGGAGTGATTAATCAGATTAAAACATTAGGCACATCTTCTGAGGCTTTAGTGGGACTGAATAAGGAAATTGAAGGCTTAACTACGGGACTGAAAGCAGGAGGGCACATTAAAACCACACCATTTGTCCCTAAATCGGTGTCCGAAACCATTGAAAAAACCTTATCCTATGCGGTTTACAAAATTAGCGAAGAAAATCGCTTAGAGGGCCATAAAGATGGAGTTTATGCGGCTACTTTTAGCCCCGATGGTCAATTGATTGCTACCGCAGGGGAAGACCGCACAATTCGCATCTGGGATGAGCAAGGAAAACCCTATTTTACGATTCCGGGCCATAGTGATATTATTACCAGTTTAGTGTTTCTGCCAGAGGGTTGGTTAGCCTCTGGCAGTTGGGATCATACGATTAAATTGTGGAATTTAGGCAAGTTTCCTGATTTGGCCGCAGTAACTCGCTCAGATCGGATAGAATATGTGGAATTAAAGGGCCATACTGACCAAATTATTGACCTAGCTGCAAATCAAGATCTAGAGAATCCTTTAATTGCTTCTGCCAGTCGCGATAAAACGGTGATAATCTGGAATAAAGATGGCTCAGAGGTAGTGAGTTTACCCCATAATTCTTCAGTTTTAAGTGTGGTGTTTTCTCCCGATGGTCAGTGGGTGGCGACGGCGAGTTTAGAGCGTAAAATTCGCTTTTGGCGCTTGGATGGAACGCTCGTGAAAACGTTTATGACTGAGCAAGAAGTGTATGGGATGAGTTGGTCGCCCAGGGGATTGTTGGCGGTTGCCGGTCAGGTGATTGAAAAGCAAACAGGTCAGCGAAAAGGAACGGTTAGTTTTTGGACTGAAGAAGGGTTGATTACTGAAATTGAAGCCCATGACGATACAGTTTTGGATGTACGATTTAGTGCGGATGGTGAACAGTTTGTAACGGCCAGTAAGGATAAGACGATTAAGATTTGGAGCGGGTTGGATGGGAGTTTACAAAAAACGTTAATTGGTCATACCCATTGGGTTCCAAAAGTGGCGTTTAGTCTGGATGGAAGTCGCATGGTTTCGGCTAGTTTGGATAAGTCGGCGAAGGTGTGGCGCTTGAATAATGCTCTGATGGAGGTTTGGGAGGGGGAGGGGTCGCTCAATGGGGTAAGTGTGAGTGCTGATGGGAGGAAAATTGCTACTATTGGCGATAATGGTAGGGTTACGTTATGGCAGCCGGATGGGACGGTGCTAAAGTCCTGGAAAGGTCATCAGGGACAGGTTTGGGGTGTTACATTTACACCAGATAGCCAGGAGTTAATCACCGCAGGGGACGATCGCCAAGTGAAGATTTGGAACCTGAAGGGAGAGTTGTTGCAAACCCTGGAGGGTCATCGGGATGTGGTTCTCAGTGTGAGAGTGAGTCCAGATGGTAAAACAATTGCTTCTGGAAGTAAGGATTATACGGTGAATTTATGGCGCAGAGATGGTACATTATTAAAAACACTGGTTACGGATAATTCTGCCATTAATTGGGTCAGTTTTAGCCCAGATGGTCGGCTGGTGGCTGCTGCCAGCGATGAGGGACGGGTAAAATTATGGCGCACGGATGGCACTCAGGTGGGCACTCTCCGCCATCGAGCGGGAGTTTGGGGGGTAACATTTTCTCCAGATGGTCAGGCGATCGCCACCGCTAGTTATGATAGCCGCGTCAAACTCTGGAACCGGCAAGGGCAACTTTTAAGTGAACCCCTAGAACATGAGGGCAATACGGTCACCAGTGTTGTTTTTAGCCCAGACGGAGAACAATTAGCCTCCGCTAGTGATAATACCATTCGCCTGTGGCGCAAAGACGGAACCTTACTGCATGTACTGACGGCTAGTTCCCATCGTTCCATTAATGGACTGAGTTTCACCTCCGATGGCAAAACGCTGATTTCCGTCGGTGGAGATGGACGGGTTACCCTATGGCATTTAGAACAGTTGGAACTCGACCAGTTGTTAGAAACGGGGTGTGAATGGTTAGAGGGATATTTGGAGAATAATCCCACAGGTCAAGAAGAGAAGCTGGCTGTGTGTGATTGAAGAGTAATACAGTGATCAAACAGAGACTTGTACTTTCTCTTGTACCTGGAGAGATTGCTGAACCTGAACAAAAGCGTCATAAATCGCAACTTCTGATTGCACAGCTTCAAAGCTCACTACTAAACAATAAGGTACAGTCGCATCTTCATTCTGATTCCAACCCGGATGTGCAACTACAGCAATACAGAATCCCTCACGTAAGTTATAGGACTTTACTATTGCCCAGTCTTTCTGAATCGTTCCATTACTTCTTGATATTTTCTTAACTATACCATCAATTCCTTTCGGTCTCTTCTTTCCCTGAGAATCAGGTTTGAATTGCTTTTTTCCTAGTGTCCACTGAAATCCATCTGCACCTTTTTCTACATCCTCTCCAGCTTTATATTCTTTAATAACTTTTTCCAGAAACCGATCCGGATCTTCTCCTCGGTTACTACATCTCCAATCTAACCAAGTTGATAAATACTTGCGACGATGCCGACGAGTTCGACGAGGTTCAGCCACATAAGACAAAGTGATTTCAACCAGAAAATCAAAGTCTTCATCCGGTCTTAGAAACATCTCTGGAATCTGAACTTGATAAACTCTAACTCCTTTAGCGCTAATCTTCTCATTCCCTTGAGTGATTAATGTTATACGATTGGGAGTATTCTCTAGAGCGCGATCAAGATTAGGGATACCATAACCCATTGTCCGAATCCCTTGATAGAGTTTTTCTTTTGATTCATTTGTCCAGTCCGGTAAACGTGCTGATTGAACAATTAAAGCACGATAAAGTAAAGCACTCTCTTGAGGAAATTCTGCGGCTAGAGCAGCAGCAATGTGAGAGACTTTAGGCACGGCAAATGAAGTCCCCACAGCATCAGCACTAACTGGTTTACCTCCATTGCGGGTTGAACGTACTAGCTCAGGACAAACACCTTCTGGTGTGGAAAAATTTGGTGAAATTGCTGAGTCAGTAACATAATCTCCACCATACTCAACAACTTCAGGTTTAATCGTGTCCCAAATTCCTAATCCCGTACAAGAGAAAGCAGAAGGATGATCTTTTTCTGCCATTGACCGCAAATTGGAATCTTTATAAGTCACATGAGCAACAGAGCCAACAGTTAAAGCCTGGAAACTTTGAGCAGGATTGGCAATCCTTGCAGATTTCTCCAATAAATAATCTGGGTAATATTGTCCCTTTTGAAGATGATAATCAATAGATGGTCGGGTTATAAAGTCTGTTTTAGGATTTAGGTTGCCTGCTGCTACTATAAGTAGAATATCTCCTTCTTTCTCCCAAGTAAGCTTATCTATCGTAGCAGCCCAAGCAGACATAGATTGTGTTCTGCAAGGACGAATCGCGGCAATAGAGTGATTAAAAATTCTAGTGCTGAACCGATCGTAATAGTATGCAACAATCTCTTCTAAAACTTTCGGAGGAAATAGATCTCTAGGTAACTGGTTATCCCGATTGAGAATTCTGGCGTTTTGAAGCCAACATATAGCTTGTTGGTAATCCATTTTAGGTACTCCACGAGGATAAAGAATTGCACCAGCAACTCTCGTTCCATGTCCACCATATTCAACATAATCAACTGTTGTATCCAATTCTTTAGGAACCCATGACTTGGAATGATGGGAATTAATGGCAGCTTTTAGTAGAGGATGGAGTTCTTGAATACCACTATCAATCACACAGACTTTAGGTGCATTTTGATCGGGTGCTTCTAGAGTAAATACTTTTGGATCGGATTCAGAATCACTAGATATTACTGAAGGAACACTCGGTTCATCAGGTTCACTAACATCAAAAATATAGGGAAAATTGAAAACTAGATCCTTTAAACCTTTGCCGCTAATTCTTATTCGACAGGAAAAACTATCTGAAAATGGTATACTCTTTAATATGTCTCCACGGTATTGTCTAATGAATGAATCAAGTTTTTGTTCGCGATCCCAATGTAAATTATCGAACTCTTGCTCAGATAAATGATTCTTGTCTAGCCACTTTGTTATGCCTTTTTTAAAGGTTTCATCACTTTTATATTGTTTTCTATTTGGATACCTTGAATATTGCTCTTGAACCTTAATACAAGAAATCCCCACATCTACAATGTACTCTTGTTGCTCACGAAGATTCTCCCACTCAGCTTGAAGACTATCAGAAAGAATATATTCTGGACGTTTAGTTCCTTCTAATATGTCCCAAATTTCTGGAACTTTGCCGACATGCTTTTCAGCCTCAATAAAGTTATCGATCTTTTTCCTCAGTTCTGATAACTCTGTATCTGCTGATGCACCAATGATATACCCTTGCTCTAAGTCAGCAACTACTTCAATACCAAAGCTTTTGAGATCTTCAGCATTAAAACTATCAGGATCGACTTCTAAGATAAAGGAAACTGCGTCTGGTAGTTTGGGTTTGCCCTCTTGCTCACGTTTCTTCTGCTCTTCTTGCCAATGGGTTGTGATGAAATCAATCGAAGATTTTAGCTTTCTACTATGTCCTCCAGCATTCCCTTGATTTCTCAACGTAATATCAGATTTTTTACCCCCACCAAAAAGCTTCGCATTTCCTTCTCGGACTAGACGTAGTGAAAGATGAGGATATTGCTTTGGTCGATCAGACATGAGAAACTAAAATCTCTTGAATTGACTCTTCTAGATGTTCTTGAATAACTAGCTCTTCTCGATCTAATATGGCTCGTTTAGCTGCATTTTGTCCAACCTTCACAACTTGTGCTGCTGAAAAGTCGATCATTTGTTGTACAATCGAACTCCAATTAATCGAACCTAGCGATACTGAGTAAAGAGTTTGTTTAAGGATGGCTTCAATTTCTAACTCTGTTGGTTTAGGAACTTCAATTACATCATCGAATCGCCGCCATACCGCTTCATCCAAAAATTTAGTTAGATTAGTTGCAGCAACCAGTAAGCCATTGGAGGCTTCATACTCATCAAGTAACTGAAGGAAAGTATTGACCACTCGCTTAATCTCCCCAACATCCTGGCTATCTTCACGAGATTTAGCCAGTGCATCGCACTCATCAATAAATAGCAAGCAAGGAGATGCAGCAGTAATTTCAAATACCTCACGTAAGTTAGTGGCTGTTTCTCCTAAGTAGGAAGAGACCATGGCATCAAAGCGTACTTTAACCAGAGTTAACCCAGTGTTCCAAGCAATACGCTCGGCTCCCATAGTTTTACCACAGCCTGGCGAGCCATAAAGTAAAATTTTTTGACGATAGCGCAAACCGTGATGAGCCAAACGCTCGCGAGCAGCATATTCCCTTTCAATTCGGCGAAACCGATTTTCTACAATCTCTGAAAGGATCATATGATGTCGCAGTGCTTCACGAGGTATTGTAACAATAAATGGATGGTTAAATCGGTGTTTACTCGATAATCGGGTCAGCGATCGCATATTCTCTGGTTTCGAGAACACAGGGTTTGAGGTTGTAGGAATTTCCCGATGGGCATCCGTCGCTAAATTTTTGGGTTTGGAAGGGGGAGTGCTTTTTTGGATAATACCTTCTAGCTGTTCAGCAAGTCTTGTGTGGCCTAGTTTTCGCTCTTCTTCAACGATAATCGACAGCATACTCTGTGTGGCCTGTGAATCTTCACTGGCAACAGCACGAAATAAACGTTTTAGCACTTCTCCCTTCATCTTGTGCTGGGTCACCCGAAAGCGTTGGCTTCAGTCCTACAATACCGAGACTCTGCTGAAATGTTAAGAAAACTTCACAAAAAGAGAACTTTCTGGTTTAGTCTGAACGTAGCTCTCTCAAAAGTCGTGAAGTTGATTTTTTATTCAATTATAGCTTAATTTATGTGAGTTTGGGATAACCTGAAACCCTAATGCTGTTGCTATAAAATAGGATCATCTCTTGGCTCACTGTCCCCCATTCTTCTATTATGGTTTCAGTTCATCCCCAAATTGAGTATCCAGAAAGCGACGGGTTACCCTTGGCTGACAATACGATCCAATTTCGCTACATTACCACCATTCAAGGCGGCTTAGATGCTCTGTATAGCAATGACCCGGATGTGTTTATTGCTGGAGACTTGCTCTGGTATCCCGTAGAAGGAGATAATGTGACTCGTGTAGCTCCGGATGTAATGGTGGCATTCGGTAGGCCTAAAGGCGATCGCCGCTCCTATCGGCAATGGGAAGAAAATAACATTGCTCCCCAAGTGGTCTTTGAAATTGCTTCACCGAGTAACACGCTCAAAGAATTAGAAGACAAAAAACTGAAGTTTTATACCCGTTACGGAGTCCAGGAATATTACCTGTTTGACCCAGATCGAAGCCAGCTAAAAGGATGGATACGTCAGAAACAGGGGAATGTAGTGCCGATAGCATCCATGCAAAATTGGGTGAGTCCCCTGTTAAATGTGCGGTTTGTGCTGGCAGAGGCGGGAGAATTGCAACTGTATAGTCCGAGTGGAGAGCGGTTTGCGACTTATGTGGAGGCGATCGCACGGGTCGAAAATACGCTGCTAGAACTCGAACAAAAGCAGGAAGAGATTGAGCAACTCAAGCAGGCCCAGCGTCAGGCGATCGCCCCATTAGCAGCTATGGGACTCGATGCAGAGGCGATCGCCCAAATCCTATCCTTATCCGTAGAAACAGTACAAGATTATTTGCAATAGACCATCCTAACTCTATTCAAGCCAGATTCACATCCGCAAACGTCGGTGCTAAAGCTTGAGAAAGTCTCGCCAACCAATCCGTCCCTTCCCCTTCAATCCAAGGATATTCTACGGTAAAATTCTCCCAATCTAAATCATAGGTTTCCATCAGTAACGGAAAACCCGCTTCCCAGTCAACCCGTTGAAGCTTGGCAAAGTCTTGCCAGTCAGGACTCGATCGCAACACCTGATAGAGTAAATCAAAGGGTAATGTAGTTCGTTCTGCCAGCAAAACCGCATCATACAAGTCTTTACCTTGGGGATAACGGTCAGTTTCTAGCCACAGTAATTTCCAGGCTAAGGATAGTGCGGGAGTCGCTGACCAAACTAGAGCTTGATCCCCTTCTATCAAGGAAAGGGAGGTGGGGATTGGTTCATCTAAAAGCGTTTCCCGAAATGTCACATCCATTTGTACAACTCCACCAGGCAAATCTTCGACTGTCCAAGGAAAAACAATCCGTCGTCCTTCTACCCGTTCGTAAGTCCAAATTTCATCCCGACGAATTTGGTCAACTTGAATCGTTGCTAACCCAGTTTTCGGCTGATCTGAAACCATTTGAATTAACTCATCAAATAGGCCTTTAGCCAGAGGATCTTCAGGACTGATGCTGTCCGGTCTAAATACAAAATCCATATCTCCCGGTTCCCTCGCGACTTCTCCTAGCAAGGCTTTGAGCAAAAGGCTACCCCGCAATACTAAATGTTGATTCCAGGAAGAACGACTAATCCAAACTAACAGATGATTCATTACTTCTCGACGTGCTTTGAACCACCGATCTTTAAGGACTGGATCGGCAAAAATAGGGTCGCCTAAACGGAAAGCATGGCAAAACTGTAATAAGGCTGGATCGAAAACCTTGGGTTGTTGAATATTGTTTTCGGTTTCGGTGTTAGTAGGATAGGTGTTTGGGTAACTGTTCATAGATTCTCCAACAGGATATAAAATTTAGTGAATCCAATCGCGATCGAGTTCAAAATTGCTGTCATAGACGACAAATTCCTGTTCAATATCGAGGATAGGGATATTTAAATCGGCGATCGCCTGCAACAGGTGCTTCAGTTGTTCCTCTGCTTCCTGACGACCTACCCCTCGACAGCGTTGGGTAACAAATCGCTCCTGATAACTATCCTGGCGCATCTTTAATGCATTACGTGAAAGATGGGCACAATAGGGTTCAACCCTTTCTATCAATGGATTCAGAGATGTTAGGGGCGGGAGCAATACTTTAATGTGATGCTCAAAATACTGGTATTTTGTGTAATTAAGTATATCAGTAGTACCCTGGGGAACACTGGGATGATCGGCTGCCACCTCGGTCTTAATGCGAACAATGGTAAACCCTTCTACTTGTAATACCTGACACAGCTCTTGTACCCGATCGAGTTCATCGCTCAACCGCCCCTCTCCCCATCGGGTTAACATGGGTTGAGAGGGTGTAAAGCCTCGGTCTAAAAGGATATGAAGACATTTGAGACCTTGATGAGCGCTCCATTGACGCAGTTTCTCAATCTCTTCTAAGTCCTTGACGCTAACGGTAATATGAGTTTCAAATGGCCCAGTAAACTGCATGAATGGTAAATTAGGCGATCGTTTTTTTGGAAGACAGGCGAACCCATTACCCTTTATTGTAGTACAAAAGCTCGAAAGATCTACATTTGTAATACAAAAATTCTGCTGCTTCATTGAATGATATCAAGTCTGGTTCATGGGAAAAGAGAAGCGGGCAAGATGCCCGCACTCCTGAAATTCCTTGGTATTACTGGAGTGGGAGCGTCTCGCTCCCTAAATTTTTGGCGTTTAACCGGACTTGGTACTACAATTGCCTTTGTAGTATATATTAATTATACTATCAGGTAATTTACTGAGTTAAAATTTCGCTGAGGCGATCGCAGGCTTCCCTAATTTTTGCCACACTGCCGGGATTGATCAAACCATAATAATCAACAGTATATATGCGATCGTTTGTAGTTGCTTGCAGATTACTCCAGAACGCATCCTTTTGAAACTTTTCTAGAATACCTTGTTGCCCTGGATCGACAATTAAAATAATTTCCGGATTTTCCTGTAAAATCGTTTCTGCTGATAGGGTAACATAACCCCCAAAAGGGCTATCTCCCTGTTCATTAGCCGCCAAGTTTTCAGCCTTAAACTGTTTCACAAAATCCCCAGCCCAACTGTCTTTATTAGGAGATAAAATGGGCTGACGACTGACTAAAACCAATAGAGATTTGCCCTGACTGGGTGCTTGGCTTAAACAAGCGTCATACTCTTGTAATAGCTCTTGGGGGTTGGCTCCGAGACGCAGGGCTAAATCTTCCGTAATTTGAGTTAGGGATGACCAGCTATTGACCTCAACTAAAAGAGTCGTAATACCCAATTCTTCTAAACGTTGAGCCACCTGATCGTGAAACCCCCTCGCTCCTAGAACTAAATCGGGTTTGAGGGCCACAATTTTCTCTAAATTGGGAGGGGTGCGATCGGTGCTGACTTGGGCTAATTCTGCAAATCGTCCATCATCTTTTAATAAACTGCTACCGGGAATTCCCACCAGCTTGTCCCTAGAGAGATGTTCAGTGAGATCGGCCGTTAAAGAAGAGAGGGCAACCACCCGTTGTACAGTGAGTTGGGAGTCTGGGATGTTGCCTTGAGAAAGATCGCTTTGAGGAGGAACAGAACAAGCGAAGAGGATGAAAGAAATGCCGACAATGAGAGTCTGTTTTAAGCGCTGAATCATGGTTTATCTTGCTAGGAGTTAAGGGTTTTCGGTTAACGGGATGCGATCGGAAATCGGACAGATCTGAATCCCTACTGGAGTGTCTAAAACTAAGACTTCGACATCAAAGACGGCTGCCATATTTTCCGGGGTGAGAATGGTGTGAGCATCCCCGATACTAAAAAGCTGACCTTGACGTAAGAGGGCTAGGCGATCGCTATATCGAGCGGCTAAGTTAATGTCATGCAACACTGTAATAATGGATAATTGTTGCTTTTGATTGAGATATTTGAGTAAATCCAGCAATTGAAGCTGAAAATGGATGTCTAGATAGGTTGTCGGTTCATCGAGCAAGAGAACTTTGGGATTTTGAGCCAAAGCCAAGGCTAGAAAGACTCGTTGTTTTTCTCCTCCCGACAACTGGCTAACCAGGCGATCGCGAAATTGAATCACTCCAGTTTCCTCCATCGCTTCTTCTACTTTCTGCCTTCCCTGAGCATCAAGTTCCCATTCCCACCAGTTTTGATAAGGAGCGCGTCCTAAACTAACCAATTGCTCGACCGTTAAACCGGGGGGAATCGTCTGCTGTTGGGGTAAAATTGCCAGTTGACGGGCGACCTCTTGAATCGATTGACGATGGATGCTTTTTCCATCCAGTAAGACTACACCCTGTTGAGGTTCAAGGATACGACTCATCAAGCGCAGAAGGGTCGATTTTCCCGAACCATTTGCCCCCAACAAACTTAACCATTCCCCTGGCTGCAAGGCTAAATGGATATCTTGGACAATCGGGGTTTTGCCATAGCCTCCGGAGAGATGTTGAGCTTCGAGGGGCATCCTATACGCCTCCAAGACTTGAGCGACGATAGAGAAGCCAGATAAACACAGGAGAACCCAAGAAAGCGGTAACAATACCGACAGGCAGTTCTACGGAACCGAGGCGAGAGAGTAAGTCAGCGAAGGCGAGAACCAGTGCGCCCCCCAATGCAGAGAAGGGAATCACCACTCGATAATCTGTGCCCACCAGAAAGCGTACACCATGGGGGACAATTAGACCCACAAAGCCGATTAAACCGGCAATACTGACGGCTCCCGCAGCCAGAAGAGCGGCTGTGATGCCAATTAGGGAGCGGGCGCGTATTGGGGAAATCCCTAATCCTATGGATAAATCATCACCGAGATTGAGCAAATTAATCCAGGAGGAGAGGAAACAGGCGATCGCCAACGCCACGAAAATATAAGGCCCGGCGATCGCCACTTCTTGCCATCCTCGACCATTTAAACTGCCCACCAACCAAGTCAGAGCCGCTTGCACCCGTCCATCCTCCGTCGTCAGGAGCAAGGCAGACTGAATCGCTCCAAATAAAGCACTGACGGCTACCCCACCAAGAATCAGACGTTCTACAGAAAGGGTAGAACCTTGGCGAGCCAGCACATAAACCAAAAGAGTCGTACCGACAGCGCCCAGCCAAGCGCCCAGGGGAACCCACAATTGCAGAACTCCGAGACTGAGCATCGCCACAGCCACCAATCCCGCTCCGGCTGAAATCCCCAACAGAAAAGGACTGGCTAAACCATTGCGAAGCATTCCCTGCATCAGCGCCCCAGATGCACCCAGGGCTGAACCCACCACCAGAGCAGCAATAACACGGGGTAGGCGCAAATCCCAGATAATCACCTGATTGACCGTACTGCCTTGATGTAAAATCGCTGCCCACAGTTCTGATGGACTCATGTTGACGCTTCCCTGAGACAGGGACAAGGCAATCACCCCAACTAATCCGAGCGTCACGAGAACGGCCGCAGAGCCGATACGATGATTAGAGAAGGGTTTGGGAGATGGCTGAGAAATTTTGATTGGAGAGGAACCCATCAATTTGTATAAAATGACCGATTCTTTATTATAAAGCATAATAAGAAACCGGGTTTCTTCAAGAAACCCGGTTTCTGTCTTGCCCAATAATCCCAACATTGAGGATTTAGAAATTCATTTCTGCTGCTTGAACTTTCTCGATTTGTTTCTTCTTCAGAACGAGGAAGATTTGAGTGATCATAATCAGCACCAAGAACGCAATCATACCTTGAATGCGAGTGGCATCTTGGAGAACAATTTCCGTATCAATTTGGCCAAAACCGCCCACATTGGGATTATTGGTTAAGGCTTGTCCGGCGGCTACTTCGTCGCCTTCAGAAACGATTAATTCGGGGCCAGCCTGAATACTCTCAACAACAGCCTCTCCATCGCTTGGTTGAATGGTGACTTCATAACCGCCATATTCGAGTTCACTAATACTGGCGATCTCTCCAGCGACAGAAGCAGAAACCACGGTATTATTGCTATTGTTTCCGGCGGGATAGACTTGACCGCGCCCCCGGTTGCCACCGACATGAATGGCAAATTTACCATAATTAATGGAACTATCGGTTTTGGGATCGGGAGAGAGAACGGGGAAGACGATTTCTTGATGGTCATCACCGGGAATGGGGCCAACCAAAATTACATTTTCTTGGTCTGCACTGTAGGTTTGAAAATAAAGGCCTTCGGTTTCTTCTTTGAGTTCTTCAGAGAGCCGATCTTCAGGCGCAATTTTAAATCCTTCAGGCAGCATTAAGACTGCACCGACATTGAGACCGCCTTTCGAGCCATCTCCTAAGACTTGTTGTACGCTGGTGTCATAGGGGATATTGACGACGGCTTTGAATACGGTGTCGGGGAGGACGGAGTGGGGAACTTCCACTTCTGTGGGTTTTGCTCCGAGGTGACAGTTGGCGCAAACAATGCGGCCGGTGGCTTCACGGGGAGTGATAGGAGCGGTTTCTTGGGCCCAAAAGGGGTAGGCCGCTGCGGGTTGGGGGTTAATGAGATCGGAGGCTACAAAGATAGATATAGCGGCGATCGCCACTAAAACAAACCTGCGACAGGTTGCTAAGACAGAACGGTATTTCATCAGTTATGAACAGGATGTAGACTTTATAAATTCAGCGCTTAAAGTGGGGATTTAAGTCCACCAGGGATCTTCATTGGTGCGGAAGTCGGTTTCTTCCCAGTTGCTCAGAACCACTTTATCGTCAGTGACATCAGCATGGGCCAGAGCCAAAGATAGGGGAGCTGGCCCGCGAACCACTTTACCTTCCGCGTTGTACTGGGAACCATGGCAAGGGCAGATAAACTTGTTTTCACTCGCATTCCAAGGCACAACGCAACCCAAGTGGGTACACACTGCATTGAGTCCGTAGCTGGCTAAGGTTTTGTCTTGTTGGACGACTAAATAGGTGGGGTCGCCTTTGAGTCCTTGGACGAGGGAGCGATCGCCTGCGGAATGACTGGCTAAATACTCACTGGCAATGACATCATTACCGGCCGCATCCTTAGCTGTTGTCCCGCCTCCAGCACCACCACTCGAAGGAGGAATAAAATAGTTGACAACCGGATAAAGAGCGCCTAGAGCCACTCCGGTTGCGGAACCAAAGGTTAAGAGGTTCATAAATTGCCGCCGTCCCATATTGGGGACATCCGCCGATCCAGAAACTTGAGTCATCAGTTGTTTTGTTAATCGATTCACTAACGGTATATTGTAGGGGCGAACGGCCGTTCGCCCCTACACCATGTCGGTTTCTCATTTGAAAACGCTATATGAGAGCATTATTACATTTTTTAACACCCCTTAGCGGTGAGTTTTGCATAATTTGCCAGCTTGAGGATCGGGAGCAGAAGAATGACCGCAGAAGAGTTACAACAATTGTTACGGGACAAATGGGGACGTTCTTACGATGTGCAAATCCGGAGAAGCCAGGGAAAAATCTTGGTGCAAATTATGTGGAAATATTTGGAACAAGCGTCCTTCCCTTGGTCTAGCGAGGAGTATCTGGCCCATCTGAGTCGGATTGCCCTCTATTTGCAAGACTGGGGCGCTACGGAGCAATTTCGGTCTTATGTTGAACAGACGAGCGATCGCCCCCGTTTGGGAAAAGCCTTGACGTTGATCCTCGATTTGGGGGATCGGTCTTCTGAATGGATTTTAGAGGACTCATAATCCCTTTAGAGAACTTTTGTAAGGTTGTGTGAAGTTTTACGGATTAATTGCTCTAAGCCATCCTAAATCACAATACAACAGGGTAAGAGAGTGATATTAACCTGACTTTAAGAACATGACCATAAAAACTCCTACACCAAAACCGGAAACCCAAACCCGCACTCGCATTTTGGAAGCGGCCCAACATTTGTTTGCTCGCAAAGGCTATGATGGCACAACAACGAGGGATCTAGCTCAAGCGGCGGGGGTGGCGGAAGGGACTCTATTTCGACATTTTAGTAATAAGAAGGCGATTTTGTTGGAAATTGCTACCCAAGGCTGGATTGAGATTTTGACGGATCTGCTTACGGAGTTAAGCGAGATGGGCAGTTTTCGGGATATTGCCCAGGTGATGCGACGACGGATGATGAGTTTACATCGCAATGCCGATCGCATGAGAGTCTGTTTTATGGAGGCTCAGTTTCATCCAGAATTGCGCGATCGCATTCAAGCCGACGTGATCGATAAAATGACGGATGTGGCGGAAGCATTCTTTCAAACCGCTATGGATCGGGGGGTTTATCGCCAAATGAATCCTAAAATTGTGGCTCAGGTGTTTTTGGGCATGTTTGTCGTTGCCGGGTTTAGCGATAAAACGATTATTGAACCAGATGCTTCTCCCCAGTCCATGCGCGAAATGGCCGAAGGCATGGCGGATATTTTTCTGCATGGTGTCTTGACGAAGTAGGTTGAGGTTGGACAGATCGCCAATGTACAGATATCAGTGAACCTGCTCCTAATCATTACTCATTACCCAACTCGGTTGCCTCTATTTCCGATAGGATCTATGAAGAAGAGAACACCTTAATAATGTTGGGAGACATAGAACATAATGGATTTGGTCACGCTCCAGAATAGCCTAGATAATCTAAGCTTTGCCGTCCTCTTGGTGACGATGTTACTGTATTGGTCGGGGATAGCCTTTCCCAAAATCCCCTATTTAGCGACCCTGGGAACGGCAGGGATGGCGATCGCCAATTTATCCATCGCCTCCCTACTCGGCGCTCGTTGGATCGAAGCGGGATATTTTCCCCTCAGTAACCTCTACGAATCTCTATTTTTCATCGCTTGGGGACTTACTGCCACCCATCTGTTGGCGGAATACCTCAGCCGCTCCCGGTGGGTAGGTGCAGTCACTTCCCCGGTTGCCATGGGGATTACCGCCTTTGCTGCTCTGTCTTTACCCGGTGAAATGCAGGTCGCTGAACCCCTGGTTCCGGCGCTTCAGTCCAACTGGCTGATGATGCATGTGAGCGTTATGCTTCTGAGCTATGCCTGTTTGATGGTGGGTTCCCTGTTGGCGATCGCCTTTTTAATCGTCACACGGGGTCAAGCGGTTACCCTCACCGGTAGCTCCTACGGCAATAGCAACCGTCGCCAAACCCCCCTAAATAAGCTGCAAACGGTCTCTGACATACCCTCTGTTCAGTTCACCAGCAATGGCAGTAGCGGCAACATTGCCACCCCCACCCTAGAGCGGATCAGCCTGGAAACCACCCCCACTTGGTCGCCGGAAACCCTCAGCCTAGCCCAAATTTTGGACAATATCAGCTATCGGATGATTGGTTTAGGTTTTCCCCTGCTCACCATCGGCATTATTGCCGGAGGAGTCTGGGCGAATGAAGCTTGGGGGTCATACTGGAGTTGGGACCCCAAAGAAACCTGGGCCCTAATCACCTGGCTGGTTTTCGCTGCCTATCTCCATGCTCGCATTACCAAAGGTTGGCAAGGTCGCCGTCCCGCTATTCTCGCGGCTGCCGGGTTCTGTGTGGTCTGGGTGTGCTATATGGGTGTGAATCTGTTGGGCAAAGGGTTGCATTCCTATGGCTGGTTCTTCTAAACCAGATTGGACAGATTTACATGCTAGGTTTCAGGCTACGTTGCGATCGCGGCCCCACCTGCTGCCCCCCCATGCCTCTCTGTTGGTCGCCGTGTCCGGAGGTCAAGATTCTCTTTGCCTCCTGAAACTGCTCCTAGACTTGCAACCTAAGTGGGGATGGCAGTTAGGGGTAGCCCACTGCGACCATCAAATGCGATCGGATTCGGCAGCCAACGCCCAGCAGGTCTCAGACCTGGCTGGGCATTGGAGCATCCAGTTTTATCAAAAAACTGCCAATCGCCCCCTTCAAGGGGAATCTGCCGCCCGCTCCTGGCGTTATTCTGCCCTGATAGCACTGGCTGAAATTCATGGATTTTCCAGGGTGGTGACGGGACATACGAAAAGCGATCGCGCCGAAACCCTATTGCATAACTTGATTCGCGGTAGTGGACTCGATGGACTCGCAGCCCTCAGTTGGCAGCGTCCCCTCACGGAAACGGTGCAATTGGTGCGGCCGATGTTGGAAATTGGGCGATCGCAAACCGCCCAATTTTGCCAACAGTTCCAGCTCCCCATCTGGGAAGATCCCACCAATCAAGACACCCGCTATACTCGCAACCAGATCCGATTGCACCTTATCCCCGCCCTAGAAACCATTAATCCCCAAGTTCAAACCCATCTAGCAACAACCGCCGAACTCCTACAAGCTGATGTTGAGTATCTTGAATCTTTGGCCAGCCATCTTTATACCCAAGTTACCCAACCCGACCTACCGAAACTGAACCGTAAACTGCTCACCGATGCGCCTCTCTCCCTACAACGGCGAGTCATCCGCCAATTTCTGCTCCGATGGCTCCCCCATGCCCCCAACTTCGCCCAAGTAGAAAAAGTAACCCAATTGATCGACGCACCTAACCGCTCCCAAACCGATCCCTTTCCCGGTGGCAGTCTTGCCCACGTTCAGCATCCATGGATTGAATTGAAACTGTAGTTTTTGATCCCCCTAAATCCCCCTTAAAAAGGGGAACTTTCCTATTCCCCCCTTTTTAAGTGGGGCAAGGGGGGATCTTTTCCTACTGTCCACCGATACAGCGCAAAGCGCTGTAATATCAAGTCCGCTTAATTTGTTAAGAAGCGGGCAAGATGCCCGCACTCCTCGAATTCTTTGATCTGACTGGAGTGGGAGCATCTTGCTCCCTGGATTTTTAATTAGGGTATTT
>NZ_JAQOSP010000138.1 GCF_030068475.1 Roseofilum acuticapitatum BLCC-M154 | reverse complement strand
GTCCGGATAAAGGGTGAAGAAGGGGGCAAGATGCCCGCACTCCTCTAATCCCTTGATATTGCTGGAGTGGGAGCGTCTCGCTCCCTAAGTTTTTAATCATGGTATTTCCGCTTCGCGGACATGAACAATCGGACTTGATATAAATGATCCAGCGAATTTGACCATGATTAGTTTGGTTAAACTGATGACGGCGATCGCCTTCTAATTTACTATCGCAGTTTATTCTCTTTAACCTTTACTCTACACCACTCACTTGCCTGGAATTAGCTGGAGATATTTCTCTGATTTTTCGCTGATACTTTAAAGCCATAGCTGTGGCAAATTCGCACATTTCTTTAGCCTTTTCTTCTGATTCTTTAAAAACTTCTAGCATTTCCAGCATTTTTTGCTCATCTGGTAGTTCTTTCATGGTAATTCCCTCAAAAAATTGACAATTTTTTCTACTCGCAGTTTACTTTCAATCGCTTTACCCAGTAAAATTCCTAAATCTTCTCCCGTTTCCTGAATCACATCTAATGAAAGATTTGCTTCAGAGAAAACGTTCACCATATTCTGAATTTGTTGACGAGCAGTGGTCGTGAAAAATAGCAAGGCATTTAAGTAGGCAAAGTATTGTAACAGTATAGCATTTTCCGGAAATTTTGACATGACTCGCCTGAGTATATTTAGTCCGAAGGTTGCTTCGGCTTCGATTTGCTCAACTTCTAAATAAATTCGGTCAATTATCTTTTGTATTTCTGATGGAATTTGCATCTAAATTAAATTGGTTTATGTTGAAATCTCATAAACATTTTAACATAAATAAGTCACCGTAGATTTATCTTGATTTAACTCAGTTCACTTAACCGATACTTCGACTTAATTTGATTCCAGAAGTGATCGCTCATTTGATTACCTCGGTTTTAGCACCCTAGGATATTGGTTTAAAATCGGCAATTCTCTATATTCTCCGCCTTGATACGGTCTTTCCAGTGGTAGAAAATATCGATTATAGGTTTCTAAATCCATTCTAACTTCTACACCGTTAGGATAAACAGGCTTCCGGCTGTTATCATGGATGTAGAACTCCAGAATCGAGACAAAAATGGAGAAAAAATCATGAATCTTAGATTAATTGTTTTTTCCGGAGCCGTCACTGCTTTGATCGGGATTGTGTTTGGCTTATCGGTATCGAAAATATCTCAACGACAATTTCAATGCTGTGATTTAGTCTACCGACCGGAATTTGTCCAAGGATTTAGTACATCCCGATCGCCTCGTACCTATGCCATCGTTGGGGCAGCGTCTGGTTTTGCGATCGGTGCTTTGATCGAAACCGTGCGACAAAATAAACCTGCTGAATTAGACTAATAAGGGATCGGGGGATCTCGAATTCGTCAATTACCAATAACTCATAACCCATGTTAGCTAGAGTCTGGAGTGCATCCCTAGTCGGAATCAACGCCATTAAGGTGGGGGTTGAAGTGGATGTATCTGGAGGCTTACCGGCGATCGTCGTCGTCGGCTTACCAGATACAGCAGTGCAAGAGTCGCGGGAAAGGGTGAAGGCAACCCTGAGAAATTCGGGATACGCTTTTCCCATGCGAAAAATCGTGATTAATCTAACTCCCGCAGATTTGCGTAAAGAGGGGCCGAGTTTTGATTTACCGATTAGTATTGGCATTTTAGCCGCTTCAGAACAGGTGAATCCTCAGTTACTCGGAGATTATCTGTTTTTGGGGGAAGTCTCCTTAGATGGGAGTTTGCGCCCAGTGGCTGGGGTTTTGCCCATCGCTGCTGCTGCCGAGAAATTAGACATCGCTGGCTTGGTGGTTCCAGAAGATAATGTGCAAGAAGCCGCCCTCGTCAGTGGCTTAGAAGTGTATGGATTTAAACACCTTTCCGAAGTTGGGGATTTCCTCAGTCAGCCCGATCGCTATGAACCAGTAAAATTTGATGGATGGCAACGCTCCTCGAATTCATCAGTTAAAGCTTTAGATCTTCAGGATGTCAAAGGGCAAGCCCAGGGTCGCCGCGCCCTAGAAATTGCGGCTGCTGGCGGTCATAATTTAATCTTTGTTGGCCCTCCAGGCAGTGGAAAAACCATGTTAGCCCGGCGTTTACCGGGAATTTTACCCCCATTAGACTTTGAGGAAGCCTTAGAAGTAACTCAGATTCATTCGGTGGCGGGTTTATTGAAAAATCAAGGCTCTTTAGTGGGCGATCGCCCCTTTCGCAGTCCCCACCATTCCGCCTCCGGTGCATCCCTCGTCGGGGGTGGCAGCTATCCCAGACCCGGCGAGATTTCCCTCGCTCACCAGGGTGTCTTATTTTTGGATGAACTGAGCGAATTTAAACGCAATGTTCTCGAATTCCTCCGCCAACCCCTCGAAGATGGAGAAGTGACCATTTCCCGCGCTCGTCAAAGCGTTACGTTTCCCGCCCAATTTACCCTCATTGCTTCTACAAATCCTTGTCCCTGTGGCTATTATGGCGATTCTATTCAAACTTGTACCTGTTCTCCACGCCAACGGATCAATTATTGGGCGAAATTATCCGGGCCATTACTCGATCGCATCGATCTACAGGTAGCCGTTAACCGTCTCAAACCCGAAGAAATCACCCAACACAGTAGTGGAGAACCTTCAGCAGTGGTACTTGAACGGGTGAAAATCGCCCGCGATCGCGCTCGCATAAGATTCC
The DNA here is from genome assembly GCF_030068475.1 of Roseofilum acuticapitatum BLCC-M154. Lineage (GTDB taxonomy): Bacteria > Cyanobacteriota > Cyanobacteriia > Cyanobacteriales > Desertifilaceae > Roseofilum > Roseofilum acuticapitatum. Next base: position 27,112 of record NZ_JAQOSP010000138.1, on the reverse strand, counting down.
AAGACGATCCCAGTGTCCATTGTAATGCCCATATGCAAACCCAGCATCTGCGCCAGTGGTGTCAACTCGATCCCACCTGTCAGCAAATCCTAGAAGGCGCTATTCGCAAGTTAGGATTATCCGCTAGGGGAACCGATCGCATCCTCAAAGTTGCCCGCACGATCGCCGATTTAGGCGGTCAAGATACTTTGCAATCTAACCACATTGCCGAAGCCATTCAATACCGCATGATCGATCGGATGCAATAAGACGATCTCTCTTTGCGATAAAGAAGTCTATTAAAAGCCTTAATAAGCTGGGGAATTCACTGAATTCCCTCAGCTTTTTTAATGATGATAATAGGCTTGGGGGCCAGCCCAGGCTTCAGCAACGGAACGGCCAAAGGTCTGGGGGCGATCGCCCGTTGCCAGGAGCGTTTTACCCTCTGAACTGACTGCCCACAGGGGCCAATTCTCATCTCCGAGAATACCGGCTTTAAATAGTACATGGTTAGCATTATTTTCTGACCAGCCCAGCAGTACAGCATGGCTATAATTCACCTGAGCCGGAGCTACCGTAGTCGTTTTATTGAGATTACGGTTCCAAATCACCGCATAATCCGATACCATCGAAGAGCTAAATAACCCTTCAAATTGCCGGGCTAGGAGGCGATCGCCCAATTCTGACCAAGACACCGGGACTAACATGGTAATCACCCCTGGCAGTTGGGCTTCTGGATTACCATCAAAGGGATTATTCGCCAAAGGAGAAGCAGCCGTAATCACTTCCAGATTACCGGTTTGCAAATTCTCCAAAAACATCACACTGGTTACTCGGCTCGAATGCAGTTGCGATCGGATCTGAAACTGAATCCGACTATAGGCTGCATACTGACCATCAGGAGAAATCAGGGAAGGAGTCCGATAATAGCGAACTGCTGAACCTTCGGTAGAAGAAACTTCTGCATGGCTATTGATGACCCAATTCCAGGGAATCGGATAGGGACTATCGAGGGGATCGCTATATTCTGAAGTTGGATTCATGGGAGATGCAGCAGCTTCAGGGGTAGAATTACCAGAGGCCAAATCTGAGATGGCCCCAGCCATTGCAGATTTAGGCAGCAGCAGCAGTAATAGTGCTAACAGTAGCACAGAGGGTTTGGGTAAGAGCGTTTTTCGGCTCCAAGGGAATTTAGGCATTGAACTTCAAGCTCGCGTATGGGGAATTGGGTGAGAAGCAAAGCCCCAGTGAGGAGTATGAGTCCTTCCTGATTCTTCCAGAGTACAGGGCATTGGGGTTTAAAAGGAAGAGATCTTCAAGAGATTTAAAATTTCTTTGTGTTCTGGCCGCGATCGCCCAGCTTACGTTACGATTTTTGTGGTCTCTCGATCCGGGGCCTTTCATGACACATTCGGCTGATTGTGGATAGCTTAATCTGTGACTGAAGAATCTCGTTCTCCCACTCCCCCAACTTCCCCCTCTCCCTCACCCCAGAGGCCAGTGCTGGTTTTTCTCTTGGTGACGATTTTCCGCCTATTGTTGCTGGGGGTGGGGAGTTCCATGGCTTTTATTATTGGCATCGCGATCGCCTTTTTTTACCCCGATCCCAATCCCCAAATGCCCCTCATTGAACGGGTATTACAGCAACCTTTTGATCCCCTCAATGGTCAATGGTGGCCGTCTGCCCCCTTGACCTTACCACCCATGGGTCTAGAACAGCGTCAGGAGGCCCTAGAGGAGCTAAAGGAACTGCGAACGGACTTCAATAGCTGGGAAGAGCGTCTGAGTCAATTAGAACAACAACTGAATCAACCTTTGTCTCAAAAGCCGATTAAAACCCGTCTGAGCTTACTAGAGCAACAGTTATCGGGTCAATCTTCTCATGGATCTGGGAAAGTCTTTATGGTCACCTTACCCAGTGATTTGCTCTTTGAAGGCGATCGCACCACCTTAAATCCGAAGCAGTCCGACTTACTTAATAGTATCATCGTTGACTTACGCAATTTTCCTCAAACCACCATTCAAATTAACGCCTATACTGATAATTTAGGAGATGCCCAAGAAAACCTAGAACTCTCCTTACAACAAGCAGAATCCGTTTATGAGTATCTCTATACTGGGTTAGGAGATGGTTATCATTTTCTCCGCGTCGGTTATGGAGAAACTCGCCTCTTAGTACCCAATACTTCTGAAGTAGAACGACAACGCAATCGTCGGGTCGAAATTATCATCGAATAGGGGAATGGGAGCAGAAGTCCCTCTCCCGTGGGAGAGGGCTAGAAGTGTTGCACAACTCATTTAGACTAGCTATATTACCCAAACTAACGATAATTCGTAAACTGCAAAGCCACCGGTAAATCTTCCTGTTTCAACATTTGAATGACCTCTTGTAGTTCATCTTTGGACTTAGATGAAACCCGTAAAGAATCACCTTGAATTGAAGCTTGTACCTTCTTGAATTCATCGCGAATGCGCTTATTAATCTTTTTGCCTAAATCCTGGTCGATACCGCGTTTTAGCTTAATTTCTTGCCGTACCCGGTTGCCGCTTGCGACCTCAATATCTCCAAATTGGAAAATTTTCAAGGATAGCTCACGCTTGGCGGCTTTTGTCCGTAAAATGGTGGCAACAGACTCTAAGGTTAAATTACTATCTGTATTAATGGTAATGGTATCGTCTACCAACTCTACCGTGGTTTTCGAGTCCTTGAGATCGTAACGGGATTTAATTTCCCGTTGGGTTTGGTCTAGAGCATTAACTAACTCTTGTTGGTCAAAGTCACTGACTACATCAAAAGAATAGGAGGAAGCCATAGGAAATCAAGAAACACTATCAAACACCATTAGCCCATCCCCACTGGGGGGATGGCTAAAACTTAGACATTTACTTGGAGGAAGCTTAACGCAAAAAGAGTCAAATTACATAGAGACCCAATACCAAACATCAGCGATCGCCCCAGGGGAAGGTTAAGAATATAAAAGATACTATATAAACCACGAGCGATCAAGAAGACCAAGGCAGCCCCAGCAGCTACTCTAGAGTCTACCCCAGTGGCATAGGCCATCCCCGCAGCAGCCGCAAAAATCATAAAGGCTTCAATGGAATTCTGGTGGGCCCAAGTGGCTCGTTTGGCATAATCAGGCAATCGATCCACCATTGCTCTAGGGGTTTCTAAATACTCCATCCCCCCTTGAAAGCGAGCATAAGCTACCCAGAAAAAGGGAAAATAAATTAAAAAGGCTGCTCCGGCGATCGCATAGAGTAATAGAGCAGAGACAGAAATGGACAAAACCATCACCTCATGATTCTCAATCAAAATAAAACAAAGTTACCACCTTACGCTGATCTTCCGCATCGCGGCAAGTTTCCAGTAAAGTTGAACTATCATGAAAGGCAAAACAAATGAGTTGCTGACATCGGGTAATGATTTCCGCATTACACAACGAACTGGCTTCACCCAGAGATAATGGATTATTCTCCGGTTTTTCGACCAAGTGAATTACTTTTTCTAGTAATTGCCGAGATTCCCTGGGTTGACGGTCTAAGCTTTGGGGCAAAATCACCGTCAGCAAGTTGGGATCGGCTCGCATGGCTCCCCGAACAGCAGCAAAATTAGTCCCTGTGGCTCCAGAGGTAATGATATGGTTTCCCGATAGAACCAGGGAATAACTCATGGTTTCAATCAGATGTTGATGAGTTATGGGAACATGGCGAGAACCGAGTAGGGCCAACCGCTTCGATCCAGTTTGCTGGATCGTTGCCAGTTCTTGCTCTAGGGTATCAAATTTAGGAATTTCTAAGGATTGACTCAATGCCAATAACAACTAGGCGCTACAACGGAGTTATTCTAGCAGATAATTTGAATTTAAGGTTAATTCTGGGGAATCAGGGAATAGGCAAAAGGCAAGAGGCAAGAAGTAATTTTCCCCATTCCCCTATTCCCCCATTCCCCTATTCCCCCATTCCCCCATTCCCCTATCTCCTAGGAGAGGCAGCCTAATAGCCGATCTAGGTCAACATGGGCCGCCACCAACTCAGAAATACACTTAGCTTTGACGGGTTCGTGAATAGGAACTGTACCAAAGGCATTGTCGATAATTTCTACGGTGGTTAAGGTATCGAGATCTACTGTAAGAATGGGAATTTCTAGTTCTTCGGCTCGACTAATAATCAGTTCTGAGGGAGAGAGATGGCCGGTGAGGATCAAACATTGGGTTGAAGTTTCCAGGGCGGCCAATTGGATATCGGTGCGATCTCCTCCGGTAACCACGGCCATATTTTCACCTTTACGGAAATATTTCAGAGCTGAATTGACATTCATGGCTCCGATCCGTAGACTTTCGACCATCAAATCTAAGCGATCGTCGCGACATACTACGGTGGCTTCCAGACGCTCTACCAGTTCCTGCACGCTAATACTTCGCAATAAATTACTCCGAGGGAGCTGTCCGAGAATGGGAATCCCTTGGGCTTCGAGATAGGGAACATAGTGTTGGGCAAAGGGTTCGATCAACTCCCTGGTAATATCATTAACGATAATCCCCAGGAGGCGATCGCCTAAACGCTCTTTAGCTGAAAGGGCGCGATCGATTATTTGTTGGACATCACAGGGGATCACCAACACAATTCCAGCCGAGAGGCGATCGGCCATCTGCCCTAAAGACAAACCGAACAATCTGCCCTCATCTAGAGTTCCTGGCCCTTCCAACAGCACCAACTGACCTGGTGTAGTCGGATAATGCTGTTGAAACCCCACCTGGGGATCTCCGGGAACTGCCTCGGTTAACTGACCCTCAATGGTCTGTCGATCCATGGAGATTAAGGTTGGATACAGGCGATCGGTTGGTAAACCTAGAATCTGTGCAATAAATGCCCCATCCTCATCCATCCCTTTGCCCATCAGGTTTCCATTTCCTGTCGATAAGGGCTTCCCATAGGCAATATCGAGGCCTCGCTCTTGCAGTTGCGCCCCAATGCCTAATAACGTTGCTGACTTACCACTGTAAGATTCTAGGGAACCTATCAGCAGATATTGACTGATATCTGTCACGCACGCACTCCCAACTGTTTAATCATCATTGCTCCTTAGTCATCTAATCGTAATAGTTTTCGGTAGAACGTTTGGGAAAAATCAATGGTAGTTATGGTGTTTTTGGTTCTTCGCCAATTGACATACAAATCAATCAAAAATTCAATAAACTCATGATTGGGCAGTTTCACTTCATAGGTCAGCTCTGACTGACCATCAAACTGCATCCTACAGACCGTCTCATCTGCGGGCAGTTTGGAAACAATAAACCAAGTGGCTAAAAAAGGTATACTTTCTCCCCGTTCAATCCGCCGTTCCCCTTCAAGGGACGTTTTTTCAAACAAACTTATGGCATAGGGTAAGGCAGCACGCTTATTACCTTGGTAGTAAGGCTGATAAACTCCGATCACTCCGCCTTGGGCGGGTTCAATGGTACTGAGGTCAGTAGTCATAAGAGCTGTATTTACACGCTCGGTCTTAACAATAATGATTTTCCACTTTATCTTATCATTGTCACCGATAAGGTTGAGTAGATGTGAAGGGATCGATCGCGCTTTCCCTAGGCAGCGATCCACAGTTCGTTACAATAAAGCACATGCCCTCTGGTCTCAGAGGGCATCGATCCAAATATTCAGTCAGGATAAGAGCGTCCATAACCTTATGTCGGAGAAGTCCAATCCTAGCGACGATCGCCAGAAAATCCTAAATGGCGATCCTCATATTTTTCAACCCGTATCTAAAGATGTTGTGCAGGGGGAGATCGGATCTTCCTGTTTCGATCAGATTGTCTATGAGGGCCGCAGACGCAAAGCTGCGGTTTTATTAATTGTAATTTGGAGTGGGACGATCGCCCTGCATTTGCTCTCTTGGAGTGTGTGGCTGATCTGGGGGAGCTTTGCCCTGATGGGGATTCATGCCATCCGAGTCTTAACGGCTCAACCGAGAGCGTCCTTAGAATCGATGGCTCTAGAACCGGGTTCAGATGTGCCTTTTGTCTCCTTATTGGTGGCGGCTAAAAATGAGGAAAAGGTGATTTCCCCGTTGGTGAAAATGCTCTGCACTCAGGAGTATCCCTTAGATCGCTATGAAGTTTGGGTGATTGATGATAATAGTACGGATCGGACTCCCCAAGTTTTGGAAGGTCTTTGTCAAGAGTATCCTCATCTGCGGGTTATGCGGCGATCGGCTGGAGCGACAGGAGGGAAATCGGGAGCGCTTAATCAGGTGTTACCTTTGACGCAAGGGGAGGTGGTTGCGGTTTTTGATGCGGATGCCCAAGTTTCTCCGGATTTATTGCGGCGGGTGCTGCCAGGGTTCGATCGCCAAGAAGTGGGGGCAATTCAATTGCAAAAGGCGATCGCCAATGCTCCGGTGAATTTTTGGACTCAAAGTCAAGCTACGGAAATGGCCCTCGATTCCTATTTCCAGCAACAACGGATTGCTCTGGGCGGAATTGGAGAGCTGCGGGGCAATGGTCAATTTGTCCGACGCACGGCACTGGAACAATGTGGGGGATGGAATGAAGAGACGATTACCGATGATTTGGATTTAACCCTACGTCTGCATTTGGAACAGTGGGATGTGGACTTTATTCTCGATCCTCCCGTACAAGAGGAAGGGGTAACTACGGCTTTAGCCCTATGGCATCAACGCAATCGTTGGGCAGAAGGCGGATATCAACGGTATATGGATTATTGGCGCTTGATTTTTAGTGGGCGGATGCCTTGGCAGAAAACCTGGGATATGTTGGTATTTTGGATCATGCAATATTTTATTCCTAATGCCGCCATTCCTGATTGTTTGATGGCGATCGCCAAAAATAGACTGCCGGTTTATAGTCCCATCACTACCCTGATGATTAGTATGTCGGTGATTGCCATGATTCAAGGTATTCGGCGCGTTAATCGAGTCAATGGTAGGGTGACCCATTTACCCGCGCTCCTTTGGCAAACCTTGAGGGGAACGGTTTATATGCTCCATTGGCTTTTAGTGGTGGCCAGTACATCCGCCCGAATTGCGGTGCGTCCCAAAACCTTAAAATGGGTGAAAACGAGCCATGAAGGTACGGTAGTGGTTGAATGATCGCAGATGGGGACTGATCTCCCCTTACCCATTACCCAATGCTTGCTTTTGCAAAAAGGCTAGGGTTTCCAGGGTGGTATAGGTAGCACTTCCCAGCTCTCCGCGAATGACTTCAAAGGGAGCATCCGGTTCCCCTAGATCGCTTAAAACGGCGATCGCGCCAGAAAAGTCATGATCTTGGGTATATTCATTCTGGGTCACTAGAGTAGGTAAACCGGCTTGAGTGGCCGCTTGTACCCCAGCTTGAGAATCTTCAATCACGATACATTCTCTCGGTGATAAATTCATCTGCTCCAGAACATAATGATAAATATCGGGAGTCGGTTTTTTCTGGGGTACAATATCCCCGGCTGCAATCAGTTCAAAAATAGTCGGATGGAAAAATTTCTCTAATAAAGCCATTACATTGGGTAGGATGCTTGTTGTTGCGATCGCCAATCGGATTCCTTCTCTTCTAGCCTCTGTAATGAGCCGTGCAATGCCCGGTCGCAGAGGAATCGAACCTTCTAACAGCAACTGTCGATAATACTTGGTTTTCTGACGATGCAATTGGGCTGCCCAAACTTCCAGCTCTACGGGCGGCTCAAACTGGGGATGATACTGATGAACATAGGCTATCAGACGCTCTTTTCCTCCCGACACTTCTAAAAGTGGGCCATAAAACTCGGCAGACCATTGCCAAGGTAATCCCATTTCGGAAAAAGCTTGATTAAACGCTAAACGATGACCATCCCGTTCCGTTTCTGCCAGAGTTCCATCTACATCAAAAATAATCGCCTTCAGTTTCCCCATGCGATCCATGAGTACCCCCACTTTATATAAAGCTTAAGTTTTAATTTAATACCACAAGGGTAAGATAGTATTCTAATGTAAAGATGGCTAATCGATAAGGAGGATAGCGCGAGATCTCCGATTTACGATCCCCCCATTACCCATTACCCCACTCCCCCATTCCCCAACCGTGTCTTCTATCGAACAACAGTATCAGAGAATGCAACGGGAACTCCTAGTCGGTGTTCTTGCCTTAATATTTGTGTGCATGTGGGGAACCATTGGCTATATGATCCTTGAAAAATGGTCTTTTCCCGATGCTTTTTATATGACCATTATTACTCTGACGACTGTGGGGTTTGGGGAAGTCGAACCCATGGAAGCACAAGGGAGACTCTTTACGATTGCTCTTATTTTTCTGGGAGTGATTAGTATTGGGTATATTGTCAATCGATTTACAGAAGCCTTCCTTCAAGGCTATTTTCAAGAAGGAATGCGTTTGCGACGACAACAGAAAGTGCTGAAAAACTTAGTGAACCATTATATTATTTGCGGTTTTGGTCGCACGGGGCAACAAATTGCCCTGGAGTTTCATGAGGAAGGGGTTCCTTTTGTGATTGTTGATTCTAAACCGGAAGCCCTAGAGGCGGCTCAAAATTTAGACTATCTGGTTCTCCAAGGCGATGCCACCTTAGATGATACCTTGCAAAGGGCGGGCATTTATCAAGCCACTTGTTTAATTGCTGCTTTGCCTTCCGATGCCCAAAATTTGTACACTATTTTATCAGCGAAAACCCTCAAGGCTCAAATTAGAACGATCGCCCGTGTTAGTACCGATGAAGCAGCCGTGAAACTCTATCGAGGAGGCGCGGATGCCGTCGTTTCTCCTTATACCACTGCGGGACGAAAAATGGCTACAGCCGCCTTACGGCCGCAAGTGATGCATTTTGTCGATGGCATGATTATGGGCAAAAATCGCTCCTTATTGATTGAAGAATTTGTGATCGATTGCGATCGCTGTCCCTATATTGGTCAATCTCTACAACAAATGCAACTGCGATCGCGCTCTGGCATTCTTGTATTAGCCATTCGTCGCCAAGATGGAACCGTCATTGGTGCGCCCACAGGAGAAACCTTATTATTACACCAAGATTTACTCATTTGTATGGGAACCTCAGAACAAATTCGGCGCTTAAAACAACTCCTCGCTCCTCTGAACTAGAGGGGGGATGGGGAAGATTGCTTTTACCTATTCCCCATTCCCTATGCCCTAATTCACCAAATCGGGAAAACAGTCGTGAATGGCAGGATGAACAATATGATGATCCTTGATATTCACCCCTTTCGCCAAAGCTGGATTTTGTTTCAGAGCGCCCACTCCCGCATGGGCTAATTGTAAAACATAGGGCAAAGTCGCATTATTCAAAGCTTGGGTTGCTGTCCAAGGGACAGCCCCTGGCATATTGGGCACACCATAATGCACCACTCCTTCCTCCACATACACCGGTTTTGTGTGGGAAGTGGGGCGTAGGGTTTCCATGCATCCCCCTTGGTCAACAGAAACATCAATCAGCACCGAGCCGGGTTTCATCTGTGCTACTAAACTGCGGGGAACGAGCTGGGGAGCGCGACGACCGAGGACTAAGACTGCACCAATCAGGAGATCCGCTTGGGGAACTACCCGTTCAATTTGGGCAGAATTACTATAGAGCAGTTCTACCCTGGAGCCAAAAAGGGTTTCTAGCTCGGCTAAACGCTCCACATTAATGTCTAAAACTTGGACTTTAGCGCCCATCCCGACAGCGATACGAGCCGCTTCTGTGCCCACGACACCGCCACCGAGAATCACGACCTGGCCGGGACTGACTCCGGGAATTCCGCCTAAGAGAACTCCGCGCCCCCCCTGTTGTCGCTCTAGGAAGCGGGCCCCAAACTGGACGGATAGACGACCGGCAATGACGCTCATGGGGGTGAGCAGGGGTAGGCGACCATCGGCTAATTCTACGGTTTCATAGGCGATCGCCAATGTCCCTGATTTGATTAAACTTTCTGTTAAGGGGCGATCGGCTGCCAAATGCAGATAAGTAAACAATAACTTTCCAGAAGTCAAAAACCCATACTCAGAAGCCAACGGCTCCTTCACCTTCACCACCAACTCCCGATCCCAAGCCAGTTCTGGAGAAGGCACAATCTTCGCCCCCACATCTAAATAATCTTCATCCGTAAAACCAGCCCCCTCACCTGCTGCCGTTTCCACAAACACCTGATGACCCCGTTCCGTTAACACTCGCACACTACTAGGAGTCAGTCCCACCCGAAATTCTTGATCTTTGCACTCTTTAGGAACTCCGATGTCCATCAATCACCTCTGTGTACTGAAAATCCCTGAATATCCAGCTTAACTGTTCTCGCTTCTCCCGGCTTCACCAGAAGTGGCTCAAATTGCATTACAATCAGAACCATATGAAGAATTGTAAACTTTAACCCATTTTATCCTGGATTATGACTGAACTCAAACCCAACATACCCCCCAAACTAACCCAACCCAAACTCGGATTTAACGATTATGCCGAGCGTCTCAACGGTCGAGCAGCCATGGTGGGCTTCATCATCACCCTAGTCATTGAATATCTCACCGGACAAGGAGTCCTCACCTGGTTAGGCTTAACCTAAGTCCAATCCGGTTAAGCAGTAGGCACAACCAGAAAAGATCCCCCCTTGCCCTTTAGAAAGCAGGGGGTTTTCATTCAAGGTTCACGAAAGGCTAAAACCCGATCGGATTTAGATATTCCTTACTAGCGAGCAAGATGCTCGCACTACTTTACCGTTCATTGACGAAAACTGCTGAGAGACTCCAGAATAAAGAAAGCATTGCTCTAGGAGTTAAAGATGGCTGATTCTATTATTCAATTACTCGATGAATTACCGGCAGATAACCTAACGGTAAAGATGCTCAACGCTCTAGATTTTATTGTCCCTGGAGAGTGGGAAAATGTGATAGGCTGCGATCGCACCATTGAAGTTGCTACCAGAGAAACTGACGGCGATCGCATTCGGGCGATCAAAAACAAGGCGATCGAGTTGTATAATGACAAAAGTAACGGCTATCAAAGCGCCATTTGGTTTTACCAAACCATCGATAAGGCAGACACGGCACTCGGCGCAGCAGCTATGGCAAACAAAGTAGGCGAGAAAATTGGCTTCTTAGGGTTTTTGAATAAATTAACCCCCAAAGCCGACACGACTCAATCGGTGGATTTATGCTTAAAATTGGTTGTAGAACTCATCGCCTACAGCAAATTAAACGGCCTAGGAATTCTGAATCCCGGTCAATTTGTCGCTGAACTGAGGGAACATTATCAAGATGCTTCTCTCATGCGAATGGCTACCCTCGTCGCTGTTGATGGTTTACTGCCTTTAGGGCCAGATTTTCTACAAAAAGTTCACGCAACTTTAGACAATCAAGGTAGAAGTGCCTTTGAAGGAAATCCTGCATTTTCAGCCATTTCTGGCTTTATTCCTGGAAATGATAAATTTGGCTTTATTAACGATACATTTAACGCTGTCGAAGGATGGATGGATAGTTTAGTCAGTTCCGCAGGCTTAACCCCCCAAGGTGTTTTTGATCGTGTGGGCAATTTTATTGACTTCTCCGATGATAGTTTGGATTTTGTCGCAGCATTTCTTGATACAGCTACCGACTACTATTGCCATACCGGAATTCAAACGGTTTCCCGTAAATTATTCCTAGACGCAGCCCAAGAAGTCTAAGTCAACCTTTGATCTAGATTTGGGTTAAGTTAGATCTCAAAAACAAGTATCTTGCTCGCTGCCTTTCTCTAGCGAGCGAGACGCTCGCACTCCTGATAGCCTTTACATACCAGATTGTAGTTCAATGAAACCCCTACAAGATTAGCACAGGAGAAGGCAGTAGGAGGATGAGGGAAACCACTGATCGCTCAAATATTCCATGGAAATTCTATCAATTAGTCTCAAAAACTTTAAGTCCCATACGGATCTCTATTTGGAGTTTGAACCCGGAAGTAATGCTATTTGTGGAGAAAATGGTGCGGGTAAAACTTCAATTTTAGAAGCCATTGCTTGGGTGCTGTTTAATTCTTGCGAATATCCGCGAGAAGACTTGATTCGTAAAGGATCTAAAAGTGCCCAAGCTACGCTACAGTTTATTTCTAATCTTGATGGGAGAACTTATCAAGTGAAGCGCTGTACCCGTAGCGGATATGAACTTTACGATCCTCAGATTGGGTGTAAACTCGATCTGACTAAAGTTAATGATGTGGTTGTATGGTTGCAGGAACATTTAGGGATTCCTAAAGATACGGACTTAGGGAAAATGTTCTCGGATGCTATTGGCATTCCCCAGGGAACATTTACGGTTGATTTTCTCAAAAATGTAACTGAACGCAAGAAGGTTTTTGATCCGATTTTGCGGGTAGAAGATTATAAAAAAGCGCAAGAAAAGTCGAGAGATTTAGAGCGATTTGCACAGGATGAGGTGAGAAGCTGTGAACAACATTTGGAGCGGTTCGATCTGCAATTGGAAGATTGGCAAGAACTGCAAGCTCGACATGAAGAGGTGGGGACAAAAATAGAAGATGGGGAAACTGAAAAACAGGTGGTGATTGAGAAGTTGAATAGCTTAGAGCAACGGCAACGGGAGTTTAAGCATTATCAGCAACAGGTGGAAGAATGCAGCCGCAATTTGCAGCAGCTAGAGGTGGAGTGTCAAGGGGTTAGTCAGGATTGTGATTACCGACAAAAGGCTTATGAGCAAGCGCAAGAGAGTGCCGAAAGATGTGAGGAAACACAAGGGAGTTATCGCCTCTATGAAGAAGGGGAAGAGCGGTTAAGGGAGTTGAGAAAAAGGCGGCAAACTCAACAGCAACTGTTGCGGGAAAAGGAGAAACAGGGAGAAGGTTTGCAAGGGGTGCAGAATGAGTTAACGAAGCTGGAGGTGCAACGGGAGAGTAGTCAGGTTGCGGAACGGAAAATTGAAGCGTTAGCTTCTGCGGTGGAGGAGCAAAATAGTCTGGAAGCACAACAGGTGAGGGTGCAAAGTCAATTGCAAGCTGTGCGGGATTGGAGGCGGGAGCAGGAAGGGACGGAGCAGCAGTTATATGAGGCTTTAGAGCGGTTGAATGAGGTGAAACAAGAGGCCGATCGCCTGCAACAGTTGGAGCCTTCTGTGGCACAAATTCCCCCGTTAGAGTCGGAGTTGGATCGGTATCAAGCCCAACTCAGTAGGGTAGCAGCCGCCCAGCAGTTTGCTGAAGAAATTGAGGGTTTAATTGATCTGGGGGAAGAGGAGCAATCCTATTATCAGCAACTTCAGCCGATTTTACCTTCCCTAGATTCGGAGGTGCAAACCCTGATTAGTGGGGGGAAACGCTGTCAGGAGAAGAGTTTAGAGCGACTCTATCGAATGGGGGCTGATTTAAGGGAACAGGTGAGTGAGGAGGGTTTGAGGGCAGTTTGTGAAGAGTTAAGATCGCAGTTAGAACTGGCGTATCAGTGTCGGGCAGAGTTGAAAAATTTACCGAGTAAGCGTAAAGAAGAAGGGCAACTGAGGCAGGAGGCGCAAGAGTTGCGATCGCGCTTAATAGCCTTAGAAGATGAGCTTGAGGGGGAAGATGGGTTGAATGGGGAGCTACAGGCAATTGGCGATCGCCTGCAACAGCTTGCTAACCCTAAAGCGCAATGTCAGATCCTACAGCAACAACTCGCCAATTCTGCCACTATTGAACAGCAATGGCAAAAGTTAAGAGAGCAAAAACAAGAGATTCAGCACGCTATTGATGAACTCAATGGGCAACTAGCTGCTTTTGAAACCCTTGAGGCAGAAATCATCGAAGTTGAGCAGCTTAAACAAGATCATTCCTCTGGTTATTTGCTCTATTTGCAATCGCAAAAAGAAGCTGAAACCCTAGCCGAGCGAAAACAACAGCTTGAGCAAATTACCACTAAACGGTTGCAACTGGAAACAGCAAAACAGCAAAAACAAGAGGAGCTAGAGCGCTTAAGTTCGGTCTATAGTTTAGTGGAAATTCAACAGGTTGAGCAAGATATAGCTAACTTAAATAATCGTTTGGCACAATTGGAAGCATCGCTCTCTTTTCAACGGCAACAATTAACAGAAATTTGTCAATCTTTAGTGAAAAAGGGGGAAATTGCCAAGAAGCGAGAGAAAACGCTAGTGGAACTGAAAAAAGCACAGCGTAATTGTCAATTTATTAAGGATGCTCGTTTTTTCTTTAATCAAGCTTCTCCCCGAATTACCCGGTTTTATCTGGCAGAGATTTCCCAAGAGGCAGATGGAATTTTTCGGGAATTGATGAACCGGCAGAATGTGGCACTGGAGTGGACAGAAGATTATGATATTGTGGTGCAAGAAGATGGCCATAAGCGCAACTTTAAGAGTCTATCGGGTGGGGAACAAATGTGTGCGGCTCTGGCGGTGAGATTGGCAATTTTACGGACTCTATCGGATTTGGATATTGCCTTTTTTGATGAACCGACGACGAATATGGATCGCCCGCGCCGTCAGCAATTGGCGGAGGCGATCGGGAATCTGAAATCCTTCCGGCAATTGTTTGTGATTAGTCATGATGATACGTTTGAGAATATGTCAAACTTAATTCATATTCAGCGCAATTAAGATGAGTGATGAGGAATGGATATTAATCAGATTTGCGCTTAGACTGTTGGATAATGGGGCAAATAATGGGGTCTTCTAATTCTTCGATATCAGGAGAATCTTGAACGAGATCGAGTAATTCTTGTTTTAACTGCTTTAACTCGGCAATCCGATGGTCAATATCGACAAGTTTAATATTAATATTGTGTCTTACTTGCTCACAGGGGAGTTGACCGCGATCGTGAAGGGTCAAAATCTGTTTGATTTCTTGGAGACTAAAGCCTAAATGTTGCGATCGCCGGATAAATGCCAACCGGGATAAGACTTGGGGTGAAAAGAGGCGAAACCCACCTTCAGTGCGATCGACAGACTCAATCAATCCCAATTGTTCATAATAGCGAATGGTTTTAATGGGAACTCCGCTTTGGGCTTTGACTTGTCCAATGAACAAGCGTTCAGACTGGGATGAAACCATGATATCCCTTAAACTTGTGAAAACAGCCAGTCATAGATTTTATCAAGTTGCTCTAAAGTAATCAATCCATACTGCCATAGCGTCATCGGCAACAAACTCGGACTACTATCATGGTGGCGCAACGCTAGACGGATTGAAGTTGCGGGCAATTCCAGATCGGATTGCAAGAATTGGATTAGGGGTTGGAGGGTGGTGGAGGTAAACATAGGAGTGAGGAGAAACTCTATTCATTGATTATCTATACTTCTATCTTCGCCAATGACTCAGAATTTGGCGGTGACAGCATCAGCACTGCTCCTGTGAGCTTAGAGATAAACTCCATGTGATCCCAACAACCCCTGGACGGTGATAGGGATCATTGCTTATCATCCGCAGCCTTGGATTTCTTCCACGTGAAAGGCGCTATAGAAAAACGCCTTATCCTGAACATACAAATCATGAGCTAGGGCAGAAAGGGGTTGAATCTGGCTTGAGCATTCGAGTGAACAATGACGGGGAACCAATAAATTCCAATAGACTAACCTGCCCCCCTTACGCCCTTTCTGAATGAGCTGCTCTAAAAGCTGATGATAGGAGGATAAGGACATATATTCAAACATATCACTGAGGTTGTAGCGGTCAATCGTCCCATCGGGCAACTCGTTTAGAAAGCTTTCTACCGAACAACAATGCCATTCTAGGCGATCGAGATTAGCACGAATTGTATCAAAATGTTCTGGGCGCAGAGCATAAGGGAGAGCCGTAGTATGATGACCGGTTAAAATCCATTGTAGATAGGGATTATCAGCCGGATTCAGTTGGGTTAAAGCATATTCAGTGCGCTCAAAAATCCGTTCAGCCACATTATCCTGCACATATTGAAAAAAACTGGGATCGCGTCCCAAGTTTCCCATCACCCTGCGCGAGAAAAAAAGGCGAAACATCCATCGCCATCTGCGACTATTCCACACGCGATCGTAAAAGGATTGTCGCTGCTCTAGGGTTCCCCCTTGCAAGAGCTGGTCAATCGTTTTTTTGCCATGGACTAAGGGTAAAATATAGCGACGAAAAATCTCAAAGTAGCGCTCAAATTTGCCACTATTGCCGATTCCTCTATCAATGTCTTGCGGGTGGTTATCCCAAAAATCTTTCACCCCAGGGGAAAGTTGGGAACGACAGCGCTGATAGAGGGTTTGTCGAGTCATGGGTTCTGGGCTTGGGGTTGGGCTACCGATTAGATCCAATAGCTCTGGATGGCTCAAACACCGATAGGCCGCTACCCGCAATTCTAAACAGGCTAGTTGTGCTAAACTCAGGTCTAGGGCAATCACCCGCTCTGGCGATTGGGTTAAGAGGGCTAGGGTATTGTCACCGGCTGAAGCAATAGAGATGCAAGTATCTCCCGGTTGAATGGCTAACCCTTGCAGAAGAATGTCGGCATCTTCCCAACATTGACCATAGCGGATTTGGGAAAACTGGGCACGGGTTTCAATTTCACTGGACATAAGAGGGTTTTCCCCTGCCAAAGCTTTAGGATTTTGAGAAAGCGGGTAGCGGGAATCGAACCGACACCCTCTAACCAGTCTAACGCTTACACACTCTCACTCTCGCGAATTTTAAGGTCAACAGAGCGGAGTCTTCCACATAAAGCGCGAAAACTGCTGTATCTATGACCATACTCATTCTGACCCATTACTTGACCCCCCCCCTTTGGGGAGTGCTATGGTCGATTTAGGCAGATTTTAGGCATGGGCAAAACTCCTAAGCGCTAAGACATGGTGAGAACCCAGTCACAGCAAGAGAGTTTTCAACGGGACTGACGGGGATCGAACCCATGGCCTAGCGCTTAGGAGGCGCTCGCTCTATCCAACTGAGCTACAGTCCCATTCGCCCCCCATTATACATAAATTTTAGCCGGGTCAACCCATTAGCCCAAGGCGATGACCGCTTTTAAGCGCTCCATTACAAACTGATGGTCTAAATAGGACAATAAACCCCCCGCTTTTGGCCCCCGTTCTTTCCCCAGGAATGATTGGTAAATGGCAGGAAAGGCCACATTGGGTTTAATTGATAACTCTTTGGTGGTGGAGAAAATCAAGGTTTGTAACTCTTCAGCTTCCCAATTTTCGACCTGTTCCAGATGAGCCATTAGGTGTTTAAGATAAGTTTTTTGTTCGTCAGATAACTGACTGGCTCCTTCGGGAATCTGATCCCAATAAATGACTAACTTTTCTTCTTCATCGGCATAATCTTCGAGCCATTTCTTACCAACAGCAATCCGTTTCTGAATCTCTTGCCAATCCCTATCGGTTAGAGGAGGCATCCGTTTTCTAATTTCCTGTTCAATATCTAAACCGGGAATTTGCAACAGGGAAATTAAGGTACTTAGATCAAAAGGTTGATAGGCTTCAATTTCACTCTCTAATTGGGCATACAAAAGGGGCATTAAGTCCTTGGAGAGTTCCCCTTCTTCCCCAGAATTTTGCCAGTCTTGATATTTGCCAATCAAGGTATCATAATCTCGGAAGAGCCGAGTGGTGGTTTCGTAGTTGGGCGCGAAATTGATTACGGTTTTTGGGGGGGTTCTTAACATCAAAAATCGCAGGAGTTCAGCCGGTAATAAGTCGGCCATATCTCTGGCACTCGAACCGACTCCTTTGGAGGAACTCATTTTTGTGCCATTGACGAGAATGAATTCATAGGGAGAATGAAATGGCGGTTGTTTTTTCAGCACTTTGCGGCAAATGGCGTTGGCTACATCACGGGAGCCGCCTTTTTGGGAATGGTCTTTTCCGGCTAATTCAATGGTGACTCCTAAGAGATCCCATTTGGCTACCCATTCGACTTTCCAGGGTAATTTTCCGTTGCCATCAAAGGGAGAAACCCAACCGGAATGACCGCATCCTTCTACCCAGTCGGTGCTATCGGGTTTGCAGGTGTAAAAGACTTGTTCGCCGTTGTAGTCGGTGACGACGGTGGTGGCGATTTTACCGCAGTTTTCACAGATGACTTGGAAGGGATACCAATCATCGGGTCGTTTGGCTTTGCTGACTTGTTCGTAGGCTTGACGAATTAAGTGGGCGTTGTTTAAGAAGGTGTCAATATAGGGGTTGAGTTGTCCGGTGCGATAGAGGTCGCGCAAATAATAAATTTGCGGTTTTACGCCTAAATAGTCAAAAACTTGCAGAAATTCACCCATGAAGTATTTGGCATAGTCGCTGGCGGTTTCTTCTGGGGAGGGAACGTTACAGAGGGGATAGCCGAGATAGGGTTTAAATTGCTCTGGGTTGAGATAGCGGGGAACGGTATCTAGGGCATCATAATCATCGACACCATAGAGAAATTTGACGGGTTTTTGGGCATGTTTTAAGGCACGATAGATGACATCATGAATAACGACTCCCCGTAGCGATCCGACGTGAACGCGACCGGATGGGGTTTTTGAGTCGTTGACAATTTGTTCGCCCTGTGCATCTTTTGCGATCTGATCTGCCCAAAACATAATGCGTTTTTATTTATCCACAATCTTTTAATTATAATATCAATGGCTTGAAAAATCTAAGCTTATGGCAAAATTATGGCAAAAACTCTCTTGATTTGAGTTAATGTCACTCGATTGAGTCTCTTACCCCTACAAGATTAGGGCAGGAGAAAGGGTTGGGGGATGAGCTTAAGAGTTCTACAAAATACCGATCGCATGTAAAATGCCCTTACCACTGAATAACTCCACCAGCAGAGCAATGAAGCCGAGCATTGCTAACCGACCATTCCAGACTTCCGCGCTGGTGGTGATCCCCATTTCCCAGCGCTCTTGAGGATACATTTTCAATCGCTCTGAAGGACGGACTACATCGGAGAATTTTTGACTGGGAGAGTTGAGGGAATCAATCACTAAGTCGGCTAAATCGTCAATAAATCCGGTATGGGTATCCAGAGCTGGGACGCGGCGGAAATGGGTAATACCGGCTTCTTCGGCTACTTCTCGATATTCAATATCAATTTCTTGTAAGGTTTCGATATGTTCGCTCACAAAGCTGATGGGAATCACCAATACTTCTTTAACCTGTTTTTCTCCCAAATCTTGTAGAGCATCTTCCGTATAGGGTTGTAGCCACTCCACTGGGCCGACACGGCTTTGATAGGCTAGGGTGTGGGGGTTGGGGCGGTTAAGGGTTTTAACAATTAGGGAAGTACAAGCTTCAATTTCTCTTTGATAGGGATCGCCTGCTTCTTCTACATAACTGACGGGAACCCCATGGGCACTGAAAAAGAGATGGACTCGATCTGGGTTTTCAAATTGGTCTAATTGTTGGGCGATGAGTTCGGCCATGGCTTGGAGATAGCCAGGACGGTCATACCAGGAGGAAATGAGGCTATATTTGACATTATTGGCTAATACTCGGTCTTTGTCCCACAGTCTTTCTAGGACTCGGAAGCTAGAGCCACTGGTACTAATGGAAAATTGGGGATAGAGGGGCAAAATGACGAGATGATCGATTTTATCTTGTTTGATTTCGGCGATCGCATCTTCTGTAAATGGATGCCAATAGCGCATTCCTACATAAATCTTCGCTTCTTGTCCCTTTTGAGCTAAACTTAATTCCAATGCCTGGGCTTGTTCCTCAGTAATTCTGCGTAAGGGAGAGCCGCCCCCGATTTGCTTATAATTCTCTTGAGATTTCTGGTAGCGACTACTGGAAATCAACCAGGCGAGGGGCTTCTGTAACCAGGTAACCGGTAAGCGAATAATTTCTGGATCGGAAAATAGATTAAACAGGAACGGGCGAACATCCTCTAATTTTTCCGGCCCACCTAAGTTTAAGAGTAAAACCCCAACACGACCCATAATTTCTTTCGTTCCCTTAGTAAATTACTATCTCATCTTTGTTACTGATTTTAACATTAATAGTTCTCTCTTAACATACTGCTAGGCGAGAAATTTTAGTGATAGGGGGTTACTCAACTTGATGATGGACAAAGACTGGACATAAACCATCAGGGCTGACTCGAAATTCAAACAGGGCGGAGGCTGGGTTCCAACAGCGCTGCCGGCGATAATGGGCGCAGTTACCGCAACAAGGGAGATCCGGGGGCATTTTCGGTAGCCCTTGGGCGAGTAATTCCCGTTGAGAGAGACCGCGAATGACTAATTCTTCTCCTTGCCAACGGGCTTCCAGAATGCCTGTATCACTGAAAGGTTGCCAACGGCGATCGCGGGTAATTTCTTCGGGTAAATGGATCTGAACCGTCGTGTCTAACTCCGTTAATTCCCCTTCATAATGGTTTTCTGGAGCCGCCGGTTGAATGAAGGTATCACCAATGGGCAATTCTACCCATTTATTTACCTGGGGACAATGGAGATGATAGCGATTTTGCAGCTCTTCCAAACCCGCCAAATCCTCCATATAAGAACGATTGCCATGGAAAAAAACAATATGTTGGGGACGAATATTATGAATGAGTTGGGTGGTTCCTAAGCCGTCACAATGCTGGGAGAACAAATAAGTATCAATATCTACTCCTTCAATCTGCTCTAAGGTTTGGAATAATTGCTCTGTATCTTCGGCATGTTGAGAGAGCAAGACTAACCAGCGATCGGGGTCAGAGGTAATCCACTGCTGGAGATCCGATTGGCGATGGGCAACTACGATACAGGGATACCGAGGCAGTTCATCAGGGGGGCGATCGGCACAGAGACGGCGGACTTGGGGACGAACGCGCTCATCCCAAAATAGGGATTGATGTTGAGCAAAATTTTGCACATTGCTGGGCAAATGAGGCAAAATATCTAAGTAGGCATCGCAGCCTTTGGCAATGGTTTCATCCACCCAAATATCGATGTCTTGGCCGGTAAACTGATGGTGAGAGCGCAACAACATGAGCAGTTCTTGACCCAGACCGAGAACCGGAACAGGTAGTAAAACTGACTTTTGATGCTTCAGAGTCGTATAAATTCGCGCAGCCAGATGGTTTTCTTGCTGGCGGCGGTTGGGATGACGAGCTGTGCCATAACTGGCTTCAATAATCAGTACATCCGGTTGCAGTCCCCGTACATCTTCAATCCGCATCCGTTCCACGAGGCGGGAATTGGAGGAAAAGTAATCCCCTGTGTAGAACAGGGTGTAGGTACTCTCTGGTGCAGTATAGGTCAGGTGGATAGAGGCGGCTCCTGGGAGATGGCCGCAGGGATAGAGTTCGGCGATCAAATGGGGTTTGAGCTGTTGAGGCGATCGCCAAGGTAAAGGCTGACAACGTTCCGATTCTAGTCCATGTAGGGACAATAATTGTCGGGTAACTTCACTGCCATAAAGGGGCACATCGGGGAATTGAGTCAATAAATTCGGAAGGCCGCGACAATGGTCGGGATGGGCATGGGAACAGAAGACCAGATCGGCTGACTCAGTGCCCATCAGGGGGTTTATTTGATGTATACCGCAGTCCAGCAGGATGCGATAGGGGCCCATCTGTGCCAGCAAACAGACTCCATCCCCAGATTGGCCTATACCATAGGGAATACATTCAAGGGTAATCAAAGGTTGACACCAGCCATAGACCGCAACGAGAGGAGATTGAAGGGCCCTCTCCCTAAATCCCTCTCCCCTGGGAGAGGGACTTTTACTCCCCTTCTTGTCCTGAGCATAGCCGAAGGGGTTCTGGGGGATGAGGACAAGCGGATCGCTTGCTTAAAAATGCTATAAATTTAATGGGCAGAACCGTTACCGTGATAGTTATCGGAATCGTAGAACCCGTTTTTAGTGCCAAAAAACAAGGTAGTTGCCGTAAACAATACGGTGAGAATGACTAAAATTAACTTAACATCCATGGTCTTCTGATTATGATTAGGGTTTCCAGTTGTGAATGATAGCGTATTGGGCCAAGGGGCGATCGCCAAGATTCAATTCTCAGTTAATCGTGGTTCGACTCTGGGTGCTGGCGGATTTGCTCCGCTTCTGGACACTCTTCTGAAACCAGTAATTCACTATTGCCCTTGGGGAAATTGGAAAGCTTTTGGGTAACTGAACCAATGTTTTCTAGGCGAACCATCTCTTCCCAAGCACAAATCTCATCCTCCTCTTCTATTTCATACCGAATTGTGACTAAATCTCCTTCGATTTCTAGAATGCGGGCGCGTTCTATCCAGCGTTGCTGGTCTCGCAAGAAAATCCAGACTTCACGACCCTCGGAGCAGAGTTGATAGATCTTGCGATGTAGCATAATTGGTTATTGATATGTGGCTTTATAGTTGGGCTTCTCAAATGTTATCGCTTATTTTAGCGATAGAACCATAGAATTGGATCGAATTTCGTAAATTGTACAAATTTTTTCAGGGTTGCCGATCGCGATCGCCTTCCCGCCCAGCCTAGAATTTGCTACCCTAGAGGATGCCCTACTGCTCTATACTCTCATGTTGCTCCATCTCTGCACCTGGCCAGAAGTCGAACGCTATCTCGAACACTCTACAGGCTTAATCTTGCCCATTGGCTCCACCGAACAACATGGGCCAACCGGGTTAATTGGTACAGATGCCATTTGTGCCGAGGCGATCGCCAAAGGAGTCGGCGAAAAAACCGGAGCCATAGTCGGCCCTACCATCAATGTTGGCATGGCCCTCCATCACACCAGCTTCCCCGGAACCATGAGCCTCCAACCCTCCACCCTAATTTTGGTGATTAAAGACTATCTCACCCACTTAGCCCAAGCCGGATTTACCCAATTTTTCTTCATCAATGGCCATGGGGGCAATATTTCGCCGATGAAAGCTGCCTTTTCCGAAGTCTATACCCACCTCGCTCACCTCGGCATTGACCCCGAAGGAAAAATCACCTGCCATTTAGCCAACTGGTTTATGTGTCGTAGCGTCTATAAACGGGCCCAAGAATTGTACGGGGACGAAGAAGGGTCTCATGCCACACCCAGCGAAGTAGCCCTCACCCAATATGTTTATCCCGACTCCATTAAAACCGCCCCCCTCTCTCCCGAAGTCGGTAAAGGTCACCCCATCACCACCCCCGCCGAATTCCGTCGCCATTATCCCGATGGTCGCATGGGGTCAAACCCAGCCTTAGCCACCCCAGAACATGGCAAAGAATTTTATGAATTAGCCGTGGAAGAGTTGACCGAGAGCTATCAGAAATTTATCGGTAAGAGTTAGTACAAGCCAGGATTGAAGCGATCGTCTCCTTCCGTCCAGTCGGTTCTGGGAGGCGTAACGGTGAAATGACCAAAATGAGAACTCAGGGTCTGTTTTTGGCGATCGCTCAAATGGGGGATGTCGAGTACATCTTCTACTCTCTCGTAAGGCGCATTCGTAATCACCAGACGGGCTAGTGTCGGATACATTCCCCGACACTCTCTGAACTGACGTACATGGGCATTGTTTAGATCGATTTTTCCCCCAAACTCGCTTTGCAATTTGTCATCGGCTGGGTTTTCGCTGTTGCCCATTACCTTGATGCCTCTCTTCATTCATATACAAAAACTATTGGGTCTAATTATACAGCAGTCTAGTAGGGTGGGGCAATGCCCACCTTACCAATTTTATCAATACCCTAAATGGTCATTAAGAGACCGCCGTTACCCCTGGACAAGCCACCTTCGTGCCGCCCAAGCCACAGTACCCACCCGGATTTTTAGCCAGATACTGTTGGTGATAATCCTCAGCATAATAAAACTCAGGGGCATCCATAATTTCTGTGGTAATTTCTTCGTATCCAGCTTTCTTCAACTCTTCTTGATAGAGTTGACAGGATTGCTGCGCCAGTTCCTTCTGAGGCTCAGAATAGACATAAATGCCAGAACGGTATTGGGTTCCGACATCATTCCCTTGGCGCATTCCTTGGGTCGGATCGTGACTTTCCCAGAACACTTTCAGCAGGGTTTCATAACTGATTTGCTGAGGATCAAAAATCACTCGTACCACCTCATTATGCCCAGTTTTTCCGGTACAGACTTCATGGTAAGTAGCGTTAGGGGTATATCCACCTGCATAACCCACCGCAGTGCTAAAGACTCCCGGTTGTTTCCAAAAACAGCGCTCTGCCCCCCAAAAACAGCCTAAGCCAAACATCGCCATTTCTAAGCCTTCTGGATAGGGAGGCTTCAGGGGGTTACCGTTCACGAAGTGTTTTTCCGGTACAGCCATGGGGGTTCTACGCCCCGGCAGAGCTTCTTCTGGGGTCGGGAGTGTGGTTTTCTTGCCTAATCCAAATAGAAACATAGATCGATTCTGAAGTAAGGGAACTCCTTCTATTGTTACAAAACTTTGTGAAGTTGGCACAGATGGGATGGGAAAACGGGGTTAGTTCTTTGAGGATGATAAGCTAGTATAGTCCATTAAAATAGGTAGATAAATGGCCAAAAAGAAGAAAGCGGCTGCAAAAAAAACGGGTAAACTCTCCAAGGAAAAATATGAATCTGAATTAACTAAGCTTCATGCAGAATTGGTGAAACTGCAATATTGGGTACAGGAAAAAGGACTCAAAGTTATTGTTCTCTTTGAAGGTCGAGATGCCGCCGGAAAAGGGGGAATTATTAAGCGCATGGTCGATCGCGTCAGCCCTAGGGTTTTCCGGGTTTTTGCTCTGCCCACTCCTTCAGAGCGAGAAAAAACTCAGTTGTATCTCCAGCGTTATATTCAACATTTTCCGGCTGCTGGAGAAGTGGTGATTTTCGATCGCAGTTGGTATAACCGGGCAGGGGTTGAACAGGTGATGGGCTTTTGCACCCCTGAAGAATATAAGCGATTTTTGCACTATATACCCACCTTTGAACATATGATTGTGAATTCGGGGATTCAACTGATTAAGTATTGGTTGGATATTAGCATGGAAGAACAAGAGCGCCGCTTCCAAGACCGCATTCACGATCCGCGTAAAGTCTGGAAGTTGAGTCCCATGGATGTGGAATCTTATCGGCGCTGGTATGATTATTCCCATGCTAGAGATAAGATGTTAAAGGCAACGGATACGGATTTGGCTCCTTGGTATGTTGTGCCAGCCGATCATAAAAAACAGGCCCGCCTCAATTGTATTTCCCATTTTTTGAGTTTGATTCCTTATGAAGAGTTGCCGATTCAATCCGTGGATCTAGGGAAGCGGGATATGAAGAATGAATATGACGATCATTTGTCGTTGAAGGACAGAAGGGTGATTCCTCAAAAATTCTAGATTGGGCCGTAGGGAGGAGGCTAAAAGTGCTAACTCGAAACCCCTCCATTTGGTACAATAACTAGAAAAAGTATAGATAAAATCTGTTTATGACCGCACTACCCCAAACTCTTGATGAGGCGATCGCCCAAGGGAAAGCAGCTACCTTACAAGCACTCCAAGACGGACATCGCTTAATTCAAGTCGAGTTAGTCTTTCCCGAAATTGCCCTGGAAGCGCAAAAGCTTGCCCAAGACTTTATCCCCGTTTTGCAAGAGTTTGGGGGACAACCGAAGGTGTTCTTTCCTGATACGGGAGCGGCAGCTCTAGCTCGTCGAGACTGGGGTGAAATCCCGTTTAAGGTCACTGATTTAGGCAGCAGCCGATCGCCCATAGACAATAAAATAGACCCCGAAGATGAGAGCTTTTTGGTGGTTAACCCCTCATCCGTAGAAGTCGGCCAAGTCGAGCGTCTAGCGAATTTAGCAGGCGATCGCCCCATCGTCCTCTTAATCCCCAAACTTGAAGATATTGCCGTAGTTGGCATTGGCTATGCCGCACGCCAACTGCGGGAGAGATTCCTAAGCCAAATCTACTCCTGCTATTATATCCGCCCCCTAGAAGGTGCAGCCCTCTATCGCTGCCATCCCCATCCCTGGCAAGTTTGGCTCGAAACCACAGAGGGTAAGTATACTCAAATTGCTGAACAACCGCAAAAACCCATAGGTGAAGCCCTAGATCAGATTTTGATCCGAGCCACTACTGGTGAAAATACGGTTGAACCCGCCACCCCGACCCAGAAACGAGGGGGGGGAATTTTCGGAGAACTCGAACGCTTTATTAAAGCTTTGACCCAATAGGCTCAGAAGAGTTGTCCAGGATTAGACTTTCTCAGTACACTGTAGGGACACTGAAATCGCTCGGATCTTAAAGTTGATTCTAAGCGAGTTAACTCAGTGTTGAGGAAGCCTGTGGCATTAGCCTGGATTCCTCACTCAGGAACCGACTTCATTAGCACACAGGGAACACAAACCAATGACAGGAGCAACAGGGCGACGGATTATTATCGGTGATGTCCATGGGAATTATGATGGCTTAATGCAGTTATTAGAGGCGATCGCCCCTGGACAAGACGATCGGTTATACTTCCTAGGAGACCTCATCGATCGCGGGCAAAAAAGCGCAGAAGTCGTTACCTTTGTCTCCAGCAATTCCTATCCCTGCATTCGAGGGAACCACGAACAACTCCTCATCGATAGTTTCCCAGACGGCAAAATCCATTATCCCGCCCTCCAAGCCTGGCTCTATAGTGGTGGACAAGCCACCCTCGCCAGCTATCAAGATGCTCACCTGCTCCTAGAGCATCTGCAATGGATTAGCCAGCTCCCCCTCTACCTCGACTTAGGCGATGTCTGGCTCGTCCATGCTGGAGTTCATCCCGGTCTACCCATCCATGAACAAAGCGAATATGAACTCTGTTGGATTCGCGATCAATTCCACAGCATCCCCACCCCCTACTTCCCCGATAAAACCATTATCACCGGTCACACCATCACCTTTACCTTACCTGGAGTGCTTCCCGGCCAAATTGCCCAAGGAAAAGGCTGGTTAGATATTGACACCGGAGCCTACCATCGTCGCAGTGGATGGTTAACCGCCCTAGATTGGACAAACCAGCAAGTCTATCAAGTCAATATCTATCATCAGACTCTGCGCGTTTTACCCTTAGCAGAAAGTATCACTCCCATAGCACCAGAAGCCATTATTCCCCGACATTCTGTTGCCACCCATTAAAGAATGAGTTTTGAGTTAATAATGCCCTTTTTCAGCCTTGCCCTACTCGTCCTGAGCTAGGAATCATATCAAGTTCGCTTATTCATGTCCGCGAAGCGGAAATACCCTAATTAAAAATCCAGGGAGCAAGATGCTCCCACTCCAGTCAGATCAAAGAATTCGAGGAGTGCGGGCATCTTGCCCGCTTCTTAACAAATTTTCAT
>NZ_JAQOSP010000137.1 GCF_030068475.1 Roseofilum acuticapitatum BLCC-M154 | reverse complement strand
AAATGGGCGATCGCCATCAACAAGCCATCCCTCGCCGTCTCCACATTTAGCCCATTCCCTCCTGCAATGATCCCCCGTAGGGGCGGGTTAACCCCAAATCTATAACACCCACCGATAACTTACCTGAACCCGCCCCCACCCCACCCATACACCCAAATTAATTATCATTTATCGCCGCGATCGGGCGGGTTGCATGACAACTGGCTACCAACCCAGATCAATTGTTCATTGTTCATTGTTCATTGATATTACTCCCAATACTCCTCGCACTCCTTCATCTCCTTATTATTACTGTTCAGATAGGGACGCACCCAACGACATCCCCGTGCAATTAGCTCCTCTAGGGTTTCTACAGGCAATGTTCTGATGGTAACCGTATTGCCATCAATTGCAACAGACGTAAGGGTACGGCCCTCTTCATCCCAGCGAATCTGGCGAACCTCTCCTTGATGACCTCGAAATACCGCCAACTCCTGACCCGTTCTTGTCCACACTCTCACCGTTCCATCTCGTGAACCTGTCGCAATTCTGTCGCCATCGGAATGCCAAGCCATATCAGTGATATCATCCGAGTGACCCTGTAATATAGTAGCTTTACCACTCTCGACTGCTATTATCTTCGCCGTGTTGTCAGCGCTGCCAGTGGCCAGGGTGCTGCCGTCGGGGGAAAAGACCACTCCCCTGACCGTATCCTCGTGAGTAATGGTGTGCAGGGTTTGCCCACTCTCGACTGCTGTTATCTTGGCCGTGCCGTCAGTGCTGCGAGTAGCCAGGGTGCTGCCATCGGGGGAAAAGACTACTCCCCTGACCAAATCCTCGTGAGTAATGGTGTGCAGGGTTTGCCCACTCTCAACTTCTGTTATCTTCACCGTATTGTCAGTGCTGCGAGTGGCCAGGGTGCTGCCGTCGGGGGAAAAGACTACTCCCCAGACCGAACCCTTGTGAGTAATAGTGTGCAGGGTTTCCCCACTCTCAACTGCTGTTATCTTGGCCGTGTTGTCAGTGCTGCCAGTAGCCAGGGTGCTGCCGTCGGGGGAAAAGACGACTCCCGTGACCAAATCCTCGTGAGTAATGGTGTGCAGGGTTTGCCCACTCTCGACTGCTGTTATCTTGGCCGTGCCGTCAGCGCTGCCAGTGGCCAGGGTGCTGCCGTCGGGGGAAAAGACGACTCCCGTGACCCAATCCTCGTGAGTAATGGTGTGCAGGGTTTGCCCACTCTCGACTTCTGTTATCTTGGCCGTGCCGTCAGTGCTGCGAGTAGCCAGGGTGCTGCCGTCGGGGGAAAAGACTACTCCCCAGACCGAAGCCTCGTGAGGAATCTTATTCTGCTCCCTAATGGTGTGGCTAACTTGTTGCAATGTTGAAATGGGACTATAGGCTGCGTACTCAGTCACAGGCTGATTCACAGTATGAGGGTATAACTGTTGAGCCGTTTGTAGGGCAGAATGCAAAGCTTCCAACGGCTGACTAGGAACATTTTCAAATTGCCGTAGAGTTTTAACCCCCAACCGTTCCCATCGAGTTCCGTCTAGGGCCAGTTTGCGCTCCACCCTAGCTTGACGAACCAACCCAAAGGTGAAGATAAGAATGGCAACGGAAGCCACAGAAGTCAACCCCAATAGCCAACTACTGCGCTGTACCTTCTTCTCAATCTCAGCTAAACTCCGCTCTGCGGCTTCCCGCTTCCCTTGCTCCCGCTCCAGTTTCTCCTGCAACTGTCGTAGTTCCGGTGCTTGCTCTCGCACATAGCGCACCAAATAATCATGCACCAACTGATAGCCCGCTTCCCCTCGCTCCTCTATCAACAGCACCAACCCCGAACCCACCAAAATCTTCAACACCAGGGATAAGTCTGCCTCCTCTATCTTTTCCCGTACCTCCCGTTTAAGTTCCTCTTCCCTCTTCACCGGCCGGCGCAAATCTTCATCCGTCAACAAAAACAACACCCAATAAGCCGATCGCTCATGTTCTGTGCCACAATCTTTCACAACCGTCTCAATATAACGCCGCACCAGCTCCGTTTTCGGCTCCAACACCCCCTCATTCAGCCGCTCGTACTCCTCCAACCGCGTAATATAACTGTCCTCCAACTGACTGCCCACAATCTGCAACTCAATCGGAATCACCTCTTCCCCTTCTCCCGCCAAATCCTCCACCAGTCGCTGCAAGAGCGCCTCTTCTGGATGAAAACTCGTCTTCTGGGTCAACCGCCGAATAATCTCCACCGCCTCATCCGGCCGAAAATAAGACAACGGATAGCAATTCTCTCGACTGAGCAAATCCCCCACCCGTGGCAGTTCCCGCTCCTCAAACAAATAATGAATAAAATCCTGGCGAATCGAAATCACAATTTGCAGCCCTGGACACCGCTCCAACCCCTCCGCCAGCAACCCAAACAGCGGCCTGCGCTCCCCCCTTGTGCGAAACTCAAAGAAAAACTCCTCAAACTGGTCAAAAATCAACACAATCCGCTCATAACCACCCTCAGCCGCCCGCCAAACCCGCAACAACTCCCCCTCAGTCCATGACGTGCCCTGAGCGCAGTCGAAGGGCTGTTCCCTAAGCGCAGTCTTTTCCCTGAGCCGAATCGAAGGGCTGTTCCCCATTCCCCATTCCCCATTCCCTATTCCCTCTCCCCCATTCCCTATTCCCCATTCCCTATTCCCTAACCCAAACCGCTCCAACTGCTCCCCAATCTGCCCTTGCCAATCCCCATACCGCCGCAACACAATCGGAATAATCCGGTCTCGATGCACCTTCTCTGCCAGCGCCGGAACCAACCCCGCTTGAATCAACGAACTCTTCCCCACCCCCGAATACCCATAAATCGCCGTCACCACATGATCTGTATCCAACACCCGCTCCACCAATTGCTTAACCGCCTCCTCTCTCCCCGCAGCCCGAATTTCCGTCGCCACTCCCCGTTGCTGCGGTCGGCACGTCAACCGACTCGCCCCCACAAACCCGCGAAAGTTATACTCAAACTCCGCCGTCCGTAACTCCCGCTTCACCTCATAGGCTTCCAGATACTCTTTTTGCTCAAACAACAACACGCTCAACAACTCCAACGCTTCCACATGCAGCCTCGGCGCACGTTCTACCCCCGACTCCCGCACCCACTGCAACTGCTCAATGGCGGCATTTCTCTCTCCCCGAAGGCGATAAACCTTCGCCAAAATCAACCGCGACAGCACCACATAATATTGATTGGAATGCAGCACTTTAGGCTGCTCTGCCACAGCGTTTGATCCCCCTAAATCCCCCTTAGAAAGGGGGACTTTATTTGTTACTCCCTGAGCGTTTGATCCCCCTAAATCCCCCTTGGGAAGGGGGACTTTATTCGTTACTCCCTGAGCGTTTGATCCCCCTAAATCCCCCTTGGGAAGGGGGACTTTATTTGTTTCTCCCTTGCTTAACGGGACTGTCTTTGTCCCCCCCTTGCTTAAGGGGGGATAGGGGGGATCAAGATCTCCGAGCGCTTCCTGTAATACCTTCTCGCTCCACTGCTCTGCCTCCTCCCACTGCTCCTGCTCAAACGCCACCTCTGCTAACACCGAATAATCCCGCAACCGATAACGCTTCGGCCATTTCTCCTCATCTTCATGGAACGGCATCACCTGACGCGCCAACTGTGCCAACAACTCCCAACGCTCCAAATAGCGCAAAATTCCCAACCAGCGATGAAACGTCCTCGCCACATTCTCCAACGTCCCCGCTTCTTCCCACAGCGCCAACGTGCGCTGCACATACCCATACGCCACCTGCCACTCCGAACCCTCGCGCCGTTGTTCCTCTCTCAGTTCCTTAAATAACTTCGGCGGCACAAACTGCACATTCTCCCTCGTGGGAAACACCTTCCGAAAATAGGCATACGCCAACTGACTGCACACATAGCCTTGTTGCTCTAGATTTCCCTGCTCTTGCCATATCTCCAGCGCCGCTTGATAATGCCCAATAGCTTCCTCAATCTGGCGATTACCCCCATAAGCCACAGCAGCCAACCCCAACAACAGTTCTAGATGCGCTCTCCCTTCAGCGCTCAGGGTTGCTCCCTCCTCTTGAATATCCCGTTGCACCGCCTCCAGTGCCATTGCCAGTTCTTTTGCGTCTTGCGGAGAAATCACCCCATCTTGAAAACATTCCACCCGCTCCCCTAACCATCCATTCAATTCTGCTGAAGGCAGCCGAAACTGATAGTGACTGCTCCAACTCGCCAAATCAGGAGCCGATTTCAGCACCGTTTTCAAGACTCCCTGATTCACCCAAAACACCATCGGCACAGGAAACTCCCCCTTCAGAGACTCCCGCACCTGATTCACAGAAGCCAACAGTTTCTCCAATTGCTGCACCCGCTCCCAACCCGTAAGCATTAGGGAATAGGGAATAGGATTTTCATTGCCCTCCGATGTTTCTTGATCAGATATTTCTCGGTGCAGCGCATTCAACAAAGAAGTCTCCCCCTCCTGCAATCTCACCACCTTGATGTGTAAGGCTGACATCTTCACCAACTCATCCATCAACACCTGCTGCAAATCGCCATAATTACAACAGGCAATCATCAGGGCAAACTCACCGCTAGAGGATTCCAGCATCCAGTTGAGGTTATCTAGACTATCCAGATTTTCGTCACTGAGAACTATCATGGTTAGGGAATGGGGAATAGGGAATTTCTTATGTAGGACTTAGGCAACGACTCGATATATTTCGTTCGTAGTTGGCGCTTTAGCGCTAAAGCGCCAACTACAAACCGAGTTTTCTGTTGCCTCATTTTAGGTTAAAAATCCTTCACTTGTAAGATCTCTCTATCCCCCATCACAGCGCAAAGCACTGTATTATTGATTCAAAGTATCCAACCGATCCAAAATCTCTAAACCCCGCACCACATCACCCTGTATTGCCAAGGCTTGAAAGCGTGTCTGAGCATCAAACTCAGCCAATGCCAGCGTCGAGAGTTCCTCCATTAGTTTATTCACACTAATGCCACGAGATTGAGCCAGTGCTTTCAGGCGAGAATGTTTTTCATCGGGTAAACGAATAGTTAAGGTTGCCATATTGTACTTACTCCATAATCAAGGCTTCAGGGGAAATAATAGAAAGCTGGGGAAAGATGAGTTCAGCCCTCTGGAAATCTTTAACATTCTGAGTGACAATTGTCTCAGCATTACCTGCGATCGCCAACTCAATCAAATGATTATCCGCTTCATCCCTCAAATTTGGCCGCCATAAGTAATACACCTGAACCCATTGACTCACCGACATCAAAGCAGCCAGCAATGCTTCAACCTCTGCTCTCGGTAGCGGACAACGTGCCATCACTTCTGACCTCGACACAATGGACTCATACTCCAAAAACAAGGCCGTTCCCATCAGGGGTTGATACTTGCCTTGTAAGCAGGCACGAAGCACCGCACGGCTGACTCCATCGGGACTAATCAAGGCACTGACAAAAACGTTGGTGTCAATCACAAGTTTGCTAGACATGAGCTAATGATAGCATATACGCCATCATTAGAGAGAGGTATGGCGATCGCCCCTATTCCCCATTCCCTAGTTGTTCTGCGCCTTGCAAAATGGGATTGAGATCGAACCAAGAAACTCCATCTTCTTGATACTCGAATACTAAACGAGAATGAATTAACTTATCGTAATTTTCATCGCCGCTCACCTGCTGAGTCTGTTGTACTTGCCGCAACAATTCCCATTCAGCATCATCAATCTGTAACATCATATTACTGCGTCGCTGACGAATAACTAAATCTAAGCTTTTACGGGTGAGTTTTCCCTTTTTCCGGTCTTTAGAAATCCACTCAGTTAACAGTTGCAGTAAATCCCGGACATGACCGCCACTGGTACGACAGAGATGATCGAGAGTAGCGCTATCTTCAAAGATTTCTGTGACTTGGTTCAGCCGTTCGTCTTCACTCAAATCCGGAAAAGCTCTAGCTAAAACCATTTGCCTCATTTTATCCATGCCTGCGGGGAAATCTTGGCGATTTTTATCTTTAAGCCGTACCATGGGCAAGAGTTTCGGCGAATCGGAATACTTGCTTGTTAAACGGTTGTATTCATCACAAAATCGCAAGGCTAAGGGCATCGTATAGACCAGGTGACATTGGAATTTTTGCAGAAATTCGGCTTGATCAATAAACAAGTATTCTTGTTGGGGACGATCCCAAGATTTCCGGGTAGCATCAATCCGGTCTAAGTTATCGACAATAATGACTAACCCTTGCTTGTTTTGTTGTTTTAAGAGTTCAATGGCAGGCTGAATCAGTTCTTGGTTAATCGCTTCAATTAATTCTTTTTTTTGCGGCCCTAAAAACTGATTGAGCTTCTGTCTAAGGGCCGAATCTCCTTTGGCTTTGGCGGTAATTTTACCAATTCCTACGCCTAACGAAAACCCTTCTGAATTGGCCTTAACGCCGACTTGGGGTAGGGTTTCACTCTTGAGAATACCGACTTCTACTTCTGTGAGATTAAATTCAGTTTGCAATAGGTCTGTGGTTCGGGTTAACAACCCGCGTAGTCCTTGCGCTGGGGGAAGTTGTAGTTCTTCGAGTCCCTGGGAAATTCGACGGGCGATCGCCAATAATACATCACCAATATCCACATCCGCTAATTCTAAGTCGTCGCTAGAGGCGAAATAAATGGTATAAAATCCCGCCTCTTCCAGTTGCGCTCTCAGCCTCAGCAGTTCCGTTGATTTACCACAGCCAATATGCCCAGTAAAAAGATTACAGGTCGCTTCATCGGGATAAACCTCAGTAATATGCTCAAATAACTCGGTAATGACCGTATCACCCCTGACCTCAGTAAAATCAATATAGAGCTTTCTTTCTTCCGGTTTGCTCACATCAATGGTATCGCTAGGGCGACTGGCTTTGATAAACCGAATAAAATCAAAAGGTACGGATGGAGTGGTCATGGTCTAATAGAGCGAGGGGTATCGATCGCCAAAGCTATTCTAACCGCTACAGTATCCGAAATGGGCGATCGCCATCAACAAGCCATCCCTCGCCGTCTCCACATTTAGCCCATTCCCTCCTGCAATGATCCCCCGTAGGGGCGGGTTAACCCCAAATCTATAACACCCACCGATAACTTACCTGAACCCGCCCCC
>NZ_JAQOSP010000136.1 GCF_030068475.1 Roseofilum acuticapitatum BLCC-M154 | reverse complement strand
TCCTTGATTTTTTTGAATTCTTCGATTAGGCTAGTAAGCATGATTTAATTTTTTGGAAAAAAGTGAGCTTTTCTTAATTTTACCGGGAAAAGTTCACTTTTCTTTTAAAGATTGCCCCGGACTTTGAAAACCCCCTGCTTTTTAAGGGGGATTTAGGGGGATCAAGATGTCCCACATAACAGCGAAAACTGCTGTAATCGAATCTATTATAACTTTAGCTGAAAATGCCTAAGCCATTATGGACTCTAGCTGCTGTAGAAGGGGGACGGTTAATCATTTGCCCGCCTAACATTAAACTGGTGGAACTGCCGCCATCTAAGTTTAAGGCGTGAATAGCTCCGAGTTTCTGCATGAGTTGGGCAGTTTCGGTTAAACTTGCACCTAATCCTCCAATGCGGTTATGGATGGTGACGAGCATAAATTCACCGGATTGGGTAATTCCGAAAACGCTGCGAATGGCAGATTGTTGGGCAAAGGCACGACTAAATCCTTCGGCTTCGGCATCGACGAGAATTTGTTGATTTTTAATCAGTAAAGGGCCGCCGCCGATAATATGGGGAAAGTTGTTAAAGTTAGGGGGATTGGTTTTACTTTCTAGGGTTACGGTTGTGCCGGGCATAAGGCTGGCTTTGGCACTGGAGAGCGATCGCAACACCAGCAAATACCCCGTATCAGGAATATCTACAGCTTCCGTATTTTCTACATGGCGAGATACTTCATTATTCTCAACTACAACGATTACTTCTCCAGCAGTTAAAGGCGTATAAGTCTTTCCCCAGTGGGGCGTATAGCGAGAAATGCCCCCTTTCACATAGCCACTATTGAGAACAACTAAGGGAAAGCGTGCCCCAGTTGATGTCGTAATTGCTTCTTCTAAGGTGAGGCGGTCAATGGTATAACCGCCCTGATTATCCCAGGCGATCGCTCCCCGATTCAAGATCGGGCCAGAATACCATTTTCCTTGCCAACGAATCGCGCCCAAGGGTAATAGGTTATTGCGGTTAAAAAAGCCTGCATTAATGGCAGCTAGAGTTTTACAAAAGTCCCCCATTTTTAATAATGGGGTTGTACCTTCCATGGTATCGGCATAAGTCCAAATCGGCTCTAAATTCAGTTTTGGCGTTGGATTAGGAGACAGGGTTAAGGAAGTCACTGGAAATCGATCGGAGCCTAATGATACATATTCCTCTTTCCAGCGCAATCCGGGCAACCAAATCATATTTCGATTGCGAGGAATATCGGGGCGAATTTCTAGAATTAAGCGGTGGGGATTGGTTTGGGTAATGGCTTTTACCGAAAGTCCGGGGGGTAAGTTGCCTTCAATTAAAAGATGCTGAGAATTGGCAGTCAGGGTGGGGCGTAAGGGTTGAGAAGTATCGCCAATTACTTCTCCTTCATTGACTTCTTCGGAGGAGGGTTGATTCGTTTCTGGGGTGACGGTTGAGGGGTTTTGATAGTTGTCTAGAATGGTTTGGGAAATGGCCGTATCTAGGGTCACTTTCCAATCAAATGTATCTTGTTGGAGTTGATAGGGAGTGGGTTGGGTAAGGTTAATTTTTAGACGCAAACCGATCGCCCGATCGCCCTCAAGAATCTTCTCCGTTTGTATCCCGGTAACATTCGTCATTGGCTTAGTCATCACCAATGTATCCCCATTAACGGTGAGGGTAAAAGACTGTTGTTTGCGCCAGTCGGTAATATCCAGATGACGATAATGATGATGCTGTTGAGCGGGGAGGGGAATAGGAGGTGAAAACCATTGAATCGGTTGTTGGCTGGGGTTTTCCGTGTTGAGTAAGTCAATTCCCATACTCTGCATTAACCCAGCATCGGCGATCGCCGTTCGCGCCAATATCCCATCACTCCATTGATTCCAGGTGGCTGTATAGGTTTTGCCATTGACAGAAATCCGGGTTCCTTCCCCAATCGGCCCAGGCGGAAACACTTTTAAGATAAAGTCTGAGGCAATGGGTTCAGCTTTCCCCAACAGCACTAAAGATTGATAGAAAAAGGCCGCTACTTCTGCACGAGTTGCATCTCGGTTAGGCTGGAAAATCTCTAGATCGGGATAATTCACCACCAGGTTAGCGCGGGTGGCTAAATGCAGAGCATCGCGCCCATATTGGGGCACACTAGAGGCATCTTGATAAATCTCTTCTAGGGGAGCAAGAGGTTGGGTTTGATCCACCAGAGTATGAACCCGCAACCCACTGACTAAGGAGACAATAATCTGAATGCGGGTAATGTTAGATTGGGGACGAAATTGATTACCCGGAAAGCCAGAAATAAAGTTAGTTTCGTAGGCCCAAATGATGGCTGGAGTTGCCCAAAAATTAGCTCCAACGTCGATAAATGGGGCATAGGGTCTTTTTTTGGGTTGTTGTAGGGCAGCTTGCAAGATGACGGCATATTCAGCGCGAGTCATGGGGCGATCGGGGCGAAAGGTTCCGTCCGGGAATCCATTGACGATGCGGCGATCGCGCAATGCTTGGATGAAGGGAAAGGCCCAATGATTGAGGGTGTCGGGAAAGGAAGCCATTTGGGAGGGTAACTAACCCAGTTTCTACGACCTCCTAGGATAACATTGAAACGGTTCAAGAATCTTTTCCCCCATTCCCCCATTCCCCCATTCCCCCATTCCCCCACTACATCAAGAAGCGTTGTACAACAGGGGCTAAGTATTGAGTCAGGTGAAAGGCATCTACCCCTAGAGCAGTGCGCTCTTGAGCGGCTAAAATACCCGCTTGGGCGTGCCACCAGGTAGCGCTCTGAATGGCAATTTCTGGGGGAAGTTGGGCAACGAGTCCCCCTAAAAGACCGGTAAGGACATCGCCACTACCCCCTCTCGCTAGGGCTGGGGTGCTTTCGGGGTTGAGGTATACGGTTCCGGTGGGGCTACCTATGGCGGTTCTTGCCCCTTTGAGGAGGACGATCGCCCCGGTTTGTTGGCTGGCTTCACGAACGGCTTGGATGCGGTCTCCAGTGGGGTTAATTTCGGGGAAGAGGCGCTTAAATTCTCCGGCATGGGGGGTGAGGAGGGTGGGAGCCGATCGCCCCTTGAGGAGGGAAATACCGAGGTCAGAGAGGAGATTTAGACCGTCAGCATCGAGGATCAGGGGTTGGGAAGTCTGGAGAAGCGGGGGAAGAATGGAGGCGGCCGATCGCGTAATTCCGGGCCCGCAGGCGATCGCCTGATACTTATCCCAGTTTAGGGTATCGGGGAGTTCGGCGATCGCGCCGGTGTCGGTTTCTGGACAAGGAATAATTAGGGCTTCCGGGAGTTGGGGAACCAAGAGCGGTTTTAAGCTTTGGGGAACGGCGATCGAGAGCATCCCCACCCCAGAAGCGCGGGCCCCCAAACCGGTTAAAATGGCACTACCGGCGTATTCCTGGGAACCGCACACCAGGAGCAGATGACCGGCTTTATATTTATGAAAGAGGAGAGGACGGGGAAGGGGTAAAGCGGCGATCGCCCGTTGCCCAGTAATCCGATAACATCGAGAAGACTCAGCTAAAACTGCCTCAATATCCCCTAACGGAATCCCAAAATCAACTAACTCCACCTTTCCCAAAAACTCAAGCGCCCCATCTTGCAAACAAGCCCTTTTCCACAGTCCCAAACAGAACGTATAATCCGCACGAATCGCACAACCGAGAACTTCCCCCGTATCTGTATGAATGCCAGAGGGCAGATCGATACTAAAAACCCGCTTTTTGGATTGATTAATCTGCGCCACTTGCTCCGCCAGATCTCCAGAAATGGGGCGCTCTAGACCAAATCCAAACAAGCCATCAATCAGAAGATCGCAACTTTGCAGCAACTCCTCTAAACTCAGCCAAGGAATGCCCAAACTTTTCCCATATTCAGCATGACTCTGGGTCAATTCCTTTAACTTCCCTAACGGTTGCGTCACCGCCACATCATACCCTTGCAGATAGAGTTCCCTAGCTATGACTAAGGCATCCCCACCATTATGACCCGGCCCCACGATTACACCCACTTTAGGCAAGGTTAACCCCAATCTTTCCCATTCAGCCCTCATCCGCCGAGTCACCAAACCCGCCACCTTTTCCATCAGCGCCGCCACCGGCATTCCAGCAGCAAACAGGCGGTTCTCAATGGCTCGCATTTCGGCCGCAGTGACGACTACTTCAGAGATTTGGTTTTGGCGATCGGTCATAGTTTATTTAACCTGAGTCTGAAATTAAGACAAGAATATTACAGAAATTCTTGTTGCTATGGGACACATTCTGATCCCCCTTTCATGTCCGCTTGCGGAAAATCCCCCTTAAAAAGGGGGACTTTCTTTATTTCCCCCTTTTTTAAGGGGGGCTAGGGGGGATCGCAAGGTACTCCTGCTCATCTTTAGAAAATCAGGCGATCGCAAAATCACCCAGTTTCCTCACATGAGGAGGATGAAAAGCTAAAACAATATCTTCCTTGGGAACGCCAAGTGTCAACAATTGCTCGACCACACTCTCTGCCATCCCATCAAAATGAATCCAGATTTTATCATCACGAATTTCCAGATGAACCAGAGTTCGATGGACTCGCTTTTTCCCTTCCCATCCCTCACTAACTAAGAGAAAATGATGGCGGTCGCGATCGACAATGGGGGTGTTTGTAATTTCAGCATTGACATAGTTAATTCTAGCATAATCATTGAAGATTCCTTCAATGTAATCGCCATATTTTTCGAGTTTTTTCAAGGTCAATGTTTCCATTGGACAATTTCCTCCTTTTCAGAATCAAAAACCATGAGTTTAATCGGATTATCCGCTAAAATAATTTGCACAATTTCTTCCTGAAAAAAATCCTCGTATGTCTCTGCACGAATGGCTAAATAGAGGGCGCGATCGGGTTGGGAACGCGCCATAAGGTTAGCATAAAGAATGTACTGTCCGAGCGCTTGTTCTAAATCTTTGACTAAAGAAGGACTGTTAAAGCTTTTTATTTCTACCGCTATTTTTTCTCCTTGGCGTTCTGCCATCAGTATTTTTTCGGCTGCCAAATCCACAAAAACATCTCGTCTGCCTGCCGTTAATGTCAACGGATCGTCAGTAATGACCCAACTGTCTTTTTCTAGAGCCACTCTCACTGCATTATGATAGATGTCTTTGGCCATTGTTGTACTGTAACAATACTATTTAAGTATACAGAACGATGAGAGCGATCGCCAGTTTCTCTACTCCTAGATCCTCCCATTCCCCCATCTCCTCAATGCATCAACAAATTCCGGTCATAAGGTGCTTCAAAATCCAAAATCGGCCCTTTAGGGACAATGCGCGTTGGATTAATATCCGGATGACTGCGATAATAATGGCGCTTAATATGGTCAAAATTACAAGTTTCTGCCACTCCTGGAACCTGATAGAGTTCTTTCAGATAGCTCCATAAATTGGGATAATCGCTAATATGATGGAGATTACACTTAAAATGACCATAATAGACCACATCAAAGCGGATCAGGGTCGTAAATAAACACCAATCCGCTTGAGTAATGCGATCGCCACATAAATAAGGTTGTTGTTCTAACACCTGATCCCAATGCTCTAAAGCATCAAATAATTCTGTTAACCCTTGTTCATAGGCTTCTTGCGTTGTCGCAAAGCCAGCTCGATAGACTCCATTATTAATGGGTTGATAAATTGTATCAATAGTTCCATCAATAATATCGCGTAATTCTTCTGGGTAAAAAGTGACTTGACGTTCCGAAAACCGATTAAACTCTGTATCCAACATGCGGATGATTTCCCGCGATTCATTATTAACAATCGTCTCCGTTTTCTTGTCCCACAACACCGGAACAGTCACCCGACCGCTATAGTTAGAATCGGCTTTTAGATAAATTTGCCAGAGATAGTCAGCCTGATTAATTATATCCGGAATACAACCGGGAGCTTCAGAAAACTCCCAACCATTTTGATCGATTTCTGGATCGACCACCGATAAACCAATGGCTGATTCTAATCCTTTGAGTTTTCTCATGATCGCCGTGCGATGGGCCCAAGGACAAGCCCAAGAAATATAGAGATGATATCTTCCAGATTCAGCCTTAAATCCACTCGATCCATCGGCTGTAATTTTCTCTCTAAATGTCGTTTGGGGGCGAATAAAATTGCCTTCTCGATCGGATTGTTCCCGTCGAGAAACCCATTGACCATCGACTAATAATCCTAAACCCATAATACATATTCCTTGTAATTTAATGACACCCTTAGCAAAAAGATGGGTTTAACCTTCAGTCATTTTGAGGATAAACACAAGAGAGACAAATAACATTAATCCCAACCAAACCAGTAATACAGTATTAAAGGTGGTATGGAAATAACTGCAAACAAACAAGACCAGAAAAAAGAGAACAACGGCAACCACGAGGTAAGTTACGACTTGCCCTAAACAGCCTTGTACCGATCCAGAAAAGTCATCATCTGGGGGTCTCATAGATAGAAGAAGAATAGGTTTTAACGACCAAAGTAAACGCGAGCATTGTTTAACCCTGAATTATGTAAAAATGACATGACTTCTGCGGCTTCACTGCGGTTAGCATAGGGGCCAACTGCAACATGCATTCCCCGACGAGACCGTTTAGCTGTGACATTCACACTATTGGGAATGATTTGCCGCACGCGATTAGCTATTAGAGTAGCATTCTCTGGAGAGCTAGGAATCACCACATAATAGCCTTGATTGGCTACCAAGACTGGATTAGGATTGGTGGGGGTGCTGGTTATGGGGGGGGGATAACTGGGAGTATAGGGCCCACCGGCTAGGGTTTCCCCTTGTAGGGTAACGACTTGGGCTAAAATACCCCGCGATCGCAACTCGGACAACCTTTCCTGAGCAGAAGCACTGAACCGAAATGCACCAGCCTGAATCACTGTACGGCCGCCACTTTGGGTTAAAAAAGCATCGGGGACTACCTGTTGCACTTGCTCTAATAAGAGGGGAGAATTGCCATTAATCACCACCTTATAGGGATAGGCATTGGCAGGTAAATAGGATGGGTTAGAGTTACCGGGAATATCGGGTATAGCATTAGTCGGAGGAGGAGGGGGAAAGTTAATCGGTTGTTGTTGAATTACCGGTGGCGGTAAGATCAAGTCTTGGGCTTGAGCGCTAGGATGAACCATTAATCCTAATCCCAAGCTTCCCAGAAAGATTACCCAATTAAGTCTTGAATGGTGTTTTTGGTCGTTCATAGTGTCTTAAAAATTCAGATTCTCCCGATAAACAAGGGAGATGTTACCTTAGAAGGGTACACAAAAATAATGCTTTTGTTCACCGTTAGCTGAGTGGCCACCATGAAAAAGGTTGTCGTCGGACTCTCCGGAGGGGTAGATAGTTCTACTGCCGCAGCAGTTCTCCATCATCAAGGATACGATATTGTGGGCTTAACCCTTTGGTTGATGAAGGGGAAGGGACAGTGCTGCTCGGAAGGGATGGTGGATGCGGCGAAAATTTGCGAACAGCTTGGGGTTCCCCATTATATTGTGGATAGTCGCGAGTTGTTTGAGCAGAATATTATCGATTATTTGGTGTCGGGGTATCGGGAAGGAATTACGCCTCTACCCTGTTCCCAGTGTAATCGGGCGGTTAAGTTTGGCCCGATGATTAACTATGCAAAATCGGAGCTGGGAATTGATTATATCGCTACGGGTCATTATGCGCGAATTGCCTTTGATGAGCAGTCGGGACGCTATCAGCTTTTGAAGGCCATTGACCCGCGAAAAGATCAGTCCTATTTCTTGTATGATTTGTCTCAAGAAATTTTGGCTTCTACGTTGTTTCCCCTGGGAGAAACGCCGAAAACGGAAACTCGTCGCCTAGCGGCTGAGTTTAATTTGACGACGGCACAAAAACCGGAAAGTCAAGATTTATGCTTGGTGGAAGCCCATGGCTCCATGCAGTCGTTTTTGGATCAGTATATTAACCAGAAGACTGGGGATATTGTTGACCAAGGGGGCAAGGTGTTGGGCCACCATCAAGGGATTCATCACTATACGATTGGCCAACGGCGCGGTTTAGGCGTGGCCTATTCGGAACCGTTGTATGTGGTGGATCTTGACCCGGTGATGAATCGGGTGATTGTGGGAACCCGCGATAGTGCGGCCGATCCAGAGTGTACGGTTTGTCGGGTCAATTGGGTGTCAATTGCGCCACCGGATAGCCCCATTCGCGCTGAGGTGCGGATTCGCTATCGTTCGCAACCCGTGCCAGTAACGGTGGTTCCTTTACCGGAAAATCGGGTGCATTTGCGCTTTGATGAACCGCAGTTTGGGGTAACACCAGGACAAGGGGCGGTTTGGTATGAAGGCGATCGCCTCCTCGGAGGTGGTATCATTGAACGCAAGTCCAAACTTTAGACGTTCTCAACCCGTAATATCAAGTCCGTTGGATCTGTTATAGTCTGTCATTGCGAACGGAACGCAGTGGAGTGAAGCAATCTCGATCATCTCGCTAATTGTAGCGATTGCTTCCCTCCGATCGCAATGACAACTGTTTAACCAGACTTGATATGATATGATTTCCGAACATCTTTCACCTGAATTAGCACAAGTTTTCTTAGACGGATTACCGGAAACCATTCGTGATGGACTCTTAAGACGCGCTCAACAAATGAACTATCCAGTGTGGGCGGTTCTTGAAATGGCGATCGCCGGTTATCTGGATGAAGAGGCTTTATCCTTTACGGATTGTCAACCTAAACTAGACTAGCGTTTGGGTATGAGGGCGATCGCGAAAGTGCAAAGAAACCGGGTTTCTATGAGAACTTGGGATAGAGTTGAGAATCTGGACAGAAACCCGGTTTCTAACCTGGCGATCGGGTTATTGCCTGGGTAAGAGTGGTGTGATGTAGGCTAACAATTCAGGAATATACGTTTGAACAACTTGCCAGACCAGATCGAGTTTAACCTCATCATAGTCATGAACTAAGCGATCGCGCATCCCGGCAATTTGTCTCCACTCAATTGTCCCATGGCGATCGCGAAATTCTGGTGAAAGACGTTTGACGACTTCACCAATAATTGTGATTTCGTATAAAACAGCGAGTTGTGTTCTTTCATCCTGCTCAAAATCGGCTTCTGTCATATTCTCGGTTAATCGGAGAATCGTTCGACAGAATTTAGCAATATCAAACAAATAGGATTCGTCCCGATTCATAGATTACCTGTGCTGTACTGAGAATATTTTGGCGACGAATCCAGTTATCACTGTCGATGACTGAAGATTTTTCAATCAAGTCCACCGAGCGATCAAGCCAATCTTCAAATTGATATTGTATCTTCACCAAATCCATTAAACTCATCCGAGAACGAAACTCATCCTCAAAGACAACTAAAAGATCGATATCGCTATCTGGGTTAAAATCTTCTCGGAGAATCGAGCCAAATACAGAGACTTCCACGATACCCGACTGCTGGCAAAAATCAGCCAGTTGTTCTCGCGTAATTCCTAGGCGCTCATCAAGCAGGCGATCGCATATTTTTG
>NZ_JAQOSP010000135.1 GCF_030068475.1 Roseofilum acuticapitatum BLCC-M154 | reverse complement strand
GACATGAAAATTTGTTAAGAAGCGGGCAAGATGCCCGCACTCCTCGAATTCTTTGATCTGACTGGAGTGGGAGCATCTTGCTCCCTGGATTTTTAATTAGGGTATTTCCGCTTCGCGGACATGAATAAGCGAACTTGATATCAGTTTCTGATTTGCGTAAAAACCAGCAGGGCTGGACTATCTTGACTGTTTTT
This sequence comes from Roseofilum acuticapitatum BLCC-M154, assembly GCF_030068475.1. Classification (GTDB taxonomy): domain Bacteria; phylum Cyanobacteriota; class Cyanobacteriia; order Cyanobacteriales; family Desertifilaceae; genus Roseofilum; species Roseofilum acuticapitatum. Next base: position 7,979 of record NZ_JAQOSP010000135.1, on the reverse strand, counting down.
GCCAATAGAGGGCAGCAGCATAGGCTAAGGTAACGACACCCACGGCAATAGCGCTCTCATCGACTTCAAATTTGGGATGATGGAGGGGATAGTTGGTTTTATGGGCATGGGCGACTCCTAACCGAAACATGCTACCGGGAGCATGGTCTAAATAGAGGGAAAAATCTTCAGCACCCAAAGACGGTTCAAGCAGATTAATGACGCGATCGCTCCCTAATGCTTCTTTCGCCGCTTTTTCAATCAACTTAGTGATTTTCATATCATTTTGCACCGAAGGAACCAAGCGGCGATAGCTAAATTCATAGGTCGCTCCATAGCAGTCGCAAATACTCTTAACGATGCCTTCGATCCATTGGGGTAACTGGGCACTGGTTTCCGGATGGAGCGATCGCACCGTTCCCGTTAATTGTACGCGATCGGCAATCACATTATGGGCCCGACCGCCACTAATTTGACCAAAAGACAACACCACCGGACGCAAGGGATTTTGAGTCCGACTAATGGCTTGTTGCAAGCTGGTAATAATCTGGGCCGCAATCCAAATCGCATCTTTCGCCTCATGAGGTCTAGCCCCATGGCCCGATTCTCCCATAATCGTCAATTCGATTTCATCAGCCGCCGCCGTCAAAGCTCCATAGCGCACCCCAATTGAGCCAGCAGGAATGGTGGGATAGACATGAACCCCTAAAATGCCCTCCACATCCTCCATCGCCCCTTCATCGACCATCCAGCCCGCCCCTTGGGCCACCTCCTCCGCCGGTTGAAAAATAAACCGCACCGTACCCGGTAGAGATAGACCCAACTGAGATAAGACCATGGCCGTACCTAACCCTAGGGTCGTATGCACATCATGGCCACAAGCGTGCATGACTCCGGTTTGGCGAGAGGCAAACTCTAAATCAGTAGATTCATGAATGGGGAGCGCATCCATATCGGTGCGAATGGCCAAACATCCGGCCCCCGTTTCTGCTCCTGGTAATTCACCAATCACCCCGGTTTTGCCTACATCTTCTTTAACATGCAATCCGGCAGAAGACAGCACCCCAGCAACATAGGCGGCTGTTTGCCGTTCTTGGCCGCTCAGTTCGGGATGAGCATGGAGATGGCGACGAATTTCAATCAGTCGGGGAGTGATGCGAGCGGTGAGGTCTTGGATTTCAGAGAGCATAGTCAAGGACAAACGGGCGGTAGACATTTTGCTTAAACTATAACAAGGAGTACCCCAGAGAACAAGGCAATTAAAAATTAAAAATTAAAAATGATTTTGTTGATATTGAAATGCTAAATGAACTATAAACTGATCTGAAAAATTCAAGTATCCCTATTGAATACAGTTGAGGATTTGATGACAAGTCGCCGTTTATTGATTTTATCCTGTTCTCAGGCGAAGCGATCGCAAGCAGAAGCCTTACCTGCTCTTGAGCGCTATGATGGGCCAGCTTTTCGAGTTGTACGGCGTTTTTTGAAAGAACAGCCTGATCCAAGTTTAGATATCTATGTTCTCTCTGGGAAATTTGGCTTGATTTCTGGCGATCAGTTAATTCCTGATTATGACCAGAAGATGACCCAAGCGCGAGCGTTAGAGTTAAACTCATCCATTGTTACGCATTTGGAAGCGACTCTCAAAGTTCATGATTATCATAGATTACTGATTTGTGTGACAAAAAAGTATTTAAAAGCACTTGAAGGCTATGGTCAAATTATTCCTGTTTCTGTTGATGTAACCCTTGCTACTAGAACCCTAGGAAGAAAACTGTCGGTATTACGCCAGTGGCTCTATGGTGAGTCTTTGCAATTTTTAGAACCAGTAATTAATGAACAGACTCCAGCTACAGTCTATTTCAAAGGAGTTGAGCTAAAGTTAGCGGATGTAAATTTTTCTGAAGTTGCCCGTCAAGCTTTGGCACAAGGAAAAGGAAAACCCTATAATTATCAGACATGGTATATTTTGATTGACGATCAAAGGATTTCTCCCAAATGGTTGGTTAGTCAATTAACCGGGTTCCCCGTAAGTTCCTTTCACTCCCAAGCTGCTCGGCGACTTTTGCGACAACTTGGCATTCCAGTTTATTGTGATTTATAAAAACAGGGTTTTTGCATGAAAAAGAAGTCTTATCCCATAGGAACCGTCATTTCAGATCAAGAAACACCAACGTTTGAGACAGTCCGGATTAAATTAAAAGCTGGGAAAGATGTGAAACCTGGCACATTGGTAAAAATGGATGCTTCCAGAGAAGATGAAAAAACAATTTTAATTGGACGTATCCGAAGTGGTTATGAAAGTAACCCAAATAAAAGTGTAGCTGCTGTAACAGTTGGTGACAACTTACATCTTCCTACTCCATCTATGCCAGAAGAACATAGTACAGATATCTATCGGTTAGTTGAAGCTGATTTAATCGAGGAAATTATCGGAAAAGAAATTAGATCACCTCAAAATTTGCCGAATTCAGGTTCTGAAGTTTTTATTGCTGACTCTAGTGAAGTGGTTCGTGTTTTAGGACTCGAAACTGATAAAAAAGAAGGTTTGCATTTAGGGGAAACTGTAGGAGGAGTTACTACAGATATAATTCTTAAAAAATCATCAATTCAAAGGCATTTTTTTATTGGAGGAACTACTGGAAGCGGTAAAAGTTATGCCATGGGAGTTGTTGCAGAAGAATTAATGAAACATGATTTACCAGTGATTTTCATTGATACTCAGGATGAATATTCAGAGTTTGTTAAAAAATCAAGAGGTACTGTTAAGAGACCTGGTGAAGATTTTACTATTCGCATATCATCTTTAACCGAGAATGAACTGTTAACATTATTGCCTAGTGCAACCACTGAATTACAAAGAGATATAGCCGCTCGTGCTTTTGGCGAGTTACAAGTTGAGCGATTATCCAATAATATTGCAGAATTTTCCATTGATGATTTACTAGAACGAATGGAAACAGTTGGCCCTATTCTTACCAATTCTAATAGTAGTATTAAAATGGCTATTAGTCGGACCCGTGCTTTAAGACGTGATCCAATATTTGGTAATGGAATTAGTAAAGGGGATTGGTGTACATTTATGAGTCCTTGTTTGGCCATTGACTGTAAGCGTTTAACTGCTTCTCAACTTCAATCAATTGCTACTGCGGTACTAAGAGAACTTCAAATTCTACGTCTTCATAATCAAATTCCTCCTTATGTAGCAGTAGTTGATGAAGCTCATTTGTTTGTACCACAAGGAGAAAAAAGCCCTTGTAAGCAGATTATTCGAGAAGGGGTAAGGATAGGCAGACATCATGGGATTTGTATGGTGTTAATGACTCAAAGTCCTGTTGACATTGATAAAAGTGTAATTCGTCAATGTAATACTAGATTGGTTTTTGCATTAGAACCCGATCAGCTAGATGCTATTAAGGGTGTAAAAGCAGATGCTACTGATGAAATGTTAAGAGCTTTACCCAAAATGCCACAAGGAACTTGCTTGATTTCCGGAACTTACGAAAGCTTGAAACATACAATTCCTGTCAAAATTAGACAACGGACTACTCCAGATTCTGAAGGGGGTAAAACTCCTGATATTTTCCAAGAAATGCAAGATGATTGGATTGATAAAATTACTGCATTGAAAGAAGAGAATCAGTAAAATGTCTCGCAAGAAAAAATCCAGCGATATCAACTCAAATTATATACAATTAGAAATGAATTTTGATGAGATTTTTAACCCGGACAGCTCTCAAATTTTGAATCGTGAACAAATCAATAGTTATGATAGATTGAAAAATCACGATCCATTAGAGCAAACCCTTGAGTACATGAGCAAATTAGTTAAAGCTCAAGATCAATGGGAAACCACTATTCAAACCGCGAGAGAACGCTTATCACAAAAAGATCCCAGAGAATTATATCTTGAGTTTTTTCAGGATTTGAGAGAACAAATTAAGCACAGTTCAAATCAATCAGAGCGGTTAGCAAATTTGCTAAAGCAAGTGGCTATTCGTGGCTTTGGAATGACGAAGGAAGAAGTTAATATTACTCCTCCTCCAAAAGGAGGCCATCAGTGGAAAGTTGAATTAAATAAAGAATTAGTGCAACGACACCTGGAGACTCATATTGTAGGAAGATATTTTCTAAATTCGATTGAAAGTGATGATAGTTTATGGAATAACGGTGATTTTTTAATAGGATCTTCGGATGTAAGTCAGCATCGTAGTTCAGTTCCGTATCCTGCTCGTTTTTTTAATCGGACTGTACCCTTTTTATTAAACAATGCTGCGGGTGCAATTGTTAGAGTAAGCAATGGCAAGGCTATATTTGATCAAGGTCGGTTTAATCCACAACCAACTCAAGATTTACTTCAATGGATGTTAATTGATCCATCTTACCAAGATGAATTAGAGCCAGAAGATTTTCATCGCTGTACTGCTTCAGCTATGGATGTAGGTCAATATATTTTTGATCATGAATATTTATTGAATGCGGATAGAGATTGTCCTAACATTATCCTTAGAGATGGTAGTTTATTTCCACAAGATGCTTATTTAGATAATTATATAATTGATAATAGACGAGGTGAATTTACTAGAAAAGCTATTAAAGAATTACTAAAATGTGTAAACTCTGCTAGAGATTTTAATAGAATTTATTGTGGAGTTTCCAAAAATGTTCGTTTAAAAATATACAGTTCTGTTTTAGATTGGTACATTGCAAAACACATAGATACACATTGGGAAACAGGAAATTATAGTTTAACTGATGGACAAGCAATGACATTATTGTTATCTTCTCCAGATTGTTTTGATAATGGTTTAAAAAAGGCTATATGTACTTGTTTAATTCGTAGATCATTTACAACCAGAGCAACTTTAAATGAAAAGGCAAACTTGAAAGCGTTAGACGAATCATATTTTAACCGATATCGTCAAAGAATTGACGATGAAAAAAGTGGTATTGATATAGCACCTTATAAGGATTTATGTAAAAAATTTCATACTTATATGTTTTTTATTGGACATTCTAAAAGCCCTAATAAATTATTACCTCGTTATGAATTCTTCTCGGCAAACAATAAAGATATTGAAATGATAGCTGCTCAGATATTAACAGCTATAAAATACTGTAGCTTTGCAGTTGATGAAGATCATTCTTTTATGAGCGATGAAGCTATTACTTACTTGATTCCATCTGTAACACAACAATCTCATACTTATTCTAAAGATGTCGGTAAGTGGTTAACTCAAAATGTAAAACATCAATTACTATCTAAATATCAATCTTTAATTGAAAAAATGGTATAAAAGTTTTGCAAATTGTAGCTGGATTTGGCTTAAAAGGCATCAAACCCCGTGTCTGGGATACCACCTCACCCTATTACATCAAAGAGTTACAAGCGGTGATGATTTCCTATGCTGACTTTCATAAAATGCGTAGACAAAGACAGCAAGTTATGGAAAAGGGATTACATGAACATTTTTCCATCCCTAAAACCACAAAAGTGTATCTAGATAACGGTGCATTTTCATTTATCAAAAACCATCAAGAACTTCCCGTTGAAGAATATCGAGAGTTTGTCAAAGCAGCTCATCCAGATTGGTATCCTATTCCTCAAGACTTTATCCCCATACCTCAAATGACATTAAAGGAACAGGAACAGTGTTTTCAAAAAACCATGAACATGAACTTTCGGCACTATCAAGGTAACTATGTCCCTGTTGTTCATATTAGCCAATTCTTAGAACAATATATTGAAAAAATTCTGAGTAGTAAAGCGTTCAAGAAAAAAACAGACATTGCTTTAGGTGGAATTGTCCCCAACTTACTCCGCGCTCCTAAAGCTATTTCCCATGAAAAAATTATTCATGGTTTGGTCAGTTTTCGGCAGCAATTTAAGGATAAAAAGCTGCATGTTTTTGGCATCGGAGGAACGTCCACCTTACATATTGCCGCATTACTAGGCATTAATTCGGTTGATTCTAGTGGATGGCGTAACCGTGCAGCTAGAGGTTTAATCCAACTTCCTGGAACAGGCGATCGTATCGTAGCACAGTTAGGGAACTGGAGAGGTCGATATCTGAGTCAGGAAGAAGAAGAAAAACTGCAAACTTGTCAATGTCCTGCTTGTCAACAATATGGCTTAGAAGGATTAAGAGCCAGTGGAGGCTATGGATTTTATAATCGAGCTACCCATAACTTATGGGTACTGCTAGAAGAAGCCAGACAAATCGAAGAGCATCTGAATATTATTGGTGATTATGAAACTTGGTATTTAGAGCATCTGGATAATACTATTTATCGTCCATTAATTCAAAAGCTTCTGAATGAAGTAAAAATTAATTAATGATTCGTTATAATAAGATCCAATATCTTGTCTGTGACTCATTCAGAGTTTAGCTATTATAAATAAGTATACTGCAACTTCTCTTGATAGCGATCGCGCCCTAGTCCCTCTATTTTTTACCGCCATGACTGTTTCCCCAACCCTAGTATCCAATCCCGAAACCCTAGAAGAAGAGATCCTCTTCCCCCCTGGTGACCTTTATAGTGACGAACCTCCTGTGGAAAGTGAACTGCACCTCAGACAAATTATCCTCTTGATTCAATGCTTAGAAAGACTTTGGCGCTCACGCCAAGATTTCTATGCAGCCGGTAATCTCACCATTTACTATAGTCCCCGACAAGTCAAATCAGAAGACTTTCGCGGCCCCGATTTCTTCGTCGTTCTGGGAACAGAGCGCAAACCCCGCAAAAGTTGGACGGTTTGGGAGGAAAATGGAAAATATCCCGACGTGATTGTGGAAATTTTATCCAAAAACACGGCATCGGTAGATCGGGGATTGAAAAAACAGATTTATGAAAATACGTTTAGGACGGCGGAATATTTCTGGTTTGACCCCGATACTTTAGAGTTTGAAGGATTCGTTATGGTTGGGGGTCAATATCAGGCGATCGCTCCCAACCCGTCGGGATACTTATGGAGTCAAGAACTCGGATTGTATTTAGGCATCTGCGATCGCAAACTGCGCTTTTTCAACGTTGACGGTGAGTTGATTTTGACACCGGATGAAGTGGCTGACCGAGAAGCTCAACGAGCCGATACAGAAGCTCAACGAGCTGCTCGCCTAGCGGCTAAACTCAGAGAACTGAACATCGATCCCGACACGCTCTAATTCCTCTATTTTTTGTCATGACTGCTTTATCCAACCTCTTCTCCAATACCGAATCGGAAGAAGAAATTATCTTCCCCCCTGGTGACCTTTATAGCAATGAACCTCCCATGGACAGCGACCTGCATCTAAAACAAGTTATCCTCTTAATTCAATCTTTAGAAAGACATTGGCGCGATCGCCAAGATTTCTACGTTGCGGGTAATCTCTCGGTCTACTATAGTCGCCAACAAATCGAATCAGGAGACTGGCGCAGCCCGGATTTCTTTGTTGCCCTGAAAACGGAGAGAAAACCGCGCAAAAGTTGGGTTGTTTGGGAGGAAGATGGAACATATCCCCATGTGGTTGTGGAAATCTTCTCGCAGAACACTTCATCAGCCGATCGCCAATTGAAAAAAGAGCTTTATGAAGACATTTTTAGAGCGCTACAATATTTCTGGTTTGACCTAGAAACCTTAGAGTTAGAGGGATTTGTGTTGAAGCGTGGTAGATATGAACCGATCGCTGCCAATGAGTCAGGATACTTGTGGAGCCAGGAATTAGAATTATATTTGGGAAGGCGCGATCGCCAACTGCGCTTCTTCACAGCCCAGGGTGAGTTGCTTTTGACACCGGAAGAAGTGGCCGACCAACAAACTCAAAGAGCCGATCGCCTAGCTGCTAAACTGCGCGAACTCAACATCGACCCCGATCGCATTTAATTTCTTTTCTCTCTTTTCATGGGTCATATCAAGTCCGGTTTCCGCAAGCGGACATGAAAATTGGTTAAGAAGCGGGCAAGATGCCCGCACTCCTCGAATTCTTTGATCTGACTGGAGTGGGAGCATCTTGCTCCCT
>NZ_JAQOSP010000134.1 GCF_030068475.1 Roseofilum acuticapitatum BLCC-M154 | reverse complement strand
GACATGAAAATTGGTTAAGAAGCGGGCAAGATGCCCGCACTCCTCGAATTCTTTGATATGACTGGAGTGGGAGCATCTTGCTCCCTGGATTTTTAATTAGGGTATTTCCGCTTCGCGGACATGAATAAGCGAACTTGATATAATTTGAATTTTAACGAAAAGCCAAAGAGGAATACATAAAAATATCGGTACAGCCTATATATTCTCAGGCTGCACCGATTGACTCATTACCCATTGCCAGGACATCGGGCTTTTAATTCAACGCTTCTGCTCCACCAACCACTTCTAGCAGTTCTTGGGTAATGGCGGCTTGCCGAGCTTTGTTGTAAGACAAGGTGAGGGTTTTAATCATTTGACTAGCATTATCGGAAGCACTACTCATGGCAGTCATCCGAGCAGCCAATTCACTGGCGGCTGATTCTTGCAGGGCCCGCAGGAATTGGTTTTTAATGAATAGGGGCAAAAGGCTCTCCAGAATTTGCACCGGATCTTGTTCAAAAATCATATCTCTGGGGAAACTGCCTTCAGGGGAAGAGCTGACTTTTTCCCTAGAAACATTAAAGCTACCATTGGCTGTGGTTAGGCGGAAGACTTCATCATCCACCACTTCTAACCCTTGGGGGGTTAAGGGGAGGAGGGTTTGAATGACGGGTCTGGAGCTAATCAAGGAGACGAATTTGGTGTAGATCAACTCTACCCGGTCTACTTTACCGGAGAGAAACCATCCGAGGATGCTATCTACAATTTCGTCTGCTTCTTCGGCGCTGGGAATTTGCCCCAAATCGGTGCGGGTGGTAGAAATGGGTGCATTCCGACGCTGAAAGTATTGAACCGATTTACGCCCTAAGAGTGCGTATTGATAGTTAAGGCCTTCTTTTTCCAGTTCTTTGGCTCGGATTTCGGCGCGACGGATAACGTTACTATTGTATGCGCCACAGAGGCCACGATCGCCGGAAAAGACAATTAAGCCAACGGTTTTTACTTCCCGATTTTTCAGCAATTCTAGGTCAACATCTTCAAACTGAAGACGACTTTGTAGACGATACAGCACTTGAGCCAAACGGTCAGCAAAGGGGCGGGTGGCTAACACTTGTTCTTGGGCGCGACGCACTTTTGCGGCGGCCACTAAGCGCATGGCTTCTGTAATTTTGCGAGTATTTTTAACGGAGTTGATGCGATCGCGGATCGCTTTAAGATTTGCCATAGGAAAGACGAGGATATAGGGACAGGGAAGAGTCAAATAGTGGATAGGGATGAACTATCCACTATCAATGCTGAGTTGAAGACCCTGGACTGAGCGCAGTCGAAGTCTAGGCAGAAACCAAGAAGGTTTGTTTGTATTCAGCGATCGCTTCTTTTAACAAGCCTTCCGCTTCATCCGTGAGTTTTTTCTCACTCTGAATCACTTCAATAAACCTGGGTTTGCTCGACTTCAAATAATCCCGCAGGCCTTGGGCAAAGGTTGCCACTTTGTCCACAGGAATATCATCCAGATATCCATTCAACCCAGCATAAACACTAGCCACCTGTTCAGGAACACTCAGAGGAGAGTTTTGGGGCTGCTTGAGCAACTCTTGCAGGCGCTGTCCCCGCGAGAGCTGGTCTTGGGTCGCCTTATCCAAGTCAGAAGCAAACTGGGCAAAAGCTCGCAGGTCATCATACTGAGCCAATTCGAGTTTCAGTTTACCGGCCACTTGTTTCATGGCTTTGGTTTGAGCCGCCGATCCCACACGGGATACAGAGATACCCGCGTTAATGGCTGGACGTAAGCCAGAGTTGAACAAGTCAGCCGAGAGGAAGATCTGACCATCCGTAATCGAAATTACATTGGTCGGAATATAAGCGGAAACGTCCCCAGCTTGGGTTTCGATAATCGGCAAAGCCGTCATACTACCACCACCCAACTCGCTATTGAGTTTAGCAGCCCGCTCTAGCAGACGGGAGTGCAGATAGAAGACATCCCCAGGATAGGCTTCACGACCGGGAGGACGACGGAGCAGCAGGGACATTTGCCGGTAGGCTTGGGCTTGTTTACTCAAGTCATCATAGATCACTAGAGTATGTTTGCCTTTGTACATGAAGTATTCCGCCATACTTGCCCCAGTGTAGGGAGCAATATATTGCAGGGTAGCGGGGTCACTGGCGTTAGCGGCAACCACGATGGTGTAGTCCATGGCTCCCTTTTCTTCCAGGGTAGCGACCACTTGAGCCACCGTAGAAGCTTTTTGACCGATCGCCACATAGACGCAAACTACGTCCTCTGACTTCTGATTAATAATCGTATCAATCGCAACGGTGGTTTTTCCGGTTTGGCGATCGCCAATAATCAGCTCCCGTTGGCCGCGACCGACGGGAATCATGGCATCAATAGCCGTAATCCCGGTTTGCAGGGGTTCACAAACCGATTGACGGGCAATAATTCCCGGAGCTGGAGATTCAATTAAGCGGCTTTCACCGGTATTAATATCGCCTTTACCATCAATTGGTTCACCCAAGGGGTTAACCACCCGACCAATCATGGCATCCCCTACGGGGACTTGGGCAATCCGGCCCGTAGCTTTAACGGAACTCCCTTCTTGGATATTGGTTCCATCGCCCATTAATACGGCTCCCACATTATCCTCTTCTAGGTTGAGGACAATGCCCACGGTTCCGTCTTCAAATTCTACAAGTTCTGCGGCCATGGCGTTGTCTAAGCCATAAATCCGAGCAATACCATCACCGACTTGGAGAACCGTACCGACTTCAGAGACTTTTATCTCCTGGTCGTACTGTTCAATTTGTTGTTGGATAATACTGCTAATTTCGTCTGGTCTGATAGCTACCATATGTGTCTATGTTTGAATGTAAGAGGTGTGCTTATTCAGGTTTTCGGTTTAGAGGATCTCTCCAGGGGGGAGACCCTACGCCAGGGCTAGACCAATGCGGCGCAGTTGTCCCCGCAGACTGGCATCAATCACTTGCGATCCCACTTGGATGATCACACCACCAATGAGGTCTGGATCGATACGAGTTTGGAGTTCCACATGCCTCGCGTTAGTCATCGCTTGAGTCTGTTCGGCGATCGCCCTCTGTTCGTCTTCCGTCAGTTCTACGGCTGAAGTAATCTCGGCCAAAACCGTTTGATTGATTTTCCGTAATAGGGACAGATAGGTTTGGCAAACTCCATCTAAAAATTGGATGCGTCCGCGATCGACCAATAGAAATACAAACCTTTGAACATAAGAGTCTGTTCGGTCTTGAGTGATTTGCCTAAGAACCCCTTTCTTCACCTCTGGATTAACCAGGGGATTGCTCAGAACTGAACGCAGTTGTTCGCTGCTTTCCCACATCTCTAGGATCGTGCGGACATCTTCACCAAACTTTTCCGTCAGGTCATGACTTTGGGCGATAGACATCAGAGCTGCTGCATAGGGTTCTACGATTGAACCAACAATTGAACTGTTTTTCATCCGTTTCCTCCTACCCTGGCAATACACTGCCCGATCAGTTGATGCTGAAGATCGTCATTTAATTCATCTCTGATTTGGGATTCAACCCGTTGCATCGCTAAGGCAACAACCCGTTTCTTCAGTTCAGCAATCACTCGACTTTGTTCAGCTTCTAGATCTTGGGCGGCTGTGTCTTTTAGTCTTTGGATGTCTTCATCCGATTTGGCCAAGATGGCTGCTTTGGCCGATGCGGCTCGCTCCACCGCCTGTTGACGGATTTTTTCAGCTTGAGCTTGAGCTTGAGCGAGATTTTGTTCTTGTTCTTTCAGAGCAGATGCCGCTTTCCGTTGTCGCTCTTCGGCATCTTTAATGGCGTTTTCGATTTCTTCGCGCCGAGTGGCTAGGGTTTTACCTACCGCAGAGCGACCGAAGTACACCAGCACTCCGATAATAATGACGAGGTTAACAAGGTTCGTCTCAAGTACATCAAAATTGAGTCCGAACCCATGTTCTGTTGCTTCTGTTGCCAGCAACCAAAAATTACCCATGCTATGAAAGTCCATTTGAGCGCAGTTTTTCTACAGGTTTTCCTCACTTCTGACCCAGGGTTGGGCCAAAAACGAAGTCCGAAACGTTCAGTTGGGTATCGAAGGGGCGAAAGAAGCTCCAGACAAGAATGAGATCAACTCGCTTGCAGGAGTTTATCTAGGATCTGGCGGCTCAGTTGGTCTACCTGTCCTTCTAGGACTCCTAGGGTTTCCTGTTTTTGTCGATCGATTTCTTGCGTGGCTCTTTCGCGTTTGGCTTGCGCTTCTCGCTGGGCCTGGGCCATATTCTGAGCGGCGATTTTATCCGCTTCAGCTTGAGCTTCGGCGATCGCCGCTTGCGATTGTTTGCGAGCGGATGCGAGTTCTTCTTCGTACTGTTGCGCTAAACGTTCGGCTTTGGCTAGACGTTCGCGTGCTTCGGTTAAATTGGAACGGATATAGTTGCTCCGTTCATCTATGGCATTACCCAGAGGTTTATAAAAAATCTGATTCAGTAGGGCGGCTAAGATTAGGAATTGGATGGCCATTACCGGTAAAGTGGCATCTAGGTCAAAGAGACCTCCCGCTTCTTCTGCTGCTGCTTCTACTGCAAGAAGTATTGTCCAATCGATCATTGGCGATCGTCCCCAGTTTTTAACGATTTTCTCTGGTTTTACAGTTTTCCCTAGGGGTTCTAGGGAGTAGTGGCTAATCTGTAACGGAACTGACAATCTCGACGATTGACTTCCGTTAGATTAGGGTAGAGATAGAAAGCTTTCCTATCTCTACTGTTCGTTAGCCCAATGGCTTACGAGAAGGGGTTGGCGAATAAAAGTACCAGGGAAACGACTAGACCATAAATGGTTAGCGCTTCCATAAATGCCAAACTGAGCAGGAGCGTTCCTCGGATTTTTCCTTCAGCTTCGGGTTGGCGAGCAATACCTTCTACGGCTTGACCGGCAGCGTTTCCTTGTCCAATTCCAGGGCCGATAGCAGCTAAACCAACAGCTAGGGCAGCAGCAATAACGGAAGCAGCAGCAACTAGTGAATCCATGATGGGTTCAATCTCCTTTTTAAATTGAGTACACTTGATAGGATTTTGTTTTTCGGCTTGAAACCGAATGGTAGCAGAGAAGCTTTCTCTGTTGGGATGGGTATGATCCTTGTCCCTTGAAGGCTAACTATGTTCTTCTTCGCCATGATGAGGATCTTCTAGAGCTTCCCCAATGTAGGTGGCGGCCAAGGTGGCAAAGATTAGGGCTTGAATGGCACTTAAGAATACTCCCAATGCCATAACCGGCAAGGGAATAAACAAGGGAACCAGTAAGACTAATACCCCAACCACCAATTCATCAGCCAGAATGTTACCAAATAGACGGAAGCTTAGGGAAAGGGGCTTAGTGAAGTCTTCAATTACCTTGAAGGGGAGCATGAAGGGCACTGGCTCAACGTAGTGAGCGAAGTATCCTAAGCCTAGCTTTTTGAGACCGGCGTAAAAATACGCTAGGGAGGTCAAAAGGGCTAGGGCGACCGTGGTATTGATATCGCTGGTTGGTGCGGCTAGTTCACCTGCTGGCAAATGGATGATTTTCCAGGGAACTAAGGCCCCTGACCAATTTGACACAAAGATGAACAAAAATAAAGTACCGACAAAGGGAACCCAGGGTCGATATTCTTTTTCACCCATGGCATTCTTGGCCAGGTCTCGAATGAATTCCAAAGCGTACTCCATGAAGTTTTGCATTCCACTGGGGACTCTTTGGACGTTTCGAGTGGCAGCTAGGGAGGCAATCACGAGCAGTCCAATGACAAACCAGGAGGTAAGTAGGACTTGGCCATGAATTTTGAGATTACCGATTTCCCAATAGAGATGCTTACCGACTTCAAGCTCGGCGAACGGGAGGCTATGATAAGCGTCCAGGAAGTTAAGCATATCCATTATTAAAGAGGGTTCAGAGTTAGGGTTCTGATCGAAGGGGCTGGCCTGTTTACAGGATTAAACGGTTTATCCATGGGGCGATCGCTCGCTGATTATGGAGTTAAGGTTGTCCTGAAAATGTAAGCGACGATCGCCGCTTTATAGGTTAAAAATCCCAAGAATATGGGTACGATTTCGAGCTGTTTCCATTTGAAGGCGACAATCATCACACCGATGAAAACGGCTAAACCCGTATTGCCCAGACGTTGTTTGGCTCGTCCGACTGCTTCCACGTTTTTGGCCAATAGTCTGAGATAGACTACCCCAGCACATGCACCGATCAAATAACTGAGGGCGGTGGTGAGGCTATAGAAGAACCAGACTGAGAGGAAGGCTATTCCTGTCATCCCGAAAGTCCAGAGGTATAACTCTTTTTGGAGTTGATAATACTCGTCCATCGCGCCCGGTGAGGCACTGGGGAGCGGAAATTGGGGCAGTTCTTCTGCGGTTGGCGTTGGCGTTTTTGGAGATTCGTCGGAGGGATTCACTTCGACTGGTTAACCTTAAAGTTGTTGATCTGCGTTTTCCCATCACCCAATTAGGCAAAAAGGTGGCATTCCTTTGTGGGAAAAGGTTCTGTGGGGGGGTTCTCCGTGAGGAGGGCCACAGAGGCTCTAGCCAAACTTTCTTTCAGGTTACCCTGAGAGGTCTGTTCGTAGACTCCCTCGAAATCATATCACGCAGAGGGGTCACTTTCTGAAGAAAGTGTTAATCCTTTGAGGGAGGGACAAAATAGGGAATTATCCTCAAGGATTGGCGGGATGGCGATCGCCGGTTGGGGGCGTGAGCAGAATCAAATTTTGCTTCAGGAGCGATCGCATTTCCTCTAGACTTTGTTGGCTTTGGGCGAGGATCTCGTTAACGGTGTGTTGCCCATTACAGGCTTGCAGCAACTCAAATTGTTCTTCTGATAAGCTCACCGGTTGATAGTCCTGATTGAGGATGCTTGGGGAGGGCCATCCATGGAGACAGGGATTGGGTTCGGGGATGGCTGAACCCAGAAGCCGATCGTCAGACCAGTCATAGTAATCCAGGGGAGGCCGAGCGAGGAAGAATTCGTAGTGAGTTAGTTCTGGGTCGAGCAGTTCAATCAGCCGATAGCGTTGTTGCTCGCTCAGGTTCTCTACCTGTTCCATCAGTTCCGGAGCTTGGCCGAGCAGGCGCTCAATATTCCAATACTGAGGATTAGAAAAGCCGACGAAGGCCAATCCAGAAGCCTCAATTAGCTCAAACAGACTATCAATGGTGTAATCAATTTCCTGGGGATGGACGTACATATCGGCAAAGCATTCATCCCGGTGATTTTCCAGGGCCCAGCGCCGTTTGTCCTCGCGCACGATGCGGTTATCTTCCGGTAAGACAGAGAATAATTTACGGCCAATTTTGACTCCATCTTGGTAATCTCCCCGATGTTCTCCTTGCAGCAGGGCGATCGCCTGTTGCATCAATTGAATTTCAAATCGTCCCAATTGGGCGTAAACAAAGATATGGAGAATGCCCCCTGGGGCTAACTTACAGGCTAGGGATTGAATGCCACGAATTGGATCGGGGAGATGGTGGAGTACGCCTACACAATTAATCATCTCAAATTGTCCAGGCAGTTGCCCGACATCGTACAAACTGAGGTGATGAAATTCCGCCCTCTCAGCTCCGGATCTCTGGCAGCGCTCTTTGGCCACAGACAAGGCTCCGGAACTCAAATCTATACCGACGACAGAGGCTTGGGGATTCAAATGGACTAAGTATTCAGTGCCCACCCCTGTTCCACATCCGGCATCCAGAATCCGGATATCTTGGCGATGGGGCTTGTGTCCAGAGCAGAACTGGTAAGCCGTGAGCCAATTCCAGCGCCAGTTGTATCCCGGAGGGGGTTCATCCAGCAAGGGTTCTGGGGGAAAGGGGTAGGTATCGTAAAGTTTAGCTACAGCGTGGCTAATGGCTTGAGCTTCGGACATAGTGAGGAGAGAATGAGGGCTGCTAGATCTGATTATATAGCCCCTAGATCTGTTAGCTGGTGGTAATAACGTAACAAAACTTATCTTTTTTCTCAGTCAGGGGACTGCGATCGCCTATGATGGTGAATCGTTACGCTTTTTAATAAACAAGGGGAGTCAACCCAGACTAACCTTAAGATCAAACACCAATAGCTATCAGAGATCAGTCCCCTGGATTGGTCATCGATAGCCAAAAGCCGTTTAACGCATTAATGCAATTGCTGTAAACATCCAAAGGGAGCGAAGAAGAGCGCATGACTATCAAGGCAAGTGGTGGAAGCTCCGTTGCTCGTCCGCAACTGTATCAAACGGTAGCTGTTTCAACAATTTCTGTTGCTGAACAGCAAGACCGTTTCCTGGGACGGACTGAACTCGGTGAACTTTCAACCTATTTCGAGTCGGGTCTCAAACGGTTGGCGATCGCCGAAATCCTCACCAAAAATTCTGAACTGATTGTTTCACGGGCAGCCAATCGGATCTTCACCGGTGGCTCTCCCATGGCTTTCCTAGAAAAGCCCGCCGATCCCGAACCGATGCTAGTCGGAGCCGGAAAAGGGATGCAAGTTGGCACTCAAACCTTTGTAGAAAGTGGAGCCAGTGGAGGCATCCTTTCTGGATTGGGGTCTTTGTTTTCTGGGGGTAGTGCCGGCCCCGTACCGCCAGGATTCCGTCCCATAAACGTTTCCCGTTATGGGCCGGCGAATATGACCAAATCCCTGCGGGATTTAAGTTGGTTCCTGCGCTATATCACTTATGCGATCGTTGCCGGAGACCCTAATATTCTCTCCGTCAACGTCCGGGGACTCCGAGAAATCATTGAAGGCGCTTGCTCTACGGCGGCTACCACTGTAGCCTTACAAGAAATGAGAGCTAGCGCTTTGGGATATGTCAGAAATGACGCAGAAGCCAGTGAGATCGTCGGCCAATACTTTGATGTGGTGATCTCAGAATTCAAAGCTTCCACACCCTCGAACAAAATCCGTCAACGCCAGACCTTAGATCAACAAGGACTGCAACTGCCCCAAATCTATTTCAATGCTTCTGAGCGTCGGCAAAAGTTTGTCATGAAGCCCGGACTCTCCACTTCCGAAAAGCAGGAAGTGGTAAAAGCGGCCTATCGACAAATCTTTGAACGGGATATTACTCGTGCCTATTCCCAATCCATTTCTTACCTAGAATCTCAGGTGAAAAATGGCGATATCTCCATGAAGGAGTTTGTACGTCGTTTATGTCTGAGTCCTCTCTATCGCCAGCAGTTCTATGAACCGTTTGTGAATAGTCGGGTTGTAGAACTGGCATTCCGCCATATTCTCGGTCGGGGTTTGTCGAGTCGGGAAGAATTCCAGAAGTATTTCTCCATCGTTTCTGATGGCGGACTACCGGCTTTAGTGGGTGCTTTGGTTGACTCCCAAGAATATACCGATTACTTCGGAGAAGAAACGGTTCCTTACTTGCGCGGTTTAGGCCAAGAAGCCCAAGAGTGCCGTAACTGGGGGCCCCAACAAGAGCTGTTTAACTACAGCGCACCCTTCCGCAAAGTGCCCCAATTCATTACCACATTTGCGGCCTATAACCGTCCTCTACCGGATCAGCATGTGTATGGTTCCGGTAATGATCCCCTAGAAATTCAGTTTGGGGCGATTTTCCCGAAAGAAACCCGTAATCCCAGTACCTCTCCTGCACCTTTTGGTAAGGATACGCGCCGCTTATTGATTCATCGCGGCGCAGGGATTAATAACCAGGTTTCGGCTCCTGAAGCACGGGGTAAAGCACCAGGGACTTTGGGTGCGAAGGTGTTTAAGCTGGATCAAGTCCCGCGAACGGTGGGTAAAAAAGCGGGAACGAATATTAAGTTCTCGGAAACTTCCACCCAAGCGGTGATTCGTGCCTGTTATTTACAGGTCTTTGGCCGGGATGTCTATGATGGTCAACGGCTGAAGGTGATGGAAATTCGCCTGGAAAATGGAGATATTACGGTTCGGGAGTTTGTGAAAGCGCTGGCCAAGTCAGATACTTTCCGCAATCTGTACTGGAGTTCTCTGTATGTGGTGAAGGCGATTGAGTATATCCACCGTCGGTTGTTGGGTCGTCCGACCTATGGCCGTCAGGAAATGAATCGCTATTTTGATTTGTGTTCTAAGAAGGGTTTTTATGCCCTGGTGGATGCGATCGTTGATTCTGTGGAGTATGCTGAGGCTTTCGGAGAAGATACAGTTCCCTATGAGCGGTATCTGACGGCGGCTGGATTATCTTTACGCACGATGCGCGTGGGCACTCTGCGTGAAGATATGGGTCAACTGGTTAAACCTGTACAGGCTCCACGCTTTATTGAGCTAGGCGCGGTCACGGAAGCACGGGGTGATATTGAGATCCAAGAGCGGATTAATCAAGGGGTTCGCAAGCAACGGGAACAGCGTAAGGTCTTTAAGTTGACTAATTTGGCGGATAAACCGGCGGTGAATGCTTTGATTGGTGCAGCCTATCGGCAAGTCTTTGAGCGGGATGTTGCGCCCTATATTGTCAGCAATGAATTCTCTCGTTTACAGAGTCGTTTGACGAATGGTGAGATTACCGTCAAGGAGTTTATTGAAGGTCTGGGCTGTTCAGATCTGTATATCAAGGAGTTCTATACGCCTTTCCCGAATACTAAGGTGATTGAGCTGGGAACGAAGCATTTCTTGGGTCGTGCGCCGTTAGATCAGGCGGAGATTCGCAAGTATAACCAGATTTTGTCTAGTGAGGGTATTCGTGCCTTTATTGGAGCAATGGTTAATAGCATGGAATATCTACAGGCCTTTGGTGAAGATGTGGTTCCCTATTGCCGGTATAATACGCTGCCAGCAGCTAATTTCCCGAATACGGAGAAGCTGTATAACCAGTTGACGAAGCAGAGCAAGGAGATTGTTGTTCCTAGCTTTGAACCGGTCTAAGGGCTATTTGAGTTAAAATTAACACTCAAATCCTAGGATGAGCAGAAAGTCCATTGGGGAAGAGCGGAGGCTCAATCCCTGATGGGCTTTCTTAATGGAAGATGAAAAGAGTCAAGATTTGTAACACCCAAAAAAGTACAGGGAAATGGTCTTAAATACTTATACTCAGGGGATCGGAGAAGGGATCAAAATGAGGGAAAATGTTAAAAAATATTAAGAATAGATTTAGGATGTGAACTCAATGCCTGACAATGATTTCGGACGGATATAAAACCAAGGATCTAGATCGGAGGTTAATGTCCGGCGATCGCTGAGTCAGAATCCTGTGTTTTTAAGCGAATTTCCTTGAGCTATGCCAAGGTTGCTTACACTAGACTCAGACCCTTTGGCGCAAGCCATCTATATAAAACCCAATTGGTGACAATTTCTATTTTGGAGGACTCCACAACATGAGTATCGTCACGAAGTCCATCGTGAATGCTGATGCTGAAGCTCGTTATCTCAGCCCAGGTGAACTGGATCGGATCAAAGCTTTTGTAACATCTGGTGAGCAACGTTTGCGGATTGCTCAAATCCTAACCGACTCTCGCGAGCGCATTGTTAAGGAAGCTGGCGATCAACTCTTCCAAAAACGCCCGGATGTGGTTTCCCCTGGTGGAAATGCTTATGGCGATGAAATGACCGCAACTTGTCTGCGGGACATGGACTACTATCTGCGTCTAATTACCTATGGAATCGTGGCTGGTGATGTCACCCCCATCGAAGAAATCGGTTTGGTTGGTGCAAAAGAGATGTACAAATCTTTGGGCACTTCCCTGGATGCAGTGGCTGAAAGTGTGAGTTGCATGAAAGCGGTAGCGACTTCCCTGATGTCAGGTGAAGATGCGGCTGAAGCCGGTTCTTACTTCGATTATGTGAAAGGTGGTCTTTCCTAGACTTCACCCAAGTTTTAGCCAAGGCTCAGGTTTTGAGCATTAACTACAACTGACCATTTTTAAGTAACTACATCAAGAACACAACCATGCAAGACGCAATTACTGCTGTTATCAACTCTTCTGACGTTCAAGGTAAGTACCTTGATTCTTCTGCTCTAGACAAGCTCAAAGGCTACTTCGGAACCGGCGCTCTGCGGGTTCGTGCAGCGACTGCAATTAGTGCAAATGCTTCCACCATCGTGAAAGAAGCAGTAGCTCAAGCTCTGCTGTACTCCGATGTAACTCGTCCCGGTGGAAATATGTACACCACCCGTCGCTATGCTGCTTGTATCCGTGATATGGATTACTATCTGCGCTATGCGACCTATGCCATGTTAGCTGGCGATCCCTCTATCTTAGATGAGCGGGTTCTCAATGGTTTGAAAGAAACCTACAACTCCTTGGGAGTACCTGTTGGTTCTACTGTTCAAGCTATCCAAGCCATGAAAAAAGTTACCGCCAGCTTAGTTGGTGAAGCTGCTGGTAAAGAAATGGGTGTTTATTTCGATTACATCTGCTCTGGCTTAAGCTAGGCTAAGTGCTTCAATTGAAGGTGGTGCTTTATAAACTCCCTTCAGAAGTAGAGTCTGGGAAGTCGAGGGTAAGTCCTAGACTGTTACAAGCCTAATCGAGAGAAAGGGTTTGTCTCGGTAGTCAATTACCGATCGCAATGGTCTAGAATTGGCTCTTGACTCCCAGATTTTGGAGGTTTTTGATACCATTTTTTCTGAGTTTTTGAATCACAATAGGAGAAGTTAGCCCATGCGGATGTTTAAAGTAACGGCTTGTGTGCCGAGTTTAAGCAGAATTCGGACGCAACGAGAACTCCAAAATACCTACTTCACAAAGTTGGTTCCCTATGATAACTGGTTTCGCGAACAACAGCGAATTATGAAAATGGGTGGAAAAATCGTTAAGGTGGAGTTGGCAACTGGTAAGGTGGGAACCAACACAGGTTTACTCTAATCTATATCGGTTGCGCTCTGGATGGGGGTTTATCCTACTGATAGAGCAATTCAAAGAGTTTTCTAACAGAGCAAAAGTAAGGGTTTAAACTTTACTTTTGCTTTGTTGTTTGTTAGAGTCCATGGAGAATTGGGTTTTATAACGACAAGTCATTGAACGTTCAACAGTTAATTCCTTGGATTGACCCCTCAGTGAAGGAATGGGCAATAGAAGCGAGGCTATTGCGGTGGTTAACATTCCTTTGGTTATCGGTTGGGTTGGTGATGCTATTTTCTGCATCCTATCCCCTGGCGAATAATTACTATGGGGATGGGTTTTATTATGTGAAGCGGCAAATGGCTTGGGCGCTGTTGGGCTGTGTGGGATTTAATTTCATGGTTCATACGCCCTTGAAGTCGATGATGAGAGTCTCCCAATGGTTTCTGCTGTTGTTTCTGGGGTTGATTGGGATAACGGTGCTTCCGGGATTGGGGACGACGATTAATGGGGCAACACGCTGGTTATCTTTGGGGGCGTTTCCGATACAACCTTCGGAGTTGATTAAGCCGTTTTTGGTGTTGCAGGGGGCGCAAGTTTTTGGTTTATGGCCGTCGTTGAAACCGGTGATTCGCTGGCGATGGTTGGGGATTTTTGGGGCGGTGTTGGTGGGGATTTTGCTGCAACCGAATTTGAGTACGGCGACGTTTTGTGGAATGACGTTATTTGCGATCGCCCTGGCTTCGGGTTTACCCTATCGTTCTCTGTTAATGACAGGGGGTGTGGGCTTGGGTTTGGGGATGTTGAGCTTAGGGATTAATGGGTATCAACGGCAGCGAATCATGACATTTTTAGATCCTTGGGCCGATCCGATGGGGAATGGTTATCAATTAACTCAGAGTTTGATGGCGATCGGCTCAGGAGGCTTTTGGGGAATGGGGTTAGGACTCTCTCAACAAAAATGGTTCTATTTACCGATTCAGTACACGGATTTTATTTTTGCGGTCTATGCTGAGGAGTTTGGCTTGGTGGGGAGTTTGCTGTTGTTGTTGATGCTGGGGGTGTATGCGACTCTGGGCTTAATGGTGGCGCTCAAGTGTACGGATAAGTTCCATCGTTTAATTGCGATCGGCGCTACTTTTTTGCTGGTGGGGCAATCGCTAATTAATATTGGGGTGGCGACGGGAGCGCTTCCCACTACGGGTTTACCGCTACCGATGTTTAGTTATGGTGGTAATTCGATGATTGCTAGTTTGTTGTCTGCGGGATTGTTGGTGCGAGTGGCGAGGGAGAGCCGTCAAGCGCCTGTGGTGTCTCTTGATGCTCGTCGCCGGGCCTCTCATTCTGGCTAGGGCATTCTTTTCAGGGCAGAAAAGGGGCGATCGCCTCACAAATGGCTTCAAACTCAAAGTGATGGACGCGCTTCATTAACCACTCGGTGATGTGTGGATTGTCAATTTCTGCACTCAGATCAAGAATTGAGTCTTGATCGGCTTCAATGGAACTTTGGTGAAGGGCTAATAAGCATTCAGTCGATAAGGTTTTCCAGGGCAAACTGATGGAGGAGAGGCTTACAGCAGAGTGTAGGCTTTCTAGGTGTTCCAGGGTTGATTCCAGGGGAGAAGTTTCATACAGATAACGAGCGCCCAGATAGTGAGCTATTTTTTCTAACAGCACTTGTTCGTGAAAGGGTTTGCTAATAAAGTCATCACATCCAGCCGCTAAAACCTGTTCTCGATCCTCCTCAAAGGCATGAGCAGTAAGCGCCATCACTACGGTGGCTTGACCTTGGATAGTTGATTTAATCTGATGGGTGGCATCTAAGCCATTGAGAACAGGCATCCGCATATCCATGAGGATCAGATGGGGTTGCCAACTTTGCCAAAGGGCGATCGCTTCTTGTCCATTTTCAGCCGCCTGCACTTCAAACCCGACATGAGTGAGCAAATGCAGCATTAATAAGCGCTGATCCCGTTCATCATCAACCACTAAGATCCGATAAATGGGCTGATCGGGAGCTAACCCAATGATGGTTTGTTGAGGACGATGAGAC
Organism: Roseofilum acuticapitatum BLCC-M154; assembly: GCF_030068475.1. Lineage (GTDB taxonomy): Bacteria > Cyanobacteriota > Cyanobacteriia > Cyanobacteriales > Desertifilaceae > Roseofilum > Roseofilum acuticapitatum. The sequence continues at coordinate 57,934 of NZ_JAQOSP010000134.1, read as the reverse complement.
ATAATCGATTCAGCTTGACCAAGGGGTAACGGAATCTCAAAAAAGAAGGTACTCCCTACTCCTACCGTTGAGTCTACCCTTAATTGACCTCCCATTAACTCAACGAAATGTTGACTAATGGCTAATCCTAATCCTGTCCCTTCTTGATCGTTGTGACAGAAATCAGAAAGGGGAGCCGATCCCTTACTTTGCACAAAAGGCTTAAACAAAGTTTCTATATTGTCCGGGGCAATTCCTATACCGGTATCAATTACCTTAAATTGAACCTTATCGCGATCGGGATGGTTAGCAGATCTATCCGATCGCGTCACTTCTAGGGTAACAGAACCTTGAGAGGTAAATTTAATCCCATTATCCACCAAATTCAGCAGAACTTGCCCTAATTTTTTCCGATCTCCATGAACATATTGATGCACTCTTTCTCTAACTTGTATTTTTAATTCTAATCCCTTCAGTCGGGCTTTAAGTTGCAATATACTTTTTAAATTTTCCAGCACTTTGAGTAAATCAAAATCAGTGGTATTTAGGTCAACTTTACCAGATTCTATCCTCGACATTTCTAGCACATCATTGATTAAATTAAGCAGATGTTCGCCACTTTGATTAATAATCTTCAATTGCTCTTGCTGAGTTCCAGATAAGGAGCCATCGCGCCCCATGACTTGGGCAAACCCTAAGATCGCGTTGAGAGGAGTGCGAAATTCATGACTCATTTTAGCTAAAAAAGCACTTTTAGCTCGATTGGAAGCATCAGCATTTTCTTTGGCTATTTTTAACTCTTCTGATTTCTTCTGAATTTGATCGACTAATTGCCATTGTTGAATGGCGATGCTGAGACAATTTGCAATATATAGGGCTATTTTAATTTCATTTTCTTGCCATTCACGAGCCGATCGATTTTGATAGATTCCCAATAATCCCCAGAGCTTGTTAGAGGAAAATAAAGGAATTATCAGATAGGATCTAGCTTGCATTTTTTCCACAAACTTCAGATAATCAACTTCAAAACCGGCTTGATAAATATCTGTCATGCATAAATATTGCCCCTGACGATCGGATTGTTCTAAGGAAATGCATTTCAAAGGATAAGGGCATTGACTGGGAGTATCAAGCCAATGCTTAATTGCACAACTTTCATCGATAATGAGTTCTGACGGGCAAGAAAGTTGAATTTGCAAATCTAATAAAGAAGTCCATCCTGAAGAGAATGAGTCCGCAATAAATTGACCACTAAAGTTAGGGTTTAGTTGATAAATTGCGACCCGATCGCTATCAAATAACTGGCGGATTTCATCGGTTGTTAATTTTAAGGTTTTATCGAGATCCAATATTTGTTGTATGTGAGATAATATTCTCGCAATAGACCGCTCTTGTTGGGCGATTTTTTCTAATTTTTTTTCCGAAATATTCCGTTCTAGTTCTGCTTCGGATCGAGCTACAAATATATCGATAATAACTTGTTTTTGATCGTCTATATTTAATGATTTTGTGTCTAAAATGGACAGGTAACCAATGATTTTTTGGTGGGTATCTTTTAAGGGAATTCCCAAATAGCTTTGAGCATTTAACTGAGTAATTAGGGGATGATTTCCAAAGCGATCTTGTAAGTTATCGGGATAATATACCGACTCTCCAGATAACAGTCGATCGCAGGGGGCATTAATTGTTTCAAATTGCTCAATTCTCTGAACTTCTTTACCATTCCAGAAGGCTAAAATATCAACTTTATGAAACTGGGAATCACAGACTTTAGCAAGCAAGGCATATTTAACTTGTAAAATATTAGCTAAATATTGAGTACAACTCTCGAAAAAGTTGTTGCCTGTAGCAGAGGCAATGCCTTGGGAAATTAACTTTAATGCTAACTCTCGCTGCTTTTGAGCGGTGATATCTACACCAAAGGCTTGAATATCGACTAAAATTCCCCAACGGTCAACAATGGGTTGATTCGTCCACCGTAACCATCTGTGTTCTCCTGTCCCTGAGCGATACTCGTATTCCCAAGTTTTAGGATTTAGGGTGGTTAAGAGTTCTAGGATGTTATTTTCAAGGTCTTGTATAGATTTGGAGTTAACTAGCCATGAGTTCAGTTTTTTGCCAATTAAATCCCCAGGATTTTGATGAAAAAAATGACAGAAATACTGATTAACAAATGTCAGTTCGGTGTTGGGTTTCCAGCGACAAATTAAAACATCTTTTTGGACTTCAATAAGTTCGCGATATCGCCTTTCATTTTCTTTGATCTCCCATTCTATTTTACGAGTTTCTGTAATGTCTTCGACGAGGGCAAAAATAAATTGGATTTTCTGGTGTTCTTGAACGGGTGAAAGGGTTACTCTTCCCCATCGGATTTCGCCATTGTGGTGAACATAGCGTTTTTCAACTTGATAGGATTGAATTCTACCGAGTAATAAGTTTTGAAAATCGGGGTCATCTAGATTGTCATCGGCATAAATTATGTCGTGAATAGGACGGTTTTGAAGGTCTGTTGAGGGATAGCCGAGGAAGGATTCAAAGGCGGCATTGGTTTGTAAAATATGACCTTCTAAGGTGGTAATATATATGCCAATTCCTGCTTGTTCAAAAATGGCTCGAAAACGGGCTTCACTTTGTTGAAGGGCAGTGGTTATGGTTTCTAGGGGAGTGATATCCCGGACAACTAAGAGGATGGTTTTGTGAGATAGGGGGGAAATTTTGCCTGAAAACCACATGCGTCGATCGCCGATGTTGAGATGATATTGAAGGGTTTGGGTTTCTCCGGTGGCGATCGCCTGTCGAATCGCTCTTAGGTGTTCATCGGCTTCGGCTTGGGGTAAACAGTCATATAAACTCTTGTGTAATTTATTTTCTGGGGGTTCCTGGAGAAAGAGGGGATTATTGGTCATAAATTTCAGACAAATTCCCTCCTGGTTATAAACCATGATCAGATCGTCCATAGCCATGAGCATCGCTCTTTGTTCGGCTTCAATCTGTTTCTGATGTAGGATGGTTCCCAGTTGGGAGGCGATCGCCGAAGCAAAAGCTAACAGTTGATGGGATTGATGGTGAAACTCTAAGGTCGAGATTCCTGACAAAAACAGCACTAATACTGCCACCACCTGTTCCTGCTGTCCATCTCCTGAGACCGAAAGAATCGGAATCCATAACCCTTGCTGGATATGACACAGAGCCGCTAAATCCAGTTGTTGACAAATTTCTGGCGATCGCTGGGGAACATCCGGCACATATTCCGCCTTTCCAGTTGCCCAAACATTCCCCAGTAAGCCCGTTCCACTGCTCCAAATCTGCTCTTGACGACCCAGACGAAACCGCTCTAAATGGCTCAATACCTCTGGAGGCTCCTGTTTATGGCAATGCCAAGCAGGACTCAGGGTTAACGTCTGACCATCAGGACTCGGAAGCCAAACTTCACCATAGCTCCAACCACTAGCTTCACAGAGATGTTCCAGAGCGGATTGCAAAGCGCTGTCAAAATCCGGCGATCGGCTAATTGCTTGAGTCACCTTCAGTAATAATTGGGTCTCTTCTTCCGCCTGTTTCTGTTTCAGAGCCGTTTGTCGAATCCCGATCCACTTACCCAACCCTTGAGCCATCAGCTCCACAATATCCTGCGCTTGAGTATCAAATCCCTCCAGGCGATCGTGAGTTGAGCCAAAGATCAAAATCCCATACAGTTCATCCCTTACCCAAATCGGCGTGCCCATAAACGACTTCAACAGACAGCACCCCAAATTCAAAGACTTAAGAGACCTCAACCCCCGATGGATTTCTTCATGGGTAACCGTTTTTTGGCGGCGAACTACCCAATCCAAATCAGTATCCTGAACCCTCAGCTCCCAGGATGGACTCATGCTATCAAACGTTGATTCCAGGGCATCAATCACATACAAATCCCCTTCCAGATGACCCATCAAACCCACTGAACACCCAAAAATAGAACATCCCGTTTGCAGATAATCTCGAAACAAAGCTTCTATGGTTCGATACTGAGAAGTATTTAAACGATGGATCTGTTTGAGATGGACACTAAAGCACTCCAGTTTAGCTTCCATCAACCGGCGATATTCAATTTCTTCTTGCAACCGTAAATTCTGGGTCAGCAGTTGTTTTTGGGTCTGAGACGCTCGGATATGATAGTCAATCCGAGCCAGCACCTCAGATTTCAGAAAAGGTTTCGTCACATAATCAACTGCCCCAACTTCAAAAGCTCTAGCCTTATCAATTTCTTCACCTAGGGCACTAATAAAAATAATTGGGATATCCTGAGTTAACGGATCGCCTTTGAGCAAAGCACAAACTTGATAACCATCAAGTTCTGGCATTAAAATATCGAGTAAAATCAAGTCAGGTAGCATTGCCTTAGCACCTGATATTGCCAATGCACCTGTAACCGCCGATCGCACCTTATAGCCCTCTTGACTGAGCATCTTAGCAAACAAATGCAGGTTTGCTGGGATATCATCGACAACAAGGATATTGGGTTTAACCGGGACAGGTTCCTGCTTAATCATTAGCGATAGGTCAGACAATGAATGCAAAATGGGAATTGGATTTGAGAAACAGAAACAGAGCCATCATGAGTCTAAAGTTATTTTTGATTCATACTAACCCTGTGATTATCCTTCATTGTAAGTCTCTATGGATATTTTTGCCATAAATAGGCTGATCCTTGGGAGTAAAGGAAGAATTCCCCTATAAAGGTTCTGTTGTTTAAAGATCAATCGAGGGCTAATTTTATGACTTCTAATCGAGCGATCCTCTGTGTCGATGATGAGCCAAGTATTTTAGATAGCTTAAAGCGACAACTGAAAACTTGGTTAACATCAGGTTACTTCATTGAACAAGCTGAAAGTGGCATGGAAGCTCTAGAAATTGCCGAGGATTTTTTACTGGATAAAATTGATATTGCTTTAATTATATCCGATCATATGATGCCGAAAATGTCTGGGGATGAACTCTTGATCAGAATTCATGAATTATCTCCTAAAACATTAAAAATCTTATTGACCGGTCAAGCCAGTGCTGATGTAGTTGGAAGAGTCGTTAATCATGCTAAATTATACCGTTATATTTCCAAACCCTGGGATGGGGAAGATTTAAAGTTAACCGTGATTGAGGCATTACGCAGCTACGATCAAGATCAAAAATTAGCGCGACAAAATAAAAAATTACAACTGATTAACTCCGAACTAACAGAGCTGAATCAGGATCTGGAGAAAAAAGTCTATCAAAGAACTCAAGAATTAGAATTTGCCAAACAAACCGCAGAATTAGCCAATCGGGCTAAAAGTGAGTTTTTGGCAAACATGAGTCATGAGCTAAGATCGCCTCTGAATGTAATTTTGGGCTTTTGCCAATTAATGGAGCGTTCCCTTTCTTTGCCCTCAGAACATCAAGAAAATGTCCGCATTATGAATCGCAGTGGACAGCATCTCTTAACCTTAATTAATAATGTTTTAGACTTGTCTAAAATCGAATCGGGGAGAATGACCTTAGAGGAAAGTTGTTTTGATTTCATGAGAATGATTAATGATTTAGAAGATATGTTTAAACTCAGAGCAGAACAGAAACAGATAGAATTACTTTTTTCCATTTCTCCCCAAGTACCTACCTATATTTGTGCCGACCAAGTTAAATTACGCCAAATTTTAATTAACTTACTCAATAATGGACTAAAATTTACCCAAAAAGGCCAAGTCATTCTCCGAGTTTTACAGATCGATACTCCGCCAGCACCATCTGCCAAAAAAGTGGTTTTGCAAGTGGAAGTAGAAGATACAGGGCCGGGAATCGATCCGGAAGACCAGCCCAAACTATTTGAAGCCTTTGTCCAAAGTAAAACGGGAAAAGTTTCTCAAGAGGGAACCGGTTTAGGCTTGACTATTGCCCAAAAGTTTGTGCAGTTAATGAATGGTACAATTACCCTTGAAAGTCAAGTCGGTTATGGCAGTAAATTTCAGTTTACTATTGAAGTGTCTAGGGTGGATTCAGAGCAAATCACTCCTAGCCTTGGAAACTCTAGAGTCGTGGGTTTAGCTCCAGAACAGCCCATCTATCGGATTTTGGTTGTAGACGATCAATGGGAAAATCGCCAACTTTTGTTACATTTTTTAGCCCCCATTGGTTTTGAAGTCCAAACAGCAGAAAATGGCTCCCAAGCGATCGCCATTTGGGAAACTTGGAAACCCCACTTAATTTGGATGGATATTCGGATGCCGGTCATGAATGGCGAGGAGGTGACTAAGTATATTAGAGCCAATACACCCTCTACGGATCAAGCCCCCATTATTATTGCCTTAACCGCAAGCATCTTAGAACAGGAAATCGAGCATATACGGAAGGTAGGGTGTAATGATTGTGTACTGAAACCCTTCACAGAGGATCTGATTTTTGAAAAAATTGCCCAATATTTAGGGGTACGTTATATTCATAGCTATCATTCAGAAAAACCGAGGCAAGCGTCCATTACGGATTCTGTATCCCCATTTATTCTTAAAGCCGATAGTCTCAAGGTCATGCCCCATGAATGGCGAAAGCAGTTGTACGATGCTGCTGATGCGATTGATGACGATCTGCTTTTACAGTTAATTGCTCAAATTCCAGAGCAACAGTTTTCTCTGGCTAAAGCGCTCACTGATTTAGTCAAAAAATTCCGATGCGATCAAATTTTAAGTTTGATCGAAGAGATAGATAATTTAGATTAGGAGATGGTTTTTAAAAGCTGTGGATACTTATAAAGGTAATATTTTAATTGTTGACGATCAACTGGAAAATCTCCAGGTATTATCTCAAACTTTATCCGAAGCGGGATACAAAGTAAAGGGCGCGGTGAAAGGGGAAATGGCCCTAAGAGCTTCCCGATCCGGAAACTTGGATTTAATTCTTTTAGATATTAAACTACCTGATATGGATGGCTATGAAATTTGTCAGCAGCTTAAAGAAGATGAACAAACCCAGAATATTCCCATCGTGTTTCTCAGTGCCTTAGATGAAGTGCTGGATAAAGTGAGAGCCTTTCAAGTTGGGGGCGTAGATTATATCACCAAACCGTTTCAGGTAGAAGAGGTTTTAGCTCGCATTCAACATCAGTTGACGATTCGACGACTGCAAAATCAACTACAAGAGCAAAATAAAACCCTACAACAGGAAATTCAAGAGCGGAAAAAAGCTGAAGAAGAAGCGGCAGCAGCATCTAAGGCAAAAAGTCAATTTTTAGCCAATATGAGTCATGAACTTAGAACTCCTTTAAATTCTATTTTAGGGTTTACTCAAGTGATGCTTCGGGATTATCAAACGGATGATGAACAGCGAGAATATTTAGAGATTATCAATCGAAGTGGTGAGCATTTATTGGATTTGATTGACGATATTTTGGATCTCTCCAAAATTGAAGCTGGAATTATTCATTTAAACGAGAAGGATTTAGATCTTTACTCTTTATTAGATGGATTAGAGGATTTATTTCAAGTTAAGGCGGAATCTAAAAAGATCATCTTAGAATTTAATGTCGATCCACAAGTGCCCCAGTACATTCAAGCGGATGAGCAAAAGTTGCGGAGTTGCTTGATTAATTTAATTGGTAATTCTATTAAATTTACTGAAGTGGGTCGCGTGCAATTGAGCGTTAATGTAAAAACAAATCTAGATCGATCCGATCTTGAATTCCAGGTCAGTGATACAGGTCCAGGTATTTCTAAAGAAGAACAACAGGATTTATTTAAGGCTTTTGTACAAACTTCAACGGGGCTTAAATCAGCTCAAGGTAGTGGTTTAGGATTATCCATTACGCAGAAGTTTGTGCGTTTAATGGGGGGGGAGATTTCGGTTAGTAGTGAAGTGGGAATAGGAACTCTATTTACATTTTACATGCCCTTGAACCTAGGCAATCAATTTTCACCTTCATTCAAGGAACGGGATGATCTGCAAGTGACTCATTTAACTCCGGATCAAAAAAGTTATCGGATCTTAGTGGTTGATGATACCCCAGAAAATCGCAAGCTTTTGGTTAAGTTGCTCGACCCAGTGGGGTTTGAAGTGATGGAAGCCAGTAATGGTCAAGAAGCGATCGCGCTGTGGAGCAATTGGCAACCTGACTTGATTCTTATGGATACTCGGATGCCAGTTATTGATGGTTTAGAAGCAACTCGTATCATTCGAGAGCAAGAACAACAGAATGGTCTACAATCAACCGTGATTATTGCCCTAACTGCTAGTGCTTTTGAAGAGAGACGAGCAGAAATTATCCAAGCTGGTTCCGATGATTTTATTTGTAAACCCTTTAAGAGTCGGGTGATTTTTAATAGTTTATCCCGTTATTTAGATGCTTCTTATATTTATGAAACGATGCCCCAATCGAAAAGGAAGCTTAAAAAACATCGGAAACGCAGCGATCCCTTCTGGTTAGAAGAGTTTAATCAAGTTGCCCAAACCTGGATAGAAAATCTCTATTATGCAGCGAGAGAAGTCAATGAAGAACGGGTTGCTGAGTTGATTAAAGAGATCGCCCCCACTCATAAGGATTTATCTGAAGCTCTGACGATGTTGTTTGAAAATTTTCGCTTAGATATTATTATGCAAATCACTCAGGATTATTTGGAGCGCGATCGCCATAACTCATTCACTCCCCATAATTCCTCGTCTCGGAAGCGGTGATGAGAGAATAATAGAGGTGGAGGTTTGCCCAAATTGACTCAGTTGATTGATAATCTCCTCTAAGTGTGTCATCGAAGATACGGTCACTTCCATGAAGAATGAAACATTACCGGTAACATGGTGACAGGATCTCACTTCTGGTAAGGCTTGAATGACGGCTAAGATCTGCGGATATTGCTGGGGAGTTGTGGTTAGGGCAATGATGGCGGCAATAGGATAGCCCACTTTTTCTGGATGTACCTGGGCGTGGTATCCGGTAATGATACCTGTTTCTTCCATGCGCTTCACCCGTTCGGCGATCGCCGGAGCAGACAACCCCACCTTTCTCCCCAACTCGGCAAACGAGATTCTGGCCTCTACTTGCAGAATCTCTAGGATCTGCCATCCCGTCAAATCTAACAGTTTTTCAGAATCGAAAGTCATTTTTCTATTTTACCTTATATTATCCAAAAAATCAAGTCATTTACCTTTTATTTCCCCTTTAACTTCCCTTAAAACTTAGTTATTCTAAAGTACAGTAACCCAAAGTCATCAGAGAAACCGATTACTCATTACTCATGGCACTTGCAGTCATTCTCAAAGGATTAATCATCGGTTTTTCCATTGCTGCACCCGTTGGCCCCATTGGCATCTTATGTATCCGGCGCACCTTAAGCCAAGGCAGAATTGCCGGATTAATCTCCGGTTTAGGTGCAGCCACCGCCGATGGTTTCTATGGCTGTATTGCCGCATTAGGATTAACCTTTATCTCGAATCTCTTAATCGAACATCAAATTGGACTACGGCTGATAGGTGGACTTTTTCTCTGTTATTTAGGATGGCAAACCTTTCGCAGTTCACCTAGCGAACAAGCCGCTAAAATTGACGGTAAAACCCTATGGCGTGCTTATGTTTCCACCCTATTTTTAACCCTCACCAATCCCCTCACCATTCTCTCCTTTGCTGCCATTTTTGCCGGACTTGGAGCCGGAAATACCTATGGACAAGGATTAGCACTTCTGCTCGTGTTAAGTGTCTTTTCTGGGTCAGCACTCTGGTGGTGTGTTCTGGTTACTGGTATTGGCTTCATGAAAGACAAAATTACTCCCCATCGTTTGCGCTGGATTAACCGTATTTCCGGCATTATTTTATCCGGATTTGGATTACTTGCCTTCTGGAGTATCATCTTTAAATTAGGGGGATAGCTTCGCCTTTTTCAGCCGATTTTTCTCATACCATTTTGCCACTTCAGGCATCCAACTTTGGAAATGGGGAAAGATATGTTCGCAAAGTTTTTGGCATTCTAGTTGAGCATCAAGCTTATATCTTAAGTCTAACAAATGCATCAGCGATCGCCCATTCAAAGAGACCACAAAATGCTGCCTAACATCAAAAGGAATAATTCCCCGTGCATGTTCTTCCGATATCCCCATCTCCACCATTTGCTGATACCGTTTTGCGGCTTCCAAACACCATTCTAAATCTGATTGTCGCTGTTCTTCGGTATAGGTATAATGCTTGCCTTGACGATTACTATATTCTCCCACTGGACGCAGGTAAAACACCTCTTCAATCGATTTTAAACCCTGAGCCGCTTGTATAATTCGCGATCCTGTATATCTATTCGATTGTACATCGAATGAAATTCCGACCCGATGAGTCCGTACCTGTTGCATGACACTGTGGGGAAAATAACCACAATTCAAGACAATTTGAGGATGTTCTAAGGGGCCATAATGTCCCCGACCCCCGGATAATAAATGTTTAACAATCAGTTCTCCCGCTTTAGATTCATTCGGCCATTTTTCTCGTTCATCGTAAACTAGATTTTCACTATAATCTTGATGCATTGCTGCATAAATTACCTGTTGAGGATTGGGGGTTTGAGCAATGACTTCAACTCTAAATTTATCCATGATTGAGAAAATCAGATTAAGCCCGATCGAATTCTGGGAAATGACCGTCTTAGAATACCATAATTGTTAACCCTAATGATGAATCCTTTAACCTCGCTTCCAGGATAGCCACCACTTGAGAAAGGTTTGAGACCAAAAGGACTGATGAAATTGCTGAAGTTGCCAGCGATCGCCCACTCTCGTCAGCAGTTGTGATACACTGCCGAAGACTCCCGGACTATCCGGCAAAGCTTGCACCTTGATCTGATGATTAATCGCTAGACTCAAAGATTGAATAACTTCTTCTGCTCTAGTTCCCAAAACCGTTGCCCCCAAAATCCTACCATCGGGTTGCACAATCACTTTAATAAATCCAGTAACCTCTCCGGATAAAACCGCCGCCGGATTCATTTTTAGCTGCTCTTGAATCACCTGAACTTTATCCCCATATCGCCGTCTTGCCCCAGCTTCCGTTAACCCCACTCTAGCTAAGGTGGGCTTGCTATAGATGGTGTAGGGTAACTGCTGATAATCAAGGGTAAAGAAGGGTAAGAATAAAGCATTTTTTAGGGCAAGTTTCGCTTCATATAAGCTAATATGGGGCAAAGAATATCCCCCTAAAATATCCCCACAAGCATAAATCTTCGGGTTCGTAGTTTGCAGCTTATTATTCACCCTTAAATGCTGGTTAGTCCAGTCTATTCCCAGTAACTCCAAGGTGGGAGCAGGAAACGGCAGAGCAGGAGGAGTGACTAATAAGAGCTTATCAAAGGCGATCGCCCGATTACCGACTTGTAACCAAGTTTTGTCCTCAATCAGTCGCGCTTGAGTCACCTGAGTTTCCCCTAAAATCTCCACCCCCAGAGCCTCCAGTTGGCATTGAATCAGATCCGACACTTCCGGTTCTTCCTGGGGTAAAAGTCGCGAATTTTCCGTAATCAGAGTCACCTTAGACCCCAACTCTTGGAACAGGTGCGCCAGCTCAACGCCACAAGGAGCAGAGCCAATAATCGCCAAACAAGAGGGTACAGACTGCAAACTCGCCAAACTCTTAGGAGTCAGATAACCCGTACTCGCCAACCCCTCAATCTCCACCCTAGGATCAGTTGCAGGAGCCAACAAATAGGCACAAGAGAGCAAACGACGGTTCCTTAAAGCGACTGAAATTTGTCCCCCCTTTTCCTCAAACTCCGCCCCCTCGTAAATCAAATCAACCCCTAACTGCTCCAGAGCAGCAGGAGAATCAATCAACGCCAAAGTCTCCACCCCAACTTGTACCCATTGGCATAACCGTTCATAGGAGAGCGCCTCACCATCCCTCATCGGATACCGTCCATTTTGCCCCGATCGCAACGGCAGGGGCAACCTTAAGCAATCCTGGACAGTGTAGCTGTGAGAAGACTCTGGCGGCAAAATCAGGGCAACTCTGGCCCCGTATTGTGCCGCCATTACTGCCGCATAGGTTCCCGCAGGCGAACCCCCCCAAATAATCAGATCGTAATCAACAGACACAATAGGTAGCGATCGGATAAAGGAACTTTCCCAAACTTCTACACCTCAAATCAAGCTATACCGAATCCCAACCCCCTTGAACGACTGAGTAGGAAAAACAACTTGTACAAAGTAGATGACGGATTCAACACAAGTAGACAGAATAGGAAACTTATAGATAACATCGTTAGAACCTATTGTATTCTAGCAGTACACTAAAACAAGCTCCTAAATCATCAATAGGCACTATCTGCCTCTCAGCCTGTGCCTCTCCCTTGCTTCAACTTCGTCCTAACCTATGACTCGTGTGAATAAACCCAACTCTGACCAGAATACCAACCCAACTCCCGAAAATCCCTGGATTGAGGGACTCAAAACCATTGGACTGGCCGCCATTCTGGCCATTGGAATTCGTCATTTTGTGGCCGAAGCCCGTTATATTCCCTCCGGGTCAATGCTACCGACACTGCAATATGAACCCACCAACGATCGCCTCATTATCGATAAACTAGGCTATCGGTTTAGCGATCCCAAACGGGGAGATATCATTGTCTTTTCCCCCACCGACCGGATGAAGGAAAAAGACCCCAATTTCAAAGATGCTTTAATTAAGCGAGTCATTGGTTTACCGGGAGATAAAATTGAAATTGTCAGTGGGCAAGTTTACATCAACGATCGCCCCTTAGACGAGCATTATGTAGCCTCTAATATTAACCCCTCCGCCCAGATTACCGAAACCTCAGATCATCAATTTACCAGCATAGAAGTTTGCCCTCCCGATCAACAATTTCTCGATCAGCCTCAAATCGTGCCTCAAGACTCCTATGTGGTTTTAGGCGATAATCGCAACAGCAGTTATGATAGTCGCTGTTGGGGGGCCGTACCGCGCAAAAATATCATTGGTCGCGCCATACTTCGCTTTTGGCCCTTGGGACGCTTTGGAACCCTTGATGGAGTCCCCATTTATCCCGAAGGAGAAAGTTAATTCAGGCTCTAGGGGCGAATAATTACTTGTTCACCCCTACAACAGTTCTCTACAAAGTTTCTAACAGGGATTTTTCCCGATCGCCCACCCAATCCTTGGGTCTAGATAGAGGATATTTAGGCATCAAACGATTAATTGAATGATAAGGAGTTTATGCCCCCTGCAAAATGCCCAACAAACTCTTGAGCAAGGGGTCTAAATCATCAGGAACCTTAAATAAATTGAGATCCTGAGTCACTTGTTTAAGATCGCGATCCAATTGACCAAAACGCCACACATCCCCCATCGTCACCGCTCCATAGAATACGGCTTGTTCCTCAATATGCGACAGAGCAATTAACTCAACGGCTAATTGAGTAAATCCTCTGGTCAGGTCATCATTTTTGGCTTCAACCACCAGTAAATTATGAGTCGATCGCAACAGATAATCAAAATTACCCTTGAGCCAATTATTAACAGTTAAAGGATATTCAATCCGCATCTGACAATGGCAATAGCGGATCGTTTCTAGCAAGACTGGGGAAACCAGGGTTTCTCGTCTTGCCGTCTCATTACTCAAGCTAATAAAGGGTAAAGTCTCTTCAATGCGTTGCTTGAGTTCTGGTACGCGGTCTAGAGGTTGAGTGGTTTGGGGTAGAGAGAGACGGGATTTAACCAGAGTATAGTCAAACTCGGCTAAAATATCGTCGGCTTCATAGGGCAACTCAAAATAAGACCGAAAGGTGTAGGATTGCCCTTCCTGGAGAATTTTCAGTTTAGCCATAGCAACGCTGACTCCTGCCAATACAATACCCAATCATCGTAATGCCGTGACACAGCTAAAAATGTGCATTAGCGTAGGGTGGGTTAGGCGGCTAAAACCTAGACTGTGATAGCAATCTCTCAATCCGCCGTAACCCACCATTTTAGAGTTGTCACGGCAGTAGGGTCGGCAGGAGGATAAGCGATATCATTACAACTTCTACCCGCATACCCTGCCCAACTTATTCAGATTTTATACTATTTGTGACAATCACATCCCTCATGCCCACAGCCTGAACCATCAGGATGACCATTGGCACAAGCTTCACTACAATAAACTTGGCCGTTTTTCTTGACCCCAGTTGTCTCGTCAACCTTACAGCTACAAGACTCACAAGCACATTTGAGTTGGGTTGCAGTTGCCATAATTTTGTCTCCTTAACTTATATCTGAACAGATATTCATATGTTAGCACACAATAATTGAAAGATTGTTCAGATATTGTTAAATTTGAGGAAGCAACACAATAACGGTGTACTCACTCATTACTCAACTTCATGTCACAACCTCACTGCTCCCCCCACTGTCCCCCCGAAGACTTAGATACCGAACACCGCAAAGATTTAGAATCCCATCTTCTCCATCCCCGGAGAGCCACAAAAATGGCAGAATTCTTTAGTATCCTTGGAGACCCCAATCGCTTAAGAATCCTGTCCCTCTTAGCGACAGAGGAATTGTGCGTGTGTGATTTAGCCAGCACCCTAGAACTCACCGAATCCGCCGTTTCTCACCAACTGCGAATCCTCCGCGCTCACCGACTTGTCCGTTACCAAAAACGGGGCCGAAAAGTCTATTATTATCTAGACGATCGCCATATCCTCGATCTCTATCAGACTGTTGCCGAACACCTAGACGAAAGCGAATCAACCTGAAAACCGAGAAGCAACCACACTATGAAAATCAACTGGGATAATCCAAGTGAAGAAGCGCGGATCGAAGTGATCCCCCTCATTGATGTTATTTTCTGCATTTTGACCTTTTTTATCCTAGCGGCGGTGGGGTTGACGCGCCAGCAAGCAATTACGGTAGATTTGCCTAGTGCTGCCACAGGAACCACCCAAATGCAGGATATGCTGATCGTCAGTGTAGATACGGTCGGACAAACCTATATTGAACAGGAATTAGTGCCTAGGGATCAATTGCGGCAACGGCTGCTGGCCTATCAGATTCAGGCTCCCCAGGGCTTAATGGTGCTGTATGCCTCGAAAACCGCCCTTTATGAAGATGTTGTCCAAATTTTGGATTTAATGCGGTCTGTGGGCGGCGATCGCGTCGCTTTGGCCACCCTTCCCACAGGGGTGAGTGCCCCAGAAGTTCAACCCCCCGAAGCACCGAACCTAGATTTAGGCATTCCCGGTTTAACCCCCTTACCCACTCCCGTTCCTGCTCCCGAACCCCCCGCTACTGTCCCCCCAGCACCAGCGACTCCAGAGGCTCAGGAATAATCATCGGGGAATGGTCAAACAATATTAATTGTTAATGGTTAATTGTTGTACATCTTGACGACAGGTTTCTAGATAGCCAAGCTCATCATCCCTCAGTTCTGCAATGCGGTGCATACCTTGTGGCTTAAACTGGATGTTGAGAGCATCTGGACTAGAGGCGATCGCCACCGGTTCTAAAGCCATTTGATAGGGATAGGGAGTGCGATCGTAACTATCAATCACCGTCATCCCTAAGTGGTTAGGGCCAACTTGTCCATAGAAACAGTCAAAAGAAGAATTGGGAAGATATAAAGCCCCCAACAGCTTGTGCTGACGGGCTTCAAACACCATATAACCATGGCCGATCTGATCCAGTTGAGGAGATTCTCCATAGAAATAAACCCCATCTGGGAAGTGGGCAGTGGTTTCAGATGGAGAAGGAGCGATCTCAACACTCGAAGCCGTTTGAGACAGCGAGGGAGCGCTATTTCCGAAGGAGACTAAGAGCGTAACCATTAGAGGGGTTAGCACGGATGAGGAGTGTGCCAACGTTGAGGTTAAGCGTTGCATTTGAGATGAAAATAATTGAAGCACCCTAGTCTCCTCCTTTAAGAATAGATAGATATTAATCAGTGGGATCGGTTGACTTCCTTAGAAGCACCCATGGGGTTTCTTGGAGTTGAAACTGAGTGCTTCTGAGGTTTTCGGCAAAACACAACTAACCTTTAGCTGGCTAAATACTCGCGCACCAGACCCCGATGGCGACGCAAGTAGGTTAAGGCTTGTCGTTCCAATTGGCGGACGCGCTCCCGACTTAAACTCATGCGTTGACCCACTTGAGAGAGGGATAACTCATGACCATCTGTTAGTCCAAACCTTAAGTTCAATACCTCTCGCTGTTGAGGGGTGAGGTCGGCAATCAGATGGTGTAAGTCTTGGCGCAGGAGTTCTTGAGTGGCATAGTGTTCCGGAGAAATTCCGTCATCTTCCAAGAGTTCTTGGAGTTCCGTATCTTGGTTATCACCCACCCGTAGGTCTAGGGAGACCGGTTGACGGGAGAGGGTGAGGTATTCACGGATTTGAGCCGGTTTGAGGTCTAAAGCCTCAGCAATTTCCGTGGGAGTAGCACTGCGACCGAGTTGCTGGGAGAGTTCCCGTTGAATTTTCTTGATTTTGTTGAGTTTTTCGGTAATGTGGATCGGTAGGCGAATGGTTCGACCTTGTTGGGCGATCGCCCGCGTAATGGCTTGGCGAATCCACCAATAGGCATAAGTAGAGAATTTATAACCCCTCATGGGGTCAAACTTTTCCACTCCTCGCTCTAGACCGAGGGTTCCTTCTTGGATTAAATCCAGAAACTCCATATTTCGTTTCTGGTATTTTTTTGCGATCGCCACCACCAGACGCAAGTTCGCTTCAATCATTTTTTGTTTAGCTCGTTGACCTTGCTTAACAATCCGATCCAACTCTTGAGGATCTAATTGCACTAGATCCGCCCATTCCCGGTCACTGATCGAGCGATCGAGTTGAACTTCTTGTTTCTCCTTAACTTCAATCAACTGCATCATATGCTGAACCTGTTTACCCAAGACAATCTCTTGCTCATGGCTCAACAGGGGAATACGACCGATTTCATGGAGGTAAGTCCTTACCATATCTGCCGTATAGGTGGGGGTCTTAGTTTGTGTCTTGGTCTGTGTCTTGGTCATGGTTTTAGGCATAGGATTAAGTCGTCGTCAAGATCGGGGTTAAAGCTGAAAACTTGAGAGCCAAAAACCGTCTACTGAATTTCATAGACGTTTCCCGGACATCTATCTATATTGGGGGTATCTATTCCTAGGGTTCCCGATCCGTTGCCAAAACTTGACAACTCGGACTGGAGCAATCAGTTAATCGACCTTTTAGCCCCTGGTTCCGTTGGGATATTCCCTAACTTGAACGTCTCTTTCAAAGATGGGGTGAATTTCCGGCTGTTGTCTAACTTGCTTTGTTTCTAAGATAAGTTAAACTTCTACTTCAATACCTCCTCCTTTCAGGTGAACTTGAAGTTTCCTTTTCTTACGCCAATTAGACTAAGTTTTTTTACTTATTTGACTTACAGAAATTCATCTCTCTTGTCCATCTCTAGGATCGAATATTTTCCAGGATGTGTCAGTTCGGTTCATCATCGAAATTGCCGAACCTTGGCCGATGTGCTGGAATGACGAATTTTCTCCCTTTCAGTTCCTCAAACCCTCATGGGAAAGCTCTCAAGCCTTTCTAGACTTCATTTGTAGTATAGCGTAACTTGTCGATTAAATCAACCCCCCATCACCCTATCTCTACACCTCCAAAGAAGGCAACCGAACCCGAAAGGTTGTACCGACTCCCACCTGACTCGAAACCTCAATTGTTCCTTGATGACATTCCACAGCTTGCTTAACAATATACAAGCCGATCCCAGTACCCTTAATTTTGCCCACATTAGTCGCTCGTTCAAAGGGGCTATAGAGGTTGTCTAGATCTTCGGGGGGAATTCCAATCCCCCGATCCTTAACTTCTAAAAGAACCCCATCCGGTTGAGCCGTTAGAGTCAAGCGAACCTCTCCCCCTTCTGGAGAATATTTAATTGCATTAGAGAGTAAGTTATTTAAAATATGCTGAAGGATATCTTCATCAAGATATTGACACAAGTGTTCGGGATCATAGTCAAACTTTAACTCACATTTATGGTCAGCAATAATCTCGAAAAAATCCAATCTTTCTCGGCAAAACTTAACGATATCAATCGGCACAGGATTTAAGGGTAACTTCCCCGATTCTACCCGATCGATAGTTAGCATTTCCTCCAGTTGTAGAGTCATGTTTTTAATTGCAATTTGCATTCGATCGAACTGCTTACTTTTTTGAGATAGATTCAACTCATCTCCATATTGCCGCAAAATTTCTAGGGATACCAAAATATGAGTTAAAGGGGCCCGTAAATCATGGGAAATCATCGAGACAAAACGAGATTTCAGCTCACTGAGTTTTTTCTCCTGAAGCCAAAGAGATGCCATTTTGCGATCTTTTTGGTGTTTAGCTAGAGACAGGGCGATGGCGGATTTAATATCTTCTAGCTTTGCGGGTTTATTCAGGTATCCATAGGCCAAAGTTTCGGTGGCATCTTCCAAGGTTTTGGTATCACTAAAAGCGGTTAAATAAATAATGGGGATATCATAGTCTTGAAGGGCACGGGCAGCTTCAATTCCACTCATATCGCCTTGGAGCTTAATATCCATTAAAATCAAATTGGGCGGGTCATTGATAACCCGATCGATCGCTGCTTTACCGGTTTTAACAATTCCAGAAACTTCATACCCTAATTCTTTGATATTATCTGCTAAGTTATGAGCTGCGATTAACTCATCCTCGACAATTAAAATTTTTTTAACTAAAGCAGTCATAGTTCAATAATTTGATCAAGAACATTGTTTGAACTTTAAGTGAAAACCTGTTCCGTTTTTGGTTTCCACTTTAAGATCGGCATCTAACTGATCCGCTAGAATAGAGACTAAACGCATTCCTAGGGAAGGGGACTGTTGCCAGCTTACTCCAGAAGATAGCCCTACTCCATTATCAATAATCTTTAAATCCAGTTGTCTATTGTCAATTTCACGGAATTTAATCCACACGGTTCCCTTTCGATCGCCGGGAAAGGCATGTTTTAAGGCATTCGTGACTAATTCGTTGATGATTAAACCGGTGGGAATGGCGGTTTCTATGTTGACTTGGACGGGATCGGCTTCAATTTCTAGGTTAATCTGATTGGAGTGCATCCGATAGGAGGCAGAAATACTGAGAGCCAAACTATGGATATATTCGGCAAAATCGATCCGAGAGAGACTCTTAGAGCAATAGAGCTTCTCATGAATGAGAGCCATGGTTTTGAGGCGCTTTTGGCTATCGAGTAACAGCTCATTGAGACTCGGATCGCTGACTTGCCGAGATTGCATATCCAGTAAACTGTAGATGATATTGAGATTATTTTTGACTCGGTGATGGATTTCCCGCAACAAAACTTCTTTTTCAGCTAAGGAGGCTTTCAGTTGGGCTTCTGCTAATTTGCGATCGCTCACATCAAAGATCGCCCCATCAAGATAAACCAGCTCCTGTTGCTCATTCCAGACTCCTTGACCTTTCTCATAAACCCAACGGATGCTACCATCACGGGCAATCATCCGATACTCCAGCTCAAAGGGACAGTGTTGCTCTAAAGCTGAGTTTACTTGCTCTTGTACCCCAGCTAAATCCTCTGGATGCAGCAAGGCAGCTATCCCCGGTACTATCTGAGACATCATTTCCTGGGCACTGTAACCGGTAATCCCTTCAATCGCATCACTAATAAATTCTACAGTCCAATCTTCATTGGGTGAACAGCGATAAATCATCCCTGGGATGTGAGAAACCAAGGTACGGTAGCGCCTTTCATTCTCTTTCAAAGCCACTTCTACCTGTTTACGAGCAGTAATATCTTGAATGAGTCCAAAGAGTTTAATTACCTCTCCCTGCTCGTTAACAATGGGTTGTCCTTGGGCCCAAATATTACGCACTTCACCCCAAGGGCGAAGGATGCGTAATTCAAATGTATATTCCTGTCCTTGGGAAATGGCTTGCTCAACGATCGCCTGAAATTGACTGCGATCGTCGGGGTGATAGTGTTGAATATGTTGGGCATAGGTTGGGGGTTGATCCCAAGTCGGATCTTGACCAAAAATGCGAAAGACTTCATCTGACCAAAAAATTTCTTCAGCGATCAGATCGAATTCCCAGCTACCTAAACGAGCAGCTTGTTGGGACGCTGCCAGAAGTTGTTGACTTTTCTGTAGAGCAGCTTCGGCTTTTTGGCGATCGCGCAAATCGCGGGCGATCGCACAGCTATACTCTAACCCCCGATACTGAAAGAAATTGAGATTAATTTCTACAGGAATTTCCACACCCGATTGGCTCTGATAGATGGACTCAACCCGCATAAATCCGGAAGATTTGACCTGATGCCAGAACTTTGTCCAAGTGCAAGTGCCACAAGAGCGATCGATTTCCCCGATATTCATCTGCAACAATCGATCGCGGGAATACTCCAAGGTCTGACAAGCGCGATCGTTAACATAAATGAGTTGACCTCGATCATCAAGCAGCAAGACAGAATCCATGACCCGATTTAGGGTAAACTGAATTAACTTGAGGGTTTCGTCCGCCTGTTTTTCCTTAGTGATATTCTCGACGATGACAATCCCATGGGTAGGACTAACTGGGAGAGAGTTTACCAAAGCATTAGGGGTAGAAATGACTGAAGCAATCAGCTTTACCCACAAAAATTTTTGACTCTTATGAATACAGCGTTGTTTAACCTGAAAAGAGGGAATTTCCCCCTTCATTAATCGATTCAGCAGTGTCTGACCCAAGTGGCGATCGTCAGGGTGAAGTAAATCGACTAAAGTTAGGGATTGCAAGTCTACACTAGAGTAGCCCAACATGCGGCACAAAGAGAAATTAACCCGTTCTAAACCATACTCAAGATTGAGAATAGCAATCCCTAAAGGACTATCTTCAAAAATGTGACGAAACCGAACTTCACTTTGGCGCAAAGCATTTTCCATCTGATGGCGTTCAAGAATTTCCGCTTGCAGTCGATCGTTCACCTTTTGCAGTTCTTGGGTACGTTCTTCTATGGACAATTCCATCTGTTCATGGAGTGATTCTAGTCTGAGTTCTACCTGTTGTCGTTTTAAGGTATTGGCCAGTAATTCACTTGCCCATTTCAGTTGGCTAATCTGATCCTTTTGCCAAGTTTTAGCCTGTCGAACTGTGGAAAATCCCAGATATCCCCTTAAATGATCGTTGTCGATCAGGGGAAGCAGTAACAAAGATTGCGTTTGCATCGCAGAGGCGATCGCATGTTCAGCTTTGGCTTCTGGGGGAAAATCTTGTAAGCAATGAATGGGGATGACTTGCTGCTCCTCTAGATGCTTCATCCACCAAGGGGTAAATTCTACGGGAATTTGATGCCAGAGGGGGGGTAAGGGGCTAAGATCTCGATGATGCCACTGATAGCGGAGTTGGGCGATCTGGCGATCGCTCACTAAGTCAAATAAGTAAGCGCGATCGCATTGATAATATTGCGCCAAACGACCGATCGCCGCTTCTAGC
Source organism: Roseofilum acuticapitatum BLCC-M154 (assembly GCF_030068475.1). Taxonomy (GTDB): domain Bacteria; phylum Cyanobacteriota; class Cyanobacteriia; order Cyanobacteriales; family Desertifilaceae; genus Roseofilum; species Roseofilum acuticapitatum. Next base: position 36,539 of record NZ_JAQOSP010000134.1, on the reverse strand, counting down.
GCCCGATCCAGTTCCCTAGAGTCTAAGCGCATAAACTGAGTACAGAGGCTACTGATTAAATGCTCAAATTCAATACATTCTTTCAGCTTCAGTTCTTGTTCTTTTTGGTCAGTAATATCCCGACTATAGATAATATCAGCACTTTCTTCTCCTAAAACTTGCCAACAATCCGTTGTTTTGATTCTCTTTTGTTGGTGATAAAGGCTTAAGCAGTGGACTTGAAATTCAGCTCCTTTTTCCAGCAAAGGAGGCCAGTTTTCTGGATTCAGATCCCGTTGAAGAAGCTTAGAGATACTCTGATGATGCCAGCAAGATAGGTTAGATAGGCAAATTTGGGCGGCGATCGCCTCTTGTATCCATTCTCCAATTCCAGGGGATAACTGTCCCTCTTGAAGATACTCCTGAAGGAAAATGGTATAACTTTCTATCCAATCCTCTGCCGATCTCGACATTTTCGATTTGCTATCTCCAGCCTAATTGATGGGTTATTCTCCCGTCGATCCTGTTTTTCTATTGTGCTATATAACCGGCAATTTTGCTGTAGGGGATCAAAACCCCAGATCGCTCATCGCGGCTTCTTCTGCTGCAAAAATATCTTCATCAGGGATATCTTCCCAAGCGGTTTCACCGACTTCAGTATAGAATTTTTGATCGTAGGGTCGAGTTTGGACGACGACTGGCATAGGTACGGCATGACCTAAAATCAAAGCTTGTTGTTTAGAATCGAGTTTAGAGAGAACCGATCGCAAGTTTCCGGCTCCAGAAACTCCAGTAAAAATTGCTTCAATATCCTTATCATCATTCAGTAAAGCGGTCACGCGGGTTCCCATTTGAGACATCACTTCCTTATCAATGCCAGAGGGACGCTGATCGACGACTAAGAGCGTGACAAAGTATTTTCGCATTTCTCTGGCGATCGTGCCAAAAATAGTTTGACTACTGATACTTGGATCGAGGAACCGGTGAGCTTCTTCGATGGTAATGACGAGGGGTAAGGGGCGATCGCTCGATTTTTTTGTCTGTAAAAAATGTTCAGCTTTCTTCACATAAGATTGATGAATCCGGCGGGTAATCATATTCGTCGCTAACATATAGGAGAGGAGATTCGCTTGGGAACCAAACTCAATCACCACATGCTTACCCGCAGCTAAGGTATCTAGAATTTGCCCAAAAGGATTTTGGCGCGTCACTCCCCTTAAATATTTCAGTTGCGTCAAACGGTTAAGTTTTCGTTGTAGTGCCGTAACCGACGACTTGCTACCATTATTATCGAGACAAAAATCTTGGATCTGTTCATTACTCATATTCAGCAATTCTAAGATCCAATTTTTGCCTAACTGATTTTTCAGCAACAGAGCGCTATCTAAACTCGCCTCCGATAGATTCAACTCCTGTTGCACCAGAGCCAGATCTTCAACCTCAATTTGCTCAAAACTCAAATATAATTCTTGGGCATCCCGAATGCCTCGGCGTTGGGCAGACTCTGGATCGAGGGTATACACTTGAACTTGGGAAGGAAACAGTTGTCTTAACCCTTTGGCTGTATTCACCGTTTTCCCTTCACAAACGGCTTCCCAGCCATATTCAGAATGCATATCAAAGATTAAATTCACGCCCACTCGCTGTTTAATAATCCCAGAGAGCAATAAACGCGCTAAAAAGGATTTACCGGTTCCCGATTTGCCGAAAATTCCGTTACTTCGTTCCACAAATCGGTCTAAATCAATGCAAATCGGAACCTCCATATCCACCGGTTGACCAATGGAAAAATTATGGCGATGGGGATCGTCCTCCCAACCAAACACCGTGCGAAAGTCCAGTTCTTGTGCTTCATAGACTTGGCTAAAGTGGCTAGGAATGGTTTTAACCGGTTTGAGGGTAAAATCAACGGTAGTTTGGGCAGTAAATGAGGCTAAATTGGATTGAGCTTCTGAACGAGAGGGCGAAATCTCCTGCTCTTGGGGGGTAATCATCAACATGGGAGTGACTTCTAGGGTTCCGTAGGTGCTACTTCCTGCTAAGACTTCCTGTAAAAAGAAGTTGTTGGGATCGGGGGGATTGGCTAAGATGCGCGGGCTTGCTGTTCCCAATGTTACATCGGTTAACAGACAGAAAAACCGCGATCGCCTGCCCTGAATCACCAAAAATTTTCCCACGCGCATTTCTTCCACAGAGACATCAGGATGCAAGCGCACTTCTAATCCTTTAGAAAGGGAGCCTTGAACAACGGAACCTAGAGGAGTCATGATCGATTAAAAATTAAAAATTAGAACTTAAAAATTATGATTCTTTAGTATATCACTGAGTTCATATAGAGATATCCGGTCAGCAGGTTTTAAAAGTATAATTTACTTAAGGTATGATCGGCCGTTACTTATCTGCTCATCTTCCTCAATCCTGTATCATGACTCTATTTGATACCATGCAATCGATTCTTGCCCAACTCCCTTTAGAAGCCCGTCAATGGACAGAGGGGTTATCTTGGCGGCACAGAAGATATGTATTGTCCCTATGCCATCTGTTATTGTCTGCGCCATCAGATATCCAAGCTGAATTTTTGGATGAATATACGGCTGATGGTATTGTGGCGAAATTAGTCCAAGATCAAAGAACCAAGGAAAAGGTGGAATATTATTTACAGTTGTTTCAAATTCCTACGGTTTTGGATGAACAACAATTAAGACTCTATATCCGCCAGTTTTATGTTCATTCTGCCCATGATTTACGATGTAAGCCGCAGAAGTTTTTGGAATCTGTGCTACAACTGGTGGTTAATCCTGAAGAAAAAAATAATGTTTTTACTTATACCCTGGGTTTTGAGCTGTTGTTAATGATGTTTGGCATGAGTTGGCTACAACATGAACGGCTTTATCTGATGCAAATTAACCAAGAGTTTTTCCTCAATAGTTATATTAAGCCAATTCAACATACCCATAAAATTAATCATATTATTACCCCAAAGGATGAGCGCTTGTTTTTTGCTAAACGAAGCTTTTTTGTCCAAAAGCCTCAAGTCTCAGATAAGAAAGCGAGGGAATTGGTTATGGCAACGTTTTCCACAGAAACGGTAACGAACTTGGGGTTTTCTGTTATTCGCCATGAGAATGCTTTTGTTTTTGACTATGATTATATTACGAGTGAAGAAGATGAAGAAAGTCCGTTAATTTAATGGAAATAGCCCTAAAAATTTTCCTTTTAGCCATAATCTTAACGGTCAACTGTCGATAACGAAAAAACGCCTTTGGGGTAAGGCCAAAGGCGTAATGATTTAATTCAATTTTTCCTTCCCAACACAGCAAATTGCTAGGTGAGTATGCCTGAAACTTACATCGGATGGAAAAGTAAGTCAGGGTAAAAACGGTTAAACTCAATTAAAATGCCAGCCGTGACTGTTAGTAATAACATAATCAGAACTGGAGCGGTGGACAGATACTTAAGTAAACCTTCCATGTGAAGACTCCAAAACAAAACACAGACTTGAACAGAATGTTAACGGGGTGAAACCGTAATTTCGCTATCTTTAGCGAACATTTCTCCGCTCATCATGTCTTTGGCTGCGACCAGGGGCCAAGCAAAGCCAGTGAGCATCATTTTGATCGCTAGAGGTACATCGATAACCACTTCTTTTTCTTCCGCGTTTTTCTCACCCCGGATAGCGATTAGGTAAGCACGACCTACCCAACCAATCCAACCGGCAATGTACAGGAAGAGTAAGCTGGGGATAATGAAATCGCCAGCATGACTCAGACGACCATCAACCACGAGGTGGGGGAGGCCATCTTCGCCACAGAGGGCTTCGGAATAGCGTTCAAATCGTTTGGCCCCAGATTGGGGATCATCGGTGGTGGCTCGAGCTGCTTTAGCCCGTTGCAGAAAAGCGGGTGATTCACTACAGGGAACCAAGTTGGCTAAATCCGCAGAAGCGGGGGGAACAAAGCCCAGCCACAAACAACACATCAAAACCAGAACAAGCAATCGTCGCATGGAAGTGTTTCCTTTTGTTACGAAGTGCAAATTTTATGTTACAAAGAAACCGAAGGCTCTTATGAAAGCCAATCATACTGGACTTAAGAGACTCAGTAAAGATTAAGCTTAAAAAAGTCTCTAAAATGGGCTTTTCTGACCTGTCCACAAGGGAGTGGTGTTCAGAAAAGGTTTTTCCCTTACAACAAGGTAGCAGGCAATGGTAACGGTTCTAGCAATTGAAACAAGTTGTGACGAAACTTCTGTGGCAATTGTAAAAAATTGTAACGTTCTGAGTAATTTTGTGGCTTCCCAGATGGCCGAGCATGGCCAGTATGGGGGAGTTGTGCCAGAGGTGGCCTCTCGTCGTCATTTGGAAACGGTGAATGGGGCGATCGCCACTGCCCTAGAAGAAGCGAACCTGTCCTGGTCAGAAATCGATGCGATCGCCGCCACCTGTGCCCCTGGTTTAGTGGGAGCTTTACTGGTGGGCATGACTGCGGCTAAAACCCTAGCCTTATTGCACGATAAACCCTTTATTGGCGTTCACCACCTGGAAGGCCATATCTATGCCTCCTATCTCACCAACCCCGACTTAAAACCCCCCTTCTTGTGTCTGTTGGTCTCTGGGGGTCATACGAGCCTAATCCAGGTTCACCAATGCGGCAACTATACGACTCTGGGGAGAACCCGTGATGATGCGGCTGGAGAAGCCTTTGATAAAGTCGCTCGTTTGCTGGGATTGGGCTATCCAGGAGGCCCCATTATTGACCAATTGGCTCAAACGGGTAATCCCCAAGCTTTTTCCTTACCCGAAGGCCGCATTTCCTTACCCCAAGGGGGATATCATCCCTATGACTGTAGTTTCAGTGGCTTAAAAACGGCGGTGATGCGCCTGGTGAATCAACTGAAGGCGGATAACCCCGATTTACCCATTGCCGATTTAGCGGCGAGTTTCCAGGAAACGGTGGCTAGAGCCTTGACTAAACGCGCCATCCGAGCGGCTCTCGACCACAATTTATCTACCATTGCCATTGGAGGAGGAGTAGCGGCGAATCGGGGATTACGGCAACACCTGAAGGCGGCTGGAGAGGAGAATAATCTAGAGGTGCTGTTTCCACCGATGAAATACTGTACCGATAATGCGGCAATGATTGCTTGTGCGGCAGCCGCTCATTGGGAAAAAGGCGATCGCTCTTCTTTAACTCTAGGGGCGCAATCGCGGATGGATTTATCTAAACTTCAAACCCTCTATCGTCCTTAACTCGCCAGGCGATCGCCTATTGGAGCCTGAACCAGGCGATCGATCTGCTCGGCCACCCGATCGGTTGCTTCAAGCATGGAAAAATGGCCACAACTAGGAACTTCCACCACATTGTCATATCCAGAGCGGAACAACTCGTGAAAACTAGCCAAATGTCTCACATAGCGAGGTTCCATCACCTTATCCTCAGCCCCCGCAATAAAATAAACCGGCTGTTGTAGATGGGCAACCAATTGGGGTAAGCGGTGAACCTGTTCCTCTGTGGTTGAATCCAATAAAGAGCCTAATGCCGCCTCATATTGGGCGCTGACAAAATCAGCTAACCGTTGTTTCCCCCAAACTCTAGAGAGGGGTTGATAGACCTGAGAGCGAGTAAAGAGCCAATCGAGCAAAGGTATATCCACCAACCACCGAGGCCGCCGTTTGACCAACTGAGCGCCCGCAGAGCGGAAGCGCTCGAACTCCTCTTTTAAGTAAATGCCGCCCCCAGAATTGAGTCCAATCACCCCTTCAATGCGATCGCCCAATTGAGCAGCCGCCCATAGGCACACACTGCCCCCCAGGGAATGGCCCACCAGCCAAGCCTTCTCAATTTCCAATTGATCGAGGAGAATACCCAAATCCTTAGCATAATCACTGGGAGAATACCCCAAAACCAGCTCACCTTCAGGGTCTTGTAAACCAGGACTAGCATGGGACTCACCAAAGCCACGCAAATCATAGGCCAAACATTGATAGTGCGATCGCAGTTGTTCAACCAAAGGCCGCCAATAAGCCCGGCTCAATAACCAACCATGAACAAACACCAAGGTCGGATTAGCCGTTTTCGGTTCAGTTAATTCGTATGTATGGGAAACGCCCAGGATATCGATTTTTGCCATCCTTCTATCCTATCCTGAACCGTGTCCTAGTCCGATCCCTTCAGCAATTTCGATCCCGATGGAGAGCTAATTGAGATCCCCCAATAACCTCTGCTTCACACTTTCGGCAATCTTCTGACCCAAATATTCCGGAATCAAGCTCTCATTGGGGCCGAGCAAGTAGAGAATCAAGCGAGTGCGTCCCCTCCAAACCAACAGATTAGCATTCACCACCAATAAATCTTCTTGCCAAATGGCATACATCACCTTGTAGAACAAGCCGGGTTGATTATCTGCTTCAATGAGCAAAGCCGGTAAATGGAACACCGGATCGACATAAAACTCTGTATCGACCTGTTCTAAACCCGCATCCAGGTTAAACTCGACCGCCAACATTTCCTCCACCTCAAAGTGGCCAGCTAATGCTTCCTGAATCGCTCGACAGACATTTTCCGCAGTTTTCTCCATCAGGGTTTTGCCTCCCCTAGAAACCACCAGCTTAATAAATACCAGCATGGGCGGATGGATTTGACCATAGAGACTGAGGCTATGAATGGTTAATCCATAGGCAGCCAGAACCCCAAAGATATCACTCAAGAGGAAGGACTGATTACGATAAGCAAAGTGGAGAGCGCTTTTCGAGCCTTCAGCCCGAACTTCGATGACAGCTTTCTGGGTTTTGTAGAGTTGATAGGCCAGCTTCAGGTTTTGCAATTGGATGTCAGAACTGACAAACTGTTCATAGAATTGGGGAAACGCCCGGTTAAAGCGTTTGAGCAGTTCTAAGGTAGAGGATTTTAAACCCTGAGCCATAATAGAAGGAAAAGATTGTGGGAGATATACTAAGCTAATATTGTTTATTTAACTTTGACTACTTCAATTACACCTGCATGGGTTTTTGGAAAAGCTTGTTTAGCAGCTCGGATGCTCCGATAACACCAAGTCCAGTGAAAGCACTGGAAGACTTTGCCAGTTTGGATCTCAAGAGCGATTCGGGCAAAATCTCACGTATTGTGTTTAGCACCAATCGGGACATTGACCTATATGAACTGGAAGAGCTATGTGATGCAGTAGGTTGGTCTCGCCGTCCTTTACGGAAAGTCAAAAAAGCGATCGAACATAGCTTTCTCGTGATTTCGATGTGGGACTTACGAGGTAATCATCGTCGGTTGATTGGCTTTGCCAGGGCAACCTCAGACCATGCTTTTAATGCAACGCTCTGGGATGTGGTGGTTCATCCAGCATTCCAGGGGAAGGGTTTGGGCAAAGCCCTGATGAAACATACGATTAAGAAACTTCGTAGTGAAGATATTAGCAACATTACCTTGTTTGCCGATCCCCATGTGGTTGAATTTTACCGCAGTCTGGGTTTTCTCCAAGATCCAGAAGGGATTAAGGGGATGTTTTGGTATCCTAACTAGGAGAGATCGATCGAGATTCATCTTCAGTGCATGAAAGGGCTATCTACCGTTATTTCCCTTTTTGTTTTTTGGCGGGATTTTTACCTATCTGCAAAGTCTATCGCCTTGAATGACCTATTTTTTGTTGAGATGGTCTCTAGCCAAATTTCACTTGAATAGGTTACACTGTAATCAGATTCATCCGGGATGTAGCGCAGCTTGGTAGCGCGCCTGCTTTGGGAGCAGGATGTCGCAGGTTCAAATCCTGTCATCCCGATTCATCTCAATTGCTTATGATAAAAGGGTTCTCACCTGCGGCAGGGTGTACTGAAAGGGATGCCTGCACCTAAATTCACCATAGCACCCCCCAAAGGGGGGGTCAAGTAATAGGTCATGGGGTAAGATATAATATCAAATCTATTTAAGGATTTGATATTATAGTGTCAATTATCCAAAGTTTAGGGGATCGATATCTACGCTTAAACGGACTCTAGCAGAAGAGAGCGATCGCAACTCCCCTAACCCTGGCAGACTAATCTCCATTCCTGGAGGAAACTTGAGCAAAATCTGCCAGCGATAGGCATCGGAGACCCGCATCACCCGCGCCGGTGCAGGGCCTAAGACCTGATAGCTTCCTGCTCTCGACTCTAGGACTTCGGCCACCTGTTGGGCAGCCGTTTGCACTTCCATTAAATCTAAGCCACTGAAGCGAAACAGCACTAAGGAACTGTAGGGCGGATAATGGTAGGACTCTCGCTCCAGTAGCTCCTGCTCCATAAACCTGTCATAGGCATTGTGTTGAACGGCTTGAATGGCGCGATGGTCGGGGGAATAGGTTTGAATAATCACTTGGCCGGGGTCATCTCCGCGACCGGCACGACCGGAAACTTGGGTCAAAATTTGCACGGCCGCTTCCCCAGCGCGATAATCTCCCTGATGCAACAAGCCATCAGCGGCCACGACTCCGACTAGGGTGACTCCGGGAATGTCTAATCCTTTGGTTAACATCTGGGTTCCCACTAATAAGTCGGCTTCTCCTTGCACAAACCGAGTCAGGAGAGTGCGGTGGGCGTTTTTGGTGCGGGTGGTGTCGCTGTCAAAGCGAATGACGCGCAATTCTGGGAAGAGTTTGGCCAGTTCTTGGGTGACTCGTTGGGTTCCTGTGCCAAAGTGCTTCAGATAGGGGGATTGACATTCGGGACAGTGGGAGGGTTGCAGTTGGGAAAAGTTGCAGTAATGACAGCGCAACCGTTCGGTGGCTCCTTCGTGGGTGTAGTGGTAGGAGAGGGAGACATCACAATGGGGACATTCGAGGACATAACCGCAACTGCGACAGGAGACAAAGGTACTATGGCCGCGACGGGGGATGAAGAGGATGCCTTGTTGCTGGCGTTCGCGCAAACCTCTTAAATGATCTTGTAGACTGCGGCTAAAAATTGAGCGGTTTCCCTGTTTGAGTTCCTGACGCAAGTCCACAATGGAAATGGGGGGCAGGGGCCGGTTTTCTACCCGTTCGGGTAAACTCAGGCGCGTGTAAGTATTCCCCGACCGACTGCTAAACCAGGTTTCCATGGATGGGGTGGCGCTACCCAAAATCAGGGGGCAATTTTCCAATTGTGCCCGCCATTGGGCGACTTGACGAGCGTGGTAGGTGGGTGCGGGTTGGCTTTGTTTGAAGCTGGTGTCGTGTTCTTCATCCAGGATAATTAAGCCCAGACGAGGCAAGGGGGCAAAAACGGCGGATCGGGTTCCGATGACGATTTGGGGGGTTCCTTGGAGCATCTGCCGCCAGGTATCGTAACGTTCACCATCGGATAGGGCACTATGGTAAACGCGGATTTTTGCGCCGAATCGGGCCCGGAAGCGATCGGTGAGTTGGGGGGTGAGGCCAATTTCTGGGACGAGGACGAGGATGGATTGTCCTTGTTCTAAAATGGGGGCGATCGCCTGAAGATAAACTTCTGTTTTGCCCGATCCGGTGATTCCATGGAGCAGAAAGGGATGATACCCCGATCTCTCCTGAATGGCTTGTAAGGCTTGAGCTTGTGCGGGAGTGAGGGGTTTAGCTGTATCGCGATCGGGCATGGGGCCGGTATCAGTGCGGAGTTGTTCCTGCTCTTCGATGACCACCCATTGCTTCTGTTCTAAGCTTTTGATTAACCCCGAAGACGTTTGTCCTTGTTGCAGCAGTTCAGTCACCAACATTTCCCCCCCCTGACGAGCGAGAAGGCTTAAAATTTCCTGTTGTCGGGGTGTTAATTCTTTAGGTTCAGGTACAGTAAACTTAACTAGGGTTACCACCTGTTGGCGCTTGGGTTGAAGAGATTTAGGCGGCTCTATGTAGCTTTCTACCCATCCCCGTTTTAACAAATCGTTCAGTCCGCGATCGGCCTGATATACCTGTTTTTTCAGATAACTCCAAGAATAATCTCCCGTTGAGCTACTCGATAGGACATTCAGGACTTGTTGGGCTGAGACATCCAGAAAAATTTGGGCTTCTTTGGGGATGCAGTCCGTTAAGCGGATACGACGTTGGGATTTAGCCAATAATCCTGGAGGGAGAGCCATACGAATCACCCGCATTAAGGGAGTATGGTAATAATCGGCCACTTGGGTTAACAGTTTCCAATACCTGGGGGGAAAAAAACCCGGACTAATGACCTCATAAACCGACTTAATCTTTTCTGGGGGAAAATCTGCTGGAGGTTCCGATAACAGACGAATGGCGATCGCCCCCAATTGTCCAGAACGAGAAGGTACACTCAGAATATCCCCCGGTTGCACCCTCAAGTTGGGGCTTATAGCATAGGTATAAAGCTTTGGCTCCCCTAAGTCCTGTTGATCCACATCCAGCAAAACCTCTACCCAGCGCTCTTGGGCAGCAGACTCCAGATAAAACGGACTCTTCGAGGCTGATACTCGGAAACTGCTAACAGGTTCTTGCAGGCGATCCAGTTTACTGATCATAAAGCTTTAGATGGCGAACTGCTTCCATACTACCGTCTCCAAAGCCGATGACCAGTTACCCATCACCAGCGCCAAGCCCGATCGGTAGCTTGAGACGGGTTAAATTCTATCAAAAAGATTAGGATTTATCATTTTCAGGGTCAGAGTGTATCGTAGTCCACAGAAACTTGAGAAAAAACAACACAACAATAACTTTTGTATCCTTTACTCAGCTCTTTATTGCCAACCTTAAATTATGCTATTACACTAAGGACACTCCGAACCCTTCTCGCTCAAATTCCCTTGACTTAAGCTTACAAGTCGTCTTCTAAAATAATCGCTCCTCACACCACAGATCCTTAATCCTTTGAAGTGCCACTCAATTTTGTCATTTCCTATGTTGAACAGCCCAAAAAATCACGGATCGATCGATCGGGAATACGATAATTCCCAGATGAAGTCAGAGGCAAAAGCTTCTGTTTTAAGTCCCCTGAATTTATTATCATCAGATCCCGTAGACCCTGCTTCCTCATTATCTACCCAAGATTGGACAGATTCAATCGCTTGGATCAATGAGGATACGGTAGGTCTATTTCTCAAAGAAATGGCACGTTATCCCCTCTTGAGTGCAGAAGAAGAAGTAATCTTATCTCGCCAAGTTCAAGAAGGGGTGGATCTGCAAAAAATCACTGAACAAATTATCGCTAAGACAGGAAAAAGTCCAACCCTTAGCGAACTAGCTGGTGCGAGTGGGTTAAGAGAAGCTGAAATTGGCATTAAACTTAAACAAAGCCAAATTGCCAAACAAAAAATGGTGCGATCGAATCTGCGATTGGTGGTGTCGATTGCGAAACGATATGTGAATCGAGGAGTTCCATTTCTCGATCTGATTCAAGAGGGTGCATTGGGATTAAATCGAGCCGCAGAAAAGTTCGATCCCGAAAAGGGTTATAAGTTTTCTACCTATGCCTACTGGTGGATTCGTCAGGGAATCACCCGCACCTTAGCTAACCATGGACGCACAGTAAGATTGCCCATTCATGTGGTGGAAAAGCTGAATAAAATGCGGGTGATGCAACAGCAACTGCGGCAAAAACTCGAACGCAACCCCACGGAAGTGGAACTAGCAGAAGCATTGGAAATTTCGATTGCACAATTGCGCTATTTGCATCAAGTGCGTCGGCGATCGCTCTCTTTAAATCATCGCTTTGGAGAAGATCAAGATACGGAATTACTCGATTTACTCGAAGATCAGGGAACCCAATCTCCAGAAGCGCAGATTAGCGAAACCATGATGCGTCAGGAAATCCTCTCGGTTCTCAGCGATGTACTGACGGAACGGGAAAAAGATATTATTTCCTTAAGGTATGGCTTAAGCACCGGAAAACCCTATACTCTAGAAGAAGTCAGCCATTTGTTCAATCTCTCCCGCGAACGAGTGCGGCAAATTCAAACCAAAGCTATGCGGAAATTGCGTCGTCCTCAAGTGGCTCAACGGTTGAAAGCTTGGCTGCGCTAACTTAAAAATCGGTATTTGATGCAACCATGACTCCAGGCGATCGCCCCCAACTCGATATTCGACCCGCAACCCGCGATGATGTCCCCATTCTATTCGACTTGATCGGCGCGTTAGCCGAATATGAGCAATTATCCGATCAAGTGGTCGGGAGTGTAGCCGAGCTGGAAAAACATCTGTGCGATCGACACTATGTAGAAGCCTTAATTGCCCAATGGGAGGGAAAACCGGTGGGGTTTGCCCTCTTTTTCCATAACTATTCTACCTTTCGCACCCAACCCGGACTCTATCTCGAAGACCTGTTTGTGCGACCCGAATATCGCCGTCAAGGGATTGGGTCTGCCCTATTGAAAACTTTGGCAAAAATCGCTCTAGAGCGGGGTTGTGGGCGCTTTGAGTGGGCGGTATTGGACTGGAATCAACCGGCGATCGCCTTCTACCAACGCATGGGCGCTGATGTGCTTCCCGACTGGCGAATTTGTCGCGTCACCGGTTCAGCCCTTAGCGACTTAGCCACTTAGAATCTAGATATTTCTTACTTTAGGAGTATATGCCCTATGACTATTTGGGTGAATGAACAAATCGATCCCTCTGGCATGATCTATGCTTGCATTGCCTGTTCCGATCACAAACAAGCTCAGGACTGCCACGACTCCTTTAACAGCAACCTCACAGAAGACCAAAAACAAGCCGGATGGACAGCTCGGATGCGTACCGTTTCTTCTTGGGAAGAAGTCCCCGCAAGTGCCTTGAAGTTGAATTGAATGGGGGGATGGGGGGATGGGGGGATAGCCTATTCCCTATTCCCCATTCCCTATTCCCCCGTGACCTTCAACTGCTGGAGTTGAGAAGCATCACCTTGCAAGACGACTCCGCGATTATTGGCCGCTAAATGACGGACAATTTTGTAAACCGCTTCGGTTTCTTCTGGAGCATTGGCAGCAGCCGCTAATTCCGCCAAAGATAAAGGCTGATTACTCTCGGCTAAAGCCTGCACAATTTGATTTTGCAACTGGAGAATACTGGCAGCCGCTTTTTTACCCGCTTCTACTCCCGGTTGGTGATAGGCATTGATATTCACCAAGGTGGCATATAATCCCACTGCCCGCTCATAGAGGGCAATTAATGCACCTACGGTGCGGGGAGTCACTTCCGGAATCGTAACCGTAATCGAATCGCGGTTATTGTCGTATAAGGCTTGGCGGGTTCCTTGCAAGAGTCCCGACAGATAGTCGCCCGATGTCACACCTGGTTCAACTTCGGGAGACTCTTGATCCCGGTCTTTGAGGACTTCAATAAAGGTGACAAAGAAATTGGGTACACCTTCGCGCAATTGCTGGACATAGGCATGTTGGTCGGTGGAGCCTTTATTTCCATAAACGGCAATCCCTTGATAGACCGTATTGCCGTCTAAATCCTTTTCTTTGCCCAAGGATTCCATCACCAACTGTTGCAGATAGCGGCTAAAGAGCAGCAAGCTATCTTTGTAGGGCAAAATGACCATATCTTTTTCCCCTTTGCCGTTTCCCGCAAAATACCAGGCAAGGGCGAGGAGGGCGGCGGGATTTTGTTTGAGTTCGGGGATGCGGGTGGCTTCATCCATTTCTTTGGCTCCCGCTAACATTTGATCGATGTCGATGCCTTGCAGAGCGGCGGGAACTAAGCCAACGGCGGAGAGTTCGGAAGTGCGTCCCCCTACCCAGTCGTGCATGGGGAAGGTGGCTAACCAATTTTCCGATTCCGCCATCTTTTCTAGTTTACTGCCATGGCCGGTAATGGCGATAAAGTGGGGACTGTAGGGGAGGTTGGCGGCTTGATAGGCGGCTTGAACTTCGACCATGCCGTTGCGGGTTTCTGGTGTGCCTCCCGATTTGGAGATCACAATCGCCAGGGTAGTGTGCAGTTTATCTTTAAGTTTACCTAGGGTGCGATCGATACCGGTGGGATCGGTGTTGTCTATGAAGTGAATGTTGAGTTGGGGAGAGGAGGAGGCTAAGGCTTCAGCGACGAATTCCGGCCCCAGAGCCGATCCCCCAATCCCAATGGAGAGAATATCGGTAAATTTAGGGGCGTTGGGGGGTTTGATGGTTCCGGAGTGGATATCTTGGGCAAAGCGATGGATGGCTTCTAGGGTGTCGTTGATTTCGGCTTTTAGTTGGGAGTTGGGGGCGATATCGGTGTTGCGTAACCAATAGTGGCCCACCATGCGGCCTTCATCTGGGTTGGCGATCGCCCCAGCTTCGAGTTTGGCCATTTCCGCAAAGGCTTTGTCAAACTTGGGTTTCATTTCGGCAACGAAGCGATCGTCAAACCTCATTCGACTAATATCGAGATAAAATCCGAGGCCGTCGTGGGTGTACAGCCAGTCTTGATAGCGTTGCCAGAGGGTTGCTGCATCCATAACCAGTCTTCTCCAAAGGGTTGAGGCATTTTCGGCGATCGCCGATCAAAACGAATGAGAGCTTACTTTGAGACTCTCCCCTAGACACAATACCGTTTAGATCTTCGGTTTGGGAAGAATCCGGATAAATTTAACAATTTGTCCCATCACGGCGATCGCAATCAGGTATTCTCCCATCGTAAAATGATAGAACATCCGCTCTGGCCCGAGTCGATGGAGTTTGGGCAGATCTTCTAGGCGTTTCAGGCTCAGAAACTCCGTAAATACAAAGTGATAAATCTTTTCATAGCTGCTCTTCTCTTTCCTCTGTAACTTTTGTAGATCTTGAAGAAAGCTACGGTGATAGAGCAGTTGATATTGAATCTGGGATACCGTGGAGGAAGGCGCAACAGTCATCGGATTTTCACCTCTGCCAGTAATTCAGTCATCGGTGATGCAAAAACCCTAGAGCTTCTTCACGAGTCATGAAGTCACCTGGCTTTATTGTATCCATAGTCACTTGAATCATGGTCAGTACATAAGCATCCACACACAGAGGCACTAAAAAAGTCCAAACTTCTTGTAAGTATTCTTCCGGAAGTTGATCGACGAGATCGTGGATCTGTTGTCGTTTTTTTTGCATAAACCCTACCGTTGAGATCGGAGCTTGCCATCTGCCTTACCCATTCTAACCTCTAGGGCGGGACAATTTCATCTAAGTTGCGAATGACGGTTGGATTGGGGTTAGCTGAAGGAGAATTCGACGAATTAAAAATAGCATCGATCGCTCTATCTAGAGTATTCGCCATCACGATCTGATTGTTATAAGCTACAATCACGCGCACTAGGGTAGGTAGACTATTTTGCTCCGCTTCTAAATACAGAGGTTCCACGTAAAGCAGGGATTTTTCAATGGGAATAATTAGGAGATTACCCTGAATTGCTTTTGATCCCTGCCGATCCCACAGAGAAATCTGACGGGAAATTTCCGGGTCTTGATTAATCAGAGCATCAATTTGTTCGGGCCCATAAATGAGCTGTTGTTTAGAAAACTGATAGAGTAAAAGTTTACCATAATTTTCGCCATCGGAACGACCCGCTAACCAGGCAATTAGGTTATTACGGCTGGCGGGGGTAAAGGGATAGAGTAAGATAAATTCCTCTCGGTTTTCTGTGGGTAATTTAATAATTAAATAGTAAGGTTCTACGGTTTGGGGTTGACCGCCATAAATTTCTAGAGGAACGCGCCATTGATCTTCGCGGTTGTAAAATACTTGCGGATCGCGCATATGATAAGTTAAAAGTTGATTAGATTGGATATTAAATAGATCTACAGGATAGCGAATATGAACCCTTAGAGATGGGGGCATATCGTCTAAGGAGCGGAACAGCTTAGGAAATATTTTGGCTAGGGTTTGAATCATCGGATCGGAGTCATCGGCAATGAAGAAATAGACCTTGCCATTGTAGGCATCGACGACAACTTTTACGGAGTTACGAATATAGTTAAAGGACAGCTCTCCAGGGTCAGAATAGGGATAGCGATCGCTGGTTGTATAGCCGTCAATAATCCAGTATAAAAAATTTTCTTTATTAGCACTCCGATCGCCACTTAAATCGGTATTAGCAACCACTAAATAGGGGTCTTGATCGAATTGGAGGAAGGGCGCGATCGCCTTGACGCGATCGACGATATTGCGGCGAAATAAAACTTTAGTTTCTGGGGTAAAAGATTGGGTTAACAGCATTTCCCAATCTTTCAAGTATTTAGCAAATAACCACCGTCTCCAACGACTGGCGATCGGGACTCCCCCTGTACCATCATAAAAGTTATATTGGTTGGCATCTCCTTGGGGATAATCTAACTCTGGCTCCGTCGAAGGAGTCATAATATAAGTATTGGTCAATTCCCCATAATAAATTCTCGGTTGACCAATGGGGATACTATCTCGAATTCGAGGTTCCGAAATCCAAACAGGAGTCGTTTCTCCTTGGGGATTTTCTGACCCAATATCTTTGACATAATATTCCGGCAAGCCATCCTCTGCTACCGTATTCACCGGGGACATCGTAAACCCGTATCCATGGGTATAGACTAAATGTTCATTCACCCAAGTTTTGGCCTCTTGAGGAACTCCTTCATAGTCTAATTCTCTAGGGGCTAAAATAACCTGTTGTTTAGAACTTCCTTGATAATCAGGTTTGCGGAAAGTGTAGCGTTCAATATCTGCATCCAGAAATTTATAATATAAGCGAATTTGCTGAAGTTGACGGTTGGTTTGCAATAGGGGGCGGGTATCCCAGAGCCTGATGTTATCGAGCGTGAGTTTATTGTTGAGCAAGTCTTGTACGGTTAACTGTCCTTCAGGATTAAAGGGATAAACTTCAATTTTGTCTAAATTAAAGGCTGACCGAGTAAACTCAATGCTACGCTTGATAAATGGAGTTTCTCGACCCAGTTCATTGGGTTGGACAATTAAGCGTTGACTGAGGACAGGAAGGGCATAGTTACTCACTCCAGCAATCCCTAAATAGAGAATCATTACATAAATCAGGTTTCTCCAAATATCGCATTTCTTCGCCCAATAAACAGAACGACCTAAGAGGAAAATTCCATAGGCGGCTGCCAAAATAGACAGCACTTCAATCATGGGTTTTTGGGTATAAATATCGGTGAAGCTTGCTCCATAAATGACTCCGGTGGGAGAATAGAGCAGTTCATAGCGAGAGAGGGCATAACTATAGGCAACGCTAAACATGACAGCAGCACTGATGACTTGCAGATGGCGGCGCTGTTTAGGGGAAAAACCGGGGAAACTACCGAGGGCTAAACTTCTACCCGATAAGAGATAGATAATGGTAATGCCAAGTAGGGAAAAAACACAGAGGATAACGAGCCAAAATTCGAGGAGATGGAGAACGGGTAAGCTGAAGATGTAGAAGCTAATATCTTGATTAAAGAGGGGATCGACTTGATAAAAGGAGGTGGGATTAAAAACGGCTAAAATTCTGGCCCAATGGCTGGATAAAATGATTCCTAAACCGTAACTTAAGAGAATGGCGATCGCCAGTAAGGTTCTTTGGGGAATGCAAACGAGAAGGATAGGAAAGGCGAGAATGAGTAAGGCTTTCAGGGGAGAAGAGGGTAGCTCTAAAAAGGTGTCAACGGCTGATTCTGGGCGAAAGCGAGGGGGCAGTTCGGGGGTTGGACGGGCAATATTAAAATCGGTATGCCAATATTGGAGGATGACTTCTCCATATTGCAGGAGCATTAATCCCAAGACGAGGGTTAAGAGTCCGAGGGAGACGAATAACCAACCGAGGGGAACGCTTTTGGGATATTTGGGATAAGCGTCTTGATCTTCCGGGGGGTTGGGATGTTTGAGGAGGTTAGCCACCCAGAGGTTACCGCACAGATAAAGGGTGCTGAGTCCAAAAACGATCGCTCCGACGATGAGTTGGGTTTGCACTCGCAGAGAAAATTCAGTCCCATAACCGAGTTCGTTAAACCAGAGTCCTTCGGCAATTAAGTTGGTGGTGATGTCGAAGGTGAGCCATCCTGCCAAGAGGATGACTGATATCCAACCGATTTTGGGCGATCTTAACCACTGCATATTTTGGCGGCGATTGACTCTTTTGGCTTAACATTCAGGTTAGCTACTCCTATTCATAGGATAGCGGAATCGTCGCTAAAAATCAAAGTAAATATAGGGTAGTGCCCCTTGGGGAGCGAGTAACCAGACTAAATATAAACTGATAGGAATTAAAACTAACTTAATGGGCCAATTAAGCTGTAAATTTAAGCGACGCTGCAATAAAAAGAGAAGGGCCATCACACCCACGAGAGCGAATAATATCCAGGTAAATTGGAGGCGATCGATTCCCAAAGTATCCAGATAAATTTTCTGGGTAAATTGGGGATCGGCCTCTTTGCCGAACAAGTGGGAAATGGCAAACCAGGAGTCTTTTAAGTTAGGCAGGCGGAAAAATATCCAAGCCGTAAAGACCATCAGTTGGGTCATGAGCCAAGCTAATACTGTGCCGGGTAAACTTTTCCAAAACGTTTTTAAGGCATAACTTGTTTTGGAAATACTATCGATTAAACGATGGACAACTAATGCCAATCCATGATAAACCCCCCAGATAATAAATCCCCAGGCTGCACCATGCCAAATTCCGGCAATCAGCATGACCATCAGCAGATTGAAACAGGTTCTAAAGAGTCCTAAACGAGAGCCTCCCAAGGGAAAATAGAGATAGTTTCTGAGCCAATTTCCGAGGGTCATGTGCCAGCGTCGCCAAAAGTCGGCGATGCTGGTGGTAAAGTAGGGGTCTTCAAAGTTTTCGGGTAAAGTTAAGCCGAGTAAAATGGCACTGCCGCGCACAATATCGACATAGCCACTAAAGTCTAAATAGAGTTGCAGTCCATAGGCGAGGGTGGCTAACCCTAAATCCCAACTTCCGGCACGGACTAAATGAGTAAAACTGAGGTCTACAATCACGGCTAAACGGTCAGCAATGAGGGCTTTTTTGGTGGCTCCTAATGCAATGAGCCATAAGCCTTCGGTAAACATTTCGATGGTGGGAAATTGAGGATTTCTCAGTTGGGTGGTGAGTTGGTGATAAAGGGTGATGGGGCCGGAAATGAGTTTGGGAAAAAAGAGTTTATAGGCGGCGAATTTGGTGAAACTTTTGGCTGCGGGTGCGCCTCGATAGACATCGACTAAATAGGCGATCGCCTCGAAACAGAAGAAACTCAGTCCCAAAGGGGCGATTACATTGTCACTCACCCAGTCCGCAGAAGCCGTAGCAGTGGGGAGTTGAGCGATTTGACCCACGGAACCGAGGACAAAGGGAATATACTTAAAGCCGAATAACAGAAAGATATTTAAGAGGATACCAAGGACTAAAACAAAAAAACGCCGTTGATTCCAACCCGCTTGAGCAAACTGCCACTCTTGGTTAGAGAGCTGCCAGTCTTGGGCGTGGGAACCCTGTACAGAGTCCGGAACCAGGACTTTGGCTAAACTATAGTTCACCCAAGTCATTGCCAACAGCAGGGGAATATATTGGGGTTGCCAAGAGGCGTAAAAGAGTAATGAGGCGATCGCCAATAACAGAAACCGTGTTTTCCCCGATCGACTTGACCAATAGAGAATACAAACACTGAATAAAAATACACCATAAAGGAGAGAGGTAAAGCTCATGGGTTATGGGGGAGTACCAGAATATAGCCTTGTCCAATGATATCCGGGCAATGGTAGCACAAATTAGACCATTCAATGTTCTCAACCCATACATAAGCGCGGCGATCGCAGAAATATGATAAAACATAACCAAATCTCAATATATCTCCTGAAAACCCATCAGGTTTATGAGTATCGGTAATATAGACTTCTTACTAGGCTGACATGAGTAGCACGATCGCAAGACTTTGGGAAACGATAGTTAACCTAATTAACCATATTTCTACCTCCTCTATTCTCACCATTGGCAATGAACAGATCACCATTCTTGCCATTATCAATATTCTCGTTTCCTTAGCCATTGTTCTCGTCTGTGCCAGACTCCTAAAAAATTTCCTCAAATATCGTCTGCTCCGCAAGCTCAAAATTGATGAAGGCAACCGCCAGGCGATCGCCACCATTGTCAGTTACAGCTTTTCCACCATTGGCTTTTTAATTATTCTACAAACCAATGGCTTTGATATTGCCTCTCTAACCGTACTAGCAGGCGGTTTAGGCGTTGGTATTGGTTTAGGCTTACAAAGCATCACCAAAAACTTCACCAGTGGACTTACTTTACTCGTAGAACGCAAACTCCGCATTGGAGATTTTGTCCAATTTGACGGCATGGATGGCTATGTTAAAGAAATTTCCCTGCGCTCTACCTTAATTCGGACTCGGCGCGGAGGTTCCGTCATTGTTCCCAATAGCCATTTAGTCGAAAATATTATTCTCAATTGGAATTTTGAATCCCCCACAAACCGGATTCAAATTCCCGTAGGAGTAGAATATGGTAGCGATCCAGTTCTAGTCACTGAAGCCCTCCTTAAAGCCGCTTATCTGGAACCTTCAGTCAGTTCTGATCCTCCACCCAAAGTCATTTTTATCGGCTTTGGAGCCAGTTCCTTAGATTTTGAACTCTGGGTTTGGGTTTCCCGTGTAGATTTAGAACCCCATATTACCAGTTCCCTCAATTTTTTAATTGAATATCACCTCAGACAATATCAGATTACCATCCCCTTTCCTCAACAAGATCTCTGGCTCAGAAATCCAGAAGTTCTCTATCCTTTAGGACGCAGAAAATCAGAACTTCAGGAAATCTTAGAAGTCACCCAAAAAACAGCCATTCAGCCACCGCAACCTTTAGCCCTTCGAGATCTACTGCCCCAAGTTACCTATTTTGAAAACTTCACCGAACTGGAATTAAGGCAACTGATTGAAGTCGGATGTCGGCGACGTTTAAGAGCCTCTGAAGTCCTCTTTCGAGAAGGCGATCCAGGTGATGGATTTTATATTGTTCTATCAGGTAAAGTTGAGGTTTATGTCGAAAAAATTAATAAACATTTAACCAATTTAGACCCCGGTAATTTTTTTGGTGAACTGTCCTTAATGCTGGGAATTCCACGTACAGCCTCAGTTCGTGCCGTCGAAGAGACCATTTTATTTGCCATTAATCATAAGGGATTTGAACAACTTTTGCGCGAACACCCAGAACTCTCTGAAGTCATCGTTCAAGAGTTTGCGAAACACCAAGAAGAACTTTCTGAACGACAAAAGCAGTTGCGGGAAATGGGCTTAGTTGATGCCTCTGAAGATGATAAAAATCCGGTGGTTTGGGTAAGAAAAAGACTCAAAAACTTATTTGGTGTTTGATCGGGGACTTGAGGCAAAAGGAAATCGTTATTACCTAATCCTATGACCTATTGCCAGTGCATAACGCTCTTAAAGATTATGTTGAAATTCTTCAAGCAAATCCATTAAATTTAACTGTGCTTGCATGGGCATTAAATCTAAAAGCGGTATTTGTCTGCGTCCTCCCCCTAGTTTTACGGTGATTGCTTGCAGAATTTCTAACACTTGGTTTTCTTCTAAACGATGATCCTCTAATAAAGGATAGAGATGCTCGGCTAAAGGGGTATGAAGATGGGCATCATTGAGATAAAGATGCCATTTGGCAATATCCATATAGACATTTTCGCCGATTTCTGCCGCTAATTTCTCGATTACTTCCGTGGGATAGCTACTGCTCATAGATTTTCCTCCTACTCAGGTTCGATTAAATCAGCCTATTTCATATTACTGCTGATTCTATTTTAAGGACGAATTACCCTATAGGGAATCAACCTAAACTGCGAGATTCCTATAAATATCTTTTTTTTGTTATATACCTTTAAAAGGATTATAGCAGAATTTAAGCCTCTCAATCCTGGGGGAGTCGGGCAGAGAGAACCGTCCCTTCGAGAGCCGCTTAGGTAGAAGTATGAGACGAGGGTTCTCAGGAGCGACAAGCTTTTTTAAAATCAAAAATGGCTGACTCAGTAAGGCTTTGAGACATTAACAAAATCTTAAGAGAACCTAAGATTACCCTGGAACGGTCGAAAAGCTGATACAATCCGTAAAAGTGCTTAATGATTTGATAAAAGGTTCCTGGATGACCAACTACAGTAGTTCTGAAGCCGTAGCCGATCTTAATCGCCGCAGAGTGATTAACACGATCACCCTAACCCTTCCTAGAATTGGGTTCCTAGTGGCGATCGCCGCAGTAATCTGGTGGGAAAAATCGGTTGCTCCCCTTGACATCGCCTTACTCGTCGGTTTTTACATTCTCACCATTCTAGGGGTGAGTGTAGGATATCATCGCCTATTCTCCCATAAAGCCTTTAAAACCGGGCCAATTATGAAAGCCCTAATCGGTATTTGTGCTTGCATATCGACTCAAGGAACGATCGCCAGTTGGGTAAGCCATCATCGTCAGCATCACCTCTACAGCGATCAACCCGGAGACGTTCATTCCCCCCATCTACATGGAGAAAGCTTCTGGGGGAAAATACAAGGATTTTGGCACGGCCATTTTGGTTGGATGGTGGGTGCTACTTGGGTGGAACCCTTACCCTATATCAATGATTTAAAAAGCGATCGCGTCGTGCAATGGGTCGATCGTTTCTGTCTAGTCTGGATAGTCCTGGGTTTAGTCCTTCCGGCTGCCATCGGTGGAGCCATTTGTGGCACTTGGGAAGGAGCATTGCGAGGCCTAATCTGGGGCGGAGCATTACGAATTATGCTCAGTTTCCAAGGAACCCTCACCGTCAACTCCATTTGCCATTTGTGGGGAACTCAACCCTTCAAAACCGGAGATTTCAGCCGCAATAATCCCCTAATTGCCATTATTACCCTAGGAGAAGGTTGGCACAACAACCATCACGCTTTTCCTTACTCAGCTCGGTTTAGCATGAATTGGTGGCAAGTAGACTTTTCCTGGTGGGTGATTTCTATCTTGCAACGTCTCGGTTTAGTTTGGGATGTTAAATTCCCCTCCGATCAAGATATTGAGCGCAAACAACAGGAAGATGCTGTTCTAGCCAATTAGCTCCTAGTTCTTGCTCCAATACTATTTAGGTTGGGTCGTCGCTAGACCCAACCTAACTCTAGAACAATTCACAAAAGGAAAAACCACTTTCCACTGCTTCAGATTCTTGCATTTTGCCTAGGGCAAAGGACTATACAGCAGTTTTCGCTGCTATGCGGTAGACTTTGATCCCCCTTTCATGTCCGCTTGCGGAAAATCCCCCTTAAAAAAGGGGGACTTTCTTATTCCCCCCTCTTATTAAGGGGGGTTAGGGGGGATCTTTTACTACTGCACCTCATTACCGCGCAAAGCGCTGTATCACCGCAGCAGGTAAAGCCAAAGGAGGAGAATCTGACTTAGGAACCGATGCCCACTTTTTTTCAGAAGTCCCCTTTTCTATCTCTTCACTCAGCAAAACTTCCCGAATAAACCGCGCCAAAACCCGTTGAGCCAATCCACTCGCAATTTGTTGTCCCATTTGCTGAGTTTCAGGTTTAAACAGCACTTTGGGCAATAACGGCACAATCTTCATCGGATCAAACCCTTGAGTTTCCTGCACAATTTGTAAAATTCGCTGAATATGTTCAAGATTCTTCCGATCTTCTGGATCGGTTACAGAAACCGGTTGAACTGGATTTTGTCCATTCATCCCCACTGTTTTCCGGAAGCGATAGGTGACATTTTCTAAAGTATTTCGTCCCAGAGCATCCACACTTTTAACAATTTCTTCAACGATGCGATCGCGAATAAAACTCCCTCGATCGGAAAACAGAAAATCAATGGTCTGATTCAACACCACATCTAGATCGTAATCTTGGCTATTGCGGGCATTTTTGAGCAAGTTTTCCAGCCGATTCCAGCGAAAACTACCATCTTTGAATAATAACTCCCTTAAAGAGGTTCGCAATTCTGGGGACTGATCCGTTAATAACCGTTTAGCCACATAAGGATAGGCCTTACTCAACACCTTAAAATTGGGATTTACATTAATGGCAATCCCTTCTAAAGTCACCAGAGAGCGGATAATCAAGGCATAATAGGCGGGAACTCGAAAGGGGTAATCATACATCACCTGAGAAAGTTGATCGGTAATATTCTTAAAGTTTAACTCCGCCACAGATGCGCCCAGAGCATCATTAAAAACCTGAGATAAAGCGGGAATAATCGGGGTTAAATCCGTATCTGGCGTGAGAAATTCTAATTTGACATAATCATGGGCCAAGGCAGAAAAATCTCGATTGACTAAATGAACGATCGCCTCAATCAACCCATAGCGTTGATAAGGCTTAACTTCGCTCATCATGCCAAAATCCAGATAGACCAATTTGCCATCCCCAGAAGCCAGTAAGTTACCCGGATGGGGATCGGCATGGAAAAAGCCATGTTCGAGCAATTGCCGTAGGGAACATTCAACCCCCACTTCAATTAAATAGGACGCATCTAAACCTTGCTGGCGAATTTTCTCTAAATCTGTTAATTTTGTGCCCGTAATCCATTCCATGGTTAATACCCGACGGTTGGTATATTGCCAATAAATTCGGGGCACATAAATATCCGGCAGATAGCCATACAATTGCTCAAAGCGCTCCGCATTTCTGCCTTCATGGGTATAGTCCATTTCTTCATAAATGCGAGCGCCAAATTCATCAGCAATAGCGACGAGATCGCTGCGTAAGCGCCAACTTTTCTGTATCCAACCGGCTAAACTACGAAGAATATACAGATCGAGGGAAATTCGTTCCCGTAAATCGGGTCGTTGAACCTTAATGGCGACGATTTCCCCAGTCTTGAGCTTACCTTTGTAAACCTGACCCAAAGAAGCAGCCGCTACCGGTTTAGGACTAATTTCAGCATAGATAAATTCGGGGCGATCGCCTAACTCTTCCTCAATAAACTGGTACGCCACCTCATTGGGAAACGGGGGCAGTTGGTCTTGAAGCCGGGTTAACTCCTCTAAAAACACAGGGGGCAGCAAATCCGGCCGGGTGGATAAAGCTTGCCCGACCTTAATATAAGCTGGCCCTAATCGGGTTAAGGTCTCCCGCAACTGAACCGCCCTGCGTCGTTGCTGGTTTTCCGAACTTCCGGTTCGTTTATCCCACCATAACCCTACCACTAAGCCCAAAAAAGACCAGACTAGGGCGATGATTCGTCCCCAAACTTCCCAGATACGGGAACGGTAAAAGGCGACTAACTCCAGGGGATCGTAATGGATTTCCGGGGGTTCTACGGCTGAATCATTGGGTATGAGCGTCGGTTCTGACATAGGACTAAAATGTGCAGAAGAAGAATCATGGGGACTTCCAGAGTCCTCAACAGTTGACAACCCCTGTTGATGGGAAGATGAAGATGACATATTGACATTCATGGCTTGAGGTGGGACAGATCGATCGCTTTGTAAAGTAATTGTAACAATTTGCCCTCCCACAAGCTCGATCAATTTCATTCGGTTTCCCGGATCAAGTGCTTTGCTGGTAAGTATGCCGTCTATGTTAATCTCCCTGAAAATTGAGAATTTTGCTTTAATCGATCGCCTAGAATTGGACTTTGGCCCAGGCTTAACGGTGTTCACCGGGGAAACTGGAGCTGGGAAATCGATCATTCTAGATGCCCTGGATGCTGCCCTAGGAGGTAAGTTAAACCCGAAAGCGATCCGTTCTGGAGCTTCTCAGGGGTTAATTGAAGCGACCTTTACCCTCTCTCCCTTCATCGGGAAATGGCTGCAAGAACAGGACATTGAGCCACTCGAAGACGAAACATTAACTTGTAGTCGGGAGATCAAAATCTATGAAGAGACATATCGATCGCGATCGCGCTTAAATGGAATTCTGGTGAACCGTGGACAAATGGAAGCGCTGCGGGAAGGGTTAGCCAGTCTCACGGCTCAAGGGCAAACGGTACAACTCGGAGATCCTCAACGACAAAGGCAATGGTTAGATCTCTATGGGGGGGATGAACTCTTAGCCCTACAGCAACAAGTGGCAATTGCCTATGAAACCAGTCAAAAACTGAAGACTCAACTTCAGCGCCAGCGCCAAGATGAACAATCTCGACTGCAACGGATCGACCTTTTAGAATATCAACTCAAAGAATTAAATCAGGCCCAATTAACAACCGCCGATGAATTAGGCGAACTCGAACAAGAGAGTCAACGGCTCTCCCACAGTGTAGAACTGCAACAGAAAAGTTATCAAATTTATCAAGCTCTCTATCAGGGCGATCGCTCCCTAGCGGCTGCCGATCTGCTCGGACAAGCCAAAACCCTACTCGATGATATTTTACCCTACGATCGCCAACTGCAACCGATTCTAGACTTAGTAAATGAAGCCCTCGTGCAAGTCGAAGAAGCCGGACAACAAATCAATGCCTATGGCGATCGCCTGGAAACTGACCCCGAACAGCTCGATAGGGTCGAATCACGCATCATTGAACTCAAACAAATCTGTCGTAAATATGGCCCATCCCTATCCGAGAGCTTGACCTACTGGCACAGCATTCAAACCGAACTCCAAGACCTCACTGCCAGCAGTGAATCCTTAGAACAATTGGAAAAAAACTATCAACAAGCCCTAGAGCAATTAAAAACATTATGTAATCAGCTACACTTACAACGGCAAAAGGCAGCCGCTAAACTAGAGGCGCGTTTGGTCAAGGAACTCAAACCCCTAGCCATGGATAAAGTGCAATTCAAAGTCGCTCTGAGTGCTATCCCCATAACAGCCACAGGGGGCGATCGCATCACCTTCGGCATCAGTACCAACCCCGGAGAACCCATCCAACCCCTAGCCACTACCGCTTCCGGAGGAGAAATGAGCCGCTTTTTGTTAGCCCTAACCGCCTGTTTCTCCCAGATTAACCCCGTCAATACCCTCGTCTTTGACGAAATCGATGCTGGGGTATCGGGACGAGTGGCAGAGGCGATCGCCGACAAACTCCATCATCTCTCCCAACATCATCAAGTTCTCTGTGTTACCCATCAACCCCTGATTGCCTCCCTCGCCGATCGCCACTTACAAGTGCGTAAAGAAACCATTACCGAAACAGACATCAACGATCCTAGAACCGTCATTCGAGTCACAACCCTCAACGAGCAACAACGCTCCCAAGAACTTGCTCAACTCACCGGAGGAAACTCGGCGATTGAAGCCCTATCCTTTGCCCAATCCTTATTGGTGCAAGCGGCAAAAAAACGTCAACGCTATCATCAGTCCCCTTAAACCCGATCATTATCTTCCATGAACACCTATCTAAATTTCCCAGAGTTGCCCCCACCCAACCCCCTAGACTTATTTTTCGGTACACTGATAAAACCCTTAACCAGCACCAAGGATAGCCCTTGGATACCCCCCCATCCATGGCTGCAAAATTCAATTGCTATTAAAATTAGGCTATCCTAGCTCTTGAATCTTCTCGATTCCTCCTTTAAGATCCACCTAACCGATGGTTTCGTTATCTTAGCTGTAGCTCAATACATTAAAAAAACGCCGTTAGGCCCTTGAGTTTCCTACCAAACCAAGACATAAATCTTATATATCGGTGACATCTATGGCAACCTCATCTTCCAACTCTCCTATTGTGGACACAACCGCCACCACGATC
Source organism: Roseofilum acuticapitatum BLCC-M154 (assembly GCF_030068475.1). Taxonomy (GTDB): domain Bacteria; phylum Cyanobacteriota; class Cyanobacteriia; order Cyanobacteriales; family Desertifilaceae; genus Roseofilum; species Roseofilum acuticapitatum. Next base: position 9,040 of record NZ_JAQOSP010000134.1, on the reverse strand, counting down.
GATATTGATGCAATTAGCGCAGATGGAACTCCGTCCCATACCGTATCCGCAACCGTCATAGATGTAGAGGGAAATGCCACCCAACCGGCTTCCCCAGAACCGAGTACCACCCCCACCAGAGGCGGAGGATTAGTCACCACAGGAGGCGGCGGCGATTTCTCCGCTTTTTTAGCGCCCCTGAAAAAAGATACCTTTAAGCAAGTCGTTACTGATGTTGAAGACAAGCTTAAAGTCGTGAATCAAACCCTATCGATGTTGGATAACCTACTCGATAATCAAGGGTTTGATGCCATCCTCGATGAAATGTTGCGATCGATTACCCTAAAAACCGGGGAACTCCTCAACGCCGATCGCACCAGTATCTTTCTGTTTGATGAAGAAAAAAATGAACTCTTCACCATCGTTGCCAAAGACGAAAAAGGCAACGCCCTAGAAATTCGCATTCCCGCCGACAAAGGGATCGCCGGAGAAGCGGCAACCACGCGCCAAGCCATCAATATTCCCTACGACTTCTACAATGATGAGCGATCGACCACGGCCCAAGCCTTCGACAAAAAAAATGGCTATCGTACCTACACCATGATGGCCATGCCCCTGGAAAACGAAGACACCGGGGAATTAGTAGCAGTCGTCCAACTGATCAATAAACTTAAAGTTGATGTCGATCGCGAAGCCAACTTAGACGAAAAGATCGACTACGACGGCTTCACCAAAGAAGATGAGCAAGTCTTCAAAGAATTTGCTCCCTCCATTCGCCTCATCCTACAATCCTCCAAATCCTTCTACGCCGCCACCCAACGGCAAAGAGCCGCCTCAGCTCTCATGAACGCCGTTAACTCCCTCAGTAAGAGCAGCCTCGATCTAGAAGACACCCTCAAAAAAGTCATGGATCAGGCAAAAGAACTGATGAATGCCGACCGCTCCACCCTCTGGCTCTTAGACGAAGAAAAAGGAGAACTCTGGACAAAAATCCCCATTGGCGGCAACTTAACCGAAATTCGCATCCCCAGAAGCGCCGGATTTGCTGGCATGGTTGCCCAATCTGGAGAACCCCTGCTCATTCCCTTTGACCTCTATAACGATGAGCGCTCCGAAACCTCCAAAAAAACAGACCAAAAAACTGGCTATCGGACCTGTAGTATGCTCTGTATGCCGGTCTTCAATGCCGACGACCAGCTCATTGGCGTAACCCAGCTCATCAACAAGAAAAAACAAGGCGAATATCCCGACTACAACCCCGAACACTGGCCCGAAGCTCCAGAACAGTGGAAATCCAGCTTTAACCGCAATGACCTAGAATTCATGCGGGCCTTCAATATTCAAGCAGGAGTGGCGCTACAAAATGCCAAACTCTTCGATCAGGTCAAACAACAGCAAAAAATGCAGGAAGATATCCTGCGGAGCTTAACCAATGGCGTAATTTCCACCGATAAAAATGGTCATATTATTGCAGTCAACGAATGTGCGAAAGAAATATTAGGACTAGATAAAACAGAACTCGAAGGGCAATTGCTCAAACCCCTCATTCGGATCAAAGAAGGGGACTTCACTAAATGGATGGATGCAGCCCTTGCACCGAAAGAGAATAAAGACCGCCAGCAATTTTATCCCGATCAAACCCTCATCCTTTCTGGAGAAGATGGGGAAGATATTGAGCAGAGCGTCAACCTCTCCATTAACTCTATGAATGATGCCCTCGATCCGACCAAAATCAATGGCGCATTGGTGGTGATGGAAGACATTAGCGACGAAAAACAAGTCAAGAGCCTGATGTATCGCTACATGACCCCAGAAGTAGCGGAATCCCTACTCGCTAGTGGCGACACCGGACTCGGTGGCAAACGCAAAGAAGTTTCTGTTCTGTTTAGCGACATTCGCAGCTATACCACATTAACGGAAAAATTGCAAGCGGAAGAAGTGGTAGCCATGCTCAACAGCTACTTTGAGGAAATGGTCGATTCCGTCTTCCGCTATGGGGGAACCCTAGATAAATACATCGGCGATGCTCTAATGGCGGTGTTTGGCTCTCCCGCTCCCCTAGAAGATCATGCCTGGTGCGCCATGCAAACTGCGGTGGAAATGCGCTATCGCCTGGCCGAATATAACCAGAAGCGCAAAGAACAAGGCTTGATGGAAATTAGTATTGGGATTGGCATTCACTCCGATGTGGTCGTCAGTGGTAACATCGGTTCGTCCAAACGGATGGAACTCACCTCTATTGGAGACGGGGTGAATTTGGCTTCCCGTTTGGAAGGAACCAGTAAGCAATATGGAACGGATATTGTTATTAGTGAGAAAACCTTCATGAGTTATAGCGATCGCGTCTATGTCCGAGAACTCGATAATATTACGGTAAAAGGAAAGAGCAAACCCGTAACCATTTATGAGTTATTGGGCATTCGAGAAGGCACTTCTGTGGTCGGTCGTCCTTTGACAGAACGGCAAGAAGCGATCAGAAACCACTATGAACAGGGACGCAAGCACTATTTACAACCCGCCCATGATAAATTGTCTTACAACGAAATCTTAGCGGTATTGGAGCAGTTAGAAGATTTATCAGACTTGGAGTTGAAGAAAATCTCCTATGATGAAACTCAGATGCTCTCCAAGATGCTGGCCCAGGTTGACCGGGAAGAGTTAATCGAGATTTTAGGGGAAGCAACCCTAAAGCGGATGCTCAATGTTGAAGACCTCAGTCGCAAAAACGTCACCGATACCTACTGGCAAATGACTTTACCAGAAAAAGTTAATGAACTGACTCCCCGTCAAGTGAAGAAATTGCTGCAAGCCAAGGTAAGTCAGTTTGCCGGAGCAGCAGAAACTCGGCAAATGTTGGCCGAAGAAGCTCAGGAAATGACTTCAGCACAACTGCGTAAGTTTATTGATTTGGCTCGCGAACCCTTTGCAGCTAAGGCGAAAGAGTCGTTTAAACAAGCTCAAGAGGAGTTCCAAAAGGTACTAAACGTCGATCCAGAGAATAAAGCGGCTAAATTACATATCCAGCGCTGTATGCTCTATGAAGATAATCCCCCCGATGAAACTTGGGATGGCGTATGGAAACTGACGGAAAAATAGACCCAACCTGAAATCGCTTAAACTGACTTAAACTGAGTTAAGCCTGGGTTGCTTGACCGCGATCGCCTTTCTGGTTTAGATTGGTAAGAGTGGGTATTCTCAGAACATGGGTGTAAGGGTAAACCCCAAACTTAGCTCAGTAGCATCCATGGAACTCTGACATCATCATTCTCATCACTAAAAATTGATTCAAGATTAAATTAACAGCAAATTGGGTTTATGAACGATGTGAATTGGCAGTCGAAATATCAAGATTGGATTGGTAAAGTCCGTCTTTTCTTACGGCAAACTGCCCAAGCCTATCTCTCCGATACACCGAGACTGCCAGAATCTCTTGCCCAACAAATTGTGCCCTTATCCCAAAAAGCGCAAGAAATTAGAAAAATTTATCAAGATGAGTCAGGTCATCTCCCAGAAGGGGACAAGGACTTGCTCTGGCTGGATCAAGTCTCCCAGTTCTTGCGACAATTATCTTCACTCTATTTGTCAGATCAACCCTCCTTACCGCAAAATTTATTGGACTTGTCGAGCCAGGCGCGAGTGTTGGCAAAAGAAGCACAACGGATTCAAGAACACTCCCCTAGCTCTAACCCGACTGCTCCAGGGATAGGCGCAAGTGCGGATATGGATGAGGCCGATTCTCCTCCCACCTTAGCTACAGATGACATCACGATTGAAAACCTGCAAAAAAAAATTAAACTTCAGTGGGCCGATAGCCCGAACCCCAATGCCCCCGAATGGGAACAGTTAATCATCCTATTAGATGTAGCCAAAGGACTCTACCGCAATTTAGTTTAAGGCATAGCTCAGAAAGAGGAGAGTATAATAGCCTCTACTGGGTTATTTAAAGTGAATAGATGCTCGACTGGTTATTTAATGGCGCAAACCTCTTTGTGCTGCCCTTCTGGACGTTGATGATCGTGCTACCCAATTGGGGGGGGACTCGATGGGTGATGAAGTCGTTCCTCCCCTTTGTGGCTCTGGCGGGTTTGTATGTTTATCTACTCGTTGGCACGATTGATGGAGAGTCGGCGGCGGCTTTAGCTAATCCCCAATTAGCGGATTTAGCTCGGTTATTTGCTAATCCCCAGGCAACGGCAACCGGTTGGGTGCATTTTCTGGTGATGGACTTATTTGTGGGACGCTGGATTTATTGGGAAGGACAACGGACTGGAGTTTGGACAGTTCATTCGATTATCCTTTGTTTGTTTGCCGGGCCGATTGGTTTACTCTCCCATATCCTCACCCAAGCCATCCAGGGGCGTTTTTTGACTCCATCTTCGGAATCAACTACTCCAGAAATGGGTTAATCGACAGGTGGTGAAGATTGTTGTCAAACCAACAATCTGGCCCTGCCCCATCAGTAAAATAGAAGGGAGGGGTTGATTAACTTCCCCCTCCCTATTTAATTCTTGTTTTGTTCAATAGAGGTCATTAAGCCCCTTTCTGTATGGAATCAGATAGTGAGTCGGCAAGTCCGAGCCAACCCCGAAAACCGAGGGTGGCAGATGTGATTGGCACAGCCATTGCGTTATTAACCTTGGCCTTACCCCTGTGGGCGATCGCCTACTATTCTTCAGGTAATGTCAGAATTGTGCCGGGTGTGAGCTATCCCTTACCGCAAGCCAGAGAATGACCCCCATTAACTGAAAAAATTTAGCCGATTTAAAATCATTAATTTAGACCCGGACTTGGGAGAGATGACCATCTTCCCCTAAAATTTGATTCGGGGAGAGGAGGCTCGATCTTCCTTTCTCCATCGATCCCATTTGGAGAAAAATCTTGGATTTATCACTCATTCCCGCCCAACCCAAACCCGGCTTATTGAATGTATTGATCGAAATCACAGCCGGAAGCAAGAATAAGTACGAATATGATAAGGAATTACAAGCCTTTGCCCTAGACCGAGTATTGTATTCTTCTGTCCACTATCCCTATGATTATGGATTTATTCCCAATACCCTAGCTGATGATGGCGATCCTCTTGATGGTATGGTCATGATGGATGAGCCGACCTTTCCCGGATGTGTGATTGCTGCACGACCGATTGGAATGCTAGAAATGATTGATGGCGGCGATCGCGATGAAAAAATTCTCTGCGTTCCGGATAAAGACCCCCGGTATAGCAGTGTCAAATCCCTTAAAGATGTTGCCCCCCATAAACTAGAGGAGATCGAGGAATTCTTCAAAAGTTACAAAAATCTGGAGAAGAAAGCTGTAGAAACCCTAGGTTGGAAAGATGTCGATCGAGTCTTACCCTTGGTCAAAAAATGTGTCGAAGCAGGCGCTAAGTAATTAGTCCTGCACAAATCAGGGCCATTCTTCCTAACCCCAACAGGCGTGAGATTCGGGCAACCCTCTCTTTGCTCACGTCTGTTATCCTAGGGGAAAAGTATCCCCCCTGAACCAATAAATTAAGGTAAAATCAGGACATCTAGGTAATCTCAATTCCGAAGACCTACAAAGGTCATCATCCTCAAGGGATGCCAACCATCTCCAATCCCGATCGGGGATTAACCTAGAGTTTAGGGTGCAACAAGTCTCGATCGCACAGACTTGAAATAAAGCGGTATTTATTAACATTGCTCAGACAACAGGAGATCGACCAAGAAAATGAATCAAAGTGATAGTGGGACATCTGAATCAGATCGGGTTAAGATGACCCCATATACTCTGTTTACCTTTCTATCTCCTCTTGTTCATCCCTGTGAAACCCACTAGGAAACCTTAGCAGCAATGGCTAGGCTAGGCATAAGATGACTTACGCTCTGGTCTTTCTCAAAAACAATACTCAGCTAAACCCAGGCTAAATTTAGCGAAAGATGTCACAATCCGATCCCTCAGTTCCTGTTGTCAAACCCGAATCCAACTCGGATTATACCGAATCCGTTGTTGCGTCTCCCTTAACCCTTAAATTCTGGGGTGTTCGAGGTGATATAGCTACGCCCGGTGAACAAACCGTCCGCTACGGTGGCAATACTTCCTGCATAACCTTAGAAACCCCCAAACATCTATTGATTTTTGATGCGGGTACTGGGGTTCGCCTTCTGGGTAAGTATCTCTTAAGTCGAATGCCCGTAGAAGCCCATTTATTTCTCTCCCATTGTCAGTGGGATCGAATTCAGGGCTTTCCGTTTTTTGTGCCTGCGTTTATCCCCATCAACCGATTTTATGTTTATGGCTCTTCAGCAGTCAATGGCGATTCCATGCAACAGCGACTCAAGGAACAAATGCAACCGCCTAACTTTCCAGTCCCCATTGAAATTATGGGATCGGATCTGAAGTTTTGTGATGTGGAGCCGGGAGCGGTACTGAAGTTAGAAGCGATGGAAATTCATACCTGTTGTTTGAATTCAATTAATCAAACTTTGGGCTATCGCGTTCACTATGGAAACCAAGTTGTAGTCTATGCTACAGATATAGAGTCCGATACAGATAACCTCGATCCCCGATTGATTGAGTTAGCCCAGGAAGCCGATGTACTGATTTATGATACCCATACCTGGATGATTGATGAACAGGGGGCTAAGGATAATCCTCAACCGAAAGATTGGAATTGGAAAAGTGGGATTGAGGTGGCGAAAAAAGCTGGGGTGAAGCAGTTGGTGATGTTTCACCACGATCCCGGTTATACGGATGATTCTTTGGATCGGATTGAACGACAAATTCAGGCGGTTTTTCCCCAGGGTAAGTTAGCCCGTGAAGGGATGGAAATTGTGGTTAATTAACAATTCAATTAACAATTAAGATCGGATACAGCAGTTTCCTCTGCTATGAGGTACATTAATGATGGTTTTTAACGATATCTAGAACAGCTCAGAGCTTCTACCAAGTCTATTGTTTGCTCCCCCCATTCCCCCATTCCCCCATTTCCCCATTCCCCCACTCCCCCACTACAGCGCAAAGCGCTGTATGAAGGAGTGGGAGCGTCTCGCTCGCAGGGGAAAACAATAGATTGAAGGAGTGCGAGCGTCTCGCTCGCAGGGGAAAACAATAGATTGAAGGAGTGCGAGCGTCTCGCTCGCAGAGGAAAACAATAGATTGAAGGAGTGGGAGCGTCTCGCTCGCAGGGGAAAACAATAGATTGAAGGAGTGGGAGCGTCTCGCTCGCAGGGGAAAACAATAGATTGAAGGAGTGGGAGCGTCTCGCTCGCAGGGGAAAACAACAGGGAGCAAGATGCTCCCACTCCTCTAATGCATCAAATTAGCTGAAACAGTCCACTACTCGTATAACCAAGAAGTCATACTCGGTTCCCAATCGGCTAATTCATCTTCCTTAAACCAAAGGGCAATTTCCCGTTGAGCCGTTTCAATCGCATCTGAACCATGAATGAGATTGCGTCCCACACTCACTCCTAAATCACCGCGAATGGTTCCCGGTTCCGCACTTAACGGATTGGTTGCACCGATTAATTTCCGGGCTGATGCCACAACTCCATCCCCTTCCCAAACCATAGCAACTACTGGGCTGGAAATAATAAACTCTACTAAGCCAGCAAAAAAAGGCCGTTCCTTATGCACATCATAGTGCTGCTCTGCCAGCTCTCGACTGACCTTCATCAACTTTAAGCCTACTAATTTAAAGCCCTTACTTTCAAAGCGAGTGATGATGTTACCTACTAATCCCCGTTGCACACCGTCAGGTTTAATGGCGATAAAAGTACGTTCCAAAGTTATCTCCTTTTTAGATTAAGCGCTTCCAATTATCTCATTCTTTGCCATCCTCCGATCTCTGCATCTCCATTCCCTGGTACTCTAGATCGAGTGAGTCTATCTGCAAAAAAAACGATCATTAATGACCTCCTCTGCTACAACCCCTACCCGAACTGTACGCCTGGGTTCCCGTAAAAGCCAACTCGCTCTGGTTCAAAGCGAATGGGTGCAAGCTCAACTCCAGGCCCACTACCCCGATACCCAGTTTGAAATTGAAACCATGAGTACCCAAGGGGATAAAATCTTGGATGTTCCCCTGGCGAAGATTGGCGATAAGGGGTTGTTTACTAAGGAATTGGAAGTGGGAATGCTGGCCAAACAAACGGATTTGGCGGTGCATTCTCTCAAAGATTTACCGACTAATTTACCGGAAGGCTTGGTTCTCGGTTGTGTGACTGAACGGGAAAACCCGGCTGATGCATTGGTGGTGAATGCCAAGTATGGGGATAAGACTTTGGAGACGCTCCCGGATGGTGCGGTGGTGGGTACGTCTTCCTTGCGCCGTTTAGCCCAATTGCGCCATCATTTCCCGAAGCTGACGTTTAAGGATGTGCGCGGCAATTTGAATACTCGGCTGAAGAAGCTCGATGATGGGGAGTATGATGCCCTGATTCTAGCAGCAGCCGGTTTGAAACGCTTGGAAATGAGCGATCGCATTCAACAGGAAATTCCCTCTGATATTTCGCTCCATGCCGTAGGCCAAGGGGCATTGGGTATCGAGTGCCGTGAGGGAGATACGGAGATTTTGGACATTATCCAAGTCATCCAACATGAAGCTACTCTCTATCGCTGTTTGGCTGAACGGGCTTTTCTGCGAAGCTTAGAAGGGGGATGTCAAGTGCCCATCGGGGTGAATACCTCTATTGAAGGCGATCGCCTTACATTAGTGGGTATGGTAGCCAGTTTAGACGGTCAGCGCCTGATCCGCGACCAAATTACCGGCAGTTGCCAAGAAGCTGAACAACTGGGAATTAATCTAGCCCAAGAGCTACGGGGACGCGGTGCAGGGGAAATTCTGGCTGAAATTCTGGCCCAAGTTAACCGTAGTTAAGCACCCCAAGTAGGGGCGAAAAATTTTTCGCTCCTACAGCAATCATATCAAGTCCGATTGTTCATGTCCGCGAAGCGGAAATACCATGATTAAAAATTTAGGGAGCGAGACGCTCCCACTCCAGTAATATCAAGGGATTAGAGGAGTGCGGGCATCTTGCCCGCTTCTTAACAGATTTTCATGTCCGCTTGCGGAAACCGG